>JARRKU010000045.1:0-38758 GCA_037387725.1 Desulfobacteraceae bacterium
CCTTTGGGAAAGCCGGCTTCATGAAATACTTCAGCGAGCACTGTTCCGCCGGAGACGGCGGACTCGGTGGATGGTTTGAGAACGACGGTGTTACCGTAAGCAAGGGGCATACAGATGGATCGCAGGGACAGGATAAGCGGCGCATTCCAGGGGGCGATACCGGCGACGACACCCACGGGCTGGCGGATCGCCATGTGCAGCGCCCCCGGCAGATCAGATGGAATGATCTCTCCCATTGCCTGATGCGCCTGTCCGGCGGCCTCCCGTAAAAGCCCCGGCGTAAACATGGACTGGAACATCGCAAAACCGAAGGTGCAGCCTGTTTCTTCGGCCAGCGTCGCTACGATGTCCTCCTGCTTCGCCTCGAGAATGTCAGCGGCCTTTAAAAACAGGGCCCGCCGCTCTGCAGGCAGTGACTGGGACCATTCCGGGAAGGCGGCCGTTGCAGCCGCCACGGCACGTTTGGCGTCCAGCCTTTCCCCGGCCGGTACTTTTGCAAAGAGATCGCCGGTGAACGGATTGGTGTCTTCGTAGATGCCCCCGCCGAGCGCGTCGACCCACTCGCCATCTATGTACATTTTGGCTTCTCTATGCATTTCCTCCTCCTTTCATTCAAAGGGATCTATTCGGGGCGTAAAATGATGCGTGCATCGGCAATAACGCAGGCGTCGGACGAACAAATGACCGGGTTGAGATCAATCGATTCGATATAATCCTGAATATCTACCACGAGTCGGGAGAAATCCACTATCGTTCGGGAGAGCTTTCCCTGGTTCACATCCTCACCGCCCCGGTATCCTTCAAGCAGCTTTCTTCCTTTTAGGGATCGCACCATGGATTGGACATCTTCGTTTGCCAGGGGGGCCATGCGCAGGGCCACATCCTGATAGATCTCAACCCCTGTTCCCCCGATCCCCATAAGGATCACCGGTCCGAACTGTTCGTCGATTTTGGCGCCGACGATCAATTCAACGCCGCTGATCATCTTCTCCAGGTGCACGCCGGCAAACCCCTCGATATGGCTGAGACGGGAAAAGACATCCATCAGCGCCTGGTCGCTGTCGATACCGACCACCACCCCTTTTACTTCTGTTTTGTGGAGCACATCAGGGGAAACCACTTTGGCCACCAGCGGGTAGCCGAGTTCCGTGGCCGACTGCAGAGCGGTCTCATTTGTCTTTGCAAAACGGAATTCCGGTACGGCCAGCCCGGCTTCGCGCATCATTCGCTTTGCATCGGGCTCCAAGACCCAACCCCTGGCTTTGGCGTCGGATAGTACTTCCTGGGCTATCGTATTGAGCATGGCTGATATCTCCTCATTCCCTCAAGCATCAAGACCGCACCTTCGATGGAGTCGGAAACCGGCACGCCGTTCAATTCGAAGCCTTCGATAAATGCCTGGTATTTGGCCATTTGCGGGATATAGGCCACCAACGGTCGGATCCGTTTCTGGGAAGGGTTGCTCACTTTGGCGCCGATGTCCACCGACACGCCGGTTGAATAGGGCAGGACGAGCATGAGAAAGGCGTCGTAATCCGACAGCTTGGTCATTTCGTCGTAGGCGGCGACAAAATCTTCATCCACGGCGCTGGCCGTCAAATCGACAGGGTTGCGGATGGTGGCGATATCCCGCACCGACCGCGAGAGGCGGTGGTAGATTTTCCGTCGGACCGCTTCGGGTATTTCCGGCACGACCAGCCCCTGACTGGCGCACATATCGGTTGCGGCCACACCATGCCCGCCGCTGATGGTGATGATGCCGATGTTACGGCCGATGTTCCTGGGATAGGCATTGAGCCCCTTGCAGTACGAAAGGATCTCATACTCGCTTTGCGCCTCGATGATGCCGTGCTGCGCGATGACATCGGAAAAAACTTTGTAATCACCGGCAATGGAGGCGGTATGGCTGCTGACCGCCAGGCGGCCGGCCGCACTTTTGCCTGATTTGATCACCACCACCGGTTTGCCGATGCATGTGGCGGCTTCGACGAACGCGCGCCCTTCATTTTTGTCAAACCCCTCGACGTAAAGGATGACCACATTGGTCTCCGGGTCGCCTTGCAGAAACTTGAGCAAGTCGATTTCGCGAACCACCGCCTTGTTGCCGATGCTCACCGCCTGGGAGACGCCGATGCCATGCTTGGAAAATTTGACCAGCAGATCCACCAGAAATGCGCCGCTTTGGCTGATGATGGCCACACCGCCGGCCCTTGGTGTTTCAAGGCGCTCGCTGGGCAGGATAAAGGTATCGATTTTGCCGGGGGAGAAATATCCCAGACAATTGGGTCCGATGACCGGGAAGTCGGCGTCTTTGGCGATGGCGGCGATACGGTCCTGGAGGTCCACATTGCCGGTTTCGGCGAATCCGCCGGAGACGATGATGGCACCGCCAACACCACATTCGATACAAGCCTCGAGAATTTGCGGGCTGTAAGTCGCCCGCACGGCGATGATGGCCAGATCAATGGTGACGGGAATGGCGTCGATACCTGGATATACCGGTGTGCCGTGGAGTTCTCCACCACGGATGTTGACGGCGTATACTTCCACTGGATAGCGAAATTGCAGTTTTTTAAAGATCACATTGGCCGGATGGTTGTCATTGGAGGTGGATACACCTATGACAGCCACCCGATCGGGTTTTAGAAGACGGTTCAGATCCATAAAGGTTTTCCTTATATAGCGGCCATGATTATTCCCTTGAAAAAGATATAAATTAGCTATAAAATAGCTTGAGTATACGCCCTTGTCAACATCATAGGAATGGGTCTTTCTTCCACTATAGCCGGTCTGGCGCTGCCCGGACAAGTTCCAATCCGATCAACCGTTGAAATCCGGTGGCAGAATGCTAATGGTTTGGTTAACTGAATACAGAGTCTAGACATGAAAAAACGAACGCAAGTCGGAATTATCGGATCAGGCCCGTCGGGACTGCTCCTGTCCCAGTTGTTGTCCCTTAATGGCATCGATTCGATCATCCTGGAGCGACAGAGCAGGGCGCATGTCGAGGGAAGAATTCGAGCCGGCGTTCTGGAACAGGGTACCGTGGACCTGCTCAGAGAAGCCCAGGTGAACGAGCGCATGGACCGTGAAGGCATCGTGCACCACGGATTTTCCCTGGCATTTGACGGCCGCAGGACGCGCATTGACATGCACGGGCTGACCGGGGGTGACAGCATCATGATCTACGGTCAGACCGAGGTGACCAAGGACCTTATCGATGCCCGCCTGGCCGCCGGCGCGGTAATTGAATACGAGACACCGGTTCTATCTGTGGCGGACCCGGAGAGCGCCTCACCGCAGATCATCTATGAGAAGGACGGCCGCACCCGCCAATTGGCCTGTGATTTTGTGGCCGGATGTGACGGCTACCACGGTGCATCCCGATCGAGTATTCCCGGTGATCGACTGCGGCGGTTCGAAAAGGTCTACCCTTTCGGCTGGCTCGGCATCCTTTCGGATGTACCGCCGGTGGATGACGAACTGATCTATGCCAACCACCCGCGCGGATTTGCCCTTTGCAGCATGCGTTCCGCCACCCGCAGCCGCTACTATGTACAATGCAGCTTAAAGGATTCGGTGGAGCAATGGACCGACCAGGATTTTTGGGATGAGCTGCGGCGTCGGCTGCCCCAGAATGTGGCCGACAACGTAACCACCGGTCCTCGGCTGGAGATGAGTATCGCGCCGCTGCGCAGTTTTGTGGCCGAACCCATGCGGTGGGGCAACTTGTTCCTCGCCGGTGATGCGGCGCATATCGTCCCGCCCACCGGTGCCAAAGGACTTAATCTGGCGGCTTCGGACATTTACTACCTGTCCCGGGCGCTGATCGCCCATTATCGGGAAAAGCGGAACGATCTTCTGGAACAATACGCCAGTGCCTGCTTGAGCCGGGTGTGGAAAGCCATCCGCTTCTCATGGTGGTTCACCTCGCTGATGCACAAGTTCGATGACGATCCGTTGGGATACCGCCTTCAGATTGCCGAATTGGATTATCTGGCCGGATCCGTTGCCGCCAAGACGGCCATGGCCGAGAATTATGTGGGGCTGCCCTTTGACTCGGCGACTACTGCGTAGCGGGCCGTTTGGGGCAATTTGAAAATTTCTGGTAAAGCGAATTTCTCTCGGGGACCCCTATCATGCATGTAAAGCTGATCAACGGATGCCATATTCATTATCGATGCAAAGGCGTTAACGGTGCGCCGCAGGTGGTTTTTGCCAACTCTCTGGGCACGGATTCAAGAATATGGGACGGCGTGCTGGACCGTCTGGGGGGCGGCATAGAGAGCATCTGCTACGACAAACGGGGCCACGGCCTCTCCGATGCGCCGCCGGCCCCTTACACCCTGGACGACCATATCGGCGATCTGGAGGGCCTGCTGGATCAATTGGAAGTCGAACAAGCTGTCATTTGCGGTATTTCGGTGGGGGGTATGATCGCGCTGGGACTGGCGGCTCGCCGACCCGATATGGTTCGCGGGTTGATCCTGTGCGACACCGCCCATAAGATCGGCTCGAAGGCGTTGTGGAACCAGCGCATCGACGAGATACGCCGGCACGGTATGGAAGGTATCGCCGATGCCGTCCTTGAGCGATGGTTTTCCAAATCATTCCGTCAGGCGCTGCCCGAAGCTGTCGCCGGCTGGCGCAATATGCTGATCCGTACCCCCGTCGAGGGCTACATCGGCACCTGCGCCGCGCTGCGGGATGCTGATCTGACGGCGGCCGCCAAAAGCCTGAAACGGCCGGTCCATTGCCTGTGCGGATCGGAGGATGACGCCACGCCACCCGAACTGGTGCAATCCATGGGCGCGCTCATCGCCGGTTCCCGCTTCGAGCTGGTGGACGGCGCCGGACATTTGCCCTGTATCGAGGCAGCGGATCCGTTCGCCGCTGCGGTCCGCAGATTCATTGAGGAGACAAATCGTGACGAAAACAACCCATGAGACAGGCCAGGGCGTTCGCCGGGCCGTGCTTGGAGATGCCCATGTCGACCGGGCGGAAAATGAGACGACGGAACTGGATGCCGACTTTCAGCGGTTTATCACCGAAACGGCTTGGGGATCCATCTGGGCGCGGGATCACCTGACCCGGCGGGAACGCAGCATGTTGACCATTGCCATGCTGGCCAGCCTGGGGCACCTGGAAGAGTTGGCCCTGCATCTCAAGGCAACGGCCAACACCGGGACCAGCATGGCCGATGTCAGGGAAGTATTAATGCAAGTCGCCGTATACGCAGGCGTCCCGGCGGCCAATGCGGCCTTTAGAGTGGCCAAACAACACTATGCTCATGTAGATCGTTAGTGTCCCTTTTTCCGGATGGACATTTGCAAGGCCGGCGTATCGCCTTATGAAAGGATAGAAACCATGACTTTTCTCCCCAGAGACTGGGATAGCCATCCCCCCTTGATCTACTCGGAATACAAGTCCACCAATCTGCGGGGGCCCACCCAGCCGCTGGTGCCGATTCGGCAGAGCGGGTGTGAAATCACCGGTCCGTCGTTCGATGCCCGGCGCCTTGGGCCGCTGGATCATGACCTGACCAAAAATGCCAGGGTCAATGGCGAGCCCCTGGGTGAACGCATCGTGGTTACCGGACAGGTACGGGATGAAAACGGCCATCCGATTCCCCACACCCTGATCGAGGTTTGGCAGGCCAATGCGGCCGGCCGCTATATCCACGTGGTCGATGACCACCCCGCACCGCTGGATCCCAACTTCCTGGGCGCCGGTCGCTGCATTACCGACAAAAACGGACACTACCGCTTCTACACGATCAAACCCGGCGCCTACCCATGGAAGAACCATTACAATGCCTGGCGGCCCAATCACATTCATTTTTCGCTGCTGGGACCGGCCATGGCCACCCGGCTGGTGACGCAGATGTATTTTCCCGGCGATCCGCTTTTGGACTTGGACCCCATTTTCCAGGGGGCGCCCGCTGCCACCCGGCATCGGCTGATCAGCCGTTTTTCCATAGAGGTGACCGAGCCCGATTTCGCGCTGGGGTATGTTTTCGATATTGTTCTGCGCGGCCGGACCGCAACGCCGGTGCAACGCTAACCCCAAGGCTGCATATAGGAGAAGTAATGTATGAGCAGTGAACAGACCCCCTCCCAAACCGTCGGCCCTTATTTCGCGTATTGCCTGACGCCCGAGCAGTATGGCTATAATTATAACAGTATCGCCGGTCCGCAGATAGCGGACCAAAAGATCCAGGGAGAGCGTATCCGGATTACCGGTCAGGTTCTTGATGGGGACGGCGCGCCCGTCTCCGATGCCATGATCGAGGTATGGCAGGCCGATGCCAACGGGCGATACCCCGATCCATCGCGGCAGGATGAATTCATTGGGTTCGGACGCGTGGGCACCGGTACCGACCCCCACAACCGATTCTGGTTCGACACGATCAAACCCGGTGCAACACCGGACGGCCAGGCGCCGCACCTGAACGTCATGGTGTTCATGCGGGGGCTGCTGAGCCACGTCTACACGCGCATCTACTTCTCCGACGAGGGCGCGTTGAACGATAGTGATCCGGTGCTGGACAGTGTCGAAGAGACGCGCCGTCCAACATTGATGGCCAGCCGGGAAGAGACGCCCGGCGGAACGGTATATCGCTTCGACATCCATATGCAGGGCGCATCGGAAACCGTATTCTTCGACGTCTGACCGGATTTTATAAATGCCTGTCTGTCCGTCCCGGACGGCCAGAAGAGATAAGGATGGCGCCATGTCCACACCTTGTATCATCACCGTTGCCATCACCGGGTCCCTCCCCAGAAAGGAGCACAACCCGGCCGTACCCGTTACCGTCGAGGAGCAGATTGCCTCCACCCGTGAGGCGTTTGAAGCCGGTGCCACCATTGTTCATGTCCACGTCCGCGAAGAAGATCAATCGCCTTCCTCGGATCCGGCCAAATTCAAAGCCGTGCTTGAGGGGGTGCGCGAGCAGTGCCCGGGCATGATCATCCAGTTCTCCACCGGCGGCCGGGGCAGGGCCGCCCAGGAGCGTGGATCCATGCTCTATCTCAAACCGGATATGGCCTCCCTGACCACCGGTTCGGTGAACTTCCCCAACATGATTTATGAGAATCCCCCGGAGCTGATTGACACGCTGGCCGGGGAGATGATGACCCGCCGGATTAAACCGGAGATCGAGGTCTTCGACCTGGCCATGCTTTACACGGCGGTGCGCATGGCCGAGGCAGGGGAACTCGCGCGCCCTGTGCATGTGCAGTTCGTATTCGGACTGAAGAATACGCTGCCCCCCGAAAAGGAGATCCTGGCCTTTGAAGTTGCGCAGCTTCAAAAACGGCTTCCCGACGCCACATGGACCGCCGCCGGTATCGGCCGCAGCCAGCTGCAGATCAACCACTGGGCGCTGGAGATGGGCGGTCATTGCCGCACCGGTCTGGAAGACAACATCCGGTTTGACAAGACCCGGCTGGCGGCCAGCAACGCCGACCTGGTGGCCCGTCTATCCGGTCTGTGCAAGGAATATGATCGCCGGCCGGCAACGCCGGAAGAGGCACGACAGATCCTTTCCCTGCCGCCGATGAACTAATGCCCATCCGGAAACGGCGCCGCTCACCAAAAATTTACTCTGGTTTGAACGGGTCGCCAGTACCGGTCTCGGGCGAAGTTCGCCATTTTTAGGCGGATGTTATATATTTCCTGTCTGGGAATGGAGCACCCAATAGGATGATGGTTTTGAAAAAAGACCTGTATTCACCACGAAGGACACGAAGAGCACGAAGGATAAAAGAAAATATCGTATTTTCAGCTTCGTGATCTTCGTGTCCTTCGTGGTTATCTAAACTTATGGCTTTTAGACGACGCTTTATGAATTTATCAAAAGATGGGCACTATCTGACGAAAAGAGGAGGTCCATATGTCCATCAGCCCTTTTGATTCAAAGCTGTTGGGTCCGCTTTTCGGTGACCCCGACATGGCCGCCCTGTTTTCCGATGAAGCCGCCATTGCCGCAATGCTGAAGGTGGAGGTGGCCCTGGCCAAGGTGCAAGCTGGAAGCGAAGTTATTCCAAAACTCGCCTATGATCAGATCGCCGAAGTCCTATCGGATTTTTCCCCCGATCCGGCGGCACTCTCTCGCGGGACAGCGGAATCCGGGGTTCCGGTGCCTGAATTGCTTAAAGCCGCACGGACGGCCATCGGCAGAGAGGGTCGAGACTACCTGCATTGGGGCGTCACCAGCCAGGATATCGTGGATACCGCCCTGGTGCTGCGTTTGAGAGAGGCCGTCGGCCTTTTGGAGGTGCGGATTTCCCGACTCCTGGGTACCCTGGCGTCATTGGCAAAGGCGCACGCCGAGACCCTGATGGTGGCCAGAACAAGGTGGCAACAGGCCGTTCCCACCACGATGGGCCATAAACTCAACCTTTGGGCGGAACCATTTCGCCGCCATCAGGTGCGCCTGGCCCAGATCCAACCCCGGCTGTTGGTGCTCTCTCTGGGAGGTGCGGCCGGCACCCTGGCGGCCATGGGGGATAAAGGCCGTGAAGTGGCCAGGCAGTTGGCTGCGGAATTGGACCTTGTGCTGCCGGCCACGCCATGGCACTCACAGCGGGATGGTGTGGCTGAATTCGCCGGCTGGCTCTCCATGCTCACCGGCAGCCTGGGCAAAATCGGTCAGGATCTGCTGCTCATGGCCCAATCGGAAGTCGCCGAAGTCCGTTTTTCTTCCGGCGGCGGGTCATCGACCATGCCCCAGAAATCCAACCCCATCGGCGCCGAAGTATTGGTCACGTTGTCCCGTATGAATGCCGGGCTCCTGGGCATCATCCATCAAGCCCAGGTTCAGGAACACGAGCGGGGCGGTGCCGGCTGGATGCTCGAATGGTTGACACTGCCCCAGATGGTCATGGCTGCGGCCGGCGCTCTGAAACATACCGAAAAGCTTTTCTCGACCATGGCGGTCGATGACCGGCAGATGCGCGCGAACCTGGAGCAATCCAACGGCTTGCCCCTGGCTGAAGCGGCCGTGTTTGCCCTGTCCGCCCACATGCCCAAACCAGACGCCCGGAAACTGGTGCAACGCGCCTGCCTCGAATCACGCCGGACCCGCACCCACGTCATCGATATCCTATCCCAATGGGTAGACCATCCCATTGATTGGCAGCGGTTAAAGGATTTCAATCGATACCTTGGTCTCGTATGATGGTCCTAAACCACTTCTATTCATTGCGGCGCAGCAGTTCTAACTGAATGTGATTCATCGTTTTAAGGCCATGACATTCGGGTCTTTCTAACAAAATATATCGCGAAAAGGGTGTGGCTGATATCTGGAAATTTGAATGATAGGCGATGCCTAGCTGACCTGTTATTATTCACCACGAAGGACACGAAGATCACGAAGGAAAAAAATATTTTATAATTTCAACTTCGTGATCTTCGTGTCCTTCGTGGTAATTTACAGACATGGCTTCAGTAAGACTTATCAATAGTCAATCAATTGCTATTCGTTGTCCATGGAATGCTCCTAACTGGTCTATCCAACGGGCAGCGGATAGAGAGAACGCGGACCGACTTCCTGCGTCGTAAGGGTTACTGAATGGCATTCAGTTAGAAGCGCTGATTTCGGCGTTCTCCCCTTGACATGGAGAAAAAGATAGCAATCGCACACAGCACAGCAAAGATGGTAAAGGAAACCTTCGTGCTTTTTAAAAACTGTGCGTAATTTGCGGGAGAAATCTGCTCCCGGCCGATGAAGATCGCAAAAATCACCATGGCAATGGCCATACTGGCCATCTGGCCCAATAATCGCATTGCGGCCACCGTGCCGGAGGCGATGCCAAAATACTTTTTATCCACCGAAACAACGCAAACAGGACCAGGCCTAATGCGGTAAGGGCCATACCGGCCGAAGCAATCAGGCGCGGTTCGACCCGGTCCGACCAACGGCCTGCCACCGGAGAAAAAACAGCCATAACCAGGGGTTGGGCGACAAGAATCGTACCGGCCGTTCTCGGATCAAATCCTTTTATATACTGCAGATAGAGGCTGAGCAAAAAAGTGATCGCAAAAGTGGCGGCATAGCTGATCAACGCGGCCAGACTGGAGAAAGCAAACATCCGGTTGCCGCTGAACAGGCGAACTTCGAATACCGGCTGGGAGGTGCGCAGTTCAAAGCGGACAAACAAGGCCAGCATCGCGGCACCGGTGAGGATCAAATATGCGGCCAGCTGGTGCGGCAGCAGGGAAGCACCGTAAACCAGCAAAAAAACAGAACCTCCATAAAGCAGACTGCCGATGATATCGAGTTTCTCACCACGCGCGTCCGCCCACTCTTCCTGCAAAAACCGCAGTGTGACCCAAACCGATGCCATGCCGAAGGGGACCACCAGGGCGAAGATGCTTCGCCAGCCGACGTACTGGGTCAGGAAGCCGCCGATAAACGGCCCCACCGAAAGGCCGATATAAACCGCAGCGACATAAATCCCAATGGCGCGGCCGCGCCGTTTGGGCGGAAAAACAGAGGTCACGATGGCCATGCCCGTTGTAACGAACATCGCCGCCCCGAAACCCTGGAATACCCGGACCGAGATTAGCATCGGCATGGAGATGGAAAAGGTGCCCATTAACGAAGCAAAGGTGTAAACCCCCAGGCCCCAGGTGAACACCTTCTTGCGCCCGTAAATGTCGCCTATCTTGCCCATAGGGATAAGAAATACGGCCAATGCCAGCAGCAGGGCGGTGGCGACCCAGCTCAGCGCCACCGCATCAGCGGAAAACTCCTTCTGGATGGCCGGCAGGGCCACGTTGACCGAGGAGATCATGAACGGCCCCATAAAGGACGACAAGGTGGTTGCAAACAACGCCGATGTTTCCTGGGAACGCTTTTGGGTCACGGAGCCTGCCCTTTCCTGTTATTGCGCAGATATTCCAAATTATCATGTGTTCGTATCGGGTCAACACCAAAAGGTGATTGGGGCCGGGACTTGGAGCAGCTGTAAGCGGTCTTTAAAAGCGGATATTGTTTCCCTTACAGATTTTTTATTCGCGAAATGTTTTTCCGGTCTTTATGATCCGGTCGACCATTTTTGCTACTTTTTTCAAGCCATGTTTCTTTACCAGGCTTTCCAACCTCAGATCCAGTTCCTCCTGCGATTCGGCTTCATCTCCCGCTTCCTCTCTTTCGGTGTAGGTCAGGGCGTCTGACCGGCACACCTGAACGCACATCGGCGCTTCTAACGGAAGATCGGTTTCACACATATCGCATTTAAGCGGCAGGCCGGAATCAGGATCGAAGAAATAGACCCTGGACGGGCAGGCCACCTTGCAGAAGCCGCACTCAGCGTATGATTTTCCGTGAATCGTATAGGCGCACCGGCCGGCGCATTCGGCTGCCGTAAAATAACCGGCCCGTATGGGAACAAACACATCATTGCACTCATCGACAATGACGCGGATTCGCGCCTTGGCTGGATTGGTGGCGCTGTATTTGGGCATGGCATGGAAAGCGGAGCAGGCCAACTCGCAAGCGCGACAGCCTGTGCATTTATCCACATCGACATGGATTTCTTTGACTATTCTTTTCTTTTGTCCGTCTTCCACGGCTAGAGGATTCCTTTTTCAGCAAAATCGTCGCTGACATATCCCAAGCCCAATTTATCCAACGTCTCACGGGTGGGAATGCCGTCCTGGTTCCATCCTTTGAATTGGTAATAGGCATCGAGCAGCTTTTTTTCCATTTCAGGATCTCGTTTTTTCCAATGGTCGGCCGGCGGTTTTTCGTCCCGTTTTCTTAAGCCTCTTCTGACATTCAGCGCGCGAATCAAGTTTCGGTTTCGGGCGGCGATTTCCCATAACCGGTCCGGGTCCATTTCCAAACCGGTGGCAAATGAGATAAAATCCGGCAAATTGTAGAGATGATACGGCGTCCTTCCGCCGAATTGGCCCCTGAAGGAAGACAGGAATGCGCATGTGCCAATGGCGTCGTCAACGTAATGCATGATTTCGTTCCAATCGCATATGTTGACGGCCGCCTCGATGGATGGGTGTTGGCGCGGTTCCCATGACATGTAATATTTTTTAAAGCGCTCCGGTGCCGCGACCCAGCCCTTTACGAATTTCTCCCGCTCCTGTTTGTCTGCAATGGGAACCTGGGGGTAGGATCCTTCAATCTGGGTGATATTCATTTTTTCACCGGTGGCATACATCAGAAAGTACGGGAAATTGATCATGCCCAGCTTGAGGGGGACCTGCTCGAACTTTTTCATGGTGTTATGATCAAATTTTTCCGCCCCCTTGCCGATCTGCCGGGCGGCATGATAAACGCCGTTGGCCAAGGCATCCCCGATCCCTTCCCGTCGAACGATTTTTTCAACCAGCCAGAAAAATCTTTCCGCGCTCTCCGCTGGAAATCCCGGAAGATCCTCATCCGTGAGAATACCCGCTTCGAAAAGCTCAACAGCGAAGGCCAAGACCTGAGGCGTTGAGAAGCCATCCAGTCCATACTCCTGGGTAACCCCCAGTATATCGTAATTGAATTCAATGTTTTCGTAGGCTGCCATTGCATAGGTCAACTTGTTGAAGCATTTCTGGAAATAGACGGGGCGCCCCTTGAAGGAAACCGATTGATGGCAATCCTTGGGGCAGTTATAGCAGCTGGTCCATCGAAGTCTTGCCGACGCGGTAATCCGGGTCCATTTCGCTTCACGGTCTCTGTTCCAGAATCCTTTTCTCCGCTCCCGTGCATTGCCCCACGCAAAATTGTCGACATGAAAGGTCTCATCATCCTCATGGGCCATGGGATCGCCGCAATTCGGGTTGTCGTAAATCTCCTTATACATCGGGCTGCAGAGCTCGAAGAGTTCGGTGGGCCGGGCGATTTCGATGTCCTTGGTGCCGCGGACCGCCACGGCTTTCAGTCTTTTATCCCCCATAATCACACCGACGCCCCGGGACGCGCTGGAGTTGGCGTGTTCGATGGTGGCCATAAAGACCCTGTTTTCACCGGCCAGACCAATGGCCGCCACCTGTGTCTCAGGGTCCTGCAGTTCCGTTTTGATCCGCTCGGCTGTTTCCAATGCGCCCAGTCCCTTGAGATGGCCGGCATCGCGGATTTCCACCGAGTCGTTGTGAATGCTTAAATACACCAGGTCGGGCGCCCTGCCGCGAATGATGATTTTATCATAACCGGCATGCTTGAGTTCCGGTCCGAAAAATCCGCCAAACAATGAATGGGAGTAGAAGTTGGTTTGCGGGGAAAAGGTGTCAACGCACGTTCGGTTGGCGCCGGGCACCGGGGTGCCATGTAAGATGCCGGTGCTGAAGATGAGCAGATTATCGGGGGAAAAAGGATCTGTTTCCGGAGCGACCCGATCCCATAGAATTTTAGCCGCCGTACCTTGGCCGCCCAGATAAAGTCGGGTCAGGCCCGGATCTGTTTCTACTTTTTCTATATTTGCTCTGGTGAGATCAATTTCCAGGTTATAGCCGGTTTCGGCGAATCTCATTTTTTGCCTCATTTCAAGGAGCAATACCGCAGTCTAAATGGCTTTGAACGTTGGTAAAGCAATAGATGCATTCTTACTCAAGGAGCCTTCTGGATACGGCACTGGAGCGACTTCTGGTCCGGATATCCCATGATCGGCTCCCTGCAGGTCACATCGGTCAGCAGATTACCGTTGGCATCTCCGCCCCATCCGTGGGGGACCAGGACCACACCTTCGGCCACCCTTTCATCCACCAGCGCTTTCATCCTCACCGCGCCTGTATTGGTTTCCACAATGATCGCATCGCCGTCTTCAATGCCGTACCTTTGGGCCGTTTCAGGGCCGATCTCCGTCAAGGGTTCCGGGTATCTCTTTTTCAAGGCTGGAACATGACGTTGCTGGCTGTGGGTGTAATAGAGGTTGCGATTGCCCACAGAAAGAATCAATGGATACTTCTCCAAAAAGTTCTTATCCCCCCGAACCGGCCCTCTTTCCGGCTCCAAAAAGGTAGGCAACGGGTCAAATCCTGCCGCTTGCAGGGTTTCGCTATAGATCTCAATCTTTCCGGAGGGTGTTCGGAATAGATTTTCCGGGAGTTCATATTTCTTTTCAGCGTAATAATCACCTTCCGGTTTTTCATTCAAAAGATAGTCAAACGTCAAACCACTGGGATTGACCATAAAGGCGACGAATTCCTCTTCCGACGTCCAAGGGAACCTGTCCGCCAACCCCAACCGTTTGGCCAATTCCGTAATGAAGCGCCACTCCGAATAGCTCTGACCGAGAGGTTCAATGCATTTTTTGCGGAGCATCAGATACGGTATGCAGTGACATACGTTGTAAGTGTAGCCGACCCCCCATTTTTCAAGGTGCGAGCAGGCCGGCAGTACATAATCAGCGGATTGGGCCGTTTCCGTCATGAACAGATCATGCACGACGACAAGATCGAGTTTTTCGAAAGACGCCTTAAAGGCTTTGCTGTCCGGCATCGAGACCAGGGGGTTTCCGCCGATGACCAGAAACGCTTTCAGCCGGTCGGGAATGCTCTCCGGAACCATGGTTACCACGCCATAGGGCGCTTTCCGTCCCCAGAGTTCCACAAATAATGGATATTCGATACTGCCCAGCTGGCCGCCTTCCGCGCTGAATCCGGGATGGCCGAATTTCGGCGGCGGGCTGGTGACCCATCCCCCCGGAATGTTGATATTACCGGTAATGGCCTGGAGGATGGCAAAGCAACGGCTGTTTTGTGTGCCGTTGGCCGTCTGGTCCTGGGTACATGTTCCCTGAAATATGCTGGCGCCCTTGACGCTGGCGAAAAGCCTGGCCAATGCGCGGATGTCGCCTGCGGGTACCCAGGTGATATCTTCGGCCCATTCGGGCGTATATCGTTGAATATGCGGGATGAGTTTGTCAAAACCGACGGTATGTTTTTCCACGAAATCATGGTCATATCGATCTTCATCGATGATGACGTTCATCACGGCCAACGCCAGGGCGCCGTCGGTTCCGGGTCTGATCCTTAAATACATGTCGGCTTTATCCGCCGCGGGAATCCGCTTCGGGTCGACGACAACCAATTTGGCGCCGCGCTGCATGTTCTTCTTCAGAAAGAATTTCAAGGGAAAATCAGACTGGTCGGGATTGTGCCCCCATAAGACATAGAGGTTCGAGTTGGGTTCCTCCGTCGGGTATCGGCCAAACGTCATTTGGCGTGTGATGATCCGCATCCGGTAGCAAATGCTTTCCACGGAAAAGAAATTGGGAGAGCCGAATCCGGATCGCAACAGGTGGACCAGGGAGGACATTTCCAGGTTTTCCACACCGATGGAGCCGCAGAAAGTGCTGAACACCTGGGCGCCATATCGATCTTTTAACCGCAGAAGCTTCTCAGCGATCTCATCCAGGGCCTGGTCCCAGGAGATGTCCACAAATCCTTTGGCGGTTCGCTTCATGGGGTGCTTCAGCCGATCGGGACTGTAGATCAGATCCAAAGCATTGGCCCCTTTCGGACAAAGCCGTCCCAAGTTGATGGGGTGTGACGCAAGACCGCCGATTTTTATGGCTTTCCCATCCCTAACCGTCACTTCGGTGCCGCAGCTGTGATAGCACAGGGTGCAGTCCGTGTATATTTTTCCATTTGTGGTGGGCATTTTGCCTTTTCCCCGCTTGCGCCAAGTTCTCGGAGGACCCCTGGCGGCTATATTTTACTTTATACTTGGTGTTGATTTATCTCCTTCTCAATACCGCATAGGTATTGTTTGAGGTGCAGCAGGCCTTCGATATATTCTTCCAGGTCCAAGGCAATTCTCTCCGACCGAACGCTTATGACCTCTGCTTTATAAACGGACCTTTTGGTGATTGAATTGGGTGTGAACGGTTTCAGGTCGCTTTCCGATAAAATGCGATCAATCTCCCGGTCGGTCAGTTGCGAGAGCATGGCTTTGATTCCGGCTCCGGCCAGCGGCGGCATCTTCATGCCGATTTCCGAGGATAATTTAATATCAAGGTTTGCATCGGCTTTATCGATAAGGATCGAACTGTCGCCTGACCGGATGCCAAGGAACGCTGAGAGCTTTGTATCCCGGCTGATTTTGCCCAGGTAGGGCTGCGCGGCCTGTTGAAGCCCGGAACGCTTTCTTGCCATGTTGCCCAATAGATAGAACCGGGGACCAAAGATAAATCCGCCGTCTTCGCGAATCTCAAGCACACCTAAATCAGCCAGCGTGTGCATCGTGTTGCTGACCGTGCTTTTATTCAAGCCAAGCCTTCTGGCAATTTCGTTATTGCCCGGGAATTCATCGGCCTGGGATAAAAGCTCCAGAATGGCAAAACATCTGTAAAGGGCGGGGACTCTTCCTGGGGCAGCCATGGCAATCCTGTGTTCTCTATATTAAACAAGTGTTCTGTATTTTATACAACCTTTCGGACTGTGTCAATTGAAAGATACAAATTCAATAATCTGGCTGCATTTTTCCACCCGGCTTTTTTTCAGGCCACTTCTACCCGCCCGATAGAATAGTGGTAATATGAATTTCATCACCGTCTTTCGTGGATCGGGCCAATTCGTCCGGGTAGGCGCTTTGCGAATTCAGGAAGACTTCCAGCAGGTTTTGCAATTCTCCTTTGTCGTCGAATATCGCGCTCTTCAGGTTGGGAAAGTGCTGTACGAGCTGGTGAAAACATTCGCCAACGGTCTTTCCATCCACCTCCATTGTCTCGACATCATCGCTTAAATGGCGGTGGATTAATGGAATATGTATAGTCACAGCCATAAGGGCCTCCTTTCATAGACTTTAAGATAATGTTTTTGGACTGCGTTATCGGTCGTCGCGGTATTTCAATACAGCTTCCTCCCGCTAGCCTTGCCAAAAACATTATCTTAAAGTCTATTGTACTGAAACAGCTCCCCGCAATGGTCGCAATTCGGGTTGCGCCGAACTTTATACTCGTGAAAGACCATCGCCAGGCCATCGTAATGAATCATTCGATCAGTTAACAGATCTCCCTTGCCCAGCAGGAACTTGATCACTTCGGTGGCCTGAATGGTGCCGATGATCCCCGGTGTGACACCAATCACCGGTGTGACACTCTGCTGCACCGGCCCTTTATACAGGCAACGCAGGCAGGCGGATTGTCCTGGAAGAATTGTCATGGCCCTTCCTTCGAATCCATTCACGGCGCCGTGGAAAAAAGGAATGCCGCAGGCTACGGCCGCCTGATTAACAATATAGCGGGTCGTCAGATTGTCCAAAGCATCCACCACCGCGTCGCATCCGGTCACCAGCTCGGGTGCCGTGCGGGCGTCGATTGTGGCGCTGCGCACCGCCACGTGAATATCCGGATTGATCTGGGTCAGTTTGTCCAGGGCTGACGCGCTTTTGGGCCGGCCGACATCCTTTTGCCAATGCAGCAGCTGGCGATTCAGGTTCCCGGTCTCCACCGTATCACAGTCGATCACGGTCAGATGTCCCACACCGGCCGCCGCAAGATACATGGCAATGGGCGATCCCAATCCACCGGCGCCGGCGATGACGACAGAGGCCTGCTTTAGGCGCTTCTGTCCTGCGCGGCCGACCTGCCGGATCATGATCTGGCGGTCATATCGCTGCAATTCCGTGGCGGTGAGTTCTGTGGGTGCCATTGCCATGTCTGTGATCTATGAGTCGGTAACCCCGGTTGGGCGCTACCGCCTGTATTTGTTGGCCACCGCCCGTATCGCCTCTGCAGTGGACTTGCGGGCGCAGTGTATGCATAATTCACCGTCGACCTGGACGATGCTCCCGATATCGGTTCTCTGCTTCAGGGCCTGCCGGAATCGTTCGGTGACATGCGGTCGGCCGCAACGGGCGCAGGCCACCAGGGGCTGATCGGAGATCACCGTGCCGGTAAACTGGGTGCGCACATCCGATGATTCCCTTACCACCTGAATGGCCCCGGTGGGGCAAACCTGGTCACAGGCGCCGCATCCCACGCAACGGGAACCCGGACGAATAAAATCGTTGAGCGCCAGCCGTCCGGCCTGGGTGGGCATAAACCGCAGAGCATTGAATCCCATTTCGCTGCAAACCAGTTCGCAAAGGCCGCAGCCTATGCACAGATCGCATCTCAGGCAGCGGCGCACCTCCTTTCGGGCCGTTTCAAGGTCCAGTTCGTGCTCAATGCAGTCGTAGCCGCAAGACCGTTGATCAGGCGTACGTTCGGTAATCACAGCGCGTATGCGTCGGCTGCGTTCTTCGATGGTCACGGGCAAAGGCGTCACCTTGCTGCTGGTTTGGGGTGCGGACCAGGCCGGGTGGGTTATCTCCAGCCCTTTCAGAAAATGGTCGATGGATTCAGCGGCCTGCTTGCCGGCGCGGATGGCATTGACCGCCAGACCGGGTCCATGGACCACATCTCCGCCGGCGAATATACGGGGGTCCTGGGTGGCGGCGGTCGAGGCGTCCACACAAATCAACCCGCGCTCGATGTCGATCTGATCCACTGCCATCACACAGGTGAGATCTGCGGCCTGACCGATGGCCAGAATGACGTGATCCACGTCAAAGGTCTTGGTTCGGGTTTCATCGTATTGGGGATTGAACCTTCCCTGCGCATCAAAGACCCGGGTGCAGCACTTCACGGTGATTTGATTGTCGGCCGTGATCTTCACAGGCCCCCATCCGTTTTCGATGACAATGCCTTCTTCTTCGGCTGTCCGTATTTCATTGGCATTGGCCGGCATTTCGTCCCGCTGCTCCAGACAAACCATGTGGATGTCGACGGCCCCCTGACGCAGGGCGGTCATGGCCACATCGATAGCCACATTGCCGCCGCCCAGGACCACAACACGGCGTTTCAGTCTGGGATTTTCTTCGCGGTTGACGGCCTTTAAAAAGTCCAGGCCGTGAAGGACGATGGGCTGATCGATCCCCTCGATGGGGATGGCCCGGGCCAGTTGGGTGCCGATGGCCACATAAACGGCATCGAAACCCGACGCAAACAGCTCGTCGGCCCGTTCGATGCGGTGATCGGTTTTGATCCGGACGCCGGATTTTTGAATCCATCCGATCTCTTGATCCAGGATTTCCCTGGGCAGGCGAAATTCCGGTATGCCGTAACGCAGCATGCCTCCGGCTTATTTTTCGGCCTCAAATATTGAGACAGCATGCCCTTTGCTGGCTAGATAGTAGGCCGCCGTCAGACCGGCCGGTCCCGAACCGATCACGGCCGCTTTTTTCCCTGTTGAAATGGCCGGTTTGGGTAAAGGATATCCGTTTTGGGTCAGCGCCATCCGGGCGGCCACGGCCTTTAAAGGGCGGATATTGATGGGCTCGTCCATCTCACCGCGAAGACAGGCGGATTCGCAGGGCGCCGGGCAGATCAGCCCGCAGACGTGGGGCAGCGGGTTGTCCCTGATAATCAGATCCACGGCTCCGGCATAATCGCCCGAGCCGATCAGCGCCATGAAGCCGGGGATGTCGATATGGGCGGGACAGGCGCTCTGGCACCTGGCCGGCATTGACGCCTGGCACTGGTCCGAAGCACATTCCCGGCCATGGATGTGATCCGACCAGGCTGTCCTGAAATGCTTCAGAGCGCTCTGCAGGGATGCGGCCGCCGGCAGACCCAGTTGTTCCATGGTTTCTCCCAGCGCTTCGAGTTCCGGCAGCATCCATTCCTGCCCGCGTCCCAGGCCGATCTGGGCCGCCAGTCGCGCTGATCGGGCCATGGCATGCTGCCCCTGGCCGGCGTCCGACTCACCGGCTTTCCAGTGGGCGTAGAGGCTCTTGCGGAAGAGATCGACAAGGCAGAGCACATCGGTGATGGGCTCTGCCGTCGTATAGTCCGGATGGGCGCCGGCCTGTTGGATCTGCCGGGATGTCAACTGGTCCGGTGCAGGGGAGGGCGGGAGAAATCCGGCCTTGCCCTGATCCAGCATCCATCCCAGCAGCGGACGGTCCGATGGGGCGGTCGGTGATGTGTCCATATGCTTCATGATTCCTGGTTCAGTGTTACAGTGTTCTCGAAAACGGCCATCAAGTGGAGATACCGGACTGCAAATTCTTCGTCAGCGTTGCCGCCAGCTTCCGATATTCGCCGCTGGTCTTGGATTTGTTCTCGAAACGGATGGCCCGGGCATCGCAAAAGCGCGCACACTGTGGCTCTCCTCCGCAAAAATCGCATTTCATGACCTTCTTGCCGACCAAGTCGTAGTCCATGGCACCGAAAGGACAGGCTGAAATGCACATGCGGCATCCGATGCACTTGTCATAATCCACCGACACCAAACCGGAGGGTTCATATTTGCTGATGGCGCCCATGGGACAGATATTCAGACAGGGCGGATCATCGCATTGGCGGCAGACCATGGGCAACACCTGACCTTCGAGCTCCCATTTCATCACCCTGATACGCGCCCGGTACGGATTGACGCTCCCTTCATGCTGAACAGAGCACACCTGCTCGCAGATACGACAGCCGGTGCATTTTGCCGCATCGATAACCAGTACTTTTTCCATTTTATAGACTCCTTGGTTCAAGCCGGCCTCATGCTCAAAGGCCGGCTATGGATTTAAGCGATTGTTAAAGCAGATTGGACGGCTCTTTCTCCAAGCCCAGCTCTTCGAGTTTTTTGGCGGTGGGTACGCCGTTCTTATCCCACCCGTGGTGCTGGTAGTATTCGTCGATCATGATCTTGAACTTGTCCCGGTCGATGGAACGCCCCCGGACCACCGGCAACCCAAGCGGCGTCGGCTCGTCGTGGTAGCGATCCACCAGTTTGTCGCCGTCGCGGGTCAACCCCTCCCGGATATTGAACAATCGCTCCAAATTGTAGCACCGCTCACCCACCCGATAGATCTCTTCGGGGGTGAATTCCAATCCGGTATTCAGTTGGATCAGCTTGGCCCACTCATCGTAGGCCGGCATGTTGGGCCCCAAAAAGATGGTGTGGTACTTGCAGATGCCCAGGCAGTCCACGGCTTCGTAGAGGTGCTCCTGCCACACTACCTGCCAGGGTTTGCCCTCATAGTCGCGGTAGTCGGAGGTCAACGGCCCGTCATAGGGCACCGGACTGCTGTAAATGCTTCGCAGTACTTTTTCCGGCAGATGATAGAGGTCGATGGCGGGGCGGCCCCTGAGGTGATCGGAACCCCGCGACGCCACCGCCACATTCAAAGCCAAGCCAGGCGTGGCGCGCTCATCGGAGTGCAGGTTGCTCATGCCTTTGACTTGAATCAGGTATTTGGCCGAATCTTTGCCGATCCGTTTGGCGGCCTTCAGGGGGCCGTCCGCAAGGATATCGCCGATGCCGTCGCGTTTGGCGATTTTATGGACCATTTCGATGACAGCCTCGTCATTGCCCCAGGTCAGATCGAGTCCGTCGGTATCCTTTTGGGTTAATATACCCTTTTCGTAGAGCTCCATGGCCCAGCCGATCATGCTGCCGGTCTCCAGGGTATCCATGCCGTAGGAATTGACCAGATGGTTGCACACCAATACGGTATTTTTGGTGGTGCAGCCCACTTCACCGCCAAAAGCGCCCTGGGAGGTATACTCGGGTCCTTCATCGTAGGTGCCCTTATATTGGCCGTCCTTTATAACGTACTTGCCGCGGCAATGGACCTGGCAGCCGAAGCAGCCGGCGGTGCCCACCATGTCTTCTTCCAAAGATTCGGGTTCGATGTCGTCGGCGTTGACGATCTGGTTGGCCTGGAAATTACGGGTGCGCACCAATCCGGTGCTGTTGGTCACGCCCCAGATAAACGGGGTGCCCAATTTCTGCATGGTTTTGGCCAGCTTGGAGGAGACCACCTGATCGATAATCTCTTTGTTGTACTCCAAGGCTTCAGCGGGGTGGGCGATGTTGATATCCATCATGCCCCTGGCCGCCACGGCTTTCAGATTCTTTGATCCCCAGATGGCACCGATCCCGGTCCGACCGGCGGCATTCTTGACGCTGGTCCGGATGCAGGCGTAACGGACCAGATTTTCTCCGGCCTGGCCGATACACAATGATTGAATGTCGTCATCACCCAGCTCCTGCCGAATCAAAGATTGGGTATCCCGGGAATCGACGCCCCAGAGGTCGCCGGCGTCGCGGATCTCAATCTCTCCGTCATGGATCCACAAGTAGACCGGTTTTTCAGCTTTGCCTTTGATGACCAGATGGTCAAATCCCGCCAGGCGCATCTCCGGAGCGAAAAAGCCGCCCACATTGGCGGAACCGACATAGCCGGTTAAAGGGGATTTTCCCCCCACATGGGTTCTGGCCGAGGCGGAAGCCAGGGTGCCGACCAACAAACCGGCGCTGACCAGGGCCACATTATCGGGACCCAGTGGATCGATACCGGCCTTGGTGTGATTGTAAAGAAAATACATATCCAGTCCCCGCCCGCCGAGAAACTTGCGTCGTATCTCAATGGGAATCGTTCGGGCTTCAATTTTCCCGGTGGTCAGGTCTATGTGCGCTACTTTGCGTGTAAGGGCCATGTTATTTATCCTCCTTCTCCTTCATCCTGGCTTGGGTCAGTTTTTCATGGGCGTCCCAGACCGGCCCGCGAATCCTTGGCTCATCAGGATTGTACCACCAGACACGCCACTCAAACCCGCAGTGGGGGCAGGTATATTCTGTCGTGCCTTTTGGCGGGGACAGGCGTTTAAAACAAGACAAGCATCGAAACGCACCTGAAGTGCGATTTTTGGCTCTCTTCTGGAGTGCGGTGCTCTCTTTGGTTTTTGTCATGATCCCTCCAAAATCTTCTGATTAAAAAACGGTGGAACCGAGTGTTATTCGCGAATCGGCCATACGCCTTCACTGGCCGCAAAGCTGAATTTTCGCCACCCGGTCGCCATGGAAAATCCATATTTGTTCATTATGTTGAACGATAATTTGTCTTGAATCACCATGCCACGCCTGCAAAGTGGAATTAAAATTACTTATAATAACTTCATGGCACAATATCGTTTGATATGTAAAGCTTTTTTTGGCTAAAAGTGGTTGACAGCAATTTATGGATGGGCTACTTAGTGTTCATTATAGTGAACTTATTGTGATATCAACCAGATAAAATTGATGTCGAGGATAGGAAAATGCCGATAAATAATGGAAAGAAAAATGGTTACCATGCACCGGCCGTGGAAAAGGCATTCCGGCTGCTCAGATTAGTGGCCAACTCCGACGAGGCGGTGCGACTCAGTGATCTGGCGGACCGTCTGGATATCGGCAAAAGCACTGCCCACGGCTTGATCCGTGCCCTGGTGGCGACCGGCGCCCTCATCCAAAACCCGAAGGACAAAAAAATCACCTTGGGGCCTGCCACAGTTGAACTGGCCCTTAAAAACCAGATCTATCTCCAGCTCGGTTACCGGACCCAACCCAGCCTGGATAAATTGCGCGATACCATCGATGAAACGGTTTTTTTCGGCCTGCTGCGTCCGTGGCGTGCACTGATCATGGCCACTTCCGAGGCCCACAAGCCCATCAAAATCTCTTCTCCGCCGGGATCCTCGATTATCCTGATGGCAGGCGCCTTGGGGAAGGTGTATCTGTCACAGATGGCGGATGTCGAGGTCAGACGAGTCGTCAAAAAGCATGGGTTGCCGCAGTTCACCAAAGCCTCGATTGTCGATGAGGACAGCTTTGTGAAAGAAATCGCCGGTGTCCGTCAATCCGGCTATGCCTTGGACAGAGGAGAATATCTTTCCGGCGTCAATGCCATCGCTGTGGGCATGGGGAGTTATTACGGACTGCAGCTATGTTTGTGGGCGGTTGGATTTGCAGAGTCCTTAAACGCTGAAAAGGTCGATAGGGTGATAGAACCCTTAATGGCGACGGCCGGTAGACTGCGAAAAACACTGGACACCGCATAGAATGGGCTTTCGTTACTAAGCGTCTTCTAACAAAAGGCAATCGCTGATATTTAATTCCAGCATTTTCACACAAGCCTGGATTCTGACGGCGTTGCGCGCAATGGACGGAAAATTCTCTCCCATATCACTGAGCTTTTCAACGGCGGATTTGATTCGGCGCACCTCAGCATCGACTGCATTTAGATCGACTTTGGATTCCATCCGTGTAGATCTCCTATTTTAATTGTTTGCGGAGGTCTTTAAACCGTTTCGCTTTGACATTATACCTGGGCAACCGGCCGTAATCGTAGAATTCGATGCGGTACCTCAAGTTGGTTTTCAACCGCAGTTGGTCCTTGAGGGTCACTTCGATGGTCTTCAAATGGTCTTCATGTCCGGGCGTAATTTCCACTTTGAGTTTGATACGGTCCACATCGCCAAGTCTGTCCACCACAACCTCATATTCATCCCCAAGGCCGTCTATACTCCTGACGACGTCCTCTATGGCCGAAGGCGCCAGCAGTACCCCTTTGACCTTGGTGATGTCGTCGGCGCGTCCAACGACGCCGCCTTTTATCAGGCGGAAGGTGCGACCACATTCACAGGAAACGCTGTCCCATTCAATGATGTCCTTGGAGTCGAATCGGATACAAGGCTGGGCCAACCGATCGAGGGCCGTGATGACCATCTTGCCGCGACGTCCAGGCTCTTCGATGATCTCTCCGCTCTCGGGATCTTCGATCTCCACCAGGAAAAACGCTTCGTTGACATGCATTCCGAAGGGCTGCGCCGTGCATTCGAAAGACCACGCACCGATTTCGGTCGCGCCTGCATGGTCGTAGACCCGGGCGTTCCAGGCCGACTGAATCCGCTTCTTGGTGCTGGGGATACCGGCACCCGGTTCACCGGCGCAGGTGATTTTGCGGATACCCAACGCTGCGGGGTCGATGTCCATTTTTTGTTTGGCGGTATCGGCCATACCCAATACATAGGTGGGAGTGGCCATCATCGCCGTGGCCTTCAATTCTTTAATTTTCAATATGCGCGCCTGGGTGTCGAGCACGCCGCCGGGCACCACTTCGCATCCGAGCTTTTCGGCGGCGTAGTGGGCCGCCCAGAAGGCCACAAAAACATTGTACCCGAAAGGAAGAAATACACGGTCCGAAGGCCGGTATCCCTGGGCCCAGAGGATATACGACCAACACTCAGACCACCACTCCCAATCCTGCCATGTATCGGCCTGATAGACCGGCAGCCCTGTGGTACCGCTGGTCTGGCGAAACGCCGTGACCTGTTCAAGGGGGACGCAGAGGATATCGCCGTAAGGGAAGGGCGTCTTGCGCTGGATGCCGCGCATCATGGATTTTTCCACTTTGGGCACATTGCGGATATCCTCAAAACTGCGGATATCTTCCGGTGCAATACCCGCCTGGTCGTAGAGCCGCCGATGAAACCGGGAATTTTCATAAGTCCACTTAAAAATTCTTTTAAACTTCATTAATTGCAGACGTCGCAGTTTTTCACGGTCGAGCGTTTCTAACACCGGATTCCAAAAAAGCGTAGGGTCCATTTTTCAATCTCTTTGCTTGCAGTGAAATGTTGAAAAGGCATTACGACCTTTTTCTCGTCAGGTTGATTTAAGGATAATCGCGTCTGCGGTTAAGCCAACCATAGATAAAATTGACCGGTTGTGCATATGACCGGGATCATAAACCTGAAAGAAAATTCCTATAAATTTTGAAAATTTTGAAAATAAGGAATGAAATATGACGATGGTCATAGTGATCTACTGTGTAAAGGGCTATATAAAATGATATAATGATGAAATTCTAATGGCAGACTGAACCGCTCTCCGAAAAAAGAGATCGTGTCAGGATCGGGAAAATCCGCATTTGCGCTCGCATTAGGCGATAAATGAGCCTGTTGTCACATAAAAAGGATTTACTGCAAAAGGAGGCAACAATGAGATCAAAACGTATCGGGGTGCTGGCCATTATCCTGCTGACAGGGTTTCTTGTGGATGTCGCATTTGCAAAAATAACATTAACTTACAACAATTACCTGCCGCCTGTCCAAATCGCCTCCAAACTCTCCGAGTCCTGGTGCAAGGAAATTGAAAAACGGACCAACGGCGAAGTTAAATTCAAATATTTTCCCGGCGGGCAGTTGCTGCCGGCCCCCAAGGTATTCGAAGGTGTCGTTCAGGGGATTGCCGATATCGGCTATACCAATTTGGCTTACACCCGGGGCCGTTTCCCTGAAATGGAGATCTGCGACCTGCCGTTGGGAATGCCGTCCGGCTGGGTATCGACCCATGTGGTCAACAAATTTTATCAAAAATATAAACCCAAAGAGTTTGATGAGGTCAAGGTCCTCTTCTTTGCCGGATCAGGTCCGAATTTGATCTCAACCACCCAAAAACCGATCGTAACTTTGGAGGATCTGAAAGGTCAAACCCTGCGGGCAACCGGTCGTATTGCAGATACGGCAGCAGCCTTGGGTGCCACATCCCGGCCCATCGGCATTGGGGAAACCTATGAATCGGTCCGCCGCAACGTGATATCAGGGGTCATGCTGCCCCTTGAGACGATGAAAGCGTTTCGGTTGGGTGAACTGTTGAAGCACTGCACGGCCGACTGGCAGGTGGGCAATATCTACACCTTTTACGCCGTCATGAACAAACGCAAATGGAACAAACTGCCGGAGAATATCAAAAAGATATTCGAAGAGGTGAACGCCGAATATATAGAGAAATCGGCCGTCGGTTGGAATAAGGTTGATCTTGTCGGAGCCGATTTTTTCAAAAGCAAAGGCGGGAAGTTCATTCAGCTTTCCGACGCGGAGGCGGAAAAATGGAATCAGGCCATAGCACCCGTGATCGATGACTATAAGAAGGATATGATCAAAAAAGGCTTGAGCATGGATGAACTCAACGCCCGTATCGAATTTATCCGCAAAACCAGAGATGAACTGCTGAAGGAGCAGATGGCCAGAGGCATCCCCATGCCATATGGTGAATAAACAGCAAGGTAAAACTGATTAAATCGGTTGAATTCCAGCGCAAGGATGTCAAGAAAGCAATTTCCCTGTTGTGAAATGCACATTATACGCGCGTTTTAGAATTGTACGATCATATGCCAATGCAACCCATCGTTACAGGAAATCCGGCGGGAGAGAAATCCGGGATTGGAAAGGCCGAAGTCGATGTGTACCTCGGCTTCGGCTTTGACATCAGATCCCTTCCGGATTTTGCATTTTTACGGCATTACATTCGGCAACCGGACCTCTGAAGCCCTTGTCGGGATAGGAGTAAGACATGCAGTTTATTCGCCAGTGGGCGACCCGTTTAAGCATATGGGGTGAATGGATCGGCGTGGGGGGGATTCTCATCATGGTGGTGGTGACCTGCGCCGATGTACTGGGCGCCAAGCTGTTTACGACACCTGTACCCGGATCCACTGAAATCATCAGCCTTGTCCAGGTGGCCGCCATTGTTTTTGCCGTTGCCGGCACCCAGCGGTATAAGGGGCATATCAGCGTCGAAATGTTCATTACAAAGATGTCACCCCGGATACGTTCGATGGTCCAGGCAGTGACTTCCCTGCTGGGAGTGATTCTTTTTTCACTGCTCATTTATGAAGGGTTTCAGTTGGGAAACCGGTATCTGGAATCAGGAGAAGTCACCGCAACGGTTCAGATTCCTTTCTATCCCTTTGCGTATGCTTTCTCGCTGGCGCTGGTGCCGGTGGCTGTCATGCTTTTGGTCGATTTCATTGAAGCGATGAAGAAAGCGGAAAACTGATGGATCCCGTAGTGGTTGGCCTTTTGGGCATCGTCCTACTGCTCGTGCTGTTCCTTTTTAATATGCCGGTCTCTTTTGCCATGGCGTTCGTCGGATTTGTCGGCTTCGGATATCTGGTCGGCTGGGAGGCGTCGGTATCTTTGCTGGTAAGCGATCTCTTTTCCATGTTGTCCAATTACCCCCTGAATGTCATCGTCCTGTTTGTGCTGATGGGGTCGTTTGCCTTTGCCGCAGGGATGAGCGGCCGCCTGTATGATTCGGCCAATAAGCTGGCCGGAAAGATCCCGGCCGGTCTGGCGGTGGCCACCATTCTGGCCTGCAGCGGATTCGCCGCCATTTGCGGCTCGACGGCTGCAACCGCTGCGACCATCGGCAGGGTGTCCCTGCCCGAGATGCAGCGATTCGGTTACAGCAAGCGGATGTCCACCGGCTGCATTGCTTCTGCCGGCAGCATCGGAATCCTGATTCCACCCTCAACGATTTTTATCGTCTATGGCATATTGACTGAACAATCCATCGGTTCACTATTTGCTGCCGGTATTCTTCCAGGGATCGTACTGACGGTCCTATTTATATTAACGGTTTTAGCCGTGTTTGCGCTGGGGCATGACACAGCGCCCAGTGGTCAGCCATACAGCTTCTTGGACAAGCTCAGGGCGCTTTGGCGAATTGCCGATATTTTTTTGCTTTTCGTGCTTTCAATTGGTGGCATGTTTCTGGGGTGGTACAGCCCCAATCAGGCCGCCGGCGTGGGGGCAGCGGGCGCCTTGATCCTGGGGTTGCTCCACCGTGAGTTGACCTGGAAGAAGTTTTTCGATGCCGCCAGGGAAGGATTGAGAACCTCATGCATGATTATGATGCTGATTGCCTGCGCTTCGGTTTTCGGAAAGTTCATGGCCGTTACCACCATTCCGGCGAATCTTTCCATATGGGTGTCGGAATTACAGCTCCCGAACATCGGCATCATGGCGCTGATCTGTGTCTTCTTTTTTATCGGCGGCTGTTTTATCGATGCCATGGCGCTGATCATGCTGACCATTCCCATCATCTATCCGGTGATATTGCAGATGAACTACGACCCTGTCTGGTTTGGTGTGGTGATTGTGCTGATCAGCCAGATTGCAGTGGTTACGCCACCCGTTGGAATAAATGTATACGTCATAAAGGGCATCGCGCCGGGCGTCCCCATTGAAAATATATTCAGAGGCACCTTTCCTTTCTTGTTGGCCATGGTGGTATTGCTGATGGGCGTCCTTATTTTTCCCGATCTGGTTCTCTGGCTGCCAGGAATATTGAACCCCTGAGAAAAAACCAGACGGCAAACGGTGTCTTATACTTCTGTCGATTTTCTTCTGTGGGTGGCGCCCAGACTTAGCTAAAGGAAGGCGTCTGCAAGACCCGTGTAATAACGCCTCAAAGCCATAAAGCGTCACATTCGGGATCAGTCAGCGCTTCAGGCTTAAGAATATCAATCTGGCCCCGTCTTTTTTCGATGATCCCTTTTTCACGCATATCGGCCATGACCCTCAGTGCCGACTCGGTCGTAGTACCGACCAGCTCAGCGAGCTCAGCCGAAGTAAAATTAAGTGTGGGACCGTATTTTTTTAAAAGCGTATGGAGGACACGCTTTAATCGATCCACCACCTTTTTATCCAGCATGTCCAGAATGCGGCTGTTTGAGCTGTCGACCGCGTGCCCAAGAATATCGATGATGTTCACAACCAATCGGGGGTGGGCAAATGCAAATTGGGTGAAATCCTTTCGCTCGATGGAGACAATGGTTGAGCTCTGCGCTGCTTCAGCAACATATTCACGTGCTGCCCCTGTAAATGGGCCAATCAGATTAATGGGCTCTCCAGGCCCCGCCAACAGATAGGTGAGCCGTTTCCCCAAGGCAGAGTATCTGGATACGCGTATCAATCCCTTTTCTACGATCTCAAAGGCAGTGCATGGTTCATCTGATTGAAAGACGATGTCGTTTTTCGCATACTGTTTCCGGACCGCTAATTCTGCCAGATCTTTTTGTGCATCTAAGGATATCCCTTTGAACATATCGGCCTGGTTGAACAATGCGATCTTTTTACTAAGATGGTCAGACCCTTTTGACATGAATTATCCTTGAATAAGGCTGCGCATTAAACTTAATAATAATAATGCTATGCCGGCTGTATCAAATGCAAGCAAATTAGCACGGCCGAAAAGAATCGCGACGACCGCGGCTTGAAATTACAGCACATATTTATCCGGAATCATTCACTTCAGCACATGCGGATATACGATGCGCTAAACTTGGTCGGTATCGCATTTGTGTTCATAGCGGTACAGGCGTTCGATCCACGGCCGGGGCGGACATCGTTTAATGAGCAAGCATGGCGCAACGATGCCGCCGGCGCGGGTGAGCGGCCGGCGCCCCTATCCACCCCGATTTGCGGGCGGGCCTCATCCATCATCGACCACAATCACGTGGGGCGGCGGCGGATCGGCGTACAGGTCGGCAACCAGTTCTTTGTGGTGGGCCAAAACCGCACTCTGGTTGAGATAGCCTTTATCGGTGGTCTCATTTTTATCGATGCGGGGCTGTTCATTGAGGATGATCAGCCGCTCGATACGCCATGAAGAGCCGCTGCTGACCTCGTTGTGCTTTTTAAGGATGCTGCGGAACAGTTCGACCACCGGTGTGCTTTTCAGAAAAGCGTCATCATCCGACGATGCTTCGCTGGCCTCCGCCAGCGTGTTTCTGATCGCCTGGATATTGGGATAGATCAGACAGGTCAGATAGGCTCGATTAATCTCGGCCGGTACCACCTCGAGCAGGAACGGCTGGCCCACTGTATGGATACTGCTGCGCAGCTTTGCATTGTTCACCCACACACCGGTGACCAGTTTGAAATCCTCGGATGTACGTCCGTCGAATATAAGCCCTTGTTCAGGTTTGTCCGCATCCAGAAACTTTCCGCCATCCTGCGTCAGATAGTAGCCTTGCGCGTCAAAAGCCGCCTGGGTGGCTTCCTGATTGGCGAAATAGCCCTGGGTCACATTGGGCCCTTTGACGCGCATCTCGCGCTTGCCGGAACTGTCCGGCGCCAGCTTCACCTTTACACCGGGGATGGGCAGCCCGATGACCCGGGCATCATCGATTTCCCAATAGACCAGGGTGGCATCCGGCGAGGTTTCAGTGCACCCCCAGGCGGAGAAGAAAGGCACGGCTTTGCCGCGGGCTTCGATGCTCAATTGACGCATCCCCTGGTAGGTGGCCTGATCGAGCGCGGCCGCAGCCGTGAAGATGAATTTGAGATTATGGAAAAAGGCGGCTTTGAGTTCCGGATCCGCTTCCATGCGGGCCAGCAGCGCGATATAGCTGGCCGGTACGCCGAAATAGATGCTGGGTTTTACCGCCTTGATATTGCGGATGGTGATATCGATGCCGGCCGGGGAAGGATTGCCGTTGTCGATATAGAAGGTGGCCCCGTGCATGAGGGCCATGTTGAAGACAAAATTTCCTCCAAATGTGTGATTCCACGGCAGCCAGTCCACTATCTTGTCGTTTGCGTCTACAAAGGGCCACATTTGCCCGATGCCCAACTGGTTGGACACCTGCATACCGTGGGTTACCATGACCCCTTTGGGCAGATTGGTGGAACCGGAGGTAAACTGGATCTTGGCCAGGGTATCGTCGGTCACCTGATCAAACCGCGCCTGGGCCATTGGCGTCAAGGTCTCCTTTTCCGCGAAGAGGGCGCTGAAAGGTTGGACGCTGGTGTGGTGATCACTGTTGGAAAAAGCATACAAAGCCAGGTCTTTATTGTCCCACTGGTTCAGCTTGGGCATGTGCAGATCCGCATCGGACATCGCCAAGACCGTGGGCTGGGTGACATCCAGGATATGCTTGATGTGTCCGCCGGTTTTCGATCGCGCCGAGTAGGCGTAGCTGATCGGCGTCACCGCAAGACCGATCTGCATGGCCGCTAATTGAAAAAGGGCCATATTGATGCTGTTTTCAGAAAGCACCGCCACGGGACGCGATGGATCCCGTTCCAAGGCCAGCAGTCCGTTGCTGATCCGATTGACGCGGCTTAAAGCGTCCGCGTAGGTCAGCCCCTCCCACTCTCCGGAAGGGCTGCGTTCCAGAACAAAGGGCTTGTCCGGCATAGCGGCCGCATGCTGGTGCAGCCAGGCGCATAAATTGGCAGGCCCATCCGAGAGCGGCGCCTTATTCTGAATAATGATGCTGCCGTCGCTGCGTTCATTGACATCCACTTCAACTTTCGCCAACTGAAGCTCGTTCATTTTGAGTCCCTTCTTCATCCTGGGAATGATAGTTATAAATTAGCTATAACGTAGCTTTGGTGGACGCCATTGTCAACACAGATGTTGATGATGAAAGTGGGACGTATGCAGCGGACGATGCCAAAGGGACGAAAAGTCGGATTAAGGGTATCTTGGCCGGTCCTTTGTCAGTTGATAGTACTTCTCCATCCCAGACTTCCGGATAATTTCATTTCTTTTTATCCAGGCCAGATAAAGGGTTTTATCAAAATTGGTTCGATCGCAGGGAAAGTCGTCGCACTGGTAGCAAAAATCCACCTGTTTTTCCTGGTGGCAGGGGCGTACGCCGCAGTTCTTGTACAATTTGCATTGCTCATTGCGGCATCCGCGACAATTTTCGGATGCAAAATAGTCCAGAACCTCCTTGAAATCAGTATATTTTCTAAAAACCGGTTCTTTCAGCAGGATTTCAAAGCGTTGGGCATAATTTTGAAAATTTCCCAGTAGTTCTTTCAATTTCCTGCTCTGTCTGCGAATTTCACCATCCACATGGGCAAAGCACTTTTCACAACTGAGACCGCAAGGGGCCACCGACGCTTGGATTTTTCGGCCTGTCATTATTGGCCTCCTTTCCTTTTCGCTATTGGTGTTGGTTGGGTGAGCGCATCATAGCGGTTGTAAGTTCATAGCAAAAGTGGCATAAACGACATTTAAAAGGGTGATATTGACAAAATGACCCGGTTTGAAGGGGATTTATGAAAAAAGTAACCCTGCTTGGATTGTATAACTCTATGGCGACCACGCTATTTGGCCCCATGGACATCTTCAACCAGGCCGGTCGGCTCTGGCAGCGCATCGGCCGCCAACCCCGTTCTCCATATTTCGACGTAGCGATTGCCTCAGCAGACGGGCAGCCCATCCGCTGCGCCAACAATGTGTTTGTACAGCCCCACTGCGGCATTCAATCGATCCAGCAGACCGATCTGCTCGTGATTGCATCGGCTACCTGCATCGACGAGATCCTGGAGAAACATCCGGATCTGGTCCCTTGGATACGAGGGCAATATCGTCAGGGCGCCCATGTGGCCAGCATCTGTACAGGGGTTTTTCTCCTGGCGGAAACCGGATTATTGGATGGGAAGTCTGCAACATTGCATTGGGGTTACACGCGGATGTTCCGCCGCCGGTATCCCCGGGTAAAGCTGCAGTCCGACAAAATGATTCTCGATCAGGGACGGCTCTACTGCTCTGCGGGCACCAATGCCGGTCTGGATCTATCCCTTTACCTGGTAGAAAAATTCTGCGGCCGCAAAGCCGCCCTGGAGTCGGCCAAAACCATGGTCCTGGACCTGGGCCGCGAAAGCCAGATGCCTTACAGCCGATTCCTTATCTCTACAGCGCATGGTGACGCAGACGTCATAAAAGCGCAGATATGGCTTGAACAGCATCTGGCCGACCCCGTCGATTATGACCGCCTGGCAGAAAAATTCCGTATGAGCCGCCGTTCGATGGAGAGACGCTTCAAGCGGGCCACGGGTGTGACACCACTGGGGTATATGCAGCAGTTGCGGGTGGAGAAAGCCAAACAACTGCTGGAAGAAGGCCGCCTGACGTTCAGTGAGATCACTTATAAAGTCGGCTATGAGGATATATCCTTTTTCCGGAAAGTATTTGTCCGCTTGACAGGGCTGCGGCCCAGGGAGTATCAGCAACGGTTCGCAGGATTCTCCGCCAAACCCGTCTGGTAAACCCTATTCGATGCCGTATCGCTCAATCTTTTCATACAACGTTTTTCTTGAGATCCCCAGACTTTTGGCGGTCAGGCTTTTGTTGCCCTTGTTTTTTACCAGCGTCGCGCGGATCAGCGCTCGTTCCATATGGCGCAAGGTGACACCTTGTTCAGGCAGATTCTGGAAAAGGGCATCGTCCGGCTGTACTGCAGAAAGCCTTGAGGTGTCAGTTATTTTTTGAGGCAGGTCTTCTACGGTGATGGAAGAACTTTTGGATAGAATGACGGACCTGGCGATGCAATTCTTCAATTCGCGCACATTCCCTGGCCAGTGGTAATCACTGATGACCTGAAGGGCTTGGGGGTCGATCTGGGTTATCGGCTTTTTGTACTGGCGGGCGAATTGCCGCATAAAGTGGTCGACCAGCAGGTAGATGTCATCCTTGCGCTCTCTCAGCGCCGGAAGGCGCAGGGGGACAACTTCAATGCGGTAGAGAAGATCGTTAAGGAAGCGACCGGCGCGGATCTCCGCCTGCAGATCGAGATTGGTGGCCGCTATGATCCTGACATCGACACTTCGCGAGCTGCTGCCGCCCACCGGCTCGAATGCCATCTCCTGAAGAAAGCGCAATAACTTGGTTTGCAGGCCCAGACTCATGTGACCGATTTCGTCCAGAAAAAGCGTGCCTTTATGGGCCATTTCCAGCCGCCCTTTGCGGTCGGCTTGTGCGCCGGTGAACGCCCCTTTGACATAGCCGAACAGCTCAGCCTCCAGAAGACTTTCAGACAGGGCCGCTGAATTGATGCATACCATTTTCCCTTCCCTGCGGGGACTCTCCATGTGCAGGGCACGGGCCAGCAACTCTTTGCCGGTACCGGTTTCCCCATAAATCAATACCGATGCATCGGTGGCGCCCACGGTACGCACCCGGTCGAAAATTTCAGTTATCTTGGGATCCGATCCGATCATCCCGTGGAAGGCCTGCTCCTGGCCCATCTCTTTTTTTAGGGCCTTAAGCTCCAGCGAAACCGCATATTCGCGTACCGCCTTGTTCAAGACAATGGACAATTCATCATAATCCAGGGGTTTGATCAGGTAGTTAGCGGCCCCTTCCTTGAGGGCCTGCACGGCCGATTGAACGGTTCCATATGCCGTCATGATCACGAACGGCGGCGGTTTACGGATTTTATTCATCTGCCGGTAGAGATCCAGCCCGTCCATTCCCGGCATTTTCAGATCGGAGAGGACCACATCGATCTCTTTGCGGTGGCGAAAGATATCCAGCGCTTCAAACCCGCTGCCGGCCTGCAGGACATGGTAGCCTTCATCGCTTAAAATGGCGCTGATCACCTTTAGCGCGCTTTTTCGGTCATCCACAATCAGTATGGTTTTCTCAGGCTTCATGGGGCGATTCCTGTGCTACCTTTTGGTTTGAGGAGATTTCAGTCGGGACCATGGGAAGTTCGATGGTGACCTTGACGCCACCGGTCTGTCTGGGTTGGACGGTCATTCGGCCATTATGGTTTTCGACGATGCTCAGACTCAGCGGCAGGCCGATGCCCGTGCCGGCTTCCTTCGTGCTGTAAAAGGGATCGAAAATGTAGTCCAGGTGTTCTTCGGAAATGCCCATACCGGTATCGCGTATTTCAATGCACACCTTCTCGGGAGTATGCTGTTGTTCCCGGCCTTCTGCTATGGAAGAGGTGAAGATGATATCGCCGCCATCTGGCAGGGCATCCATGGCATTGATCAGTACATTGACAATCACTCGTTCGATCTGGTGGGGATCCACGAGCAAATCCGGCAGGTGAGGACTCAATTGGTTGTGAAAGCGGATATTGAGTTGGGAGGCCTGCTTTTGGAACAATTTCTGTGTTGCAACGATGAGCTGGTTCAGGTCGGTGGGCACTGGATTGGGCTTGGACTGACGCGCAAAATAGAGAAATTCGGTGACAAACGTATTGAGCCGGTCGATCTCTTCGGATACCAGCTGGGTGTATTCGTTCACCAGGGGATCTGTCCGGCGCCGACGCTGGATATGAACGATGGCGCCTTTGATGGCGTTGAGCGGGTTCCTGATTTCATGGGCCACACCTGCGGAAAGCCTTCCCAGAGAGATCAATTTTTCAGAGCGAACCAGTTCTTGTTGGATCCGCGACAAGTTCCGCACCATATGATTAAAACTGCGGGTCAGGTCACCGAGTTCATCCCTGGTTTGGACGGGGATGGTGTGGTTGAGATCGCCCTGGGCGATCTTGTTGGTGGCGGCCACCAGTCTGCGCACCGGTCGCAACAGGTAATAAGCCAATAAGCTGGCCCCCAAAACAGCGCAAATCAACACGATGGCGCCCACCTGGATTACGCGGACGCTTATGGCGTGGGCCTCCTTTCCGAATTCATCCAGCGGAATGGTTACCCCTATGGACCAGCCCATATAGGTTACCGGGGTAAAGGCGGCCACCTTATCCACATCCTGATGGACATAGGTTTTCCATCCGCTGGCGCCGGTGATCATCTCCTGAATCAGCTCTTTGAGACTGGGTTCGGGATAGGTCTCCAGGGAATGTTCATAAGGCGCGTAGAAGGGATGCCCGGTGACACGCCCTTTGTCATCGATGACAAACGCATAACCTTGATCCCCCACCCGGATGGCTTTTATCATCTGGATGATTTTTTCATAGTCCAGGTCGATGATTACCCCGCCGAGATATTCATGCCAGCTGGAATAAATGGGCGTCGCCCAATGCATGATGTATCCCTTTCGCTGGTCTGAAAACAGGATATCCGAGACGTATAATTTCCCGGGAGCCGTCTGGTAGAGATCGCTGGTCAAAACCGTTCGGGCACGGCCCAGCTCAAATGTCGGCCCGCTGTCGGCTTTTACTTTGATCAACTCCCAGCCTTGATTGTCCAAAATGCGAATTTGGTAGTAAAACCCGTGACGCGTGATGAAATCCTTCAGCAGGCGACTGATCTTCTCGCGGTTGAATTGGGTTTCGGCTTCAAGCCTGAAGGAGCGGGCGATTTGGTAGTCTTCCATCACCGGCAAGCCGGTAATGGTTTCCAGGTCCAGTTGACAGCCTGAAAAGATATCTTTGATTTTTTCCGCGGCCGCCTTGACTTTGACCATTTGCTCATGCCTTACCAGTCGGTTGACCCTGTCTTCGGATGCCTTGATAGAGAAAAATCCCAGGATGGCTATGGGAAGACATACGAGCGGAAGGATAAAGGCAAGCAATTTCAGGTAAATGGAGAATACAATTTTCATTTGACCAAGATACGATTTGACAAAAAGAGCAAAATGTGAGTGCCATCAAACTGTTGCACAATAGAAGAGCATGCCACAGCCTGTCAATATGCAAAAAATGATATTATTTTTCAAACGTCTGCCCACCCATTCGCTGCACACAAGGGCCATGGTAAAGATCTGCAAAGCGATTTTCTGTGTGCTATGGAGCCTCCATGCGATGGCCGCTTCTGGAGCTGCCCAGGACGAAGTTCTGTTGGGAGTGACCACCGCGCTGACAACTCTGGAGGGCCGTGAAAGCCTGCGCGCCGCCGAATTGGCCGCAGAGGAGATAAATGCCCGCGGTGGGATTCGTGTCGGCGGACAAGCCTTGCCAGTCAGGCTGATCAGCATCGATCTCAAAGATGACCAAGCCCCCCTGCACGTGACCGACGTTTTGAAACGACTGGAAGGGCTGATCCGCAATCGGCAGATCCATGGTCTGGTGGTGGGGCCTTTTCGTTCCGAAGTGCTCCTGCCGGCTATGGACATCATTGCCAAATACAAGGTCCCGTTGTTGGAAACCATTGCCATGACACCCGCCATGGAGGCCAAAGTTTTGGCAGATCCCCGATACCGATTTGTATTTCGCACCGGACTCAACACCAAGTATCTGGTGGACGTGCTGATCAATACCATGACCTTCCTGAACCAGCGCCTGGGCTACACCCGCGTCTATATCATGAGTCAGGATGTGGCCTGGGCCCGGTCCACTGCCGCACTGCTGATCCGGCTCTACTTTAGCCGCAAGGGATGGCAGATCGTCGGGGCTGAGCACTTTGCCTATGGTACCATGGATTTCAGTGCCGCCCTGAAAAAGGCCAGCGCCAATGGCGCCCAGGTGATTGTTCCCATTTTCGATATGCCCCAAAGCGGCGAATTAGCGATTCAGTGGAAGAAGATGCAAGTCCCTGCGATGTTATGCGGCTTTATCTCTCCCATGATGGGACCAGGCGCCTGGAAAACCTTTGGTGGTCAGATTGCCGGGGCACTGAACGTGACATTTGAACTGGGCAATGTGCCATCCCGCCGCTACCCGCAGGCCACCGAATTCTATAATGCCTATGCTGCCCGCTATGGCCGTCCCATCGAATCCGGCCACGGTCCTGCTCCGAGCTACGAATCGGTCTACGTATTGGCGGCCGCTATTGAAGCCTGCGGTTTCACCCCAGCCAACAGGTGCTCTTCGGCAAAGATCCGTCCAAAGCGGCTGTCGCCTGCCTGATCCAATGGACCCGTGGCGGTCAGCGCCGCATTGTCTATCCGCCCGCCATCGCCGAAGGTGAGATTGAACTGCCTTCGGCTGCCCCATAAGCGGTCAATCCGCCTGTTACCTTTCGAAACATACCCGTAATACGCTGATAAAGAATAAGATATGCTGTTTTTATCCCCTATTCACCGGGGATTGGAATAACCAGACTGTTACGTATCGTAACACTTGACGGATGCCGGTTCATTCCTTGTATTAAAATACAATACTATTACAGTAGGTTATAGCCACGGCACGTCCATTGCAATTCAAAAAACGGCGACAATTCAAAAAGCGAATTACATTCATTTATTTTAAGATGTTAAGGGACAAGGGACCAATGCATTAACCAGAGGATTTACTTTTCAAGCGTTATCCTCAATGTCTGTGGAGGTTGGATTATGAAAAGTGCTAAACAGCCCGTCATTTATTTGCTCTTCGCCTTGTTGTGCGCCTTTATTTTTGTACCGGAAATGATGGCAGCGGAGCCCATTGTCATCGGCGTGCCCACATCCACCGGATTTTTGGAAGGCAAGGAGTGCATCAATGCCGCCCAATTGGCTGTGGTGGAGATCCATGCCAAGGGTGGGGTGACGGTATGCAATCAAAAACGGCCTTTTAAGATTGAGGCAA
>JARRKU010000046.1:0-19212 GCA_037387725.1 Desulfobacteraceae bacterium
GCTCCGAAACCGGTTGATCAACCAAACCCAACTGGACGCCCTTCTGGAGCAACAGAACAACAGCATCAAAATCGGCGAACTGGCCAGCAACCTGGCGGTGATTGACGAATCGGATCTGGACCAGGCCGTCCGCATCAAAAGTGGACATCGCACCATTGGTGAGATCCTCTGCGATTTGAATATGATCTCCATAGAGGACCTCAATTACATCCTCAAAAAGTATGGAAAGCAGCTGAAGCTCGGCGATATTCTCATTAAACAGGGACTCATAACCGAAGATCAGTTTCAGAAAGCCATTCAGGATCAAAACCACACCCGAAAAAAATTGGGGGAAACCCTGCTGGACCGCCAGAACATTACGACGGATCAGCTCTATACCGCCCTTTCAAGACAATTCAACATCCCTTACCGCACCTTGGGAGGATTCGAGTTCGATTCGCGCCAGCGCAGCATGCTGACCGGGGTGGTGGGCAAGCGATACGCAAGAAAGCACAACATTCTGCCACTGTCGCTGAGGGATGGCCGGTTGCAGATCGGTATAGCCGACCCGGAGGATAAAGCCAGCATCGCCAGCCTGGATCCGCTCTACCCCGACCTGAAAGTCAAGCCGGTCTTGATCAGCCAAAGCCGGTACGACGAATTATTCGCCACTTTGTATGGACCGCCCACCACCAGCCGTTCAAAGAAAGCGGTCGCCGGCGTACAGGATATGGAGCTCATCGAGCTTACTCTCAAGGAAGAGCGGCTGGAGGAGGAAGCGGCTAAGGCCAATGAAATGATGGCCGAGGAGGTGGTGGACTACATCATCCGGTTGGGCATCAGCAAAGGGGCCAGCGATATTCACATCGAGCAGGACAGGCAGGGCGCCCGACTCCGTTACCGTACAGATGGCATTTGCCGGGAGGCGGAGGTCGGCTGGCTCAATGAAAAGCTGCAGGAGATGCCCAACGCCATCATTTCGCGGATCAAGGTCCTCTCGAGCCTGGACATCGCCGAGCGGCGGCTTCCCCAGGACGGCGTTTTCCGGGTCAACTACTATGATACCAATCAGGACCGGCGCTATGACCTCGACTTTCGGGTCGCCACATGCCCGGCGATTGTCGGAGAGAATGTCACCATCCGCATTCTCGACTCCCGCAATGCCAAGGTAGGGCTGGAGAACCTCAACCACCCCCCACACGTGTTGGGCCCGCTCAAACGGTTGTTTAAAAGCTCCGCCGGCATGGTGCTGGTTACCGGTCCCACAGGAAGCGGCAAATCTTCTACACTCTACGCGGCGCTGCGATATATCTACCACCCGGGCATCAAGATCATCACTGCCGAAGATCCCATTGAATACAGTTTCCCCGGCATCATGCAGACCCAGATCAAACCCAAAATCGGACTCAATTTCGTCCGTTTGCTGCGCTCCTTCCTGCGGCTCGACCCGGATGTTATCCTGGTGGGTGAAATCCGCGACGACGAAACGGCCAGCATCGCTTTTGACGCCGCCCAAACGGGTCATCTAATGCTCAGCACACTCCACACCAACGATGCCATCAGCGCGGTATCCCGTCTTCTGGATCTTAGCATCGAATATGGACAAATCGCTTCCAGCCTCATCGGAGTACTGGCCCAACGGCTGGTCCGCAAGACATGCGAAAAATGCAAACTGGCCTATGAACCGCCTGAAGAGGAGTGGAGCCTGTTTTTCAGCCGCTATCCAAAGCACCTGACCTTTTACAAGGGCATGGGGTGCCGAAATTGCGGCTACAGCGGGTATAAAGGCCGGACGCTGATATCGGAATTATTCGAAATCACCAGGGAGATTGCATTGGCGTTGAGCAGAGGTATCAGCGAGACGGAACTTAAGCGTATGGCGTTGGCCAGTGGTATGAAAACCATGATCGACGACGGCCTCGACAAACTGGACCAAATCACGCTCACTGAAATCATTCGCGTGGTTCCCATTGAGACGATCAAGGAGTTTGCATCCCGAGGACAAAAAAAGGTGGAAGACGCCAATAATCCTTCGCCAATCATGCCGCCATCGTACCGGGAGAGTATTCACATCGATCTGGAAGACCCTGCCAAAGAGACCTTGGCCATCGACTGGCTGTACGAGCGATACCTTACCATGCGCGAAACCACCAACCAGCCAAAGGGACCGTTCGAACGCGATCGCTTCCAAAAAATTATCACCCAATCTTTCAATAAAGTCGCTGATAAATTCGGCTGCCGCCGAGTGAATTTTGCATTCATTGCCAAGAACAATAAAATCAAGATCACTGCCACTCCGGCAAAGGACGGCCACGACCAGGACATACTGGAGATATCCTGATGCGTATGGCGCAGGATAACAACAGCGGCGCACTGGCCGTGATTCACCGCAGAGCCAGAGCACACTTCATCTCAGCACCTGGAAGTCACGATTGGGAGCACACTTTGCGGGTGCACCGGCTCTGTCTCGCGCTCGGCCCCAAAGCGGGGGCGGATATGACGGCTCTAGAAGCGGCGGCCTATCTCCACGACATCGGCCGATCGGTTCAGGACAGCAGCAGCGGTTCGGTCTGCCATGCCGTAAAAGGAGCGGAAATGGCCGCCGTTCTGCTGGAAGAGCTTAACCTGGACGAGGCATGCAAGCTCAATATCATCCACTGTATCAGGTCCCACCGGTACAGGAATGACCATCGGCCGGAGTCCATCGAGGCCCGAATCTTGTTTGATGCGGACAAGCTGGATGCCATTGGCGCCGTTGGAGTGGCGCGCGCCTACCTTTTTGCAGGAGAGCTGGGCGCTTGCCTGCATAATCCGCATCTTCCCGTGGAGCAGGCGCGCCCATACTCCCGTAACGACACAGGCTATCGAGAGTATGTGGTCAAGTTATCCAAGATCCGACAGCGCATGTTGACAGCAGAAGGACGGCGGATGGCCGATGAGCGGCACGATTTCATGGTACGGTTTTTCAAACGATTTCTGGACGAGTATGACGCCAGGTGCTAGCTGTATCCTTTGAGCCGCAATCCGCACACCAAGAAGTGGTTTGACCGCTATGCCATTCCCTTGAAAGAAATGGCACCCAAAAAAACACCACTGGGGCGGCGTCACGGTGTGACACCGCCCCCACAGCGGTCAGACCCCCTGAATCGAGGAGCATCGTGTTTGGCCCCGTAAATTATTTTGGATAGCGTCTTCTGTTATGGTATTAGAAGCTGATCCAAAAATGCCATTTGGATCAAAATCCATTTTGCAGATAGTTTCAAGATCGATCACCGGCACACACCACCGCCCAGGTGGCCCATGAGGCTTGGGTTAGCGCCCCCCTCGTGGTGGGTGCCTGGATCAGTTCTTAAAGCCGCCTGCTCTGCAAGCGGCAAAAAGCAAAACAGTCCGTTATTCGCACCGTTAACCGATAAATAAGGGAATCACCATGACACTCAATATTGTGGACAAAATCGACGATTCAGTAAGGGTTGGCCATGTATTGATCAGCGTATCCGACAAGACAGGGCTGGAGGATCTGGTACCCCGGCTGCGGGAGATTAATCCAGAGGTTCGTTTCTTTTCAACAGGCGGAACCTTTAATCGGCTAAAGGAAATATTGGGCGCCTCCGCCGACCAATGCCTGACCCAGGTCTCCGATTATACCGGTCAACCGGAAACCCAAGGTGGTCTTGTTAAAACCCTGGATTTCAAAATCTACCTGGGGCTGCTCACCGAGACCTACAATGAATCCCATCAGTCTGATCTGAAACGGACCAATGCCGTGGCCATCGATATGGTAGTGGTCAACCTATACCCTTTCAAAGACACCATTGCACAAGAGGACGTAACCGTTGAAAAAGCGCGGGGCAATATCGATATCGGCGGCCCGTGCATGATCCGCGCATCGGCCAAAAACTTTATCCGGGTGGCCAGCGTAGTGGATCCACAAGACTATGGCCTCGTCATCGAAGAGCTGTCGGCCAACAACGGGCGCACATCATTGAAAATGAGGTACCGGCTGGCCTGCAAGGCTTTTGCCCACACAGCATCTTATGACAGCGCCATTGCCGCTTACCTGGCCGATCGCAGTGAAGATCAGGTGGGTTCCTGTTACACGGCAGGTTAGTCCCGCCTCCACCTGGGGCGACACCGGCCGTCTAAGCAACGATTCGGAGCCATCCGAGCCCTCAGACTTTTGCCATATGGGGGTCAACGATTGATGGAGTCGTAAGGGTTCGATTCTCACCACGAAGGGCACGAAGATCACGAAGCAACAAAAGGAAATACCCTGTTTTCATCTTCGTGCGTCTCGCATCCTTGGTGGTTTTCTAAAAATGCAAACAAAATACCAGCAATCCAGAATGTCGAAGGGAGAAGATCATGGCCGAAGACCTCAAAAAAATGTACCGCACCATTGTCGAGGATCATTTCCCACCGCAAATGGAGATCAGTTTTATCGATGGCAGCCAGCGCCAGACGCTCTTCTACGAAAAAGTGCTATGGACCATCGATCAGGTCCAGAAAGGGCTGCGCTATGGCGAAAACCCCGGTCAGGAAGCCGCCCTCTACAAGTTGGTCAACGGCAACCTCATCCTGGGAGAAGCCCAGACCATTCAACCCGGTCAATATCTGGTTTCCGATATAGCGCTGCTTCAATCGGGCAAGCATCCCGGCAAGACCAATTTGACCGATGCGGACAACTCCCTTAACATCTTGCGCTATTTCACCGATCGGCCCACGGCGGTGATCGTCAAGCACAACAACCCCTGCGGCGTGGCCCAGGCTGACTCGCTGGAACAGGCCTATATCAAAGCCAATCTGGCGGATCGAGTGGCGGCCTTCGGCGGATGCATCGCTTTGAATCAGACCGTGGACAAACCCACCGCTGAAGCCATCGTACAGCAATATGCCGAGGTGGTCGTGGCACCCGAATTCGAAGCAGGTGTTCTGGAAATCTTCGCTCGCAAACCCAATTTGCGCATCATTGGTATCCGCAACATGAAACGCCTGCAGCAATTCGTCGGGCAAAGGTGTGTGGAATTCAAAAGCTTGATCGACGGCGGCATCATCGCCCAATGGTCCTTTGTCCCGTCAGCCCGAACCCCGGAAGACCTGACCTTGGCCGAAACAGAATACAAGGGTGAGATTTTCAAGGTGGAGCGGGCACCCACGCCCTCGGAATATCAGGACATGATCTTCGGCTGGCTGGTTGAATCCGGCATCACGTCCAACTCCGTGATCTATGTCAAGGATAGCGTGACGGTGGGCATCGGAACGGGAGAACAGGATCGTGTGGGTGTGGCCCAGATTGCGCGGGACAAAGCCTATCGCAAATTGGCGGATCGGTATAGCTTCGACGAACATAATATACCGTACAACGATTTGGATGATGAAGACAAACGGGCGGCCATCGACGTACGCGTTGCGGAGGAGAAAGGCGGCCTGATCGGGTCTTCCATGGTCAGCGACGCATTCTTTCCCTTCAGGGACGGTATCGATGTCGGCTTGAGAGAAGGCGTGACGGCGGTGATTCAGCCGGGCGGTTCCACCAACGACTACCAATCGATTCTAGCCTGCAACGAACACGGTGCCACCATGGTCTACACCGGACAGCGGAGTTTCAAACATTAGAAGCGGATGACAAGCTTACCCAAGGCGATCGCAATTAAGAAGATTTGAACGTCCAACATCGAACGCCCAACGTCGGACGCGGTATTCTGCCGATTTATTAATGGGCTGAGCATCGCGAGTCAACGATCACCCGCAAAGTGGGTGGTTTGGATTTCCGGTCATCGGCCGGAAAGACAAAAGCACGACTGTGCTTCGATCGTTGCAGTTGTAACCGGGTGCATAGCACCCGGTTTGAAAACAACTAATCCATCCCTCGGCGTACGATGTTGAACGTTCGATGTTCAAAAGGCACATACAGGTACCGCGTCCGAACATCTATTGCGACAAAGATACATGCGATTGCCCTGCAGGCTTACCAACGCCCCTATGTTGCATCATTACAGGAGCTGTGTTAGTAATTAGGGCACACCCATCCAGAAGTGCGGTTCCCAAGAACTGCACCTCATCACTATTGGCACGCCCCAACTGCGAACCGGCAAATTTTGCATATCGCCGGCAGATTGCGGTTGCAGGGGTATGCCCTTGATTCCTGTTTGAAACCATGATTGTGCAAAGGATCCGCTTGTGCCTATCCACCCCGCCTATGAAGAACTAAAAAAACGGTGCCACACCCACGACGACCGAACGAGCACAGATCAGGAATTTGAAATGGCTTTGCAGGAGTGCGAAGACCGATACGGACGTTTGAGCAAAAGTCTTCAAGTGGTCCTATACGCCGCCTTTCCGGACAAGCTGACATCTAGATTCTTCGTCTCCAGGCAAGTGGAACGGTTGACCGGTTATTCGGCCATACAGTTCCAAAAAGAAGCCGGGTTCTTTTCCCACCTTGTCCATCCCCAAGACCGAGACAGGGTCGCCCAAGAGACCTTGGCGGCTATCAAAGGTCAAACCCGACTGGATCTGGAGTACCGCATCATAACAAGAGACGAGCAGATCAGGTGGATTCGGGACAAGGCCTCTCCAGTGACCGATGGGGATTGCACAAAGCGATTTGAAGGTTTTATGGAGGATATCACCGACTCGAAAGATTCGGCTTCGGCGATAAAAGAAGCATCCAACATGTGGCAAGTCACCTTCAATGCCATGAGCGAATCACTGGCCATCCTGGACAAAGATTGCCGCATCGTCCAGTCCAACAAAGCTTTGCGTACCCTTGTCGGAAAAACCGAAGAGCAGATCGTCGGCCGGCCCTGCTGGGAAGTCATCCATGAAAAATCTGGTCGGATCACCAACTGCCCCTGCGCCCAGGTCCGTGGAAGCCGCATCCGCCAAACCGCCCTCATTGACATTGGAGAGAGGCGATTTGAGGTCGCTATCGATCCCCAGATTGGCGAAAACGGTGAGGTGACAGGCTATATCCACATCATGTCGGACATCACCGAGCGTGAAAAAACAGACCGTGCCCTGCGGGAAGCCCGGCAGACTTTCATTACTATTCTGGACAGCATCGATGCCACCATCTACGTCTCCGACATGGACAACTACGAGATCCTCTTCATGAACCGCCACATGAGAGAGACATTCGGCGGTGACTTTACAGGGCAGCGTTGCTGGCGCGCCTTTCGGAACCAAGACGGCCCCTGCATGGACTGCACCAACGACAAGCTGATTGACAATCAGGGGCAGCCCACCGGTGTGTGCGTTTGGGAGGCTCGAAATGAAATTACACACCGATGGCACCTCAATTACGACCGTGCCATACGCTGGATCGACGGTCGATTTGTCCATTTGCAGGTGGCCACCGATATTACCCAGCTCAAACGACTGGAGCAAGAGCGCCACCGCACCGAGGCCCAGCTGCGCCAGGCGCAGAAGATGGAGGCAATCGGCACCCTGGCAGGGGGTATTGCCCACGACTTCAACAACATCCTTTCCGCCATCCTGGGCTATTCAGAGCTGGCCCTGGACGATGCCCTGAATGAAAGGGCCTCGGTGCCTTACATCCGCCAGATCATTAAAGCAGGCGCCCGCGCGCGGGACCTGGTTCAACAGATCTTGACCTTCAGCCGTCAGACGGAAACCGAGGCCAAGCCTATTCAAGTCAAACCGATCGTCAAAGAGGCGCTCAAGCTGTTACGTGCCTCGCTGCCTTCCACCATCGAGATTCAGCCGATAATCCGGAGCGAAGCCATCGTGGAGGCCGACCCCATCCAGATCCACCAGGTCATCATGAACCTGTGCACCAACGCCGGACATGCCATGCGTGAAACCGGCGGCACCCTGATGGTAACCCTGGCCGACGAGACGCTGGAGGGTTCCTTTACCGATCACTTCCGCGAAATGTCGCCCGGCGAACATCTTTTGATAGAGGTTCGCGATACCGGCCCCGGTATCGCACCTGAACACATGGACAAAATCTTCGACCCCTACTTCACCACCAAGGAGAAGGGAGAGGGCACCGGAATGGGCCTGGCAGTGGTGCAAGGCATTGTTCAAGGCTGCAATGGCTGCGTCTTGGTGGAAACCCCGGAAGATGGCGGCGTCAGCTTTAAAATCTACCTGCCCATCATCCACACCGATGAGCCGTCCCAGGCCAAATTGGATGTTGTGGTACACGGCGGGACCGAGCGCATCCTGTTTGTCGACGACGAACCTCCGCTGGCCGAACTCACCAAGCAATTGCTTGAACGATTCGGATATCAGGTGACCATCCGCACCAGCAGCATTGAGGCGCTGAATTTATTCAGAAGCCAGCCGGAAGACTTCGATCTGGTCATCACAGACATGACCATGCCCCACATGACCGGTGATCAACTGGCGCTGGAATTGATGCACATCCGGCCGGAGCTACCAGTGATGATCTGTACCGGCTACAGCGAAAAAATCACCAAAGAGCTGCTGGAGCGGCTGCACATCAAAGCCCTGATCCTCAAACCGATCATCCGAAACGAACTATTGATATCGATTCGCAGCATATTGGATAAAGATGAGAAAGACCCCGGTGATTGGACTTGATGCGCCGCGTCCCTTGCTGTCCCGACGCCATTAGCGGGTAAGCGTCTGTACGCACTTTTACGGAAATGGAGCTCCCCCTGATGTGGTTTTATCTGTCATCCGGTTTCGTCCTGGGATTCACTGCAGGTGTGGCTCCCGGTCCTTTGCTGGCGCTGGTGATCTCCCAGACGGTGGCATATGGTGTCAAGGACGGGATCAAAATCGCTCTGGCGCCCCTGATAACCGATCCGCCCATTATTTTCATTGCATTTCTTCTCGGAACGCAATTCGTCTCCGCCCCCTTGCCGCTGGGGATCCTTTCACTATCCGGCGCGGTGTATATCTTTTATATGGCGTGGGAACAACTCACCACGCGCTTGGCTGAAGAGGCCCCCTCCGGATCTGCTGCAAATTCGGTTCGAAAAGGCGTCCTGACCAACCTGTTGAACCCACACCCTTATATCTTCTGGATCACAGTGGGGATTCCATTTATCTTAAAGGCCTGGGCCACAGGTCCTTGGGGGGCTATGGCGTGGCTGCTGATTTTCTATATTATGCTGGTGGGATCAAAAATCGGATTGGCCTTGATCGCCGACCGTTCCAGGCAATGGATTCACGGTGCAGGCTATGTTTGGCTGAACCGCATATTGGGTGTTCTGCTTCTCATTTTTGCCCTAAAACTGGCCACGGACGGCATCGCACTGATTCAATTGCCGTCAATTGGCGGCTAACTTGTTTTCAAACGTATCAACCTGGAGATAAAAAATGAAGATCCTTGTCCGGATTCAAGATGTGGAACTTGCTGCAGAACTAAACGACAGCCCCACAGCCAACGCCATTGCCGATGCCTTGCCGCTGGAAGGGGGCGCCCGTGTCTGGGGAGAAGAAATTTACTTCGACATTCCTGTTATCGCTCCCCTGGAAGAGAATGCCGTGGCAGAAGTCGAAATCGGCACACTTGCCTACTGGCCCGCGGGAAGTGCCTTTTGCATCTTCTTCGGCCCCACGCCGGTCAGCACCAATGACAAACCGCGCGCCTACAGCCCGGTCAATGTCATCGGGCGCATCGTCGAAGACACGGCACCGTTAAAAACCATTGCCGACGGCGCCCCGGTATCCATTGCCACCAGGCGGTAGCACCAACGGCAATGGCCGGTACAACCATTTTCCCATAACCTGAAGAGGAAACATCTCCATCGGGCCCATCTCTCAAAGGAAAAAGCATGCATCCTGTCGATTGCAAGGACTGTCACCGTGCCAGACATTTACACCACAAAGTTGCCATGAAAGCACCAACCATCCACCCAAATATAAGAACTATCGGTTCCGACACAATCCAACCCATAATTTAAAGCCTATCATTTCAGTTTCTTACAACATGGCATGGGGTTTGCTGACAACAACTGCTGAAATCTTTTGGCATCCCCCGTGCTCCTGCGACGACGCATCTGCATCTTCTCCGGAGGCCAGCGGATGCGAGTGAACGCTAAAAATGACAAACGACGCAAGGCCCCTCAATAGGTCTAATGTCAAATAATATATATATTTACAGCAGTTTGAACGGATACCAGCAACGTCTGAAAATGACATCAAAATATGAAAAAACATAATAGGGGGGCCCGATGGATGAAAAGAGAGACCACTGCTGCACATGACTTCGTCCGAACGATTCAGCCGATTACCACTGCTCCGTCATGGCCTGAACACCAGGATAACACCCTATCCGGCATCATCACCGACCACTTTGTCGAAAGAGATGGGATTCAGTTTGCTGGAACCCACCTGATTCTGGATTTCTGGGAAGCGAAAAGACTCGATGATCTCGTGGTAATGGAGTCCGCCTTACGCGAGTGTGTCACCCAGTGCGGCGCTACCTTGCTCCATATTCATCTTCACCATTTTACACCAAACGGCGGCATCTCCGGCGTGGCAGTGCTGGCCGAATCCCATATCAGCGTCCACACATGGCCTGAGCGGAATTTTGCCGCTTTCGACATTTTTATGTGCGGCAAAGCCAGACCGGAAGAGGCCATTTCCATATTAAAGCGTGCCTTCTCTCCTAAAGTCATGAACATCACTGAGAACTTGAGAGGGGTCAAAGGCCGTGCCTAAATTCGCAGAAACCCTTTACGATGCCTACGGTCAGGAATTCCGGATCGATGAACTCCTCCATGAGGTCAAAACCGAGCACCAGCACCTGATCATCTTCCACAACGCCGCCTTCGGACGTGTGCTGGTGTTGGACGGTGTTGTTCAAACCACCGAGAAGGATGAATTCATCTACCATGAGATGCTCACCCATGTCCCCATCCTGGCCCATGGATCAGTCCGTCGGGTACTGATCATAGGTGGCGGTGACGGCGCCATGCTGCGGGAGGTGACCCGCCACCGCAGGATCGAAGCAGTAACCCAGGTGGAAATTGACCGGCAAGTGATCGAAATGTGTCGCACCTATCTGCCCAACCACTCCCAGGGTGCTTTTGACGACCCGCGTGTGCAGATCGTGATCGGCGACGGATCTGAATTTATGGCAACCACAGAAGAGAGATTCGATGTTATCATCTCCGACAGCACCGATCCCATAGGACCGGGTGAGGCGCTATTCAAAGAAAAGTTCTATGCCCACTGCAAAAGCTGTCTTACACCGGGAGGAGTTCTAGTGGCCCAGAACGGCGTCGCGTACATGCAATTGGATGAAGCCAAGACCACTGCCCGACGGTTGCAACGGATTTTCGACGACTGGTATTTTTATTCGGCTGCTGTGCCCACCTATATCGGTGGAATCATGGCATTTGCGTGGGCCTCTGATAACCCGGCCCTTCGTCATACGGCACTGGCGACATTAAAGGAACGGTTTGAGAAGAGCGGCATCGAGACCCGCTACTACAATCCTGATATTCATCAAGCTTCATTTGCCTTGCCCCAATACCTGATCGAGGCCATAGGGGAGTGATACAGTGAATCGACTGAATTGCGCTTCATACAAAGAAGGCGAATTTTACCGCGATCTGATACAGCAGTTCGGGTCACCGCTGCTCGTCCTCGATGCGGACACCGTAAGGAGCCAATACCGCGACCTCCGCCAGGCCCTTCCGGGAGTCGAGATCTACTATGCGGTCAAGTCGCTTCCCCATCCGGCTATATTGCGCATCCTCTCCGACTTGGGCGCCGGATTTGATTTGGCCTCCTCAGGAGAAATCGAGCTGATCCGCAACTTGAAAATATCCGCGCGATCCACCATCCACTCCCACCCCATTAAACGCGACAGCGACATACGGGACGGTCTGCGGTACGGTTGTACCACTTATGTGGTGGACAACACCGACGAACTCCTGAAATTCATCCCTTACAAACACCGGGTCGGACTCTTCATCCGCATCAGTTTTCGCAGTGAAGCCGCAGTGGTGGACCTCTCCAAAAAATTCGGCTGTGCATTGGAGGAGGTCGACGCCATGCTGACCCTGGCCGCTAAATTGGGGATTCATATCAAGGGGCTCTGTTTCCACGTCGGCTCCCAATGCACGGACGCCCGACAGCAGGTCGAGGCCATCCACACCTGCAACACGCTGATACGACGCCACCACGATACCGGTGCCGCCCCTGTCAGCATCCTGGATATCGGAGGGGGCTTTCCCATCGCTTATGATGGCGGCCGAATGGACATTGCCGCCTATTGTGCACCGATTCGACAGGCGTTGGCGGCCCTGCCCCCTTACGTCAACCTGATCGCCGAGCCGGGACGCTTCATCTCCGGTCCGGCGATGACCTGCGTGACCACCGTCATCGGCAAGGCGATGCGCGACGGGTTGCGCTGGTACTATCTGGACGATGGGGTATATGGCTCTTTCAGCGGCCAAATCTATGACCACATGCGTTACCCATTGGAATGCTTCTCCAATGACAAGGAGAGATTTGCCACTGTTCTGGCCGGTCCCACTTGTGACAGCATCGATGTCATTGCCGAAGATGTCGCACTGCCGGAGCTGAATTTGGGCGATCTGGTCATTGGCCATATGATGGGGGCCTATACGCTGGCCTCTGCCACCCATTTCAACCTTTTGAAAAGCGCAAGGGTGGTGGAGATCAACGGACGATTCAAAGAAACGGCGCGGATCGCCGCAGAACAGGATATCCGTTTCCCATTACCGGTCAATCCTGTCCATCAACTCCATTAACCCTATGGTTGCATAAAAAAGATGGTAATAGGACGAAGAAGCCTTATTATCGTACAACATACAACCACTGAGCATGCTTAAGGAAGAAGCATCGATTCCTATTGGCATAAAAAGAAGAACCCCCGGTTCTCTTTTCGTGACCTTAAAGGAGTCAGGCATGGCCTGCCCCCAGGTCATATCGGAAGAATGGATTAACCCTCAATGTTTAGGAGACAGATCAATGACCAAAGCTGACATCGTTGAACAAATGGCACAAGATGCAGGGATCACAAAAGCCGCGGCTGGTGCGGCAGTGGAGTCGCTTATCGACAGTGTTACCAAAGCGCTGAAGAAAAAAGACGGGAAGGTCACCCTGACCGGTTTCGGCACTTTTTCCAAGAGCCGCCGCAAGGCCCGCACCGGTCGTAATCCCCAGACCGGTGAATCGATCAAAATCAAGGCCGCCAATGTGGTAAAATTCAAAGCCGGAAAAAAACTGAAAGAAGCCGTTTAAATCGGCGCTGTTCAGAATTCCCCTGCTTCGGATCGAACGCCCGTCCGTTGAAACACGGACGGGCGTTCAAAACACCGTTGTGCATCCCTCGTCCAACCGTACGATGTTATTAGCGGCGGTGACCCTAATGGATTTCATTCGTACCATTCATCCATATCGCTGAAACCATAGTCATCATCATCTTCAAAATATTCCATGACCTGGAACCGGGATACCTTGAATGTCAGATCGCCCTGTTTTCTGGTGATGGTCCCAACCGCCTCGATCTCTTCATCCACGTGCTCCAGCAGCTGCCTGCCGATGCGATCCATCACCACGAAATATTCATCGTCACCATCGTCGATGATGAGGCCCAACCGGCCATCATCCAATTCAATCTCTTCGACATACCCGTTGAGGACAGCCTCTTTTTCCATGGGCAACACTTTTTTCGCCATCAGGTCGTCTCCTTTTCATAGACCGAAAAATCACCAGGCGCCGCATCTTTCCAGCGCCAAACTATAATATCGTTGCAGCAAAATATATGCCTGCAAGCATAATTCAGCGCGGATGTTGCTCAATGCTGTAGATGGCTAGTGAAGATGACGTTGTGGAAATACGGTCGTAATGAAGTCTTATCTTCGCCCCATGAGAGCCAATCTGGGAACCCCTGCTATTTTTGGCGGGACAATGCCGCATGCTCAGCCGCCAATTCCGTCAACAGCTGTTGGAGGCGCCAAGTCACCGATGTGGGGGTCAGCGTGGCCCACAGCACCTGTTTCAAACCGGCCTTGCGGCATCCGGCGATGAGGCTGCGCAGCTCTTTTTCACGGATACCGCCAACGATGACGGCGCGGGGCAGAGAAGACGATTGGCCGAGCCCAGAACCATCGCTCAGCTGCACCAGTTCATCGATGAGGGTCTCCGATTGCGCCTCGGCCGCCCAAATCAGGGCAAGCTCCGAAAATCCCAGGCTCTGCATCAATGATTTAAATCTAGGCTGGTCATTGGCCGCAAATCCAGTTAACAGCAACTTGCGCGGTCCATGAAGGCACCGTTCCGAGTTTTTGACCTTTTCAAATCTCCCCTTGGACATACAGCGCTCCCTTTCGCGGTTCCATTTTGACAACAACGCATCCATGTTGCTTGGCAGGTTACGGATGTGGCATAAATTTATAAAAAATCAAAACAGTTATAGATCTGACCGCAAATACTATCGCCTTAGCGCAATGCAGAGTCCGTCATACTCGGGGGAATGGCCGGGCAAAAAAGTCCACAGATTAACCGACTCCCATCCAGGATCATCAAACACGGCCCGGTTAAAACCGTGGGCATCTTTAAATCCCGTATTATCGGCCACCAACAACCCGTTATGGAGGAGTCGTTCACCGCAAAGGGCCAACGCCTTTTCATAATCTGCTTTTTCAATATCCAGAAAGATCATGTTCGCCTTAGATTCTGTCTCCTCCAATCCAACAAGGGCGTCCTGGCATTGAACGCTCACCCAAGGGTCCAGTCCTGCGCTATTGATATTGACCGCAGCGCGCTGCGCCAGTACGGGATCGATCTCAAAAGTGGTGAGTTGTCCGTTGGTAGCCTGACAGGCACTGCCCAGGAAGATGGCCGAATAGCCTGTCGCCGTTCCCAACTCAAAGATCCTGCGGGCATCGATTAGCTTTGCCAGCAGATAGAGCAGTTGCCCCACCATTGGCCCAATGATGGGAATGGCTTGCGCCTCGGCTTCCGATTCCAGCGCCAGCAGGAGATCGGATCTTTCCTGCACCCATCGTCTGAAATATTCTTCCGGTTTTGATACCATGGTGCTCATATTGGCAACGATCGCTTTAATAGGCTAAGCTTGAATTATTAAGCTCGCTATGACGATGCGTGATGTGCGCTGTCGTTTCGCCCCGTCCAACTTACGTTAAAATCCAAAATATTGTACCACAGGCAAAATAGCAATACCCGCCAACGTCCTTTTCCGCCATTCGGATTAATGCCACCATATTTCAGACGCTCTCCGCAAAAAGTCCCTTGGCCCAACCCTGCTGTTGGAAGCATCGACCTGCTATTATTTTCCCTGCCAGCGGCCGCAGGCCTTGCCCGCAAGCCATTTGGGTAAACTTTTTTCGGGCACAAGCGTCTGTTTCTCACAGATCTACGGAGGGATGCTGTATGAATTTCTTGACACAGATCGATCGTGAACTGACAAAAATACGCCGGATTATGGACCGTCCATTGACTAAAAAAATTAATAAATACGTAATTACAGACAGTTATAATAATATTCGCATAGTGGCCGGAATTTTGCTTCCTACCTTGGTTCATTGTTTTCAAAACGGGTGCTATGCACCCGGTTACAACTGCAACGATAGAAGCACCGCGTGCTTTTGCCGTTTCGGCCTATGGCCGGAATAACAAGCCGCCCGCTTTGCGGATGGTCGTTGACGCGCAGGGCCAAAAAATAAGAAACAGGAAGGATCTGTCATGAAAAAATCTTTGTTCGGCATCTTGATCTTGGTGGTCATGCTTTTAACCGCATGCGCAACGAGAATCTACGGCGTCCCCGAGGAGCGATGGGAGACCATGTCCGAGCAGGAGCGCATTGCTGCCATGGAGGCGTACAAGGCCAGGCAGGAAGCCCTGCGACAACGGCGCGCGGAGCAGGCCCGCCTGCGGGCCATGGAAAAGCAGGCTCAGCTTGAACGCGAGGCTGAAGAGGCGCACCAGCGGCAGCTGCAGATCGACGCCATCTACCGGGGTGAAGGGCTTTACGGAGATCTGATCAGGGTCACCCTGGAGGGCGGCATGCTGCAATTCTACGGCGACCATAAACCCTTTCATCCGGTTTCTTTCAAAATCGCCGCTGATGAAATGAAGCAGATTGAAGTCGCAAGCCTGCGCGGCCACAAAACCCATATGACCGTTCTTTACGACGGCAGCAATCTTTTGCTCGATGAAACTCCCAGGTCACACCGGTCAAGAGCGCTGCGACTTGCCTATGAAAATTCCTGGGAAGACGGCGCCACATACTCTGGACTGCACGCCAAAGGACCGCTCGAAATGCGGGGGGTCAATGTCTCCATCCAGGTGATCGGCCGCCCTCCTCACGGTCGCCACGGTCGCCGCCATCCATCCAAACACGTTATACAGCCCCCGGCCCGCAAAACCCGGAAGCCCAACGTCATCGTTATCAATGAGCCGGAGGAGAGACCCGAACCAGTGGTCATCGTTGTTAATAATTCCCGCAAGGAGAGAAAGCCGGAGGTAATTGTGGTCAAATCCCAGCCTCAAAGGGAAAACCACAGAAATCGCATGGACCAACATTCCCGGAAAGAGAGGGCACAACCCGGGTATCCAACCCGTATCAAAGTTGCGCTCCGTAAAGGGCGCTTGAAAGTGAAAAAACGCAGCTACCCGGTGGAGCCCCAGACCATCGAGATGAGAGATGGAGAACAGCGCCATGTGTTCGTCCGCACCAAGCGCGGCAACCTGAAGGTCCTTGTCAGCTACGTGGACGGCGAATTGCTGATCAATGACAGGCCGAATCAAGATCACAGCGGCACCCGGCTCGGATACAGGCCGACCTGGAAAGACGGCCAGGGGTACGTTATCAAGGATGGTGCAGGCCTTATGCTGGAAGATCTCGACATCATGATCGTGTCGCAATAAGCGCCAATTCCCTGATAGATGTTTGGAGATTATTTAAAATCAAGCTATCGCCCGGGCGAGCTGATTGACACCCAAACTTGGGTTTGGCATAGTCGGAAACCGGCAGGCAGAGCCTTTGGTTGCCATATGGAGAGCCTTGCCGTTTTCAGAGGGCTATGAAGGGACGATCATGAGGCGGGAAGAGCTATTCAATCGGGACGGCGTTTATTCTGCAATTGTTCATCACAACCTATTGATGCACCGTGAAGCCACCGATATGGGAGCCGGGATTCTGAAAACGCTTTTCGAGGGGCGACCGAAAAGCAAACCGGTTAAAGTATTGGATCTGGCTTGCGGCGGTTTGCCCATCTCCATCGTCGCTATGATGGAAAAGGTGGCGGGCGCCCGGTTTTCCTATACCGGCATCGACATCAACCCTGACCAGGTCGCATTGGCCGATAAATTCTTCCGACTTTCAGATAATGTCTGCCAAGTCCAACTGTTGGAGGCGAATGCCTGGGACGTAAAGCCCCTTGAGCTTGAATCGCCTTTTGATATCATCTTTACCGGTTTGAACCTACACCATGGAACCCCCGAGGAAATAGACTATTTAATGGCACAAGTCTATGACCTGTTGGATGCATCCGGCATATTTCTCAACCACGACTGGTACCGGCCGGATCGGGAAACCTACGTGAGACGGCCGTCACGCAATCCCCGCGATGAAGAAGAATGCTATCGTTTGGTGTCCCAAACAAAACTATCGGCCAATACCCGTCCTTACGGCAAAGCGTCCATGAATTTCCGTGCGGCAAATGCCCAATGGCGACTGACCTTCATCGATGGATTGACCGATTCGTATCGACTTCGAACCAGCGACGACAAAGGCGCCGACACCTTGAAATCCCATATGCTGGAAAGGGACTTCCCTGTCTCCAGACAAGATCTTGCGGACATCTTAACAGCCCATGGATTCCACCACGAGATTTTCAATTACAACGATTCCGGGCTGGCCATCCGGCCGTTCATGGCCATGCCCATCGCCAGCAAAAACCAATCTGTTTGCCTTAAAGCGCTAACCGCCGTCAGCTGACATTCAAACGCCTCCAATGCGCTGAATGTACAGGCCGTTTTTCTAATCGGCGTAGTTTTTAAAGGCGCCGACCAGTGGCGGATTAATTCAATTCAGACAAAAATTGTGCTATATGAGACAGACAAGTCAGCCCCATCGCAAGTTTTACCCATTGATGACCTTACAGGAGGCGAAATGAAAACTGTCAAAGTATGGGATCTTTACGTTCGTTTTTTTCATTGGTGCCTTGTAGTCGGGATCATCGCTCAACTGGTGACGGCGGAGGACTTGAAAAACGTCCATGCCACCGTCGGATATCTTCTAATCGTTCTTCTGGTCCTTCGCATCCTCTGGGGCTTCGTGGGCTCCGGGCATGCCCGATTTGCAGATTTCATCTACCCCCCGGGCGAAATCTTCGCCTATCTTAAAGGCTTGATTCGAGGCAACCCCAGGCACTATGTCGGCCACAATCCGGCGGGCGGCGCCATGGTATGCGCCCTTTTGGTCATTTTAATGCTCATCGCACTAACCGGGCTAAAGACCCTCGGCGCCGAGGGAAAAGGGCCGCTGGCCCGGCAATCCCAGAACCTCACGGCCCGTGCCTGGGCCGATGACCACACCGACCGCGACGATGATGATACGGCCCGCCATGACGACGCAGGCGAGAACATGAACGGTGCACATTCCCATGGCGGGAACAAAGCCCAGGCCCATTTCTGGAAAGAGATTCATGAAACACTGGTGGGCATCGTCCTGTTCCTGATCGCCTTGCATATCTGCGGTGTTTTGGCGTCCAGCTATGTCCACCGGGAGAATCTGATTCTGGCGATGATTAACGGCCGGAAAAAGACGCCATAACTTAGCGGCAGACTGCGAATGCCGTGAATTCTAACATATTGCGACACGCCGGCTTTGTGTCCTGGTATCAGCCGACGCAGCGCCCGTTAAACCGGCCAAAATCAGAACAATTTGGCCAATTTTTCGTTGAATTATCGCTATAAAAATGTTATATAATAGCACATTATGGAAAAGCGCCAACCGGCCGCCAAACCGGCCAAACATATCCGTTACGCACTGACGCCTTTTCTACCCGGCCAAAAGGCCTGCGGACCGCTAAGGGATCTGGCCCAACATATCATTGCCGCCTCGGCCCGGCTGGAAGGCCGAATGGCACCGGAAACCGCTTCGGTGCTCGGTGATAAGCTTAGGCTGCTCAACAGCTATTACAGCAACCTCATCGAAGGCCACAAAACCACCATACCCGATATCGAATCAGCCCTGCAGAACAGGTTCGATCCCGACCCGGAAAAAAA
>JARRKU010000046.1:19228-81885 GCA_037387725.1 Desulfobacteraceae bacterium
AAAATATGCCCAGGAACTCTGTGCCGCCCATGTGCGCATCGAAAAGGCGTTCATGCGGACTTTGGATTCCAAGCCCCACCAAAACATCTGCGATCGGCAGTACTTGTGCGACTTGCACGCCGCTTTTTACGCCCATCTGCCCGAAGAGCACCTGTTTACGCACACGGTCGACGGCTTCACCCATTTTCCGGTCATGCCGGGAAAGCTGCGCGATGTCAACATATCGGTGGACGGACATTCCCTGCACGGGCCCCATTCCGGGGACCTGCCGGAGTTGCTCTCTTCCTTTGCCCAGGCCTATGCACCGCAACAATGGCACGGGGATGACCGGCTCATTGCCATGGCCGCCAGCCACCATCGGCTGACCTGGCTCCATCCTTTCAGAGACGGCAACGGACGCGTTGCGCGGCTTTTCTCAGGCTTATATCTGGCAGCGTCGGGGATCAACAAATGCAATTTATGGTCTCTATCCCGGGGACTGTCGCGCAAGAAAAGACAATATATGTTCGAGCTGTGGACCACCGACTCGCCGGACGAAGAAGGTCGCCACTATTTTAACGAAGATCTACTGACCGATTTTTGCGATTACTTTCTGAACATCTGTCTGGACCAGGTCGATTTCATGGAAAAACTGCTGCGCCTGGACCAGATCGAGTCCCGCATCGACTGGTATGTGCAGAGCCGGCACCAGCAAAGCCGCCAATCGATACATCCTGCAGCGGCCAGGCTTTTGCGGGCGGTGTTCATGCGCGGGTTGGTCGCCAGGGGAAAGGCGCCAGAAATCCTCAATATGAGCGAGCGCAGCGCCAGAAGGATTGCCAGCGGACTGCTGGAAGAAGGGCTCCTGCAATCCAGAAACCACAGGGCGCCCCTGACCATCGGACTTCCCCTGACCGCACTGCCGTTCTACTTCCCGGATCTCTATGATCCCTCCGTTATCGGTGCCTAAATCCATTGGATAAAAGAGAATCCAAAAATGAGATGGGTCACATAAAAAGTCAACGAGAGTCGACCGAAAGATAGTAACGGCGCCAGGCATCTGGCCGGCGCACGTCGCCGCATGGCCTGCCGGCATAGACTGATGACAGCCAAAGCACCTGCACCGGAAGAGAATATAAAAAGCGGTGTAACCGGAAAAGCCTCGGACCGGAAAAACACGATCCACCAATTTCCTTCGATTTCCCAATTGTGCTGCTCGATCCAAGCCATATAGGTCGCCGAAAGCACCTCGGTCACAGCGCAGACCAATACCCCTACTGTCGCCCAACGACGGTAATTGAAACGATCGGTCCGATCCAGACGGCCCAGTAGCATCCCCATTAAAGGATGGGGAGCTATGGATAAAAGTTACATATTTTCAACTTGTTGACTATTATGAAGATTCGGATAGCGATGACGACTGCAATCCTGTCTACGATGATCGTTGGAGCATTTAACCCTCAGCCGACCGACATTCCTCTGATTATGAAAAAGCGTCTTCAGAGTTCTCACTTCTATTCTAATTGGAAGAATAGGATCCGGGTGGTGGTGGCCACACCACCGCCTGGGTCTATCGGTCAGAGATAAACCTGGCCATCTCCGGTGCCACACCAACCAAGCGCTTGGCATCCTCTGAGTCGGCATCCATTAGATGGAAATCGGAGAATTCAAAACCGGGTGCGACGGTGCAGCCCATGAGGACCTCTCTTTCCATTGGCTCGGCCGCCATCCACATGCCTGCAGGTACCACGTGGCAAAAACAATCTTCGCCAGCCGATAATGTGATGCGCAGTGGCGGCTTTTCGGAGCCGTCCCAGAGGTAGAGGTTGAGTCCGGTTCCCCGGTACAGGTTCCAAACCTCATCCGAGGCTACTGTATGAAATGTGCTGACCTCACCAGAACCCAGCGAAAAATAAATATGGGTCATGGCGGAGCGGGTGGCGCCGTTTTGGGTGGATACCTTTTTTTCCGACCTGAAGACTTCCTGGAACCGGCCCCCTTCCGGATGCGCTTGCAGATTTGTAGGTTTCATCAGATCAGATTTCGTCATCATACCATCCTGTTACTCGACAATTTTAAGGATCTTTGGAGCGTTGCGCGACGGTGCCGGCGGTATCCGCCGAGGATAGCCCACAACGATAGGAGCAATAATTGTGAATCCGCCGGGAACGCCGATGGACGACAGCAGCTCAGGATCCCTGATCTCCCGGCCCAATCCGATCCAGCAGGTCCCCATCCCCCTTGTGGTAGCCGAGAACATGAAATAGGCGGCGGCCAGGCTCACATCTGTGACCAGGGAGGGAATTCGCGGGTCTCCCACGATGTAAACCAGAGCGGGTGCGTCGTGAAAGATGTTGAAGGAGGGGTGTTCCAGTTGGGCCAGGTACGATGCGATGGGAGAATCCGGTTGTTTCTTGATGCCGGCGATGATGTTCTTTTTCGCTTCGTCCGACAGCAACTTGATCATCTGCTTGTCCAGCACCAGGATAAACTGCCAAGGCTGATTATTGGCGGCGCTGGGCGCCTGGCAGGCGTCCTGAATGATTTGGAGGATCAGAGACCGGGGTACCGGCTTGTCCAGATATTCCCGGATGGACCGCCGCTGCTCCATCAATTGCGCGAAATCCATCATCTCCACACCTGCCCTTTATTCCTCGCCTTTATTGTGTCCGATCTGCTTGTTCCTGAATCTTTCGCCGTATGTCTCCAGCCAGCTGGCCTGGACGCCGCCGACGATCCTTTCCACTTCCTCTTGATACTTTTCCGGGTCGCTGAGTTTTCCAACGGACATCTCCTTGCGGTTATACAGTTCAAGATGCACGGATCGCTCAGGATCGTCTTCCGGCACGACCTCCGGTTCGCTGCCGTCTTCTTTACATTTAATGATATGAACCACATCGGTGCGATCGGTGAAAAACCAGCCGGAAGCGGCCGCCTCGTCCGGTGGAGCGCTCCAGAGAACCCCCCCGTCGAGGCAGTGCAGGCGCGCCAGGAGTTCGCCGCTTCGCCTGTCCCAGAAATATACATTGCCATCGCTGCTCCCGGCCAGAACGATCCTTTCTTCCCGGACAAAGGCGGCCGATGAGAGCCTTCCGCAATCTCCGCCGTACTGCATGACCCTCTCGCCGCTTGCCAACTCCCAGAGAATGGCGGTGCCGTCAATACTGGCGGTGAGGAGAAATTCGCCATCGGACGTAATGGCGACTGATGTGATGTCGGCGCGGTGAAGTTCGCGGTCGATGATCCTCCCGCCGGTCTCCATATCCCAGACAATGGCCCTGCGGTCGCACCCGGCGGTGGCCAAAAATCTCCCGGACGGATCGAAGGCGACAGAAGATACGGGGAAACGGTGCGCCTTGAAGTGAAAAAGCTTTTTGCCGCCCGCCACATCCCAGACGATCGTTGATTTGTCCGTACTTCCCGTTGCAAGCCACTTCCCGTCCACGCTGAAGGCGAGCGTCCGTATCCAGTACCGGTGTCCGGCCAGGGTCACCGCCTTTTTGTCGCCGCCTATCGCGTGGATCAACACTGTGCTGTCCAGCCCGCCGCTGGCCAGCATCTTTCCGTCACGGCTGAACGTCAGGGCTGTCACTTCCAGGCGGTGCCCTTTCAAGGACCCGATCTTCTTTCCGCTATCCAGATCCGTCACCGTAATATGTCCATCTGCCCGCCCCACCGCCGAAAACCGTCCATCAGCGCTGACGGCCACCGCCGTCACCTTGCTTTTTTTAGCCGGGAAATCAAATCCCCTGGCACCACTGACCAAGTCCCATAGCACGGCGCTTCCTCCGGAAAGGGTCAGCACCCAGTCCCCGGCAGCGGCCACCGATTTCACAGACGCGGTATGTCCGGAGAATTCTCCGGCCCTGTTCTTGCCGGCGGTGTTCCATAAAAATGCGCCGCCGTCACTGCCCACGGTCAGGTAGCGGTCGGAACGATTCGTAAATGCGACCCCCTTCACTTCTCCCTTGTGGGCGGTATGCGATGAGCGGATACGGCCGGTTGCCGCATCATGGAGATAAAGGTTCCCGTCAGCATCCCCGCTCAGGAGGACTTCACCATCCGGACTGAAAGCAAGGCAGGTAACGGGAGACATGAGCGCCTTGAACGTCATCCGCTTCACACCGCCGGCCGCGTCCCAGATGACAATGGTTCTATCCCCGCTTCCGGTGGCCAAAGTTTTGCCATCGGGCGAGAATGCGATCGCCTGCACGTTTTTAACATGCCCCGTAAAGTTTATGCGCCGCCTTCCACCGGGGATCTCCATTAACCACGCGCTTCCGTCCCATTCTCCGACGGCCAGGCCATCACCGCCCGGGCTGAACGCCACGGCCATGGTATACGACCCGGTCCTGAAAGCGTGCTGCGTCGCACGATCAGACAAATCCCAGACGATGACGCTGCAATCGCTGCTCCCGCTGGCCAGGTATCTTCCGTCCGGGCTGAAGGCCAGCGAACGGACCCATGCCGTATGCCCTTTGAGCACCGATACCTTTTCATGAGTGGCGGCGTTCCAAACGAACACATCGCTGTCCACCCCTCCGGTGGCCACAAGGCTTCCGTCCGGGCTGAAGGCCACCGTCTTTACCTCGGCGTGGTGCCCTGCAAGGGAAGCCAGCGGCGCCATCTTTTCCAGATCCCAGATTACGGCCGTCCGATCGGTGCTGCCGGTGATCATCCGGCTTCCGTCCGGGCTCACGGCCAAAGATGTCACCCCCCCGGTGTGACCACCGAAACGGTGCATCATTCTCTTCACCGGCACGGAGATGTCCAGCCTCCCCAGCATGGTGGAAAGTTCCCGTCCCTTGCCGGGATATAGGGTCAAATCTTTTTTCATTCCATCTTTTTTATACCACAATGGGGATCACAGTGCGAACAGCGCTTCCAGTCTCCGCTCCATTTCCCGGTTCTGCTCCTTGTACCCATCGAGCTTGGCTTCCAGCGCATCGGTAATTATTTCGATCTGCTCAGCGGATACGAGGCAGGCGTCCATCTCCCTGAATTCCGGATCGTTCGCCGCCGCCATCAATTCTACCCGAACCTGATTGGCTTCTTCTTCCAGGGATGCGATTCGCTGATCCAGCCAGGCGAACTGCTCGACAAGGGTCTCACCCTGAATCACCGAATATTCATTGCAGTCCAATCCCATGCTCTTCCACACGGCTTCGACCTTGGCAAGGAGATCCCGGAGAGCGCCCAGTGACCGCATCCCAAGTGTGATTTCATCGTCCTCGAGACGCCCGCCCTCCTGAAAGGGAACCGCTTCTTCGAAATAGGCGCGCAGCTTTTTCTTCTGCTCGGTTGTGAACCGCTCCTGATCGATGGCATCCGGATGAGTGAGACGCCAAATCTTTCTCAGTATTTTTTTGCACTCCTGTTCGTACGCCTCGGTCTCGTCATCTTCCGGGACAAGGCCGCCGGGTCCCGTCAGGTCTCTTTTCAGGGAAACGGCACTCTGCTTCAACCGGTAAAGATGTTCCTCTTCCGCCTTGCGGTTCTCTTCTTCAAGCACGTCCAGGTCCTCAACAGTCAGGGCCGGATCTTCAGATTTTCGCTCGATACGGTAGGTCAGGGAGTTGAAATGGTATTCCGCCTCAACCAGGGGGATATAGATATGCCCGAAGGTGGCCATCCATTCCCTCTGCGACTTGCGATTCCGCAGGGTTTGTTCCTCCAGTTCCAGAAGCAAGGTTCCCACCTCGTTCTCCAACTCTATCCAAATCCGCTTCTTTTTCCAGAATTCATCCACTCCGTCCGATGCGGCGTCCTTGAGCAGCTTGCGTTCTGCTGCCTCGGCGGCAACGAAATTTTCCAATTCAGGGCTGTTGCCGGCAAACAGATGGATGTCCGCCAGCACCATATGGTTGACGATATGACGAAATGCCTTTTTATCGTATCCGCTAGCACCGGCAAGACCACCATGGCGTTCCATGAGCTGGTAGAGGCCATCGTAAGTCGCATTTTTCTCCATGGCCGGCTTGAACCCGCTGGACAACTCCCGGAGCGAGGCCAGACCTTCATCGGCGAATTCTGCTAATGATTTTCCTTCCGGAAGTCGCTGGACAACGTACCATTGCCACTCCCCTTTTAGGATCAGCGCAATGGTTTTGTAAAAGTCCAGGTTGCAGTAGATTGCAAAATCGAGGAGGTCAGGGGGCGAGAGTGCCGCCAGATCGGCTTTCCCCTGCAGAAAGTTAAATACAACCTTCGGCGGTGAGGTTTCACTCCCTTCTTCAATATTATGGGCGCCTCCCGCAGCCGCCGGCTGCTTATGGGCCAGGCAGGTCGATAGTTCCTCCCTGAGCAAGGTGACAAAGGGTCTCATCTCCATATTGGGCATTGCTGCTTAAACCTCTGAATGAATGGAAGCGGTTCACGCCGCAGATCGACGGACAACGGGCCTTTCTCGCACAACTTCCGTTGCCGCTCCCATTAGCGCCTGACACATTAACCGATATGCAATGGCACCGCAAGGGGATAATTGCCGGCACTGGCGCGATAGAACAGGGTTTACTTCTCACGCATCGCATCTGCGCGTCATCCGATCAAACGCCCTTCCACCCTTCTGGCAGGGCGGTTGACACGCGGGTATCGGGTTGCCATATTCTGTTGCATCAAGTGCCCGTTTTCATCCATAATCATACGATTCCGCAACCAGAGTCAACGACCACCCGCAGAGCGGGTGGCTTGGATTTATTTTTGGGCACCGCGTGCTTTGCACGCGGTAAAAACGTAAACGCTGGTGGGCATTTTGGCCGGCCATGGGCCCAAAGAAAACAATAGCACGCAGTGCTTCGATCGTTGCAGTTGTAACCGGTTGCATAGCACACGGTTTTAAAACAACTAATTCATCCTTTACGGGATGGCAACAGATCTATTAACCGTCACAACAATTCCAAATATAAATCAGCAAAGGAGGACGTGATGGCATATTATTTTAAGAATCTCGTGTTTGAAGGCGGCGGAGTGAAAGGCATCGCTTACATCGGGGCCATGAAGGTGCTGGATGGCGAAGGCATTCTTGCCGCCATCGAGCGCGTGGGAGGTACATCGGCCGGTGCGATCAATGCGACGCTGTTTGCCCTGGGCTTCTCCATCGATGAACAGAGAACGATCCTGAACCGACTTAATTTCAAGAATTTTATGGATGACGATTGGGGAGCGATTCGGGACACCAATCGGCTATTGAACAAATTCGGCTGGTACAAGGGGGACTTTTTCCACGAATGGATCAGCAAGCTGATCAAGAAAAAGCTGGGAGACGCCAACGCCACCTTTGAACACCTCAAAGCAGCCAATAAACCGGACCTCTATGTGTACGGCACCAACCTGAGCACGCGATTCGGGGAAGTCTTTTCCTTCGAACACACCCCCAAATCCCGAATTGCCGATGCGGTACGCATCTCCATGTCCATTCCATTGTTTTTCGCAGCCGTTCGGAACCCCCGGGAGGATGTTTATGTCGATGGCGGGGTGCTGGACAACTACCCTGTCAAGCTGTTTGACCGCAAAAAATACATCGACCCGGCGAATCAAGGAACAATGGCGGCTTCGAGAGACTACTATGAAAAGGAGAACAAAAAGTTTCTCAAAAAGCATCCGAACAGCAGCCCCTATGTGTATAACAAAGAGACGCTGGGGTTCCGGCTCGATTCGAAACAGGAAATCGGCGTGTTTCGCTATGGGGCTGAACCGGCCCATAACAATATCGATGACTTTTTTGACTATATCAAAGCCCTGGTTTCAACCATAATGGAGAGTCAGGCCAACCGCCATCTCCATAGCGACGATTGGCATCGGACCATCTATATCGACACATTGGGCGTTAAGACTACGGAATTCGATATTTCCGCCGCGAAAAAGAAAAACCTGGAAGCGTCGGGAGCTAAGGGGGCAACGGATTATCTCAAATGGTTTAACCAACAGAAAAGCACGCCATTTAACCGGCCATGAAAGGATGGAGCCATGGACCCAGATAAACTGCGCGCCCTGCAGGCGCCGTTAAAAGAACGCTATAAAGCGGCGCCTGAACTCGCTCTCATCCCGGCCAGGGCTGAGGCGGTGATTGACCAGGAGGATATTTTGTGCCGCGTCGCCACCCACGCCGGAACGACATGGACCGGTCTGCATCCCGCAGCCGGTGGAGACGGCTCTAGCGCCTGCTCGGCGGACATGCTGCTGGAGGCGCTGGTGGCTTGTGCCGGCGTGACATTGAAGGCTGTCGCCACGGCCATGCGTATCGATTTAAAGCAGGCCAAAGTTATCGCCGACGGCACTTGGGATATACGGGGGACATTGGCGGTGGATCGTAATGCCCCGGTCGGCCTGACCGAAATTAAGCTGAAGTATGAAATCGACAGCACGGCCGATCCGAAAAAACTTCAGAAAATGATCGAACTCACAGAACGCTATTGCGTCATTTATCAGACCCTGTCGCAGCCGCCGGCAATAACCAGTGAGCTTGCCCTGACATAGAAGCGCTCCAGTATCTCCTTTTGGATTCAAACGCCTCGCGGTTGGCCATGATACCGCCTTTGCGCGACGGCGTATAGGCGCAATGGAGGTTGCCGTTGCGAAAATTCGATGGTATTGTTTCCCGCACGCTTTATCTGACACAGGTCCACGGCAACAATTGCCTGATACCGGGACATTACAAAAATATGGATTGGACGATTCGATCGTTGAAACCACGGAGGTACCGTCCCACTGAATCGGTCTGCTGGTCCCGGAGGAATTCCCAGGACGGCTTCCGAAGAATGGGAAAATGACCATGCCGCGATTCATCTTTAAAAGTCGAAAACTTGCCGGCAGCCCACCCGGCACGCTGGTTCATGTGGGTGAAGCCAAAACAGAGCGTGTTCTGGTCACGATGATCCAGTACACGGCTGATAATGTTGAAAAAGCCGATGTGCTGCAAATAGAAGATCTCTGCCCTCCGGGCACCCCGGACGTCCAAATCTGGATTGATATGGTCGGCATCCACGACGCGTCAAAAGTGGAAGCCCTCGGCAATCAATTCACCATCCATCCATTGACCCAAGAAGATATTCTCAACACCGGACACCGGCCCAAGGCTGAGGAATTCGATGATTATCTTTATATCGTTTTCAAGATGCTCCAGTATGATGAAGCAGACCACAGCATCTTATCGGAACAAGTCAGCATGGTGCTGGGAGCCGGCTTCTTGATCACCTTTCAGGAGGCGCCTGGGGACGTCTTTACCCCGGTACGGGATCGATTGGCCAAAGGCAAGGGCCGCATTCGAAAATCCGGTACCGATTATCTGGCCTATGCATTGATCGATGCGGCGGTCGACCAGTATTTCCATATCATGGAAAAAATGGGGGAGCGCATCGAAGTCCTGGAAGAGGAGCTGACCGAGTATCCCGAGGCCGATGTCCTGGAACATATCCACAACCTCAAAAGGGAAGCGATCTATCTGCGAAAGCAGATATGGCCCATGCGCGATATGCTGAGCCGTTTGACCAAAGGAGAGTTTGACCTGATCCGGGAAGAGAATCTCATTTATTTCAGCGACGTGTACGACCACATCGTCCAACTCATCGACACCAATGAGTCCTACCGGGATGTGCTCACCGGCATGCTGGACCTCTACCTTTCCACAGTGTCCTATCGGATGAACCAGGTCATGAAAGTTCTGACCATTGTGGCCACCATCTTTATCCCCATCACCTTCATCGCCGGCATTTACGGCATGAATTTCAAGTACATGCCGGAATTGGAGTGGCCGTGGGGATACGGGGCGGTCTGGTGCGTCATGATGGCGATTGCCGTCATCATGCTGTTCATTTTCAAGAAAAACAAGTGGCTGTGATAGATTTGGGAGGATGATTCAAATGCAGTTGCGGCGTCAACGACCACCCGCAAAGCAAGTGACTTGGATTTGCGGCCACCGGCCGGAAAGACAAAAGCACGTCATTGCTTCGATCATTTCAGTTGTAATCGGGCTCATCATCTTATCTTTTTTGCTGATTGTGCCGGCTATTGCCGCGAGCAAAACCGACCCGGCGCCGGTGCAAGATAAGGTTTCAGAGGCCAATGGGGCCAAAACGGAAAATCAGGTGGATCCGCTGCGTCCATTGAAAACCGAGGAGATCGACAACGTCGGTAAGAATGTCGGAAAAGGCATCGAGAAATTCAGCGACCATGCGGCCAAATACCTTGGCCCCTGGGTCAAGCAGAAGCTAATGGGCGGCATCCCTTTGATCAAGTTGCTGTTCTGCCTCCTGTTGCTGCTGGGTGTCATGATTTTGGAGCGCGTTCTGCGATGGGGTATTCGCCATAAGATTGATGCCATCCCCCATCAGGACGGCGTGATTTCATGGCTGCGGCTTTTTCTCAAGGCAGTGGTCCGTCCGGTGAGCCTGTTTGTCTACGTATATGGTGTCTACGCCGCCCTATCTCCGCTCTATGAGCATTTTCAGAATCCCGACGGCAGCAACTTTGTCCTGCTGGTGGTCAAACGCTCCGCAGATATCGGCGGAACCGTGGCCTTGTTCTGGTTCGGCTACCAACTGGTCACACTGCTGGATGCCAGGGTGATGAAATGGGCCGATGGCACCGACAGCTCCATCGACAACATGCTGACGCCGTTGATCGGTAAGACGCTACGCGTTTTCATTGTCATCATCGGCGGCATGATGGTGCTCCAGAATCTCACCGGGCTCCAAATCGGCCCTTTGCTGGCCTCGTTGGGCATCGGCGGCCTGGCTGTGGCGTTGGCCGCCAAGGACTCCATTGCCAACTTCTTCGGCACTTTGACCATATTATTCGACAAACCGTTTCAGGTGGGGGACCGGATAAAGATCAACGACTTCGACGGCAGTGTGGAAAACGTCGGATTCAGAAGCACCCGCATCCGGCTGCTCAATGGCCATGTCGTTTCCATTCCCAATGAAAAAGTGGTCAACTCGGAGGTGGAGAATATCACCCGCCGTCCCAATATCCGCTGGCTGACCCAGATCGGCATCACCTACGACACCCCTCCGGAAAAAGTGCAGGAAGCCGTTGAGATACTGAGAAGCATCCTGCAGGACCATGAGGGCATGGATCCCGAGTTCCCCCCACGGGTCCACTTTAACGGCTTTAACGATTGGAGCCTGAACATCACCGTGGTCATGTGGTACCATCCGCCGGAATGGTGGGATTTCCAGGCATGGCTTCAAAATACCTGCCTGCAGATCCTGACGCATTTCAATGCTGCGGGAATCGATTTTGCGTTTCCGTCCCGCACCCTCTACCTGGCAAACGAGGATAAGCGACAGCTGAAGCTGGAATTGATCCGCGGAAATTCGATCGAAGTCAACCCATAGCGCCCTGTAAGACCGCAACGCCGTCTCCTCTGGCGACAGGTTTGACGAATTTGTTTTCCATCGAGCGCTGTTTCCGGCCTGAGGCGATCTGATCACTGAGAAGATTTAACTATTAATGTTCTTTAGACGTAACCCTGTTTCCGACAGGGATGCAGCGCTCTCACCCTGGCAACCCCCTTGGATGTCAGTGAAACCTGTTGTCCACTGGCGGAAATATTAAGAAATCCGTCATGGGACAAAGTCATCAGCCCGGTCCTGACATCTTCTTCGGGCAGATCGGAAAAAGCGCCGAATAAGGTTTCCAGGTCATACGTGCCGGGTGCACCAGAACGGCAGCAGTCCTCACAAAGCACAAACAAAATATTCGAATTCAGGTTGTTGAATTCCATTTCATCACCATTATAAAGATTTTCAGCGCGGCCATTTGGCGGAGGCAGGTCCAGAATGGAGGCAACAAGAGGATAGGAGTGAAAACGCCGAACGCGGCAATTGCGGTCGTAGCCATAAAAATGGAGGTTTGGGTCGTTGAGTGATTCAAGCTGCCCGGGTCGGGATAATTTGGCTGTCACCTCTACGAAATGGATTGGGGTTTCAGTTACATTTACATTGAATGGTAATGCATGAAAGACGGGGCTGCAAGCTCTCGATCGCAACAGCCCAAAAGCAAAGCGGCTTGCCCAGCGGAGATACCTAAGATGGCCGCGGCAATTTGATCCCGAAGTCGACAGACGGTTTTCACTCAAACTCAATACGATGATCCGGATCTTGCAGGATTTATCCCTGACGCACCTTCTTTCTCTTGAATACCGGCCCGTCCAAACATAGTATTAGAACCGGTTTCAAAACCTTCATTCAGGCCCAAGATACGGTAGACGTCGGATTTAAATCCCTCCAACGGCTGGATTATTTAGAGGATTTACAACTAACGGCCAACACTTCCGGTTGGGTTCGAAGGGCGCTTGCAAACCGCTAATCGTCATTTGATTATCAAAATAATGGGATATAATGGCAAACCCAACAATTCATCTAACCCAGAGCCCACAACCCGGCCATCGCATATTGTATTTTCGGGGCGATCGTATCGTCTTCTCTTTGACCACGGAGCCGCCGGTCAGGGGCTGCGCCTATGTGCGCACCGACATCGGCCACGCCGATATCATCCACCGTGAGATTATCGGCCAGGTGGAACACAACCGCCCGCGCCTGGGGCGGGAATGGTTCGATGTCCCCATGGAGGAAAAGGCCCCGGGCCGCTTCGAGGCCGTAATCGGCCTCGGCGAGGTGGGCCATTTCGAGGCCAAGTGTCTGTTTATTCCTGAAGACGCGGATGAACCGCTCTGGCCGTCCGGGCCCAATGCGGCCGTCAATGTCGAGCCGGCGTTTACCTGCGCCGGTAATATTGTCTACAACGCGTTCGTACGGCAGTTCGGCCCCAACAAGCGCGGCCCCGGGCGGCCCGTTGTGGAAAACGAACAAGCCGTCAAGGCGCTGGACAAATCCGGCTACGCGGTTATTCCGCCGTCGGGCACCTTCCGAGACCTGATCGAAGAGCTGGACTTTATCATGGGGAAACTGGGCTGCCGCTATCTGCAACTGCTGCCCATCCACCCCACCCCCACGACCTATGGCCGCATGGGACGCTACGGCAGCCCTTACGCGGCGCTTAGCTTTACCGAGGTCGATCCCGCCCTGGCGGTCTTCGATCCCAAAGCAACGCCCCTGGAACAGTTTCTGGAACTGGTGGATGCCGTGCATGCCCGCAGTGGCCGGATACTGATCGACATGGCCATCAACCACACCGGTTGGGCTGCGCGGCTGCATGCCACCCACCCCCAGTGGCTGACCCGGGAAAAGGACGGCCAAATCCAAAATCCCGGCGCCTGGGGTGTGGTGTGGGAAGACCTCACCCACCTGGACTACCGCCATCGGGAATTGTGGCAGTACATGGCCGAGGTATTGCTCACCTGGTGCCGCAGAGGGGTAGACGGTTTTCGCTGCGACGCAGGCTACATGATCCCGGCGCCGGCATGGCAGTACATGATCGCCAAAGTGCGCGACCAGTTTCCCGACACCCTATTCTTTCTGGAGGGATTGGGCGGCAAGATCTCGGTCACCCGAGACCTGCTCAACCGCGCCAATTTCAACTGGGCCTACTCCGAGTTGTTTCAGAACTACGACCGCAGCCAGGTGGAGCACTATCTTCCCGAAGCCATCGACATCTCGTCCACCGAAGGGATCACGGTCCATTTTGCAGAAACCCATGACAACAACCGGCTGGCGGCGACGTCGGAAGCCTACGCCCGAATGCGGACGGCCTTGTGTGCTCTGCTCTCCCCTTATGGTGCCTTTGCCTTTGCCAATGGCGTCGAGTGGCTGGCCACAGAGAAAATCAGCGTGCACGACGCCTGCAGCCTTAACTGGGGGGCGCAGCCCAACCAGGTGGCGGCCATCGCCCGTATCTCTCGGATTTTAAAGCACCATCCCGCATTCGGGCCATCTGTGGACCTGGGCCTCATCGGGCGCGGCAAGGGCAACTTCATCGCCTTGCTCCGGCGCCACCGGGTCGCCCACTATCGCGTGGTGGTCGTGGCCAACCTCGATTGGGAACACCCGGTCGCAGCGGGGTGGAACCGTAGCCAGGCATCGTGGGCGGAGCACAGCCCCGTCGATCTGCTCAGCGGACGGGCCGTCGAACTCCGGACCGATGGGGATCGCCACCTGGCGGAGATGTCCCCCGGCCAGGTTCTCTGCCTGGCCAATACAAGGGATTGGACGGCGCTGGAGGACACCCCCGATACCGCCGCTCCGCCGGCGGTGCTTCTGCAGCAGTTACGGGCCAAGGCGTTAAAAGTGCTGACCTGCTATGGCGAAGCCGGCACATGGGATCTTCAGCAGGCAGTGGACGCATTGCAAAGCGATCCGGAGCGCTTCTGCAAAAGCCTGAACAGGCAAAGCGATGAATCACGGGTGGTGTTGTGGGAGCACCCCGGCGACCTGCGCCGCAGGGTGATGGTGCCGCCTGATCATTTCGTTCTGGTCCGCGCAAACCACCCTTTTCAGCTCCGCATTTTGGACGAAGACCGGGTGTCGGCCACAGAGGAGAGCCTCTTGGACCGGTCCCGACGCCCCTTTGCTCTGATCAATCCCTTACCCGCAGGGAAACGGCATCAGCTGCGCGCCGTGGAAATCAGCGTACATGCTCCCCAAGGTACGCTTCACGATAGGAGTCACCTCCTCTACCTGGGCAACGGCAATGCACCGTCGGTAAAACTCGGTCTTACCCGCCGGGAATGCAGCGACACGACGCTGCTGACCTTGGGAACCAACGGCCGCGGTGCGATGATGCGGGCCCATGTGGATTGGGGCCGTCTTGAGAGCCGGTACGATGCCCTGCTGGCCGCCAACTTGAGTGACGAATTCCCCGAAGACCGGCATATCATGCTGACCCGTTGCCGGGCCTGGGTGGTTTTTCAAGGGCACTATCAGGAGATCCGACTGGAATGCCTGCAGCAGTTTTCCTTTCATTACCAATCCGGAGGGATATGGGATTTCCAGATCCCCACCGGACAGGGCGCGCATGTCCACCTGAGATTTTTCATCCAGATGCCCGAACGACCGTCCAACACAGTAGGACTTCACATCCAACGGATGCATTGCCGGCCGGACCGATCAGAGTTGGACGACCACCGGCCGGTTCAATTGATTCTGCGTCCGGACATCGAGGATCGCAACTTTCACCAAACCACCAAAGCCTATACCGGTCCGGAGGACCAATGGCCCGCGGCCACGATCCCGCGCCAAAGCGGCTTCTCTTTCGAACCGACGCCGGGTCGGCGGCTGGAGGTGGAGATCGACCGCGGGCTTTTCGTCCATGAACCGGAGTGGTCCTACATGGTGCACCGTCCCCTGGAAGCCCACCGGGGGTTGGACACCGACTCCGACCTCTTCAGCCCCGGATATTTCTCGGCCCATCTCCAAGGCGGAAAAAGCGTCACCTTGACGGCCAGGGTCACAGCCGGGGAGCCCTCGGCGTTCCCAATCCCCCGCTCCGCCTTTTCGTTCAAATTGCCGGAGGATCGTTCAACCGTCCGGAAGGAGCTCCCCCTGGAAGCGGCGCTGGAGGCCGCTCTGCGCCAATATGTGGTCCGCAGGGAGAATTTTCGCTCCGTCATTGCCGGCTTTCCATGGTTTCTGGATTGGGGACGGGACACCCTGATCGTTGCCCGCGGTTTGACGGCCGCGGGCCACTGGCATACGGTGAAGGCCATCTTGCGTCAGTTCGCCGGTTTCGAGACGCAAGGCACCCTTCCCAACATGATTCACGGCGGTAACGCCGGCAACCGGGACACCTCCGACGCCCCCTTGTGGCTCTATACCGTATGTGCCGATCTTGCAGCGGCCTCGGGCAGCCTGGATTTTCTGGAATGTGACTGCAATGGCCGGCCGTTGCGAAAAGTGTTGAGCGATCTGGCCGGCAGCATCATCGCGGGATCGCCCAACGGCGTCCGGCTGGATGCATCTTCCGGGCTGATCTTCAGCCCGGCGCATTTCACCTGGATGGATACCAACTATCCGGCCGGCACCCCCCGCCAGGGGTATCCCATCGAAATCCAGGCGCTGTGGTTTGCAGCCCTTCGATTTCTCGCACAAATCGACGGCGTCGAGGGCCCTTCCTGGGACCAGATGGCTGAAAAGGTGCGCACAAGCATCCTTCGGCTTTTCTGGAATCCCGAGCAGGGATACCTGGTCGACTGCCGCCATGCCGCACCGGGACAGAGCGCCGAATCAGCGGCACCGGATGATGCCCTGCGCCCCAACCAGATCATGGCCATAACACTGGACGCCGTCTCCGACCCCGATATCTGCCGCCTCATCTTGAATGCCTGCCAGACCCTGCTGGTTCCGGGCGCCATCCGGAGCCTGGCCGACCGTCCGGTCAACACCCCCATCGAAATTCAACATGACGGCAGGCGGTTGAACGATCCGCACCATCCGTATTGGGGCCGCTATGAAGGCGATGAAGACATTCGGCGCAAACCAGCCTATCACAACGGTACGGCCTGGACCTGGCTTTTTCCGTCATACTGCGAAGCGTGGTGTAAAACCTACGGTGCGGAGAGTCTGTCCACTGCCAGGGCCTGGCTGGCCAGTGCCACCGATTTGATCAACCGCCATTGCATGGGCCATCTGCCGGAAATCGTGGACGGGGATGCGCCCCATTTTCAACGCGGATGCGACGCCCAGGCATGGGGGGTAAGCGAATTATTAAGGGTATGGAACCAATTGAAACATTATGCCATTGCCAAGGATTGAAAAATGGCTACAATTGTCCTTATTGTTGCGGAGCGGACGGGCGCGGCACGCTGTTGACCTCCGAACGGAATAAAGCGTAAGTTGAATGATGCGCCCCTTGCCCAACACCTGGAACGCCCTGTCGAATCCTGCCCCCTCCGTGAACCAACAATTGCAGCACTGCTTTTCAGCAACCTGATTTACAAGGCGAGGAGGCTGTCATGTCTGTCAAAAAAACGTATTACAAAACAAAACCCTACTGCAAAGTCACCTTCCGACTGAAAAAAAGGACCTATCAATACCGCTTTGTCATCGACGACAAACGGTGGGTCACCGATAAAGATGCCGATGAGCAGGTCTACTGTGATTTTGCACAGGGACAGAATGCCGTGGTGGTCGTTTAGTACTTTAATGAGATGAAGACAGCGGTAACGGTTCGCAGCGCCCGACATGCCATGGTGTCAGGGCTAAATAAGCGAGGAGATCTGCATGAAGCACATTCAAGCCTTTCAAGTATCCCCCAGACTGCCTGAATCACTCAGCTTCCTGGGCATTCTGATTCGCAATATGTGGTGGGTATGGAGGTCGGACGCCATCGAACTTTTCCGTCGCATTGACCCGCGGCTCTGGGAGGAATCGGGGCGCAATCCCATCGCATTCTCCACCATGGTGCCCCAGGACCGTCTTCAACAGCTCGCCCAGGACGACAGCTATCTGGCCCATCTGGCCCGGGTGAAAGCAAAATTTGAAGAATCCGTCCTATCGGAAAACGGGAAAGAAGATCTCGGCCTCGATGCGAGCAGCCGGATATGCTACTTTTCCATGGAGTTCGGCATTCATGAAAGCCTTCCTATTTTTGCCGGGGGATTGGGCGTTCTGGCCGGCGACCACCTCAAATCGGCCTCCCATCTGAACCTGCCCCTTACGGCGGTCGGGCTGCTGTACCGCCAGGGGTACTTTCAGCAATTTCTCGATCAGGACGGCTGGCAACAGGAAACCTATCCGGAGACCAATATCTACACGATTCCCATGGTCCGCGTGAAGAACAGCGATCAAAGCGATCTGCGCATCAAAGTGCCGGGTCCTGCGGGAGAGATCACTGCCGATGTATGGCGGATCAAGATCGGACGCATCCCTCTTTTGCTGTTGGACACCAATCTGGCCGATAATCCGCCCCAGATCCGCGAGATCACATCACGTCTGTACAACTCCGAACCCGGCATCCGATTGGCCCAGGAGGTGTTGCTGGGCATCGGCGGCATGCGCGCCCTCAAAGCCATGGACATCAACCCGGTGGTCTGCCATATGAACGAGGGGCACAGCGCTTTTGCCAACATCGAGCGGCTGGCCCAGATGATGGAGGATTACCATATGGACCGGCACGCCGCCATGCAGGTGATTGCCCGCACATCGGTGTTTACAACCCACACACCGGTGGCCGCCGGCCACGATGAATTCGAAATCGATGCGGTCCGGCCTTACCTCGAATCGCTGGCGCACAGGCTCCGCCTGCCCGTCGACGATCTGCTGGCCTGGGGACAGGCCAACGGCGATAGCCCCAACAGTCCCTTTTCCATGTTTATTCTGGGGTTGCGTCTGTCCCAGTACTGCAACGGCGTCAGCCGGTTGCACGGACAGGTCGCCCGGCGCATGTGGTCCCATGTCTGGCCCAGGCGCGACGACGAGGATTCGCCCATCACCCATGTGACCAACGGCATCCACATCTCCAGCTTTTTGGCGCCTGAAATCGAGTCGCTGTTTGAGCGCTACCTGGGACCCCAATGGTACCATACCAGCCGAAGGCCGGAGAATGTGAAACGCATCGACGAAATCTATGATGAAGAGTTGTGGCAGGCCCACGAGATGATACGGGCCCGGCTTATCAGCAAGGTCCGGGACTGGATGGTGCGGCAATACGGACGCCGCAACGCTCCGACCAGCATCGTCCGTGAAGCGGAAAGCGCTCTGAATCCCAACATTCTGACCATTGGATTTGCACGGCGGTTTGCGACCTATAAGCGGGCCGGCCTGATATTAAGAGACCCCGAACGCCTGCTGGCGCTTTTGTCCAACGAAGAGCGGCCCGTGCAAATCATCTTCTCCGGAAAAGCCCATCCGGCCGATAACGAGGGCAAAGAGCTGATCAAAAGCATCATCCAGTTCGCCCGACAGCACAACGTAAGAAACAAGATCGTCTTCGTGGAAAACTACAGCATGAACATCGCCCGCCGTCTGGTACAGGGGGTGGATGTCTGGCTCAATACCCCACGCCGTCCCTATGAAGCCTGCGGCACTTCGGGGATGAAGGCCGCCATCAACGGCGTCCTGAATCTGAGTGTCATGGACGGATGGTGGTGCGAAGGTTACGCCGAGGACAGGGGCTGGCGTATCGGAGACGGAGAAGCGTATGATGACACGGGCTACCAGGATGCCGTGGAGAGCCGTGCCCTGTACAATCTTCTGGAAGACGATGTTATCCCGGCCTTCTATGACCGTGGTGCCGACAACATCCCCTCCAACTGGATCGCCAAAATGAAATCATCGATGAAAATGGCCATGCAGGATTTCTGCAGCCACCGCATGGTCAAGGAGTACCGCGATCGGTTTTATGTGCCGGCCATAAACCGCCGCAAGGAATTGCTGGCCGGCGAGGCCAAGGAAGCCAGGGAATTGAGCCGGCTGCACAATGAGCTCAAAAAATCATGGGAAGATATCCGGGTGGGCATTCCCAAAAGAGACCTGGACGGCCCATTTCAAGTGGGAGACACATTCACCGTCACCGTCCCCCTCCATCTGGGGGGCATACGGCCCGACATGGTGGCGGTGGAGTTGTACTGCGGGGTTCTCCATGGGTTGGGGATCATAAAAGACGGTCAAACGCAATCCATGGAAATCGCAGAAGACCAGGGCAATGGCAACTATCTCTACCGCTGTACGGTTGCCTGCGAAGACTCCGGGCGATATGGATTCACCGCCCGGGTGGTGCCCAGGGCCGACGAATGGATCAAATACACGCCGGGTCTGCTGACCTGGGCATAGGGATAAAAAGATAATAATATGATCCCAAAAAAGAAAAATCCACGGGTCCTGATCGTCACCCCGGAAGTAACCTACCTGCCGGACCGAATGGGCAACCTGGCGAACTTTCTCACCGCCAAAGCCGGCGGATTGGCCGATGTATCGGCGGCACTGGTCAGTGCACTCTTCCATCAGGGCGCCGACGTTCACGTCGCCCTGCCCGACTATCGCGCCATTTTCAAAGATCGGCTATCCCCTTTCCTCAGGAAGGAGCGGCGCTTGCTGCGGCAGGTCATGCCCAACGACCGCGTCCATCTGGCGGAAGACCGGGCGTTTTTCTATCTCAACCGGGTCTATTCGAGCTACGGTGGTGAAAATACACGCATTGCATTGGCCTTCCAGAGGGAAGTCATCAACAACATCATCCCGCGCGTTGAACCCGACCTGATCCACTGCAACGACTGGATGACCGGTCTGATACCGGCCATGGCACGCGAGATGGGCATCCCCTGCCTGTTTACCATCCACAATATCCATACAGTGGCCGCCACACTGGCCCACATCGAAGATCGCGGCATCGACGCCGCCGCTTTCTGGAACCACCTCTACTACACCGCCTATGCGGACAGCTATGAAAAGGCCAGGGAGGCGATCCCGGTGGACTTTCTGGTCAGCGGTGTTTTCGCAGCTCACTTTGTCAACACGGTCAGCAAACATTTTCTGGAAGAGATCATCACCGGACGCCATGCCATTGTCGGGCATCACCTCCACAATGAGTTGGCCAACAAGGTCGAAGCCGGCTGCGCCACCGGCATCCTCAACGCGCCCGACCCGGTTTTTTCCCCTCAAACAGATGACTATCTTCCGGTCAACTATGGTCCGGACGACCCGGTCCCTGCAAAGAGGAAGAACAAGCTGGCTTTTCAGAAAATGCTGGGGCTTGTTGTGGATGAAGATGCGCCTATGTTCCTGTGGCCTTCGCGGCTGGACCCCGTCCAGAAAGGGTGCCAGCTGCTGGCCGACATCTTTTATCAGGTGATCTCCAATTACTGGGACCACAACCTGCAGGTGGTCTTTGTGGCCGACGGCGAATACCAGCACGTCTTCCGCAACATCGTCAACCACCACGGCTTCCACAAAAGGGTAGCGGTTTGCGATTTCTCCGAACGGTTGGAGCATATCGGCTACGGGGCCGCCGATTTCGTCCTCATGCCTTCGCGTTTCGAACCGTGCGGCCTGCCCCAGATGATCTGCCAGCTTTACGGCGGCCTGCCGGTGGCCCACGATACGGGCGGGTTGCACGATACGATTACGAACTTCGACGGAGAAGGCACCGGCAGCGGCTTTTTGTTCGAGACGTACGATGCCGCTGGTCTGAAGTGGGCCGTGGACCGGAGCATGGACTTCTATCGGCTGCCGGAAAAGACCAAGGCGCGCAATATCAGCCGCATCATGCGCCATGCCGAAGAGACCTTTACCCATGACGTCAATGCCCGGGAGTATATCGATCTTTACGAGAAAATGCTGGAAAGGCCGATCTTTCATTAGAATACGATGATACCCGATGGCCACAAATACCGTTTGAAGCAATTGCTGCAAGACGATCCCTATCTGGAGCCGTATCGGTCCGTATTGCTTCATCGTTTCGCGCTGATAGATCAAACGCGCCAAAAATTGCTGCGGGAAGAAAAAAGCCTGGCCGAATTTGCCTCGGGCCACGAGTACTTTGGTCTGCATTTCCGCAACGAGCAATGGGTATTCCGGGAGTATGCGCCCAATGCCGAAGCCGTCCACCTGATCGGTAAACTCAGCGATTGGCGGGAGTTGCCCGATCTGGCCTGCCGACGCCTGGACGACCATGGTGTTTGGGAACTGCGCATGCCGGCTCACCGGCTCAAACACGGCGATCTCTATCGCTTGCGCATTCACTGGCCGGGGGGTGAGGGTGACCGGATCCCGGCCTGGACGCGCCGGGTGGTTCAGGACCCGCACACCAAGATCTTTAACGCACAGGTATGGAGACCCGATTCCGGCTACCGGTGGCGTCATCCGGATTTTCGAGTTCCGGATGACCCGCCGCTGATCTATGAGGTCCACATCGGCATGGCCCAGGAGGAGGGCCGGGTGGGAACCTATGCGGAATTCACGGATCATGTTCTGCCCCGCGTTCGAGCCACCGGCTACAATACCCTTCAGATCATGGGCATTCCCGAGCATCCTTATTACGGCTCATTTGGTTACCACGTCTCCAGCTTTTTTGCGCCTTCGTCGCGGTTCGGACCGCCTGAAGCCCTCAAGAAACTTGTCGACACCGCCCACGGCATGGGGATCGCCGTTCTCATGGATCTCGTGCACTCCCATGCGGTCAACAACGAAGTGGAGGGACTGAGTCGCTTCGACGGCACCGACCACCTCTATTTCCACAGCGGCGCCAGGGGACGCCATGACTTATGGGATTCCCGCCTGTTCGACTACGCCAAACCGCAGGTACTCCACTTCCTGCTTTCCAACTGCCGCTACTGGCTGGATGAATTCAAGGTGGACGGCTTCCGTTTGGACGGGGTCACCTCCATGCTCTACCTGCACCACGGCATGAACAAGGCGTTTACCCGCTATGAGGACTACTTCGACGCCAGCATCGACGAGGCGGCGCTGACCTATCTGGCACTGGCCAACCAGGTCATCCATGCGGTGCGGCCGGACGCTGTTACCATCGCCGAAGATGTGAGTGGCATGCCGGGGCTGGCCAGACCGGAAGAACGCGGCGGCATCGGATTCGACTACCGGTTTGCCATGGGCATCCCTGACAACTGGATCAAACTGACCAAAGATGTCCCGGACGAGAAGTGGCACATGGGCGGGCTCTGGTTTGAACTCAACAACCGCCGCCGGGATGAAAAGACCATCTCCTATGTGGAGTCCCACGATCAGGCCCTGGTTGGAGACCAAACCCTGATCTTTCGTCTGATCGGCAAAGAGATGTATGACTACATGTCCTCAGACAGCACCCATCTCAAGGTCGATCGGGGTATGGCCCTGCATAAAATGATTCGGCTGATCACCCTGGCCACCGCAGGGCACGGCTATCTCAATTTCATGGGCAACGAATTCGGTCACCCCGAGTGGATCGACTTTCCCCGGGAGGGCAACAATTGGTCGTATCACTATGCCCGTCGCCAATGGCGCCTGGCCGACACCCCGGACCTGAAGTACCACCTGCTGAACCGGTTCGACAATGCCATGATTGCCATGGCGAAAAAATACCGCCTTTTGATGACGCCCGCGCCCAACCAATTATGGGAGCACAGCGACGACAAAATACTCATCTTTGAACGCAGCGGCCTGGTCTTCGCCTTCAACTTCCACCCTAAGCGATCTTTCCCCGATTACCGCTTCCCGGCACCGCCCGGCTGCTACCGGATCGTGCTCGACACTGACGATGCAGATTTCGGCGGCGGCCAGCGGGTAGACGATCAAATCGACCATATCGCCATCGCACCGACGCCTTCCGAAAGCGATATCCACCATCTCAGTCTCTATCTGCCAACCCGCACAGCCTTGGTGCTGGAGAGGGTTTCAACCGAAAATGAAACATCTGCGCGGTAGAACAGAGACCATCAACCGGCAGTATCTGCAGCTTGCCGATCAACACAAGCCGGTTAAGCCGCATTTTCTACCTGGGATGCTGTGTCAAAATGCGCTTCCGTCAGGTATTTGTTATAGTTTCCCTGGAAAAGGATAAGGTCTGCATGGTCATCCAGACTATGGAAGTTGGCAACGTTGAGTCCCACTCTCCTGACCTGATCCGGATCGTAAACCCTGAAATCGTATTGGGATCTCCTTTCCGGGTAGCGGCGGACGACACACTTAAGCGACCATACCCAGTCCGGATCCAATTTTTCGTGAATAACCAAATAGCCACCTATTTGCTGAGGAAGCGCTTTTGGCCCGCGCAATTTGGCTGGTGCATTTTCCAGGCCAATGGTCTGTCGCGAATCCTATGGCAATGGGCCAAGGCGCTCTCTCAGGATAGACCGGCCACGCCGGTCCACCTGCTCTTCCTTAGTTCAATTTATGTGCCATCCACTACTCGAAAAATGGGAAAACCACTTCCCATCCCTCTGCTTAGAAAAGAAGCACGGCAAGCCGGCAGAAGGCTGAAAAATAGGCGCGCGCTGGCGCTGCTGGAAGCGTTGCAGAATCGGATGGATAAAAAATGAACAACTTATATCGACAATACCGGCTGGTCACCAAAAGTGATTACATCTATCGATCGATGACTGCCATTGGCGGATAGGAACTCTCGCGACCGGGTAGGGACGCCATTCAGGAAAAATGGGTTCCGATATCTTGACCTGGAAAGATTTCTTTAAAATTATTTGACCTGCTGCTTTACAATCCCACCATTTGCATTACTTTTATATCAACATATAATTAGTAATAGTTGTATATGTAACTGTCCTGCACAGTAACAATGTAAAATAATTAAGGGAGACCAAAAGATGGGAAAAATTATCGGAATTGACTTGGGGACCACCAATTCGTGTGTCGCCATCATGGAAAACAATGAAGCCAAAGTCATCACCAACCCGGAGGGCGGTCGGACCACCCCTAGCATCTATGCCGTTTCCAATAGCGGAGAGCGGTTGGTTGGCCAGATCGCCAAACGCCAGGCGGTCACCAATCCCGAAAATACCGTTTCCGGCGTCAAACGGCTGATCGGGCGCAAATTCGACGCGCCCGAAGTCCAGAAAGACTGCCAGATTTTGCCCTACAAGATCGTGGCCGCCGCCAATGGAGACGCCCATATCGAGCTTAGCGGCAAGACCCACAGCCCGGCGGAGATATCGGCCCAGATCCTGACGGCCTTGCGCAAAGCGGCCGAGGCCCATCTGGGCGAAACCGTTACCGACGCCGTGGTCACCGTGCCGGCTTACTTCGACGACAGCCAGCGCCAGGCCACCAAAGATGCCGGTAAAATCGCCGGTTTGAACGTCCAGCGGATCATCAATGAACCCACGGCCGCCTCTTTGGCCTATGGCCTGGACAAGCGCACCGAAGGCAAGGTGGCAGTCTTTGATCTGGGAGGGGGCACCTTCGACGTCTCAATACTGGAAATCGGTGACGGGGTGTTCGAAGTCAAGGCCACCAACGGCGACACCCATCTGGGCGGCGAAGATTTCGACCTGCGCCTGATCGACTATCTGGCGGACGAATTTAAGAAGGACCAGGGGGTGGATCTGCGCAAGGACACCATGGCCCTTCAGCGCCTGAAAGAGGCGGCGGAAAAGGCCAAGATGGAACTCTCCACCACCATGGAGACCGAGGTCAACCTGCCCTTTATCACGGCCGATGCCTCGGGTCCGAAACACCTCAACATCAAGATCACCCGCAGCCGGCTGGAAGGGTTGATCGCCGGGTTGCTGGATCGCCTGGAGGGACCGTGCCGCACAGCATTGAAAGATGCCGGACTCTCCACCCAACAGATCGATGACGTCATCCTGGTGGGCGGCATGACCCGTATGCCCGCTGTCCAGGAACGGGTCCGGTCGATCTTCGGCAGAGCGCCCAACAAGGGGGTCAATCCCGATGAAGTGGTGGCCATGGGCGCTGCTATCCAGGGCGCCGTGCTCAAAGGCGATCTCAACGATCTGCTTCTGCTGGATGTGACCCCCCTCTCCCTGGGTATCGAAACCCTGGGCGGGGTAATGACCCGGCTGATCGAAAAGAACACCACCATCCCGGCCAAGAAGAGTCAGATCTTTTCCACCGCCGAGGACAACCAGCCGGCCGTCTCGGTGCATGTGCTTCAGGGTGAGCGCGAGATGGCGGCGGACAACAAGACACTGGGGCGCTTCGAACTGGTGGGCATCCAGCCGGCCCCCCGCGGCCTGCCGCAGATCGAGGTGACCTTTGACATCGACGCCAACGGCATCGTCAATGTCTCGGCCAAGGACATGGCCACCGGCAAGGCCCAGTCGATTCAGATCACCGCTTCCAGCGGTCTCACCCAGGAGGAGATCGACCGCCTGGTCAAGGACGCTACGCTTCACGCATCAGAGGACCGCAAAAAACGGGAGCTGGTAGAAGCGCGCAATGCAGCCGACGCCCAGATCTACGCCGTGGAAAAATCCATTGCCGAGATGGGCGGCAGCCTGGACGGCGCCAGCCGCAGCCAGGCCGAAACCGCAGTGGCCGAGCTCAAAACCGCCATGGAAGGTCAGGATCCGGCTCGGATCCGCCAGCTCACCGAGCAATTGACCCAGATCGCCCACACCATGGCCCAGGCCGCCTATAGCCGAAATCAGGCACAGGACGGCGCCGCAGGCCCACAAACCAGCCAGGGTGCAAAAGCGTCCGCAGCGGACGACGATGTGGTCGATGCGGATTTTGAAGAAGTCGCCTAGCCCGAACAGGTTGCTGATCTCAGATTCACCCACCCAGTCGATGCCACCTCCTTAATTGGGGGTGGCATTTCCTATTTGCAAAGTGTATATCCCAAAGTTGCACATATGGATGCCAAGAAATTAGAATAATATGCGGATATTGAAGCTCATACCCGGCCGGTGCGCAGTTCGGCTTTACAATCCGGCTCCTGTTCACCGTATGCCCGATAACCTTCGTTTGGCGGGGCTCCACACCTCCACGAACCGATATCGGATAACCGGTCGCCCGGAGTGAAATCTAAAGCAATAGAATGAACCGTTTCCCCATTATTTTGTTCGGATTTCTTGTTGCCACGCTTTGCTGTGGCCTTGGCATCGGCTTTCACCCCAAGACTGCAGTTGCCGAGGAAATTCGCGTCGATATCAAAGGTCTCGACGGAGAACTGCTTAAAAATGTTGAGCTCTTTTTGAGCATCGCACAAGCGGCCAAAGCGCAGGAATCGAACATCTTCTCCCGCCTGACCCAGGATGCCGAACCAGCGCGGGTGGAACTGGACGAGCGGGCCATCCGCCGCCTGCACCGGCAGGCCGAACAGGAAATCAGCCGTGCGCTGCAGCCTTTCGGCTACTATACGCCTAAAATAGAGGCCGGACTGGAAAAAACCACAGACGGTTGGCGCGCCGTCTATACCGTCGAACCAGGGCCGCCCACCCACCTGCGCCAGGTGGAAATCGAGATCACCGGTCCCGGCCGCGAGCTGCCCGCCGTGAAGGTGACGCTGGCCGCCATCCCCCTGAAGCCCGGCCGGCAACTGGACCATCGCGCGTATGAAAAGGCCAAAAGCGACCTGTCGGACACCCTCTACGCGGCCGGATTCGTGGATGCCAGGTTCACCCGCAGCGAAATCAAGGTGTTCCCAAAGGAGAATAGGGCGGATGTCTACCTGAAGATGGCATCAGGCCCCCAATATTACTTCGGACCCGTCACCATCGAGCAGGAGATTCTCCAACCGGCCTTCGTGGCACGCCTCTCCGATATCAAAGAGGGCGACCGCTTCAATGCCCGCAAACTCATCGATCTACAGCTGGCACTTCAGGAGAGCGGCTATTTCAGCCAGGCGGAGATTCTTGCCGAACGGGAAAAGGCCGTCGACGCCAGGATACCGGTGGTGGTCAAAACCGTCCCCACCAAACCGCGGCGTCACACCCTCGGCCTGGGCTACGGCACGGACACCGGCCCGCGCTTCACCGCAGGTACTGAATGGCGGCGGCTGAACACCAAGGGACACAAGATGCGGGTCGATCTTCGCCTCACCGCCATCGAACAATCCCTGAGCACCCAGTACGTGATCCCCTTGAAGAATGTCCGCAGCGACAGCCTGGCCTTTACCGCCTCGGCATCACGGGAGTTTGTCGGTGATATCGACACCAACCAGTTCAAGGTCGGCGCCAGCCTCAACGAAAATTGGCTGGGATTCCGCCGGCGCCTCTACCTTTCATTCGAAAGGGAAAATTTCGATCTTGGCGACGGATCGCAGACATCGGATCTGTTGATACCGGGCATTGAATTGGCCCGCCGATCATTCGATGATCTGATCTATCCGCGCAAGGGCTACAGCGCCGCCCTGGATATCCACGGCGGCATCGAAAGCCCGCTGACCGAGACCACCTTTCTGCACACCCGCATCGCAGTGCGCTCGGTGTGGCCCCTGACCCGGCGCAGCCGGTTGTTGTTCCGGGGCGAACTCGGCGCCATTCGGGCGGCCACTTTTTCCGACCTGCCGCCCACCCAGCGCTTTTATGCCGGCGGCGACCAGAGCGTGCGCGGCTATGGATATCAAAAACTGGGGCCGAAAAACAGCCAAGGCGATGTGATCGGCGGCCGATACCTTGCCACGGGCAGCCTGGAAGCGGATTATCTTGTCTATAAGAATATCGGCCTGGCTGCCTTCTTCGATGCTGGTAATACTGCCGACGACTACCCCTTTGGACTGAGCCGCGCCGTAGGTATCGGGTTGCGCTACCGGTCGCCGGTGGCCATGATCCGTCTGGACCTGGCCCACCCCCTGGACGACCCGGACACCTATCTCCGCTTCCACATCAGCATCGGGGCCGATCTATGAAGCGCATGCGCCCCAAATGGATCGTCCTGGCCGCGGCGGCCGGCTTGCTGTTTCTATTCATAGCGGTCATCACCGCCCTGGTTGCGACCGAAGCCGGCACCCGAACAGCCTGGCGGTGGGCACGTCCCTTTCTACCGGAAACCGTCACCGTAGACACATTGGAAGGCCGCCTCATCGGCCCCTTGGTCTGCAAGGGCATTGAAGTCCGCACCGATACGATGCTTGTCCAGATCGCCCGCGTCGAACTGGAGTGGTCGCCGGCCGCCCTTATCCACCGCAAAATAGACATCCAGCAATTGGCGGTGGAGCAAATACTTCTTTCCCAAATTCCCGGAGGAGCAGCACCGCCGGAAGAAAAACCCAAGCCAATAGCACTCCCCGATGAGATCGCCCTCCCCTTCGATGTGAATATCGATACGCTACGACTGAAACGCTTTGAATATCGTTCAGGACCGGAGGCGGCCCCGCTGGAGATTGAGACCCTCTCCCTGTCCCTCTCCGTCGACGAAGAAAATGCGGATCTCTCACGCCTCCTCGTGTCGGCGCCCCGGTTCATGGTCAAAGGAAGCATCGATTTGTCCCTGAAGAAGAACTTCGCCGTAAAAGGGGATCTGGACTGGCGCATCAATCCACCGGCGTATCCGCAATTGATCGGCCGCACGGCCATCACCGGCAACTTGAGCGATCTCAAAATCCACCAGGTTATCGGCGAGCCCTACCGCATCGATACGGCCGTCACAATAAAGGATCTGTTACAGAGCCCCCGGTTCCTGGCTGAACTGGATCTGCGTCCGGATCAGCTGAACCGGCTCAACACAGATCTTCCTGCGGCGACCCTCCGGCTGGAAGCCAACGGCCATGGGGATCCGGAAAATATCAGCGTCCGGATCTCGGCAGCCATCGAAGCGGCCGATCTGGGGAGAACCGATGTCAAACTCGACGCCGGGATTAGGTCCGGTGTCATCTACATCGACAACCTATCGGTGACCATGCCCGATCAGCCATCGCAGTTGACAGCGGTGGGTCAAATTCCTCTTAAGGGAGAACGGAATGTTCAATTTGAAACCCATTGGCATCAGCTTCAATGGCCGCTTCAGCAGCCCCGGCTTGTGAGCCCGGAGGGCCGACTCCTGGTTCAAGGCCGGATTGATGACTACACTGTGGAAATGACGGCTGATGTTATCGGCCCGGAAAAGACGAAAGCAACCGTTAAAGTCAACGGGAGCGGGACCCGAAAGGCATTGAATCTGGCAAAAATCGATATGACGTCGCTGGATGGCGGCTTGTCTGGAACCGCAGCTTTTGGCTGGTCGCCTGAACTTGTGGGAAGGGTCAGCCTCAGCGGAAAAGGCTTGAATCCGGGTGTGATCTTCGAATCCTGGCCCGGCGATCTGCAGGTGCAACTCACCGCCCGGGGACGACTCCCCGCTAAAGGTCCTGAAGTAAAGCTGCAGGCGTTCAAAATCGAAGGCCGCCTGCGCGGGCATCCCTTTTTGCTTGATGCACAGGGTGCCTATGAGAATGAAACCGCCACCGTCCACCGACTCAATTTAACTTCCGGCAAGACACGGCTCGAGGCCCAAGGCACCATCGGCAAGGTCACGCATCTCTCCTGGGAGATCAACAGCGAAGATCTTTCAACATTGCATCCGGACGCCAGGGGCCGCGTCAGCGGAAAGGGAATGGTAACCGGCCCGATCCTTCGGCCTCAATGTGAGGTTAACTTCAATGCCCTGGAAGCATCCTACAAAGGCTACCGTTTGAAATCGCTGCGCCTGGCCGCCGATGTTGATCTGGCCGGTGAAGACAAGTCAAGCATCTCCATGAACCTTGAAGGGGGCGCAGCACCTGGCGTGGAGATACGCAGGTTGGATATCGTGGGCCACGGAGATGCCGCCCAGCACGCGTTCAAGCTGGCCGCGGACACGAGTCAAGGAATGGCCGAGCTGGAAATCAGAGGAACGCTGCGCCGTCCATGGCAGCCGGACATGACCTGGGACTTCCAGCCGGTCAAGGCGATACTCTCCTATCCGAAACTGAATGCCTGGACCTTGCAAAACCGCTTTTCCGGGGAAATCAGCAGCGCCCGCCTCGGCATCTCCCAAAGCTGCTGGCGATCCGGCAAGGCGAGGATTTGCCTGTCGGGCCAGCGGACGGTGGAAAAGGTACAGGCGGATTTCGAAATCATCGACCTGCCCTACTCCTATTTCAATGCCTATCTGCCCGACGGTCTGGACTTGGCGGGCGGGTTCAGCGGTAAAGGCGCATATGGCCAGACCGGCGACGCAAAACCCGTTGCCAATGTACTTCTCGACACTAGCCAAACCAGGGTGAGATCGTACAACAAAGGCGAAGCGCGTCTAAAGCAATTCCGGCAGCTGATCGAATTTCTTCCCGGCCGCATCCTGTTCGACATGCAGCAAAACGAGATCAAGGCCGACATTGCGCTGCCGGTATCGGACACCGACGGTTTGGCGCTTCAAGCGGCCATCTCCCCGGGAACCCAATCGCTGCTGGACCGGCCCTTGAGGGCCCGCTTGCGCACCGGATTTCAAAATCTCGAATTTATCGAAGCATGGCTTCCCGAAGTGGAATCGCTCTCCGGCCGCCTTACTGGTGATGTCTCTATCTCCGGAAGTCTTCGACACCCTTCGTTGAACGGCCGCCTGGCGTTGATCGACGGCAGCGCCAGATTGGAGCGTCCCGGACTGGTGCTCGAAAAGATCGGGCTCTCCGTTACCGGGGAAGAGAACGGGGGGATCCGGCTTTCCGGGCGCGCTGTCTCGGGTCTGGGCGACCTGAACATCGACGGCACCGCCGATCTCCGGGGCAATTCGCCCCAGGCGAACATCCAGGTCAAAGGCCGGAACTTCACCGTGTTCAACACCAACCAAGCGCAGGTGGACGCTTCGCCCGATCTGAAGATCGGTTTGCGTCAGGACCGCATCGATGTGGACGGCGAAGTAGTGATTCCCAAAGCGAAAATCGAAATCAAGAAGCTGCCCGAGTCCGCTGTGCAGGTTTCAGACGACCAGACCATCGCGGGAACCGAAGAGGGCGCTGCTGAAGAAAAATCCGATCGCAAAATAAATGCGCGAGTGCGTATCACTTTAGGAGAAAATGTCACTTTCGAGGGGTTTGGGCTCTACGCCGGTATCCAGGGAGGCTTGCTGGCTATCGAAACCCCCGGTGAACCGACCACGGGAAGCGGCGAGTTGAGGATCGTCAACGGCACCTACGAAGCTTTCGGCCAGAAACTGGATGTGGAAAAGGGACGCGTCCTTTTCGCCGGCGGTCCCATCGATCGGCCCGGCATCGACGCCCGGGCCGTCCGTCGGCCGGCGGAAGGCATCCTGGTCGGGGTCAACGTGCGGGGCGATCTCCGCCAACCCGACGTGACCCTCTTTTCGGACCCGGCCATGACCCAGGGCAATCAGCTCTCCTATCTGGTGCTCGGCCGCCCGCTCAGCGGCGCTTCCGCGGGTGAGGGATCGGCCCTGAGCCGGGCTGTGCTGGCCCTCGGCCTTAAGGGCGGCAACGTGGTGGCGGAAAAAATCGGCGGCAAACTGGGTCTGGACCAGTTCACAGTGGAATCAAACGGAAACGGTTCAAGCGGTGATGCAGAACAGGCATCACTGGTCATCGGCAAGTACCTCACGCCAAAACTCTATATCAATTACGGCATCGGTCTTTTCGATCCGGTCTCCACCCTTCGCCTGCAATACGCCATCAGCTCAAACTGGAAACTGGTCACCGAATCCACCGGCACGGCCAGCGGGGGAGACTTCATCTATACCATCGAGACAGGACGCTAAGGCATAGGGCTACTTCACTGTCATCACGGGACAGTGCGCCTTAACGATGGTATACTGAGCATTTGAGCCGAATAGAATTTTACCGACCCTTGAACGGCGCTTAACACCAATGAATACAGCGTCAACGGATTTTTCCGATGCGAATTGGACCAGATCCTCGCCGGGTGTCATCCCCCGCACGAGCAAATGAGAGGCGCAGGTAATACCTGCTCCTTCTGCATAAGATTTGGCCCATTTCAATTTGTCCTCAGCCTGTGTTATTTCCTTGGCATCGTCGGAATCTTTCTCAGCCAAGGAAGTTACAATGGCGAGCTGCGCGTCCAACGCCTTGGCATAGGTGCATGCCAATTCCAGCGCTGCCTTGGATGAATTTGAGCCATCAAATCCGACCAATATCTTCATAATCTTCTCCCTTCTATATTCCAATCTATTCTAAGTGGATTCCCTTTCCGTTATTGGATCAACGCCATGCTATCTCAAATGCTGCAGGCCGTCAAATGGTTGGCGCCATTGCAGGACGTATTGTAATTGCCAATGGTTGATGACCAGCGCGTTTGGTAGTACGATAGCCTGCAAGGATGAAACAATCCCATTAATGCGGAAAGGACACCCATTGCCGATGCAACCCATATCACTATCGCCAATTGCGCAACACATTTTGGCAAAGCGCTATCTCGCCCGCAACTACCGGGGGGAGATATTGGAGAAGCCGCAGGATATGATAAACCGGGTGGCCCGGGCGGTGGCCGAAGCCGACAGGCTGTTCGAGGCCGGAGCCGATGTGGCGGCGACAACCGCTTCATTTGAGGACGCCATGCGTTCCAGGGCCTTTCTCCCCAATTCCCCCACATTGATGAACGCGGGCAGATCCATGGGGCAGCTGGCCGCCTGTTTCGTCCTTCCCATCGAAGACAACCTCGAATCCATATTTGAAACACTGAAAAATACCGCGCTGATCCATCAGACAGGCGGCGGAACAGGTTTCAGCTTCAGCAGGCTGCGCCCCAAAGGCGATACCATATTTCCTGCTTCTGGAGTGACTGGCGGACCGCTGACCTTTATCGCCCTGTTTGACAACGCCACCTGTTTGATCGACCGCAACCGGGTAAGGCCGGGGGCCAACATGGGGATATTGGACGCGACCCATCCCGATATCGAAGAATTCATCAGCGCTAAACAAAATGGTGGCAAACTGACCAATTTCAACCTGTCCGTGGCTGTGGATGAACATTTCATCAAAAGGGTCCAATCGGGCGGCGACTATCCGCTGCTCCACCCCCGAACCGGTGTGGAAATCGGCCGAAAGTCCTCAGAAGCCCTTCTGGACCTGATGGCCGAAGCCGCCTGGGCAAGCGGCGACCCGGGGATTCTTTTTATCGATCGCATCAACAGGGACAATCCCACACCCGGTATGGGCAAGCTGGAAGCGACCAACCCGTGCGGTGAGCAGCCGCTGCTGCCATATGAGTGTTGTACCTTGGGCTCCATTAACCTGGCCCAATTGGTGGACGGCGGCAAGGTCAACATGGACAGGTTGACGGATCTGGTCAGCTTAGCCGTTCATTTCCTGGACAACGTGATCGAAGTAAACCGGTATCCGTTGCGTCAGATAGAAGAGATTGCCCGCAGCAACCGGAAAATCGGGCTCGGCGTGATGGGGTTTGCCGACATGCTAATTCTTCTGGGCATACCCTACCAGAGCCGGCTGGCGGTGGAAACGGCAGAAAAAATCATGTCCCATATCCAGCGCAGCGCCGAGTCGGCCTCTGCAGAACTGGCCCTGAAACGGGGCAACTTTCCGGCTTTCGATCACAGCGTATTTCCGAAGCGGGGTATGAAACATCGACGCAATGCCACACTGACCACCGTGGCGCCCACGGGTACCATCAGTCTGATTGCCGGCGCCAGCAGCGGAATCGAACCGGTTTATTCATTTGAGACCCAGCGCCGTGTTCTGGGCACTGTTTATGATGAGGTCCATCCCATCTATGAACGGTATCTAGAGGAAAACAAACCCATCTCCAAAGCGCTGTTTCAAACCGCCTATGACGTGGCGCCCGAATGGCACCTGAAAATCCAGGCCGCTTTCCAAACGCATACGGACAATGCGGTCTCCAAGACGGTAAATCTTCCCGCTGCAGCAACAAAGGACGACATAAAGCAGTTGTTTCTAAAAGCGATGAGAATGCCCCTCAAAGGTGTAACCGTATACCGCGATACATCCAACGCGGACCAGATTCTGTCAGCCTGTTCCATCAAGCGTGAAGAGTGCAGCTGATACTTATAGGCCCAATGTGCAACAGGAGGACGCCATATGCAAGAGAGATCCGACTACCCCATTAAGTGGATCACGCCGGCTTTTTCGACGTGTTATGCCCCCCAATCGGAGACGGACTTGGATGAAATCCGACGGCAAGGCATCTCCGTTATCGTCAACATGTGTGCGGAATGCTATGACTTGGCGGAAATTGAAGAACAGGCCGGCTTCAATGTCTACCGCCTCTCTGTGGCGGACATGGAAGCCCCTTCGCTGGATGATTTGGAGTCGGCCATGGTATGGCTCGAAAACCATCTGGCCACAGGTCGAAAAGCCCTGATTCACTGTCGCTATGGCATTGGCCGCACCGGTACTTTTGCGTTGACCTACCTGATGCGCAATGGCGAGACGCTGAAGTCGGCGATAGAAAAACTGAAGCCCACACCTTCCAGCCCTCAATCGAAAGAGCAGTGGGCGTTCGTCGAACAATATGCAAAAATAAAGCTCCAACTCAAAGAATTGACCATTCCTCCATCAGAGCAAAAAGGTGTCGGTATTTTTTTCAAAAGACAATTGGACCGGCTCAAATGGTTTTGATAGGATTCACACATCAAAAGAGATACTCAAGCGGTGTTCGGCCGTACTGTATTCGGGGCAAGGAACCGGCACCGATTTAGCCTTGCCGTGGTCTGGACAGGTCGATCCACATGTATCGGTACCCGCCGATTTCCAGATCCTCTCCGCACCTCACCGTGGTATCTGATAAAAGTTCAGTGACATCTTCCATCATACCCGCATCAGCCAATATAGATGCGTCCACCAACTGACGCGATTCCGAAAAGTTATTGATGATCAGCAACCTCTGTTTCCGGCTGCCCCGTATGTAGGCGAACAGATGCGGATTGCCGGTGGCCGCCAACTCCATGCCCCCGTTTCTCAGAGCAGCTGATTTTTTGCGTATTTTGAACAATTTGATCATTTCGTGAAAAAACCGCCACTCCAACGTATCCGTATCCGATAGGTCTTCTGCGGCCTCCCACCTTCTTCTTGAACGATGCACCCACCTACTATCATTGGCCCGGGAGGGGTCGGAAAGGAAAGTATAATCATTTAAATTTCCATATTCATCACCGGCATACAACAACGGGATTCCGCCGATGCTGACCTGAATGCTGCGCAGCATATTGATGCGGCGAACCGCCATTTCGATCATGCGATTGTCCTGCTTTTCCAGAGCCTCTTCGAGGCCGGCAAGGGATGATAAGGTGCCCGATATACGCAGATCACCAGTATCGGGATTAAATTGAAAGGGCATGCCCCGAGAAAACGACCCGGAATACTTTCCGGTATAAAAGTCATTTAAGAACCGACGGTGGCCTTTGGGGTCGATCCCCACGCGCGCAGCATCGGCATCGTCAAAGGTCCAACCGATATCGTCATGGCAACGAAGATAGTTGACCCAGGAGCATCCATAGGGCAGCCGCTCCCGATGCCGCATACAATGCTCCAACAATTTTGTCTCCCGCGTAGCAAGGGATTCCCAGAGCAGCGCCATGAGCAATGGATTGTATGAGAGCTGGCACTCCTCCGGATGGACATACTTGACCACCTCGTCGGGGTGCACAATGGCTTCTGATTTAAAAAGCATGGCCGGAGCAACGATTTTGGCCATAGCGTTAAAGGCCCGGATGATGGTGTGCGCCTCTGGCTGATTTTCGCAATCGGTGCCCAAACGCTTCCAGATAAAGGCCACCGCATCCAACCGCAAAACTTCGACGCCCTGGTTGGCCAGAAAGAACATCTCTTCCGCCATGGCCATGAATACGGCCGGATTGCTGTAGTTCAGGTCCCACTGGTAGCTGTTGAAGGTGGTCCACACCCAACGCTGAAGATCGTCACACCAGGTAAAACTGCCCCTGCGCACGGTCGGGAATATATCCCTCAGGTACTCTTGAAAACGGTCCACCAACGCCCGGTCGGAAAAGGTAAAATAGTAATTCATAAACTCCGGATCGCCGGATTTGGCTTTACGGGCCCATACATGTTCATCCGAAGTGTGATTGAACACAAAATCCAACACCAGGCTGATGCCCCGCTCACGCAGGGCATCCGCAAGGCTGGAAAGCTCTTCCATGGTTCCCAGATCCGGATTGACGGCCCGGTAATCGCTCACCGCATATCCGCCGTCGCTCTCACCGTGCGGTACGGAGAACAAGGGCATCAGGTGCAGATACGTCACACCGAGCTTTTCAAAGTAGGGAATATGGTTATGCAGTCCGGCCAGGTTGTCACTGAAAAGATCCACATACAACACGATACCCACCATATCTTCAGAAAGGTACCAGAGCGGATCTCTCTCCCGTTTTTCATCTAGTGCCAGCAGCTTCCGCGGTCGATGCAACCAATTTTTAATGAGCATGTCGAGCATCAGTTCCAAGGTATAGAAAAAATCGTATTGCCACCCATAAAGCTGATGCAGACAGACAAACAGACGCTCCCACTCTCCGTTGAGCCGATTTTTGAAATGATTCCACCGCATCGGCATATGCGCAATTTCTCTCTCATTGCTTTTCTCTAGACGCGGCAACAGCCGACCAAGGGAACGATGCGCTGCATCCACCTGCCATTGATACGAATCCATAAAGTCTCCTTATTTTGCCGGATCTATCGTCATACCAATACGATCGTATCTTTCAACAGATCGTCTCTTCCCCGAAAAAAAGATTGACCAGGTAGGAAAGACGCTTGCGCAGCACCGCGTAGGAGAAGTGCTTTTGTGCAACGGCATAGTTGTGATTGACAATCTTTTCCCTCAATTCGGTCGAAGTGATGATATCGCGGACCGCCCGGATGTTGGTCGGCGTGAGATAGCCGTCCATGACCACCAGGTTGAATCCTCTGGGCTCGATATTGGGAAGATAGGGTGGAAATGCCATGCGCAGATATTCACCGACCGCATTGACCAGATAGCGGCTGCGCTCCCAGTAGAAGTCGTGATGGTGGGCGATGGTGGGCAGCTGCGTCTCTGAAATCAGTTCGGTCAGGGCTATGGCCAGGGGAACGTGCATGGGGATCGCCAGGACGTTCTGGGGGATCAGCATATCGATGGCGAATTTGTCGACAAACGCTTGCAACTCCGCCTTGAGCCGCGATTTGACGTTATGAATGACACGGGTCACCTCGGCCGTGCGCCCGCGGCGGCCGAAAATCTGCCCGTTCAGCCATTGGTTCTGTTCGTGGTTGAAATGGGCCTCCGGCACAAGAAGGCTCCTCTGGGGAGCGCGGTCCAACTCCCCGGCGAACCAGAAGCAGGCGTGGCCTTTCTGCCTTAGAACGATCGCCCACTTGCTGGCCTCCATGGAGACCCCGTCCGTACCCGCGATGCGGGTCGAGATAAAGCCGATGTTACGCCCCATTTGATTCCCTCCTAAACCAGATACCCCTGAAATATAACGGCGAATCCGAGAAAGGCGAGAAAACCCACAACATCGGTCACCGTCGTCAGAATGATGCTGGAACTTTGCGCCGGATCGATACCGGCGCGCTTGATCTACAGCGCGATGGAAGCAGCGGACAGGTCCTGCTCGAAGAGCTTCCGGATCAGCGGTACGTAACTTTTATCGCTCATAAGTGCTTTCCTCTCTGATCTTTGAATCAGGCACAGCTTCTGTGGGGCGGGATAGTGCAGAGATAACCATCTCTGTCGGCCATGGCAACCGGAAACAGGCGGTATGCCATGTGCCGTCAGAGTCGCCGGCCGGAATCCGCTTGGGCGCGTGCCCTGCGGCGTTCAACCCGATAAAGAGAAACCCAGCCCGGGCCTTCCCGTCGGGTAGAGGTATCCTTCTTTCAATATAACGGCGCCGCTGGCCGGGTCGCCCGTCAGATCGAGATGCCCGTCCAGGTCGGCATGGGAAACGTTGGGGCGGGCCAGCGCGAAGTGAAGTCCTGCGGCGATGCCCAGCGCCGACTCGTCCATGCACCCGACCATGGCCGATATGCCGGCCGCCCTTGCCACCGCGTCGATCTGCAGGGCTTCGGCCAGGCCGCCGGTCTTCATCAGTTTGATATTGACCATGTCCACCAATCCCCGTTTGGCCAGACGGAAGACGTCTTTAAGATCCATCAGGCTCTCGTCGGCCATGATGGGGATTTGGGAGTGTTTGGTAATGCGGCCCAGCAGACCGATTTCGCTGCGCGGTGTGGGCTGTTCGAAGAGTTCGAGATCAGCCTTTCGGGTCCCCTCCACAAAACGCATGGCCTGTTGCCGGTCGTAGCCCTGGTTGGCGTCAAAGCGCAGTTTCACGCCTCGGCCGCACAACTCCCGCAGCCGGCAGATGCGTTCGATATCCGCTTCCACGTCAAGGCCCCCCTTTACTTTCAGCGCGTTGAAACCCTGACGCGTATGGTGCCGCGCCATCTCCAGGGTCTCCTGCAAGGAGAGAATACCGATGGTCACGCTGGTCGGCATGCGCTTGCGAAAACCGCCCAGGAGCTTGTACAAGGGCAGACCGGCGACCTTGCCGAGCAGATCGAAGAGCGCCATATCCGCCATTGCGCGGGCCGACGGCATCCGGCTGATCTGTTTTCGAATTTCAGCGTTCCGCTTGGCCCAATCCAGCGGGTCGCGCCCCTTCAGGAGTGGAATGATCCGCTCCTCGGTCTCAGCCAGCACGGCTTCGGGCGTCTCGCCGGTGACCGGATGATCGGGCGCGGCGCATCCGTATCCCAAGTAGCCGCTGTCGGTCTCCACGCGAAGAAAGACATTGACCGCCTCGCTGACCGTCTCGTATGCAATGGCGTACGGCGCTTCCAGCCGCATGATCACCATCCACGCCTCTGCGCCGGTGATGCGCATCTTCCGCTCCCTTACAATCTGCGCTGGTGAATCTCTTCCAGGCTCATCTGCTTGAGGTCCTCCACCAGCGCCGTCAGGTGGGCGATCATGATCTCCCAGATCTTCTTCCCCTTCTCGGCATCGGCCAGAATCGGGTTGCCCATGATGCCTGACTCGGAGATCTTCTCCGTGTAAGCATACCATGACACCCCTCTTTTGGAAGAAAAATCAAGGTAGCGGCTGGAAAACCGGGGAATCTCCTGCAGCGCTTCTCCCATCCGAACCAGATGAGGCCGCACGGCAAGGCTGGTGCTGGTCTCGATCTCTCCGGCATGCACGTCGTTGGGGGTCTCCACCAGGGTGTCGATATCCACGTCGCTGGTCTCGCCGGTGTCCACGCAGACGAAGATGTGCGCATCGCGATTGATCATCTGGGCGGCATAGTTCAGGGCCGGCGCATTGCCGCCGTGGCCGTTGATGATCACCAGCTTGCGCACCCCGTTGGCGGCGGCGCTCATACCGATATCGTAGATCAGGCTGGAGAGCGACTCGTTGCGGATGCTCAGCGTACCTTTGAAATCGCTGTGATGGTAGCTGACGCCGTACGCTACGGCGGGCAGAACCAGAGGCTGGGGATGGGTGCAGGCTTCAGCCACCTTGCGGGCCAGGTAGTCGGCATCGTAGGCGTCCGTATCCAGCGGCAGGTGAGGGCCGTGCTGCTCGATGGCGCCCACCGGCAGCAGGGCGATATCCACTGCTTTGAGGTAGCGGTCGATCTGGGGCCAGGTCAAATGTCCCCAGACCGGTTCCATACGGTCCCGGAGCTGGCTGTTGCCGGCGTCGCCGAGCGGCTGTGCATCGACTTCGTAGGCATAAGGCGCTGTCATCTCTGGATGGGTCAGCAGATCGATAGCCCTCCAGGTCCTTTTATGTCGTAGTATGGCACCCTCCGCGTACTGCAGATAGATCTGAAACAAGGGCGCTCGAAGATCGATGGGGATGGCGCTTATGGGCGAGCGCTCCGGATCGAAGCGCAGCTTGAGAACCTTGGGTCTGGATCTGGGCTGAAGCGGACTTTCCGGCGCAACGGAAATCGCCTCCTTTTGCCGGAGCATCCACAAGAGATGCTCGACGGCCGGCGCCTCCTGGTGCACGCCGCGGGTGGCCAGACGCTTGAGGCATTCATCGATTCGCTCCCGGCTGTACCCGCATCGACGCGGATCCACGCCGATGGCGGTGAGCATGCCCACGATCCGCCGACATTTTTCACACCGACCGCAGGGTATGACCCGGTCGCCGCTCTTGCTGGTAGCGTGGCAGGAGACCTGATGGGTTTGCAGATCGGAATATCGCCGGGCCAGAACGGTCTCGATGAGCAGTTCCGACATGGGCCGCAGGATGGAGAAGACATTGACGGCCCATCCCTTTTGCAGAAAGTAGGAGGAGACTGCCCGGTCGAAGTAGATGCTTTGATCGTAAAGGCCGTCATAATGCGGCACCCCTTGGTGGTTGGCTTTGACCGTGGTATCATATTCGTCTCCCACTACCAACCGGGCGATGCCGCGTTTGCGCATCAGGGGAAGCACGCCGAAGAGAAACACTGCCACAGTCCAGAGCCGGATAGGGTATTCGTCAGAGCGCACGTCCGCGAAATCGCTGCGAATGAAGGGCAGACGCCGCAGCATCCAGGCAAAAAGCCGGTCGCTGTTGACCCAGACACGGGCGGTGCGCGGCACCTCCTGCTGAAAGTGACGATAAGCATTCAATGCAGTGAACCAGTGGCGGCCCGATTCGTTGACAAAGATCGGATGCACCTCTCCGTCGCTGCCGGATGTCATGATTTGTCCGTTTTGCAGCAGTTCGTCGATCAAACCGTAGCTGAGCAGGCTGTCTTTGCCGCCACTGGAGAGGATGCAGTATTGGTTTGGGCGGGTGGGCCACAACTCCCAACCGGCTGGTTTGGCGGCCCTTTTTACCGGCGCCTTGAATTTTAGCCGGGCGGCCAGGTAGCTGGTCTTTTTGATCACCGGCATCCGGCGCGCTTCACCCGTCAGAAAAGGGTTGGGCTCCAGGAATTTCTTCACGTAGATCTCCCTGGCGGTGTTCTCCGCCATGGTGCGGAGAAAGCGGCGGTCCTGGCGGTCGTAGAGGCCGTGAAAGACGATCTCCCTGCAGAAAAGACCATAGTTGAGCGCCGGCTGCGCGGCCATCATGGCCGCCAGGTTCTGCGACTCCGCTTCGTCCGGGTCGAAGACCGGCTCCTCAAAGCGGCAGATAAACTCGAAAGCGCTCTCCTGCCCGTCCCGGAAGACGCGATAGGGTGCTGCCACCCGCTCGGCGGTCAGTTGAACAGGCCCCACTTCCATGCGATCGAACACCACCAGGTCATTCAGGGAGGCACTATCCGTTTCACTTGTTTGGCGTCCCGCCGGATTGCTCGGCGGGATGGACTTCAGGGACATGGCGTTCACCGTTTCTTCTCAAGATGTGGCGCAATGACGGAGACCAGCCCCTGGGCACTGTCGCAAAGGACATCGAAGGCAGGCAGCCCCGTCTGCTCTGTTATGGTCGAGCAGGCAGCGCGGACATCGTCCGGGGTCATCTCTTCGTGGTTGACGGTCACGGCGATCACCGGTCTGCCACTCAGCATCTCGATGGCCTGAATCTGTTTGTCCAGCGGATGGAGGGCATACCCCGGAAAGCCGTCGTACTCCCTGCGGGCCGGCGCATGCTGCAAAAGGACGATGTCCGGCCGCCCGGCCGCCAGGATCTCGAAGCCTCCTGGATAAGCGGGATTCATCAGGCTGCCCTGCCCCTCGATTACGATGACCTCCGGCCGTCGGTCATTCCAGGCCGACCAGACCGCATGCTCGATTTCGCCGGAGACAAAGTCGTTGACCAGCGAATCCAGCACAATGCTGTACGGCGCGCCCTGGAGCCAGGCGGTCTGGCCGGTGCCGATCATTTCGGCCCGGCAGCCAGCTGCTTCGAGGGCATTGACCAGCAGCCAGGCCGTGGTGCGTTTGCCCACGGCCGAGTCAGTGCCCAGGACCGCTATTTTCAGGGCCGTCACCGATTCGATCTTGCCGCTGAAAAAGTGGAGCGCACTGCGCCGGGGCGGTTTTCGGATATCGCGGATCCGCACCCCATTTTCTTGGGCCAGGCGGGCCAGCTCGGCGTCATCGGAAAGAAAGTCATGCAAGCCGGCATCCACGTTGAGTCCGTTCTCCAGCGCCACTTTCACGGCCCTGCGTCCGGCCGCATCCAGTCGGCCGCCGTCCGGCGCCAGGCCGACGACAAAGTACGTCACCTGTTGCCCGGCTTCCGAGACGGTCCTTAGACTCTCATCCAAAGAAGCAAAGATGGGAATCCCGGCCGCGCGTCCGTCTAGAACTTCGGCGGCATCCTGTCCTGCATAGCGATCATCGATGACGCCAAAGATCTTATAACGCCGGGTGAACCGGACCAGCCCGTGGGCCGTTTTGCCGTTGGTGGTGTTAAAGCCGCCCTGGCAGTAAACGATGGCGTTACCTTCCGGTTGATATCGAGTATTCATTCAGGATTTCCTTCCTGTCAGCAGAACCACATAACGCTCCCCGGGCAGCCCCTCCTTGCGGTGTCCCTCCAGCAATGCGATCAGCCCGGCGGTGGAGGCCGGCAGCACCTGGAGCCCCTCCTTTTCACCGATCAGGCGGGTGGTCTGCCGCATGGCTTTGTCCGAAGCGTTGGCCGCCCAGCCGTTGGTCTCACGGATCGCCTGGAGGGCGAGGTTGCCGTCAATGGCGTGCCAGTTGATCAACGGTTCATTGATGGTGGTTTCGCGAATCTTGGCCGGCGGCAGGTCGAGGCAGTCTGCCGACCCCAGCAAATAAGACCGGATAATGGGATTTTTTCCAAAGGAAGAACCGGCCACAATGCGCGGCATGTGAGAGGTCTTGCCCCGGCGATAGAGGCTCAAAAATCCCCGGTAGAGACCGGCCAGTGTCGTCCCGTTGGAGACCGGTGCGGCAACGACGGCCGGCGCGTCCCGCAGTTCATCGTAGATCTCGTATGCGATGGCGCCATAGGCTTGAAGCTGCAACGCCGTGTTGTCACCGCCGGGGTTGGCGTCGTAATACTCATGCTGTTGGGAAAAGCGTTGCGAAGCCGCCACAGCGGCTTCGTAATCTCCCGGCACCCGCTGGATTTCTGCCCCCAGGGCGACCATCTCCTCGATACGCTTGGTGTGATAGGCTTCGGGAATGAAGATGATGCCCCGCAGCCCGGACAGGGAACAGGCCATGGCCACCGCCACGCCGTAGTTGCCGCAGGTGGCCACGGTCAGGGCTTCGAAACCCCGGCGCAAAGCATCCATGGCCTGGGCAAAGGCGATGCGGTCCTTCTGCGTACCCGACGGATTACCGCCTTCGAACTTGAGAAAGATCTGGCGCAACCCCATCTCCCTTTCCAGATTCCGCGCCCGCACCATGTTGGTGTCGCCCACCTGGGAATCGATGATATCTTCATAGGCCTCCAGGCGCAACGGCATCGGCTTGGAGGCATCGGCCGCAATGCGACGCTGGGCATCCACATCGCGTATGGTGGCGTCGAGTTCACCCACCGCACCATCCATCATGGTATACGCTAATTCCGGTGTTTCAGATTTCAATGGCTTCTCCCCCCTGATCGTCAAAACGCCCGGCTATTGAAGCGCGGGCGTTTTGAGATGCAGACTGTATGGTATTGAACCGCGCTAATACATCTCATCCATATCCGGATGCAGCCGGTTCGTTGGTTCCTTCTTTGGCTTTTCCGTAATCATCGCTTCGGTGGTCAACATGGGCCCTGAGACCGATGCGGCGTTTTGCAGGGCGAAACGCACCACTTTGGTGGGGTCGATAACACCGGCGGCCAGCAGATTCTCGAAAGTATCCGTGGCGGCCGTGCCGTAGCAAATCATCTTCGCAGACATTTTTCGCGTCCTCCTGCTTTCTCTCTTATGTCCTTCATTCCAGTACGCCTAAGATCTCATTCTGGAATTATCGTGGCAGTTTGTTCCGGGCATCGTCTACCCCTCTCCGGATTCAGACATTCAGCGGATACCGAGCCCCATCGGTGGCCCGAAAAACGGCTCTCTCACCCTTCGGAAGCAATTGGTGCCCTGAAATCGATCAACACGCTTCAACGATTAGCAATTAGCAGGCCAACCCGAAACCAGGGAGGGGACCGCTCCATTCAACAGCGGAATTTGACGACCGGAAAGGCTGACAGCCCATATTCGATTAGTAGAAAGGGTACGATATTTCATTCAACCATTTATTATTATAATTATTTTAATCTTTTGGCGCCAGCCCCGATCCCGCCGCCGGCAAGAGAATTGGGCCAGAGGTGAGGTTGTAAAACCCTTTTAAGCTAAAGCTGCCGACATACGGGAGCAACTCAATAAGGCACCGCTTCAGAAGTAATAACAGTCCTCACTTTAAAAAGCAGAACACTGATTTCCGATTTTTGCAACATGGGGGCCTACTTGCCGCCCGTCGATTTGAATGATTCTTTCTGAAGGTCATATTTGCGCATTAGCTTGTGGAGCTGCCGTGTGCTGATGCCGGCTTCATTTGCGGAAGTGTTTATTTTTCCCCTGTTGCGCGTCAGCAGGGCTTTCAGATATTGGCGCTCAAAATCCTCCAGGGCGATTTTGCGCGCATCGGCCAATGAGGCGTGCATGTCCATTGGCAAAAGAGCGGTCTCCTGATTTCCGAAAAGATCATTGGGAAAGCTCTCCGGGGTCAGGGTGGTGCTGTTTTCCAGGATATAGGCGCGCTCCACCAAATTCTCCAACTCTCGGACATTGCCCGGCCAGTCATAGTGCGACAGCGCCCTGATCACCTCCGGATGGACCCCGGTGATCTGTTTTTGAAATTCCCGGCCCATCTGCTGGAGAAAGCGTTCAATAAGGTCGGGCAGATCTTCAGTCCGCTCCCGCAACGGCGGGATTTCGATGGGGAAGACATTCAGCCGGTAATACAGGTCTTTACGGTAGTGTCCTTCATCGCACAGCGCTTTCAGGTCCTCATTGGTGGCGGCAATGACACGGGCATTGGTCTGAATGGCCACTTCCCCCCCGACCCGGCTGAAGCTGCCGTCTTGGAGGACCTGCAACAGCTTGATCTGCGCCGGCGGGGTCAACGTACCGATCTCGTCCAGAAAAATCACATTATGGCAGTTTGCCGTTTCAAGCATGCACGAGGATTAGATCTCATGTGGGTGTGATGGTGTGGTAAAGACATCCCGCATGGCCGCGCTTTTTGTTCGCACCACCTCCAGGGTGTCGGCCTTCCAGAATTGATCGCGAAGGTAGTCCAGCTCAGATTGCCTCAAAGCCGATGCAGCTACGGCATCCGTCACCAGTCGCACTTGATCGCTTGACAGCGGATAATTGAGGATATCTGCTGCACCGGCTTTCACCCATTGAACCGCCTGGTGGATCTTTTCAGAACCCGCCATGACAACGACCTCTATGGGGGTAGATTTTCTTTTAAGCTCCTGAAGGACATGTTCACGCGATGTCTGCATCGCCAGCTGCTCCAATGGCCCGAGGTCGGCAAAAATAATATCGTATCGCGCCTGGTCCATCGCACGGATGGCCTTATTGACGTCAGCAATAATCTTAACTCGGACAGTAGAATTAAATGCCGAACAGATTTCAGCCTGATGGGTCGATTGTGTAGATATAATCAGCGCCCGCTGCATGGCGGCCCCTCCCGGACGGAACTCGGTTTTTTTGCTTATTTTTTAATATAATCATAAGGGTTTAGCAATATTAAAATAGCATTGACACCGACTGCTTCATGACCGGTCTATCAGTCCCTGGTTGAAGTACGAACTTGCGCTTCCGATTCTCACATCATTTCGGAATTCCCCCATTCATCGAGAATTTACGTTAAATGTCAGATAATTACTCGACTGCCGAAAGAAAACCAACCGGCATCATCTGGTTCAATCCCGGAATTGAATTCGGAATTTCCAGTTCTCATTCCTTTTTGCTGAATTCATATTACCTTTAATATCAGCAAAATAAGACACTGGCACGGGTTTTGAATTGATAGGGGACAGCGCCGACAGATCTTATGAACCCATTTAATACCGCAAATACTTAAGGAGAAAAAAAGATGAAAAACGTTGTCAAAATCATTACTGTTTTAGCCTTGGCGGCATCTGTCCTGTTCATCACTGTACCGGCCTTCGCCAACACTACCGTCACGGGTGAAATTGAGATGGGATACAACATTATTACCGAGGACGGCACTGTTTACGTTATCGCCGATACCGAAAAAGGCGAAGAACTGGCTGCCATGGTCGGAGAGATTGTAAAGGTTACCGGCACAGTGGAGGAATCCGAAGGCGAAAAGGTCATCACCGTCGAAAGCTTCACTCTGGTAAACAACTAGATTGCCGCAACAGCGCTCCGTCGCCGTTGTATTCGTTGCTCCGGATGATATAGGTCAGTTTTGCACGCCGCCGGCAGCACTTCCGGCGGCGTTCATCGCTTCACCCGTGGCAACGAGAAGGAATCGGATGCAATGTCCAAGAAAAAAGAGAGCCGTAGCCGGGAGACGCTGGTAGGCGTCATCACCCCCGTAAATTGGGAGGGGGAAGCGGTCACCGAAGTGGCGCTTTGCGCGACGGACGACGAAGAATACCACATTGAGAACAGCCACAAGTTTCTTGACCTGCTGCAGGAATGCATTGAAGCCACAGGAGATGTGCACCGGAGCAAAAAATCGTTTCGGAGCATCAATATCAAAAAGTATAGAGTCGTATGAAAGATCCAACACATAAAGCGTCTTTAAAACATTCATCACCTTCCCATGAGGTGGCCAAGGTGAAGGATAGGGCACCGGATCCGCCGACGCGACCGATTGAAAAGCGCGTGCTCATGTGCCCGCAAGACCCGAAGAATCTCTATTTCGCTGAGGTCTGCGAGACCATTTTCAGAAAATCGGAGCACCGGCCATGGTGCCGGAAATGCCACCATTTCGCAGACCATTCCCAGCCGGAGGCAAAGGAATCCTCTTCGTCTCATGAAGGGTCAGATAAGGAATAGGTAATTATGAAGCCGCAATTAGGTCTTTCGGAAATAGAAACATTCCGGCAACTTTTGGAACACCAGCTGAGCGAGTTGATCCACCGGGCGGAAGAGACCGTCCACACCCTCTCCCGTGAAGGCGAAAGCTCTGCAGACCCGTTGGATCGCGCAACAATGGATTCCGGTCGCGAAAACAACCTGCGATTCCGCGAGCGCGAGAGCCGGCTGATCCGAAAAATCAAAACCACTTTGCAGAAAATGGATGATGGCGTCTATGGGATTTGCGAATCCTGTGGGGACGACATTCCCATTGCCCGTCTGAGGGCCCGCCCGGTGACCGCTTATTGCATCCAGTGTAAAACCAGAATGGAGAACTGGGAGAAAGTCATTGGGCTATAGGAAATCGACCTTGCCCGTCGGTTCGCAGTCTGAAATACCATCTCGATATCCGGGAACGGAAGATTAGGAAGAACAAAACAGGGTTCAACCTTTAACAGCAACCGGGCCCGCCGCATGAGGCCTTTTCCTTGCCTTTGATCCAGACCTGGATAATATAGGCGGCACACCCCACGCCCGGAGTGACGGACAAGGCTTCCGTGGGGCAGTTTTGCGCGCATGCGCCGCACTCCATGCAGCCGTGGCGATCGACGATTTTGACCTTTCTTTCGTTCATGGCCACAACGCCATGGGGGCAGACCATGGTGCAGGCCCCGCATCCCACGCATTTTTCTTCGTCCAGCGCCAGGGAGGCCACATTTTCAAGATACCGCAGATCTTTCATCTTATACTTTCTCTCCAAACCGCATTTAAAAGGCCGCGCCGATCCACATCCCCGTTGCCAAGACAATGGTGGCAATCTGGAGCGGAATGGCCTTGCGCATCTCTTTTTCCACGCCCGAAGGCGACGTAAAAGGCGTCGTGCCGGTAAAATTCATGGCTAAAAATGAACTCACCGTTGTGGTAAACAGCACCAATGCCGCACCGGAGCTGAACAGCAGATAGGGACTCGAATGCCAGACCGCCACCGCCAGCAGCCCGAAGACCACGCCGGCCAGGGTCCCCTTGACGGCAAAAGCACGACCCGGAATCCACGGCAGCAGCAACGGCACGAGCAGGCACCCGGCGATAATCCCTGCCACGCATCCTGTGGCGGCGATCAGGCTGCGCTCCCAGGCGGCGCTGAAAGAGAAGATTCCGCTGCCGATGCCGGAAAGGAGAAAGATCGCCAACAAGGCCCACAATACGGGCTTGCGGGCCAAAGAAATCTCCACCGGCACCAGCACCATGCGCTCTATCGTGGTAAACGTCACCCACCGCATCCCCTCGTCGGCTTTCTGGCCTGCCGCAAGAAAGGCTGGCAGATCCTCGGCGCGCACCGGCCCCCAGACCACTTCGAAACCGCTTCCCCTCTTTACTTTCAGTGCGCTCACCCCCGGCGCGCCCAGCTGGGGCAGTATAATTTTGCCGTGATCCACCAATTGCGCCAGCCGTGTCTGCTGGACCTGGCGAATGACCTCTGCAGTGCCGAAGGTTCCCTTGCCGGCCGCACACCAGACATTGATCCCGCGCGTATCGAGTACCAGGATCCAGGCGTCGATGTCCGACAGATGTTTGCGCAAGTGGTCGAAGCTGAGCTTGTAGTTGGCCGTGACCAAAACCGGTGCATCCGCCCCCGGCTTACCGGCGGCATAAAGCCCCGGCGCCACTTTGTAGTCGTTGCGGCCGATTCCCAGTCGAACGCGCAGGGTTCCCAGCCAATCCATTCGGGATAGTTCGGTCTCAACGACAGGTACCGGCCCTGCAAGGGTGGACAGAAATTCCCTTACATAATGGCACAGGATATATCCGGGCTTTTCATGGATGCTGCTGGGCGGACCGGCCGGCGGTCCGCAGCACGGCTCGTCTGATGCTTCAATCGGCCCATCGTACATGGGCAGCATTTCCATCGGCGGGGGAGAATTGCCACCAACGGCCTGATTGCCGTCGCATCCGCACGAGGGGTGTTCTTCCTTCTCCATTGCTTTATTCTCTTCCATTATGTTGTCATCTTTTTTATGCAACCGTGGGGGTTAAATCGCGGCCAGCATGGTGTTCAGCTCTTCCAACGCATCATGATTGATGCAATAGCAGGTGCGCGGCCCTTCAACCTCACCCTTAATCAACCCCGCGATCTTCAATATCTTGAGATGCTGGCTGACCGTGGACTGAGCCAAAGGCAGCACCTCAACCAGCTGGCCGCAAATGCATTGGTCGATGGCTTTCAGATGGGACAAAATCTGAATCCGCGCCGGGTGGGCCAGCGCCTTGCATATTTCCGCCAGACGGTCTGTATTCAATGGGATTTTTTCAAGGGATGGACTTGGACAGCATTTCTGGATAGATTGTGGCAAAACACGGCCTCCATTATTAATCGTTAATCGACGATAAACGATTAATTCGGTTGTGTCAAGGCCGCCTTCTCAGTGTATCGGCTATTCTTTCGAAGCGGGTATCCTTTTTTGATAAGTGCATGAAAACCAAAGGATGCAATTTTCTACTGGAACTCCATCCATTAAACGTGTACCTTATAGCTCCATATAAAAGACAGCAAAACAAAGGCGTTATCGTCCTTCTGGCGGCAGGACTTGCTTTTCTGACCAGCCCGGCCGGCACAGGGGCCGGCCCTGCGATTCTGTTGGTGAATTGATGTGCGGCCGATGGTCTTCGTAGGGCGGGGCTCCATACCCGCCTTACGACGGCTGCGTCCCTGCCTTCTTGTTTTGTCGCACCCCTCGGGCTTGCGCAAGAATATGGCATGGTGGATTAGCAAAGCGAATAATGGGAACCGAAAGAGGTGATGTATGGCATTGGTAAAAGATAAAGACGGAAAACGGCTGCATGTAGAAAGCAGATTGATGGGCGAGAGCCTGGTGAGCAAGGCGTTTCTGGAGCAATTGGAAATTGCGCCACAGGAGCGGCTCTATCCGGATGTGGCGATTTTGAAAATCGGCGGCCAGTCCATCTGCGACCGGGGCATAAAGGCACTGCCGGCCATTCTCAAGGAGATCGTGGCAAACCGGGAAAAAAACAAAATGCTCATCACCACCGGCGGTGGGACCCGAAGCCGCCATATCTATACCATCGGCTTGGAAATGGGCATGCCCACCGGCATCATCGCCCGTTTCGGTAGCATGATTTCCGACCAGAATGCATTGATGGTGGCCACGCTGTTGTCTCCCTGGGGCGGCATTAAAATGGCCCACAGCGATATCGTCAAACTGCCCACCTATTTTGCGGAAGGCATTATACCGGTGATGCACGGTATGCCGCCGTACGACTACTTTGCCATCAAACCCAAGAAAGGCCGGATACCCATCCATCGTACCGATGTGGGCCTGGTGCTGCTGGGCGACTTGATCGGTTCAAAGCGCATCATCTTCGTCAAAGACGAAGACGGATTGTATACCGACGACCCCAAAAAAACGCCCCTGCCTGGAGATCATCCAGAACAGTGAAGTGATCGATTATGTCCAGGTCATTAACGGGATGGTGCCCGGCAACATCACCAAGGCACTGGCTGGAGAACACGTGGGCACCATCATCCGCAAGCAGGCGTAACGTATAGCGGCTTGTCAACTTGTGAGGCGATTTGCCGGGTTTGGCTGACTTCGTCGACTTCGAAAGATGAAAAAATAGTGGAAAGTTTATTTTATCTGTGATTCTTGAACCTCGCGGTACACCAAGTTCCACCCCATGAACCCAAGCGAGACATTTTGCAGCCGGCCTTTTCCGACTGGAATGGCGTTCTGGCGAATAACATAGGTGCCGACATATTTATCACGCAACGTCTGTTTAGTAGCTTCAGACGTCAGCCAGACAATATCAGTAAACAACTCAAAGGGGCCGAGCAGAATCAGCAGTTCGCGCAAAATCATTTTAAAGACCGATGGCCTCTCACCTTTAAGATCCACGATTTTTACGCGTGCAAGGAGATACCCAACTGTCCTGAACTTCGATCGTTTTAGTATTGCCAAGTATGTGATTGAAAAAGCCACGATAAAAATGAAATTGAATTTATGGTGGGTTTCTTCAAAAGAAAAAAAGGAATCAACGAAATATGAACCACAAGCTGAAACAGCTGCTATTACGACGATATCTATCATAGCAATGACAACTCGCTTCAAAAAGCCCGCATAGTCCTTCTTTTCGTAGATCACGCCAATATTTTCTTCTCTATTTTTCATCGTAATTCTCAGACCCACAAAGATAGGTTTTGAAGCGGCATGGTCATCGCTGTCTTCACAAGCGCCTTGCTAAGATCGTTTTTTAATATCCATTTTCTACTTATAAACACTATTCAGAAATGCATAGAAATATTTATGCTTAGAAGATACACTGGCGCCCTTAACGGTTGGATAGCGCTCTTTATCATCTTTTGGATTAGACGTTAAATCCGATAGTAGTCCCAGCAGCGTATGGTCAGGAAATAGTTCTCGATCCTCTATCATTTCCCGATTCTTAAAAACATCTGATGCCTGAGCCAACAGTTTGCTATTTTTCAGATCAAACAAGAAGGTATCACACACTGCGCTAAATTCCGTTACATAAACGAAAATATCATAACCCGTATATCTTGTTACGGTGCTGCCATCCTTGTTAAAGTGTTCTTCCTTCTCTTTGCGCTTAAAGAAATCATAAGATATTTGAGAGGCATTTTGATAGAAAACCATCAAATATTGCACCTTTGGATATTTCAAGGCTATCCCTGAGTCGTTAATGATTGCTTTTCGGTCCTCTGACAAAACGATTTCATCTGTTATATCGTTGAAATAAATTTCTATTCCGGCAAACTGCTTGAAATCGGTTATTAATGATTCTTTTATGTCCGTTATATTTTTGCTCATCAGCGCTATGCAGACCTGAGGTTGTTCAGATAAATCGGATTTTAATTCAGGTACCGGCTTTTTGTATACAAAGTTTACGTTCGTTGCACAGCCAACAATTGAAATTAGAGAAATAAACGATATCGCAGCTATTGATGTTCTATTCATCTTCAACCCGTTCATGTTTTCCCGTTATGGCATACCCTATAGAGACATTAAGTGCTTCAGATCATCGGCTATAAACACCAACCGTGCGAGTCTGGTGTTTGCGTGTATTTGCATGCTTAAGCCCCCGCCAAATTCAATCTTTCCATGATCATATCTGCGATCTCGGTTGTGAAACGACATTCGATGGTACCCTTCCACCCCTCATGGAAGTCTCCCGCGTTGAACTTCATCAAAAACCTGTTTCGATTTGGAACGGACAGCTCGAGCAAATCCATTTTATCCTTCTCCAGCGGCAAATTGACCAGTGGTTTCGAAAAGGCAAAGGCTGCAAATCTCAATCGGGTGATTACCAAAGACCCAACGAAGGCTGATTTTTTGTAGCTGTAAATCCTGCCAGGCGCTCGGAACTTCCGAAAGGTCACTGAACCTGACAAACCTTGGTCTTCGAGGACTATCCCTTCTTTTTCCAGGATCGGCACCATGGCTTTCGGGATTTTCCCAAGGCCGAAAAGTCTATAGAAAATGCTCTTTCCCATAGCGTCGTCGTCACCGTCGGAAACGGAGCGTAGCGGTGTTTCCACCTGAGCGAAAGGCATTGCGTTGTGCGTTCATTTCTTCCATGATTGAATTTCAACAATATTTCCCTCTGGATCCCGGAAATACACGAATTTCAATTCACCGACACCATCAACCGTCTTCTCGGTAATTTGGCCCAATCGTTGTCCGCCACGCTTTATGGCTTCATCCAACGTCCGGTCAACATCGTTCACCTCAAATGCAATGTGGGTTATCCCAATATGGTCCGCCATCATGAGGTTGCCATCATGCATTTTTTGGTACGAAAATATTTCCAAGGTAGGGCCGTCGTCGCCATGACCGGGCAGCAGCAAATGGATGCCCTCTAAGGCTGCATCTTGCAAGCCGGTCGCACGGTCTAACCAGGCCCCGGAAAGGTTTCGCTCCGGAGGCTTTATTTTGCAGTCGAAAACTTTGACATAGAACTCGGATAATGTTCTCCAATCTTTGGCGACAATATTCGTATGGGCGAACCGCATATTTTCTCCTTTTCATTTGACACAGAACTGCACGGCCACAAGAGAGGGCCGCGGAGTGGCCCAAATCCAGTGAAGCCAAAGGTTCCGTTAACTTTTATACTATATTCAAATTCGCAATCACTTGATAGTGCCTGCTTACCACAAAGTGGACACTGCTCTACATCGCAGCCCTTAACATGGTATTGACCTTTGATAATCCGACAATCATGGCAGGGATATTTATCTGCCTTCCAATCATCATTCTCACTTCCATAAGGAATACGTATATATTTTTTGTCCATTTATTAAATAGTAATGCAGTTTCTGTGCCTCAATAATTTTATCAGGCCAGCCTTCAACCATCCTGTGGCCTTGATATATTACAAATTTATGCTCATTCATAATTCTACTCTTTGAGATACGGTTTTTTCAGATGAGCACATTTTGCATATTATACTGTAAGAACCTTCATTTTTAGCATGCCTGAAACCTATTTTCATGTTTGAACATGTTAAGCAGGTGGCTTGATGGCATTTTGTGCATAGGCCACCATTTAAAAATTTAAATTCCTTTTCGCATAAATGGCGCATGTCCAGGGTATGACGCTATTAAAAGTCGTCATTTTTATCGTATTATACAGAACGCAAATGTTCTGTCTCAATATATATCAATGGTGCAATTCAGAATCGATTCGTTCAGACAAAAAAATTTTCAACAGAGACTGATAAGGAACATCACGTTTATTAGCTAACAATTTTAATTCTTCGAGCATTGATTCCGGGAGGCGTATGGAAATGGTGCGCGTCGAAGGTTTTAGCTTTGAAAAAACAGCCTCTTCAGCCTCAGACCAATCGATATAATCAGAAGAATCATTTTGTTGCCAAAAAAGGCGTTCCTCTGCCTCATTTTTGAATTTAGGAATCTTCTTCTTTTTCATTTTAAGTACCTTTCCGTTTCCGCTTCCGTCATGTCTCTTGCGGAAATAATCCTAATTTTATCATTTCGAACAGTGAAAACGGCAAATAGCAATCGATTCATGTTCGTACGGCCGAGTGCGTAGTAGCGATTTTCAGATAAGGAGTGCACTTTATCTCGTTTTACAATAATTGGTTTATTGAAAAATATTTGCTCGCATTCCACAGTTGAAACATCATGCCGCTCCCAATTCTTGGGAATATTGCCATGGTCCCATTCGAAACCGGTGCAATTAGCTAACATTTTGGTTGGTTTAACCATGCGGTTTGTATATCATGATTATATACAATTGTCAATTATTGGCTGGGACAGAACGTTCTGCGTGACCGGACGGGAAAACGATCGAGGACTATGAAAATGAAAAGTTCAATGATGCCTGCGAAAAAGCTAAATGCCATTGTTTTCCCGGTCCGCTGTCTATGCGGTTGATACTAGTTAGTCGGTATTGAAAAACCCCATTTTCAAGCGGCTGGCTCAACAATTAAGCCGTTAAAAATGCTCTTTTACAATCAAATAGCCGCGTAAGAATTAGTCGTAAAAAGTCTGCCAGCCAGCTGAGCAGCTTGGCAAAGTTCATTCCGGCTGCACTGAGGATGGCATTGAAGCGATCACCCTCGATTGAGGATGGCATTGAAGCGATCACCCTCGATGTTTGGTGCAGATGCGTTATTATAATAACGCCCTGACGCCCATGACCGAAGACGAAAGTCAGAGCGTACGAGTCGTTTGTCAAGGAAGCTGAAGTAAAGACGGTAATTTTTCACTATCGAAGATTTTCCGATCTATGGGGTGGTTTTTTCCTTGACAACCGAAGGCCATATAGAGGTTATACGATTTTCATTCTATTTTGGTACTGCGAACTTGAAACCGTCCTATTTTATTTGTTGAATTTGTTTCTTCCTCGATTTGAGGTCCTTGAAAAATTTCCATACCGAACAACACAAGTATATAAAACCGATAATAATGCCAATAGGTGCTCCGACAAAAACACCATTAAACCCCTCTGCATGTCCTAAAATTGAGGTATCTACAAAGAATGCAATTAGGACAATAATTGGGACTATTATGAGTGATAGCGCAATATTGATTCCCAACTTAAATACAGGATGCATATGTTTTTACGTATAACGACATGCTCTCCGGCGCGGCGGAGCCGCGTCGGGAGCAGCAATTGGTTAAAGCCCCCCTTACTAAAATTTAAATACTTTATAGGGTAATGGCCTCATTTCGTATATTCTTGCCTTTATCGTTGGGATTCTCGTTTCTGGGTTCCGGATATATGCTATCTTCTGCACTTATATGACATTCACCAGAATTGTGATCGATATTCTTGCCAAGGCAATATTGTCCGATTCCATATTTAACAACAATAATTTCATTGAATCTATCAGCAATATCTTTTGAAGATTTAAACCAAAAAATGTTACCTGCGAGATAAACTTTTCCTTGATCAACTACCTTTTCGGTCGTTTCCTGCTCACCTCTGCCATTATAATCGTTTGCATAAACATTCTCGAAAGCGCCATCATTCTTCATACGCAATTCTAAACATGAATCACCAACACAAGAGAAAAATTTTTTAAAACCCGCCCAATGCTCAATTGGCTCAAATTGAGATAACGGTATAATGTATTTACTAAAGACCCAACCATTAACCACCTTCTTTTCCTGGAAAGAGGTATCAACATGTTTTCCGATAATTCTTAGCCATCGCCCCCTGTAGTTATTAATTTTGACTGATTCATTAGATATTTCTAAAATCTGTACTATCAAACCAATTTGAGCGTAATCATTCCTACTTGCATTTATTGAAGGGGCTATTCTGATACTTACAAATTTTGCCGAAATGACACCGTATTCGCCTGCAATAATTTTAATAGGGCGCGGATTTCCAATAGCGGGCGAGATAGTTAGTTGTACAAGAAAGAAGGCAATTATTATTTTATACATAGCAGTATTTCACCTTTAACGACCTGCGTCTGCGGCGAGCAAAGCGAGTCCGACAGAACGCGAAGGTTAGCTGGCCAATATTCCTTAGCCAGGAGTTGAAAAAATAAATGCCCTAAAAAACAACCAAAAAACAAATTGCAAAAACAATACTATAAATAGCGCTATATCTACAATTTTATTATAAATATTAATTGATTCATGGATATCTTGATTTTGCCCTGGTAGATATTTTGCGGCTTCAGAAATCAGTTTCTTAAAACCTTTGTCCGGTGGATTTTTGATAAAGATTTTTGAACCATCAACACTAAATTGCAGCTCTTTAATAAAAAAGTTAATCTTGTCATGTAGGCTTATATGAGAAATAGTTTCTTTGCCCAATGGTGCTTTTAATTTTATTTCCAATAGTTCTATTTCATATTCCTCCTTGACTGGAACCCTGACTCTAGCACCAGCTTGCCAAATATCGACTTTCTTAATGTTGGATAACCCTACACTTCTAATTTCATCCCACTTGAAACTGATGGCCTTTCTATTCAAAAACAGACCGTAGAATATTTTTAATTCTTGGTTGTTGATTTCAGCACACTTACTAAATGAATATATTAATGAGACTACCCCAACAGCGAATAGGTAAAAATGTATGTAGAGAAGATGCCGCTTAGTCACAAATGATGCAAATAAAAGAATTGCACCAATTGTCCAGGTGATCCGCCATGTCTTTCGGCTATTCCAAAAAATAGTCTTTACTTTGCGAGTAAGTACAAATAGATTCGTTAAAAAAATAATAGTAAAAGCAATTGTATAAAAAATAGGCAGGAAAATTGAAAATCCCGGTGAAGTTTCGTCCCCACCAATTATTGCCACCGATCCAACGTTACTATTAAACAATATATCGAACAATGCTGAAGCAACTGGTAAGTATACATAAAAGATACCAATGCAGCAGAGAGTTCCAAGAACGTTTCCAGCTATCGCAAATTTTCTAATCATATTTGATTCAATCGCTAACGGCCCGGCTCACAGGCCGCACGGTCCTCGCGGTCCTTTGTGCAGCCGGTGGTTATGAGTTGCCTATCTTTTCAAGTACTTCCAATATAATTGCTTTAAATTTATCATAGTTCAAAAGTGCAGGGTCCTCACTTAAATGTTCTGGATTTTCTGAGTAATACGCACAGTCAGTGCATAAGTTTAGAAGGGTATCTTCAGTTTCTTGGGATACGCCTTCAATTTGATGTTCTCCGACCAATTCTTCGTAAGCAAGTGCAATGCGGACCCTCTCTGCTGTGTTTTGGGACCTTAACCATTTCTCTAGAGTTTCAACAACTGTTGATAGCTTAATCATTGGTAGCAATTTTTTGTCAACTTTTGGTGGTTTCCCAATTCTCATGCTTCAATCTCATAACATTATAGATTCTGCCGCTGCTGCTTTTTGATAAAAACACCGAACCCCGGTTTTAGGCCATAAATTTCAAAACTACCTGTTATTCCATCGCTAATTTAAATCTTGCCCTATTTTACATCAATCGTATGGGCAAAACGATCTCGAGTGGGCAATGGTTCCTGATTATGGACTGGATTAATTTCTACTACCTCACATATTTAATAAAAAAACAAATGTTTCTATCGGTAGGCGAGGCTTATTAATCTCTTTGTGCGCTTTATTTACCGGTCCGTTAGAGGCCACATTTTGTGAAAATTATGAACTTATATGGCTGACACATAAGTATTGTGAAAAATTATGCCACGATTTTGTCTTTAACTATTAACCATTTGTTCTCATAGCTATTAATTACAAAACCGGCACTTTTTAATCTGAGTGGGCAAATTGGCCTTTTTACAATTCTGTAATGAACAATCGGCTAAATGGAGCGCTTTCCTTGGAGCGAGTGGATGTCGATCTTCCATACCCTTGTCTTGGCGACGGCCTTTAGATTGAAGCTCCATTCTTTGTGGCTGTAGTGCTTCATGATGTGGTTCAGGCCTTGTTCCTTCCGGCTTGGGTCTACGAGTTCCCTGATGGTGCCGAAACCGATGACCGATTGAAACCTGAAGGACCACTTGCAGGCCTGGTTGTCGTCTTCCAGTACCTGAACCTGGTGCTCGAATTCGACGCATACATTAGGATTGGCTTCGATGTAATCGATTTTATGGCCTTCGGCGGCGGTGTGAAGGTATATGGCGCTGCCGTCATAACCGAATGAAAGGGGCACCAGGTAGGGCTTGTTTTCCCGGGCCATGGCCATGCGGCAGACCAGACTGGCGTGGATGATGGCGTCGATCTCTTTTCTGTCGGTGATTTGCTTCTCTTTTCTTCGCATGTTGCGCTTTCTGACTGTTGCGTATAATCTTTTTCGGAAGTGCATCGCCGAGCCGGCCGGCGCGGAGGCCAGCCCTACGAAGACCATTTTGTCGAACCAGCCAGCGTGGCGGCTGGGCCTACGATTTGCCCAGGCGCCTTCCGGTTTTTACAAAGACAGGCTTCTACGGACTGGCCTTGGCGATGGCCGCCGCCATCTCCCGGCTCAGCAGGGTGAGGGCGTTGCCCATGGCTGCCACCATCCCTTCCATCGAATCTGCATTTACCTCCTCCCTTATCAGGGAGACGCGGCGAACGGCGGGCTGGTCGGACGATCCCGGCGCCATGGACCAGGCGGCTTTCAGCGTCACTGTTTTTCCGGGACGGCCTTCAAAGGCCAGGATCTCCACCCGGAAGCGCAGATCCGGCTCGATGCTGGTACCCCAGGGGAAGATCAACACCTCTTTGACCCGCTCCAGGCTCCCGAGGCGGGCGGCCAGCACGCGGGTGATATCGGACTGCAGGGAGCCGGCCCAGCGGTGGCGCTCGTTGACCTTGAGCCGGTTGGGGCTGATGCGGGTGACGATGGGGTCGCGGTCCAGGTATCGGGGCAGCACCACCGGGCCCATGCCGATGATCAGGTGGGCGGTTTCAGGGTCTTTTCCATGAACATCGGTGTCGGGTGGCGGCTGCAGGGTATAGTATGACGGCAGCGGGCCGGAACCGGCGCAACCCCAAAAGAGCAGCGCGATCAACAAAAGTGACCGGACAGGTTGTCTCCACATCATTGGTCGTCTCCTTTCCCGTAAATCAACGCCTGGGGATTGCGCTCCAGCAGGTCGGCCAGGTTGCTGACGGCCCGGGCCGCGCGGGACAGTTCTTTGAGGGTCTGGCTCAATTCATAGGAGAGCGGCGCATCGGTGTTGAGCAGCTTTTCCGCGGCGGTAAGGGCCCCCTGCCCTGCGGCCATGGTCTTGCGGGACTCCTCCAGCAGGGCCGACATCTGGGGGGTCACCTCGGTGTTCAGTCCTTTTGTAAAGCGGCTGAGTTGCTCGAGGCTTTGGTTCAGGGAGACCACCGCAGCGGAGAGGTCGCTGGAACCGAGCAGTTGCCGGGTGTGGTGGACGGTCTGGCCCAGATCCTCGCCGATCTGCTCGATGGGCAGTTTTTCCAAACGGTCCAATATGTTGGACAGACTGGCGGTCAGTTCCTGAACCGGTTCCGGCACGGTGGGCAGCACCGGGTATTGCCCGGCAAAGGTCAGCTCGGCCGGTTTGGCGCCCTTGTGAATGTCCAGGTTGATATAAAGCTGACCGGTGAGCAGCACGCCGGTGCGCAGCTGGGCCCGCAACCCCTTGCGCACCAGCCTGGCGATCATCTCGAACTCGGCCTTCTGGCTTGCCTTGGCGTCTGTGCTGCGGCCGTTGATTTCAATGCGCTCCGGTTCGATGGCGCAGAGCACCGGTATGCGGAAGGCGGCATTTTTGGCATTGAATTGGAGTTTTATGTCGGTCACTTCCCCGATCTTGATGCCGCGAAACTCCACCGGCGCCCCTACGGTCAAGCCCCGCACCGTGCCGTCGAAATAGGCCATGAAATAAAGTTTGCGCACAAAGGTGGGTTCATGGATGCGGTCGTAGCTGGCAAAGAGGGTAAAGATATGCCGCTCAGGGTCCACCGGCCCTCCGGATCCGATATTGGGCAGGGTTTCGAAGGCGATCCCGCCTTCGAGCATGGTGAGGATCGACTGGGTGTCGATGCGCACCCCGTTGGGGTCCACGGTGACATCCAGGCCGCTGGCGTTCCAGAAGCGGGTATTCTGGTTGACCCGCTCGTCGTGGGGGGAGCGGATGAAGATTTTGACATTGACGGCCGCCCCGCCGGCTTCCATCTCGTAGTGGACCACCTGCCCCACCTTGATCTGGCGGAAGTAGACCGGTGCGCCGATATCCACGGACCCCAGTTTGGCGGCCCGCAGCCGATAGTGGGTGCCTGGGGTGTCCAGGGTGACCACCGGCGGTGATTCCAGGCCTTTGAATTTGCGTTCCGTCTTGCCTTTGCCCCCTGGGTCCATGGCGATGTAGGCGCCTGAGAAGAGGGTGCCCAGCCCGGAAACTTCGCCTGCGCCGATTCGGGCGCGAACCACCCAGAAACGGGTGGAATCGGTCAGATAGGGTTCGATCTCCGGTACCATGGAGGCGGTCACGCGCACATGGGACAATTGGCCGTCCAACTGAATGGTTTCGACCCGGCCCACATCCACATCCTTGTACTTGATGCGGGTCTTTCCCGCCTCCAGCCCCTCGGCCGAGGCGAATTGGATGGTGATGCGGGGCCCTTTTTCCATATAGGCGCGGACCGCCAGCCCCAGCCCGACCAGGAAGGCCACCAGCGGCACCAGCCAGACCAGACTGATGCGCCGGGATGCCCGGACCCGCGGCTCAGGGAGGTCTTCCATTTTCAACCCATTTTCGCCATCGCTGCTCATTTTCGCTCCTTTGCGGTGTCCCATATCAATCGGGGATCGAAGCTGTCGGCCGCCAGCATGGTCAATACCACCACGGCGGCAAAATACAACCCTGCGGGCCCGGCCGTCACACTGGCCAGGGCGTCCATGCGCACCAGCGCCACCAATACTGTCACCACATAGATATCCACCATGGACCAGCGGCCCACGGCCTCGGTCAGGCGGTAGAGGCGGGTGCGCTCTCTGGGGCGCCACAACCATTTGAACTGGACCGACAGCAGCAGGTAGATCAGCACAACCAGTTTGACCAGCGGCACCAGAATACTGGCCACGAAGATAATCAGGGCGATGTGCCAGCTGCCGCTGATCATGAAGTAGACCACTCCGCTGAGAATGGTGTCGGACTGGGTGTGCCCCAGGGAAGTGGTCTGGGTAATGGGCAGTACATTGGCCGGGATGTAAAGCAGCATTGCGGCCAGCACCAGCGCCCAGGTCCGGGAAAGGCTGGCCGGTTTGCGGGGGTGCAGCGGCGCATGGCACCGGGGACAGTAAGGATGCCCGCTCTTTACCTGATCCCCGGCACGGCAAAGCAGCCGGCAGCTGTGGCAGCTGACCAGGCCGGCTTCGGCCGCCGTCAGGCTGCTGCTATTGGAAATCGGTCCCATAAGCTTACCGCGTCGATGGCCACCATGGCGGCCGGCAGGATAAATATCAGTATCATAAAGGCATAGAGCGCAACGCCGGGCATCACTTCGGCCATGCCGGCCAGCTTGACCACCGACACGAGGATGCCCAGCAGAAGGATTTCGATCATGGACCAGGGCTGGACATGGCGCACCCAGCGATAGGCCTCAGCCGCGAAAGATGAGCCCGCCCCTGTATGAAGCGACAGCAGGACATAAACGTACCCGACCAGTTGCAGCAACGGGCAAACCAGGCCGGTCAGCAGCACCAGCGCGGCCAGCCCCAGCTGTCCCTGGTGATAAAGGGCCATGATGCCGGTCATCAGAACGGTTTCTTCCGTGCGGCCCTCTATTTTCAGGGTCAGAAAAGGAAAAAGATTGGATATGGCGAAGAGGATCGATGCGGCCAGCACCAGGCAGAGCGGCCACTCCAGGGAGCGGCCCCGGTTGCGGTAAAGGGGGGTGGCGCACCGGGTGCAGCGGGCCGTGGTGCCTGCAGGCACCGGTCTGCGAAGATGGAGCAGGTCGCAGGCCGGGCAGGCGATATAGGCAGTGGCGGCGGTAGCTTTCACCATCATCCTCTCTCGGCCGGGCGGCAGGCGTCCTCAGGTGTCGACCTGGGACTTGCGCCGCTTTCTCTTAACGCCGGCCAGATAATAGACAAATACCCCCACGGCTGCAACCCAATGCTTGATTTCGTGCCCGCTGAACCCCGGCAGGGCGTCGTAGATGGCGCGATCCAGGACTTCAGCGGTTTTGGCAATACCATAGGCGGCCAGGATGCCCCACACGTAGCCCACGCCGGTCAGCCGGGAACGATAGAAGATCAGGATAAGCGGCACCAGGACCATGGGCAGGAACTGAACTGCGGCGTAGATGCGCAAGTCTCCCCGGCCGCGGGTTTCGGTGATGTACCAGTAGACCACCGAAGCGAGACCGAGGCCCACCAGCGGCCAGACCATCTTCACGGCGGCGGACGCTGAGATATGCTCGCCCCAGACGGCGGAGAAAAAGGCCATGAAGAGGAGGGTCAGGGCCAGCCGGTCCCACAGGATGGTGGCGTTGGAAGGGGCCATATGGTAGTAGGCCGATCCCAGACCGGTCAGAAAAACACCGG
>JARRKU010000047.1:0-14266 GCA_037387725.1 Desulfobacteraceae bacterium
ATTGAAACAGGCATTGACACAATGCCTGAAAAGGTATAGTTTAAACAACTTTAAAATGAGGATGCCTGCGCATGAATCTGTTGTCTGCGTGTCAGTACCGAAAAAAGCACTGCCAATGGGATCCATGAAATAATACGGTAGCCGATTTGGCCGATCTGGTTAGGTCGCAATGGGCCGTTATTCCAATTGGAGAACTGCATTTGGCACGGACAATCCCCGAAGAGACAATCAGCCGAATAAAAAACGCTGCCAATATTGTGGACATTGTAGGCGACAGCGTTGCATTGAAAAAATCTGGACTAAACTATCTTGGCTTGTGCCCCTTTCATACAGAGAAAACGCCTTCTTTTACAGTGAGCCCGGATAAACAGATTTTTTATTGTTTCGGATGCCATACCGGTGGCAATGTCTTTAGTTTCATGATGCAGCACGAAGGTCTCTCATTCCCTGAAGCTGTCAGGGAACTGGGCAGGAAATACGGTATCGAAGTACCCGAATCGAATATGACCCCTGATCAGAAACGTCACTATTCTGAAAGGGAAAAACTCTATCGCGTCAACGAACTGGCCATGGGTTTTTTTCGTGACGCCCTCAACAATGCGGCCAGCGGACAGAGGGCCAAGGCCTACCTCGTGGGACGGGGCATGACACGAAAAATCATTGAAGGGCATCAACTGGGATATGCACCCAACCGATGGGACGGCCTGTTGCGGTATATGGGACAGAAAAAGGTGCCTTTGGAATTATTGGACAAATCGGGTCTGATCATACCCCGAAAAAACAGCCAGGGCTACTACGACCGCTTTCGCGACCGTATCATTTTCCCCATCTTCGATTTCAATAAAAAGGTGATTGGATTCGGTGGGCGCGTCATGGGCGATGACATGCCGAAATACCTCAACTCGCCGGAGACGCCGCTCTATAATAAGAGGCGGTCCCTTTACGGCATCCATGCCGCAAAGCAGGAGGCTCGCAAAAGCGGTGTCATCTACCTTGTAGAGGGGTATTTCGATGCCTTGGCCATGCATCTATATGGGATAAGCAATACCGTGGCCACCTTGGGGACGGCGTTAACAGTTGAGCACGTGCAACTCATTAAAGGGTTGGTGGGGTCGTCCGGATATGCGATTTTGGTCTACGATTCTGATCAGGCGGGTATCAAAGCCGCCAAACGCAGCATCACTATCTTTGAACAGGGTATGCTCGATGCACGTATCCTGGTTTTACCGGAAGGGTATGATCCCGATGACTTTTTAAAGGAATTCGGTCCAGATAATTTTCTCAAAGCCAGTGAGAGCGCATTGGGGATGGTGCCGTTCCTGATCGATTCAGCCATTGAACGTTACGGGTTAAGCCTTGAAGGCAAGGTAAAAGTGGTGTCGGCCTTACAGGAATCCATGGCCGCTGTGCAGGATACCATTGCCCGCTCCCTTTATATAAAACAATTGGCAGAAAAGTTGGGGATCGATGAAGCCGCAGTTATGGAAAAAGTCCAGCAAGCGACACAACGGTCGGTATCCGGCAGATCACGGATTCAAGACAGGGCGTATCAACCTCCATTCAGGGGTGCCGGTCGTTTGGAACAGCAGATCGTGGCAATGATGTTGCGCTATCCGATAATGATTCCCGAGATCGTAGGTCAAAACATTCTCGATTATTTTGAAGATGATAAATTGAAAACCATCGGCCAAATGATTATTAATCAAACCCATCAAGGGGAACAAGGCGTGGCAGATTTGGTTTCCATGATTCAGGATTCAAAGTATCGAAGCTTATTGACAAAATTGGCCATGTCAGAGCAGCACTGGGACCGTCAAGGTTGCGAGCGGCTTCTAGTACAGTTCATGGCCAGGCAACGTAAACAATTAAAAAATGACCTTCAGCGTCAGATTGAAGCAGCCGAAAAAGACAAAGACATGGATCTGCTCTTAAAATTATTGGCGCAGAAGCAGAATCAAGCAGAAAAGAATTGACCCTATGCAGGCTGCAGGAGGCGAATGCTAATGGCAAAAAAGACCAAGTCCGACCCCAAAGCTGCTGGTCCATCCAAAGGCTCAGAGGGAAAAACCACACGTCAAAACAAGCCAGCCAAGAAAAATACTGCCAAGGCCAGTGCGAACAAGGACACAAAAACGAACAGCGAAAAAGCAACCAAGGCCTTGATCGCCCAAGGAAAAAAGAACGGCTATTTGTCATATGACCAAATTAATGAAGCGCTGCCTGACGACATGATGTCGGCTGAAAAGATTGATGAGACGCTGATGTTGTTTGAGGACCTGGGGATTGACATCATCGATGAAAAAAATAAGAAGATATCCAAATCCAAGGCCAAATCACCGAAGGCTGCGAATAAAAAAGAAGACACGGCTATTTCAGATTATGGTTCTGTCACCGATCCGGTAAAAATGTATTTGCGCGAAATGGGCATGGTGACCCTTTTAAGCCGTGAAGGCGAAGTCGAAATTGCCAAAAAAATTGAAGCCGGCGAACAGGATGTGTTGAAAGCGCTCTTGGAAACCACCATCGGGGTGGATTATCTCTTGAACCTGGGGCGACGTATCGAATCCCAACTGCTGCGGCCCAAACATGTTCTGCGAGATATCGATGAAGGGGATACTTATCAGGATGAAGTCTCGCAGATTGAAGCGTTTATCACGACGATCAACAATATCAACGAAGTGCACAATCAAAATATGGCCTTCCGAGAAGAGCTGTTCAACGATCACAAGCTGGTATCGGAGGAGCAGCGCCGTATCAGACGATGCATTACGCGCCGGAACCATAAGATCTTCGACATGTTGAAAGAGTGGCGCCTGGAAGGCAGCGTCGTGGATCAGATTGAAGAGGATATTCGAAATCTTGTGGAGTGGTTTGACGTGATGAATCGGGTGATCACTGCATCGGCTGAGTCCATGGGCGTATCGGTGGCGATATTCAGGGAAAACATCGGCGCCAAAACCCGATTTGTCAAAATGGCCAAATCCCAATGTGATCTCACCAAGAAAGAATTGGAGGAGCTGTACAAGCAGATTCGCAACATTCACGACCAGATCGAAGAGAAGGAGAATACCGTAAAGGCCAACAGCCGTATTCTCAAACGCATCTTGGCCAATGTGGATGTGGGCCGCTTTCGGGCCAAACTGGCAAAGAGCGAGTTGATTAAGGCCAATCTGCGCCTGGTGGTGAGCATCGCCAAAAAGTATACCAACCGCGGCCTGCAATTTCTGGACTTGATCCAAGAAGGCAATATCGGCTTGATGAAGGCGGTGGACAAATTTGAATATCGAAGGGGATACAAGTTCAGCACCTATGCCACATGGTGGATTCGCCAGGCCATAACGCGGGCCATTGCGGATCAGGCACGGACTATTCGGATTCCGGTGCACATGATTGAAACCATCAATAAATTGATCCGCACTTCACGGTATCTTGTTCAGGAGATGGGACGAGAGCCGAGACCCGAAGAGATTGCAGACAAGATGGAGATTCCGCTGGATAAGGTCCGAAAAGTCCTTAAGATAGCGCGTGAGCCCATCTCCCTGGAAACCCCCATCGGAGAAGAAGAGGACAGTCATCTTGGTGATTTTATCGAAGACAAGAAGTTTATGCTTCCCTCCGAGGCAGCCGTCAGTTTCAATCTGGCTGAACAGACGCGTAAGGTGTTGGCAACATTGACCCCCAGGGAGGAGAAAGTGCTTCGGATGCGGTTTGGTATCGGTGAGAAGGCAGATCATACCCTGGAAGAGGTCGGACAGGATTTTACCGTGACCCGGGAGCGCATCCGCCAAATTGAAGCCAAAGCACTGCGAAAACTCCGTCATCCCACCCGCAGTCGAAAACTTAAAAGTTTTATTGATACTTAATCCCGGCTCTAATCGCTTAGAAATACTTGACAAAATATTAACCTGCCGCTAAATAAAGCGTGCATTGCGCGATGGGCCCATAGCTCAGTTGGCAGAGCCACCGGCTCATAACCGGTAGGTCCCTGGTTCGATCCCAGGTGGGCCCATACCCATCGCGCCAATGGCAATACAGCAGGAAGTTGACATATTTGGCACATGGGCGTGGTCGCAATACCGATATCGCGCCCTTTGTGTTTAAATGGGTGGGCATACCACAGCGCATAAATCCGTTACAATTGCCATCAAATAGTGCTATATCCTAGCTTCGGGAGATCGGTCATATGAACACCGGCAATCAAATAACGGCCAACGTATACGATATTGCACGGATCATGGAGCAAATAGCGCCTGCATTCCTTGCTGAGGAGTGGGACAACTGCGGGTTGCAGGTCGGGGCATATCACTGGCGGGTGGATAAAATCTGGGTTGCACTTGACCCGCTGATGGAAGTGGTGGAGGCTGCGGGGCGGAACGATGTCTCTTTGGTGATCACCCACCATCCGCTAATATTCAAGGGCTTGAAGTGCATCGATATCGACAGCTTTGAGGGGAAGGTGATCGCATCCGCTTTGCGGAGCCAGACAGCGGTTTATGCGGCGCACACCAATCTCGACAGTGCCGTGGACGGCATCAATGATGTGCTGGCTACACGCATCGGATTGCAAAACACGGAGCCACTGCTGGCCAGTACACAATATGAAGGGGAAGACGATGATGGTGCCGCTCAAGTTGGACTGGGTCGCATCGGGACGATCCCTTCGCCCATGTCGGTGAGGGCATGGACCAAAACGTTAAAACAGCGGCTCGGCCTTGAGCGCGTCAAAGTTGCCGGCAATTTGGATCGTGTGGTACAGCGGGTGGCGTTGTGTTCCGGCAGCGGCAGCAGTCTGATGGATCGCTTTTTAAGCACCGATGCCGACGTGTATGTCAGTGGCGATCTGCGGTACCACGATGCCAGGATAGTAGAGGACAGCGGGCGGGCTTTCGTCGATATTGGGCATTTTGCCTCGGAGCATCTGATAATTGACGCTCTGGTGAGCAACCTCAAGGCGGCCGTTGAAAAATCGCGCTGGAATATTCTGGTTGAGCCATGTTCTATTGAAAGTGATCCGTTTAGCATCCTATAAGTCAAACGGGTAACGGGAACTGAAATGTTAGCAATGGGGGGAATCGGGTGAGCAGCTTCAAAGAACATGTGAAGACATTGGTCATTTTAAGCTGAACGCCGTTAAAACCAACAAGGAATACCAGTCCATGCTCAAAGAGATCGACGAACTCAGTGAGAAGTCATCGGGTATTGAAGATCAGATGCTGGCTGATTTGGACCGTATCGAATCCGATGAAAATGAGCTGACTGAACGAAAAGCCGATCTGGCCGATGCGCAGAAGGAGATTGAGCAAAAGCAAGATGAGATTCGGCAGAAAGCTGAACAACAAAAGGCTGAGCTCGACACTTTGCAGGATGAACGCAATGCGGTATGGAGCACAATCGATGAAAAGATGCAGCAAATTTATGAAAAAGTAAAGCGACAAAGCAATGGGATTGCCGTTGCAGCTATCGTTGATGGCATCTGCCAGGTTTGCCGTATCAATATACCGCCGCAATTGTTTAATGAACTGCTGCGCATGGATGAGATGCGAATGTGTCCCAATTGCCAGAGAATCATGTATCCCAAGATCTTAATGGAAGAGCAACAGGAGGCTTAATCCCGATGTCCCCCCGACTCGGGGTAAGGATCAATCGCTTGTGGTCGGAGCAGGCCAGATGATCGCCGGGCCCAAAAGAAGGCTTGGAGGAAAGTCCGAACACCATAGGGCAGGGTGCTCCATAACGTGGAGTCGCGGTGACGTGAAGGCAAGTGCAACAGAAAGCAGACCGCCCCGCTCATGCGGGGTAAGGGTGAAACGGTGCGGTAAGAGCGCACCAGTTCTTCGGGTGACCGGAGAAGCTAGGTAAACCCCACCCGGTGCAAGACCAAATAGGGAGGTGACCGAGTGCGGCCCGCACGAGCCTCCGGGTAGGTCGCTAGAGGTATCGGGTAACCGGTATCCCAGATGAATGATCATCAGCCCAATGGCGGGTAACCCCATCGGGTGACAGGATTCGGCTTATGGCCTGCTCCGGCCGCCCCCAGGTTGCAAATGCCGGAGGACTCCAGATCCGGCGTTGCCGAGGGCTTGCAGTAGTTGGACTACGGCTGCGCCCTCGGCGCCTTGGCTCTGGAGCCCTCCGGCATTTGCAACAGTTGGGAGGACTCTATATTCGGTTGCCAAGGGCTTGCAGTAGTTGGACTACGGCTGCGCCCTCGGCGCCTTGGCTCTGGAGCCCTCCGGCATTTGCAACAGTTGGGAGGACTCTATATTCCGCCCTCGGCGGAGCCGTGCTCTGAAGCCCTCCGGTTTTGCGACATCGTGGGCATATATTACGAAGCAACGATAAGGTATAAGGTATAGGTTGTTCCATGAAAGCATGCTCTGACACTGATTCGTATTGCGATATCTCCTTTTCTGAAAAAGTGCGGCTTTTCTCCCACGACTATTTAAAATGTTGTTTCTACCTGGACTCTCAACCCCTTCGTCTGCATGAGTTTACAAAAAAACTATATAAAAAGCTGGCCAGCACCTCTCAAGTGCTGGAAGACTTCTTGGACTTTCACGGTGCTAAAAATAACGTTGACTGGTATTTTTATCGTGAACTGTCTGCAGCGGTGCGCCACTTGAGTCTTGGGGCATATTGCCAGAAACACATTTTGAACCGGTTGATTTTTTACGATCTTTCCGATAGCCAGGAATTTCGCAACGCTGGGCAGGAGAGCCTTGAGCTGTTGAATAATGCATTGACTAAACTTGCCCCGGTCATTCTGGATGAAGCGCGCCGCTTGAACATTCCCCTTCCGGAGGAATTTTTTGAGGCGGATGATTTTCCCGGTATCTCAACCAGTGAAATGCTGGCCTACAACATCGATGATGATGCCAAATCCGTTCAAAAAGAACATGTCGTCAAAATCGCAAGCGACTTTCTAGGGGTGGCCACACGGTTCGACCAATTGGGGCTTTACGAGCCATATGACATGGAGCAGATCCACCAACTCGTACCAGACAAGGTCAACGAGGTGGAGATACGCCGATTCGAAATGGTGGTGCACAATCTTCAATCATCCTTTGATACTTATGTGATTCACGGCGGTTTCAGATTTGGGGACAGAAAACTCAAAGAGTTTCGGAGCTATTTTTCCGTTGTCTTCCACCTGCTGCAATTAATGGGACGATTGCTGCACTTTTACGAGCGACACCTCCATGAGGCAGGGTACAAGAATACCTACAAAAAGGTTCAGGACCGCTTGGCCGATGTAGTCGATCCCGATATGCTGCTAAAATCCACTATCAATTACGGTTTATTTTATTGTTGTCACTATTTGAGCGCGGGAAAAGATGTCGCCCGCGACATCTTAAACGAAAATGTGGAACGCGGGACCATAGAAGTCGGTATTCCCGTCAAACTAGGATTTCACAGCCGCCCCAGCTTGCTGGTAGCAAAAGTAGTGCAGTACTATGGCGGTCCGGTTGAACTCGTCGTTGGAGAAGATCGTTTTGACGCAAGCAGCGTTTTGGACATTCAATGGGCGGGTGGGAAGATACAGAAGGAAAATATCACTGATGTGGTTTTTGAAGGTGACATAAGAGCTTTGAAAGATATTGAAATACTCGCCAGCGTAAACTATGGGGAAGACACCATGGGAAAGGGCGTGCCTTTGCCGAGGGAATTGAAATACTTGAAATGATTTACGCCATTATTGTCGCCGCCGGCAGGGGGGTAAGGATGCAAGCCGCCCAGCGAAAGCAATTTCTCAACATCGGGGGCCGGCCCATCTTGCTCCGCACCTTGCAGGTTTTCGACCGTTGCCGGTCCGTTGAACGGCTTTTGGTCGTTGTCCCGTCTGATGACATGGAATTCTGCCGTGAACATATCCTCGCGGCCGCAGAATTAAAGACGGAGATTCAACTGGTTGCCGGAGGTGCACAGCGTCAGGACTCTGTCCGAAATGGGCTCGATGCCATCCTGGAAGAGGAGGGAATCGTTTTGATTCATGACGGGGTGCGACCGCTGGTTACTCAAGCCCTGGTGGAAGCATGCATTCAGGGGGCGCGGCAGTGGGGGGCCTGTGTGCCGGCTGTAACCGCTGTGGACACTCCCAAGCTAGTGAAGCATGCGGTAATTCAGAACACGATTCCTCGGGACAGCCTGCAATTGGCCCAGACCCCCCAGGCATTTAAGCTCTCTCTCATACGCCATGCCCATCAGGACGCCAAATTAAATAAATGGTTGGTTACAGATGATGCCGCAATTGTTGAGCGTTTGGGGGGAAGGGTGCATATCATCCCCGGCCTTCGCGAAAACATCAAACTTACAACGCCGCAAGACCTTGGTTTGGCTGAATATTATATCACTTGTCGTGACCAAAAGGATTAAAAAACACTATCCATTTTTTTAGAAGCTATCTACAAAACGGATTTTGGTTCAAGATGTAGGCGGGGCCGGTTTTCAAACCGCCGGCATACTGTAGTCTGGCAAGGATTTGGAAGCCGGACCCACCACCCAGATTGGGCCAAAAGACTTTTGTGGATGGCGTCTAAGAAGCTTCGGCACAAAAGAGATCGGATAGCAGACGGGATAACTTCTTTGGATCGTGGCGAATGATGTGATCACTGGGCTCGAGCAGATCGGAAGTGACGAGCTTTCGATGCATCCAGAAATCATCCTCTGGGGTTACTTCCACCACCTCGGATTTTTGTTCAGCATACAGGGCCGCCAGGTTATGATTCGGCCGGTGCGAGTTGTAAATTGCAATATCAATCCGCCGTTGAGTAAATTGTTCGAGATGTTTTAGGAAATCAGATCCTTTGAAGGTGTGCGTTTCTCCAAATTTTGTCATAATATTGATGATATAGATCAAGCGGGCTTTGCTGTTGAGGATGGCCTCTTTCACACCGGGAACGATGAGATTGGGGATGATGCTGGTGAAAAGATCGCCTGGGCCCAGAATGAGATAATCTGAAGTCTCGATGGCTTCAACCACTGGCGGATAGACGCGCGTCTGGTCGTTGTGGTGGGGGACGAGAAACACGTTCTTGATTTTTTCGCGCTGGTGACCCCTCGGCACATCGATGGCATGCTCCCCGTATACGCGCGTGCCATCCGTAAGTTCGGCCACCAGAGTGGCTTGATCGGTGGTGACTGGATAGATGGTGCCTTTGACATCTAAAATTTCGGAAAGGGCGGCGACCCCGGACGGAAAACTGCCGGTGTAGCGGGAGAGCATGGTCAGCAGCATATTGCCTGCATTGTGGCCCTTGAGCCTGCGGTCTCTGGTAAACCGTTTTTGAAGTAGACGGCGTGCACTGTCCTGAAAAGGAGAGAGCGCCAGCGTACATTTAAGCACATCACCCGGCGGTAAAATGCCCAGTTCATCCCGTAAGCGTCCGGTGCTGCCTCCGCTGTCCACCATTGAGACCACTGCGGTAATGGCGATGCCGTCCAAATCTTTCAGTCCCGAAAGCAGTGCATATTGGCCGCTGCCGCCGCCGATGGTGGTGATCTTAAGTGATGGTATCGCTTGGCGCGTCATGGCATCATTCTATCTTGTATATTATTAGGTCCATGTAGGAGAATTCGATCCCTTTTGACGATTTTCCGATATTTTGAATGAAAATGCAACCACAGGTCCGTGCACGATAAGTGACGTCTTTCCCGAAAGTTTGACAAAACGGAAGTTTAAACGCATCTTATGCCGGAAATAAATATATATGGTCCTTTTACGGAATCGATAAGGGGAGGAACGCTATGGCTATGGCTCCTGATGAATATACACAATCTTCTGATTCAGAACAGGCATTTTTAAGGCAGCTGCAGCAGACATTCGAGCAAATGCCCAGGGAGATACCGTTATATCTTTTCGTCGGCCAAGGGCAGGAAGATGTTTTTGTCCAGGCCTGCCGTCAAATCGTCCGCGTATTTCGGGAACTGACACCGAAGATAACCATCAAGGAATTCTACCTCGATCACGAATTGGCGTCCAAATGGGGCGTCGACAGTTCTCCCACGCTTCTGATCGATCCGGATCATTACAATATTCGGTGGTTGGGGGCGCCCATGGGCGAGGAGGGACGTTCCTTCCTGGAGGCCCTGATTCTCATCGGTATGGGCAAGAGCGGAATGAATGAGCAATCTCATAAGGTGATCCAGCGTATCGATTCCCCGCGACTGGTAAAGGTGTTTGTCAGTCCAACCTGCCCCTACTGCCCGCAACAGGTGGTCAACGGTTTGCGTGCCGCCATCGAAAGGCCGGATGTCGTGTCATTGGAAATCATTGATATCCAGAGCCGGCCGGACCTGGCGGAACAATACAGCGCCCATAGCGTGCCCCAGGCGTATGCCAATGATACCCTTATCGGCCAAGGCGCCCAGCAGGAAGAGGTCTTCATGTCCTCTTTGCTTTCGCTTCAACCCCAAACCATTTTTATTCCGGATAGCACTGCTGAAGTGGTCGATGTCGATTTGTTGGTCGTTGGCGGCGGGCCGGCCGGTCTTACCGCGGGCATTTACGCTGAACGCAGCGGCCTCAAAACGGCCGTTGTGGAGCGCGACGCATTGGGTGGTCAAGTGGCGCTCACTCCAGTGGTAGAGAATTACCCCGGCTTTACCCAAGTGGGAGGAAAGACCCTGGTGGATATCATGGTGACCCATGCCCTGCAATATGTGAACATCTTCCAGGGCGAACAGGTTCTTGATATCACCCCAGGACAACCTTTTAAGGTCCAGACAAGCCGACGCCAATTCAATACGCGCACTGTTTTATTGGCCACAGGCGCCACTCATCGGAACCTCGGCGTCCCGGGTGAGAAAACGTATTCAGGTAGAGGCGTCAGTTATTGCGCTACATGTGATGGCCCCTTGTTCAAGGGAAAAAGAGTTCTCATGGTCGGTGGAGGAAATTCAGCCGTGACAGAAGCGCTCCACCTGCATAATATGGGAGTGAAGGTAACCCTGGTGCACCGGCGGGATGAACTCAGGGCGCAGGAGGTGCTATCAAAACAATTGTCAGACAACGGGATTCCCATCCTGTGGAACTCCGAAATCAAAGAAATCAAAGGCCGAGAACGTGTTGAACAGGTGGTGATGTTTAACAAGCAGAGCGGAGAGCATAGTGAGTTGGCAGCTGACGGTGTCTTTATCGCCATTGGCTACAAGCCTGCCGTTGAATTGGCCAAAAAAATTGGTGTGGAGTTGAATGAGGATGGCTATATCAAGCATGATCAGTATCATCGCACAAATATTCCGGGAATCTACAGTGCGGGAGATGTTGAAGGTGGCTACAAGCAAATCGTGACCGCCACCGGTCAGGGATCGGCTGCCGCCATGACGATATTTGAAGATATGATCAATCCCTATTGGAAGGGAGCAGAGCCGTTGGCACCCCTGAAAAAAGTCAGCGCATCTTAACGGCGATTGTTGTCGCTTGATGGCGTAGCCAAACGATGAGTTGTTTTCAAACCGAGGGCTATGTCCCGCCTGAGGCGGGATTACAACTGCAACGACCGAAGCACTGACGTGCTTTTATCTTGTTTTTCCCGCGTGCGTAGCAAGCGGTGTGAAAAACAAATCCAAGCCATCCGCTTTACGGGTGGTCGTTGACTCAAACTCGAAGGTGCGCCTTACGCGCTCCGATGTGGTATGGCGGCTGAGGCGTTTCATCCCAATATAAGGGGGCGAAAATGGCGGTCGGTGTCGTCAAATCATTCAATGATGAGAAGGGATACGGATTCATCGAAACGGACGAAGGAGAGGTCATTTTCGTCCACCATTCCTCCATAGAGATGGAAGGTTTTCGCAGCTTACCACCCGGTGCCCAAGTATTGTTTGACATCGTGGTGGGAAAAAGAGGGCCGGAAGCCAAGCAGGTTCGGAAACTTTAGGGCTTAGCCCGCCTTGGACCTCAGCATGGCGATGGTTTGCTCGTAATTGTCCGTATTGAATATCGCAGAGCCGGCCACAAAACAATCGGCTCCCGCGTCTGAAACGTCACGGATGGTCCCGGCATTGATCCCACCGTCGACCTGAATCAGAACGTCGCGTTTTCGTTCGTCGATGAGGGATCGGAGCTGTCGGATTTTGTCCAGTGCTCCGGGGATGAATTTTTGCCCACCAAAGCCCGGATTGACGCTCATGATCAGCACAAATTCCAAATCTTCCAGAACATAGGTGATGGCAGACAATGGTGTGGCCGGATTCAATACGGCTCCCGGTTTGGCGCCGTTTTTGCTGATAAGGTCGATGGTCCGATGCAAATGGCGGCAAACCTCAACCTGGACAGATATGTAATCGGCACCGGCCTGAGCGAAATCGGAAATATATGCATCCGGATTTTCGATCATCAGATGAACATCTATCGGCAGCGACGTCGAACGCCGGGCGGCTTCGACCACCAGTGGTCCCATGGTGATATTGGGAACGAAATGTCCATCCATAACATCCACGTGAATCCAATCCGCACCAGCCTTTTCGACGGATTTTATCTCTTCCCCAAGGCAGCTGAAATCTGCTGATAAAATGGAAGGTGCAATCAATGCCATGTTCGATTTCCCCCGTTAGTCATATTGCTTGGTTATTATCAATTCATTATCCAAATACAGAAACAGCGCAGTGGGCGTATCCCGGGATATCACCAACCATATCTCTTCACCGGGTTTTACAAATCGGTCACAAATAGTCATGGCAGAATCCGAACGGTTGATTCGGACGCGAACCCTCTGCCGCAAGAAACCTGGAGCCACACGATAACGAAACAGGGTCACGTTTCTCCGCTGTACATCCAATGCCCTTGGATTCGACCGATAAATGGTCAGGTCTACGGATGCTCCCGGCAAAACAGGAGTGCCCTGTTCAGGTGACTGGGCCACCACTGTATCGACGGAGAAGGACGGCTTGTCAACTTGTTTTATGGCACCTACGGTCAATTGATGTTTTTCGATGATATCGATTGCTTCGTCGAGTCTGGAGCCGCTGAGATCCATCATGCGGAGCCACTGCGGCCGGGAACCGTTGCTGACCAGCAGATCAATGGCATCGCCGCGGACGCCTTTGGCGCCGGGATTGGGGTATTGCGCCATAACCTGGCCTTTGGAATGCGAGTGGCTGTAAGTATGGCTCAGGTGCTGCCGTATGAGATCATTCTTTTCAATGATGAGTTCGGCCATGGGGAGATCCATACCGACGACATTCGGGAACACCACCCCTCGCACACCTTTGGATATAACCAGCCGTACGTCGCGACCGGCCTTAAGCTCGCTGCCAGGATCGGGGGACTGTCTGATGATGTGGTGTTTGGGAACCTCCGGATCGAATTGAAGTCCCTTAATCTTTGTATTCAATCCTAAGTCAGATAAGACCTCCAAAGCGTAAACCACATCCCTACCCGTAAGATCCGGAACCACGACGCGATGGTCGCTTCGAATCAGCAAGTGGATGATGGTATAAGTGCCGATGCCTGCGGCTGCCATAAAAATCAAAATATACATGAAAGTTATGGCAAATCGCTTAAACACGGATAAAACCCTAGAATGGAATCCGCACGCCGAGGGCAAGGCCGCTGTTGATTGCAGCGCCTTCTTGTGGTCCTGGAATGCGGATCTGATGCTGTCTCAGTTGATCGACAAATTGTCGGGTTTTCATATGATTATACTTGTGCGCGTCGTTCACCGCGCCATAGATGTTCCCGATATAAAATCCCAGGCCGACAAACGACAATAATCCGCCCAAGCCATACTGCTCGTTGTCAAAGGCATCGCTCGCGGCCCAGAAAAATCCGACGTTCAAGGCGAACGCAATGAGCGCATCTTCATATCGATGGCAGTAGAGCTGTCCTGCCCCGGGCACAATGGAGAGCGCGCCGGCCAGGCCCGGATTCTTCGTCGGTAAAGTATCGGCGTGGGAGAGCGCCGCATTCAACCGATCAAGCCCATGTCTTTTCTGACCGGCTGAGGACATGCGATCGAATGCCTTCCTGGCGCCTTCCCAGTCGGCCGTCTCGATGTGAATCCATCCGATCCGGTAATACGCACGGTCTTCCATAGCAGGATCATCGCTCAATGCAATGACGTTGTTGAGCTGAACCACGGCTTGGGTCGGCGATTGCAATTGCAGGTGACACTCAGCCAGCAGAAAGAAGGTTTCCAGGGTCAAGGCGTCATTTTTATTTTCAGAGACAAGGGATTGAAGGATCCGAACCGCAAGCTCCGGTTTCCTGGCCAACAGGAAGGATTCTCCAGCACGAAAGCGTGCCGAGCGGTTTTGGGGATGATCTTTG
>JARRKU010000047.1:14287-58913 GCA_037387725.1 Desulfobacteraceae bacterium
TACTCCTCTGCCGCTCTGAGATACTGCTGGGTTTTGAAGAGGGTATTGGCGTAGTCGAGCTGCTGACCCCCATCAATGGAGAGCGCCAGTGAAGGTGAGGCCAAGCCGATCAATGCCACGACGGCCAAAAATACGAGCCGGACAGGCGCTTTCAACATTGCGGGCATCCTACGGATGTCTCCACCAACGCGTATTGGCTTCGATGGGATCGAAGGTTCGGACTTTGCCGTTCGCGCGGACTTTGGGGGATAAACGCGTCTCGTCATGACCGCAGCGCAGCAGGCGGTCGCTGGTCAGAATCCATCCCTTGAAAGCGCCATGACGCTTGAAGGCTTGTCTGGCATAATGCGAACATGAGGGGTACATCGGGCAGCGGTCGCCATCGGCTTTTGAAATGACCTTCTGAAAAAATGTCAAGGGTGGCGACCAAAAGGAAATGGAGGACCGGGCTCGCTCTGAATGTTCCTCTGCCTCGACGGAAGAGGCCGCAATGAAAAACAACAATAGGAAAAGTGCAGAAAGGTAGACGACAAAATGGGCCGGTGTGCTGGTGCGAGAGTGCATTGGTATGTTTTTCCTGATCATCGGACTCTGAGGCGCGCTCATTTCTGGGTAACGCGAATCACTTCCTCTATGGTTGTAATTCCCCTTAAGACTTTCTCTATTCCATCCCGCCGCAAAGTGACCAAACCCAGCTTGAGAGCTTCCTGTTTGATCTGAAACGAATCATAGGTCCGCTGGATCAAGGTTTTGAGCTTGTATCCCATTAACATGATCTCAAAAATGCCGATTCGTCCACGATAGCCGGTGTGAAAACACTGGTCACACCCTTTGGCGCGATAGAACGCATACTTGCGCAGTCGATCGGGTCTGACGCCAAGGGTCTGCAGCGCCATATCCGGCTTGTAGGGCTCTTTGCAATGTTCGCACAAGACGCGGACAAGACGCTGGGCGATGACGGCGGATACCGAAGATGAGATTAAAAAAGGCTCGACGCCGATATCCACCAACCGGGTGATGGCGCTGGCCGAATCGTTGGTGTGCAGGGTCGAAAACACCAGATGGCCGGTCAATGAGGACTGGATAGCGATTTCCGCTGTTTCTCGGTCGCGGATTTCGCCCACAAGGATGACATCCGGGTCCTGGCGTACAATGGAGCGTAATCCCCGTGCAAAGGTCAGATCTATTTTGGGATTCACCTGGATCTGGCTGATGCCATGGAGCTGGTACTCCACCGGATCTTCAATGGTGATGATATTGATTTCGGGCTTGTTGATCGAAGAGAGCACCGAATAAAGCGTTGTTGTTTTGCCACTGCCGGTAGGACCGGTCACCAGGATGATGCCGTTGGGTGCCTTTACCAACTCTTCGATTTGCTGGAACTGGTTCGCAGAGAGTCCGATTTCCGTCATCTCAAAAACAGAACTGGATTTATTGAGCAATCGCATAACCACCCGTTCGCCAAAGGATGTGGGCAGGGTGGATGTCCGGACATCGATCATTTGCTGGCCGATCTTCACTTCAAAGCGGCCGTCCTGGGGCAGGCGCTTTTCAGCTATGTTGAGTTTGGCCATGACTTTGATGCGCGAAGTCAGCGCCGGTTGAATCCACTTGGGAGGACTCAGCAGATCGTAGAGGATCCCGTCCACACGATAGCGCACCTTGAAGCTGTTCTGTCCCGGCTCGATGTGGATATCGCTGGCACGCGCCTTTATGGACTGGGAAAGAATATGGTTGACCAGTTTAATGATGGGGGCATCGCTGGTGTCTTCGAGCAGATCTGCGGTGTCCTCGATTTCGCTGATGATGGCGCTCTCATCTTCCATATCTTCGACCAGTTGCTGGGCTGAATCCTGCCCGAGATCGAAGGAAAGATTGATCGCCGACAATATGGCTTGTTTGGTGGACAAAACCAGCTTGTAATCCGCAAGTCCAAGGATATCGGCCAGGTCGTCCACTGCGCTAAAATTGCTGGGATCATTTACCGCAATGATGGATACCGCATCACCGGTTTCCCCACTCTCCGGCGAGGCAGGTTCCCGTTGGCCGGTCGGGCTCGGTACGGACATGGGGATGATGTGGTGGCGCTTTAAATATTGGATGGAGATCTTTTTGGAAAACTCGGAACCGATATTCTCCATGGGAAGCTCGGGCCAGAACGGGAGTTCGTATTGCATGCCCAAGGCTTCCAGCATTTGGGTTTCCGTAAGAGTATTTCGCTCCACCAGGATGTCGCCCAGGCGTCCCCCCTTGTCTTTCTGGAGATGACGGGCTTCGGATAAAACTTCATCCGAGATGTCGAACCGATGTCTGAGAATATGTTCAAAGTCCATGGTATTTCTAAAATTTAATGAGGACGGGGTCGTAGTTATCCGTCTTGAGCTGTTGCAAAAGCGGTTCCGTCTCTTTCTCTTTTGCGTAGAAGCCGATTCGGACAAGATATTGGGTAGTCGCTCCGGATCCGGTTTGAACCGTGTAGCCCGGATAGCCCTTATCGGTCAGTTTTTTGAGGATTTGATCCGCCTGCTGCACTGTCGCCACCGATGCGACCTGTATGGTGTAACCGCCGCCTGCCAGTTTGGGAGGGCCGCTCTCCTTTGCGGCTGCTGCCGGAGTCGTGGTTTTGGGCACCTGTGCGTCCCGATCCATATCAGAGACTGTGCCGGCGGAGTTCGTCTGAACCGAATCTGTGGCGGCATCCGCCTCTTTGGCCGCAGTGGTGGTATCGCCGGTTCCAGCACCTTGGGGAGACGCTTGGGCAGCGATATTCAATGACGCCTGCTCCTCCTGGTAACGGAACGATTCGACGCTGGATTCCTTGGTGCCTTGCGACTTGCCGTCGACCTGATCGCGATGGTACAGCTTGATGTTTTCTTCGCGCAGATTGTCTATTTCATTTCTTTTTTCTTTTGCAACAGATGTGGCTTCATCCGGTTTTTGAATCACCCGCGGCGTTAGGAAGATATAAAGATTTGTTTTGTCGTTGCTGTCTGATGTTTTTTTAAACAGGTATCCCAAGCCCGGAATGTCCCCCAGACAGGGCACCTTGTAAATGGTTTTGTCCAATTGTTCATCAATAAGTCCTCCCAGGACCACTGTATTGGAATCTTGCACGATGGCGGTTGTTTCGACCGTGCGCTTCAATGTGGTCGGTGTCGCGCTCTGGGTGCCCGCCACCGAGCTGACTTCCAGCGCGATCTCCAACCGCACCATGCGGTCCTTGCTGATGTGCGGAGTGATTTTAAGGGTTTTGCCCACATCGCGGTACTCAAAGGAGTTGTAGAGGGTACTGCCGCTGTCGCTGTTGGTGGTCTGGGTTTGAAAGGGAATATTGCTGCCGACGTATATCTTCGCTTCCTGATTGTCTGTTGTCAGAATCTGGGGGGTTGACAGGATGTTCACATCGTTGTCTTCTTTATAGGCTTGAACAATCGCCTGAATGGTGGGAAATTCGATACCGGCAATGCTTATGCTCTTACCGAATAACCCCAAAGAAAAACCGGGAGGAAGCGGGACACCGGCCGCATTGAGCGTGCCCGAAAGAACTCCGGGCGTTCCGCCGGTCGGACCGGCACTGAACGCACCGCCGTAAATGGCATCGTCGTTGAGCGTTTTGCCACCGCCAACCCACTCGGTGCCCAGCCGGAAGTCTTTGAACACTTGGACCTCCATGATCAACGCTTCGATATAGACCATGGAACGTGGGATATCGATTTTGCGGATGATATCTTCCAGGACCACATAATCCTCGGCATCGGCCATGATGATCAGGCTGTTGGTGCTCTTGTCCGCTGAGATCCGCACTTTGTCGGAGATCACAGGCGCCGTTTTTTTGCCCGGTGTTTTGGGATCCGTGGCGCCTTTTTGCGGGATGTTCTGGAGCACATCGGCCAGCTCTTCTGCATTGGCGTGTTCGAGATAGTAGACATGGATTTTAGCCTGGCCCTTAGGCGTCTCCTTGTCCAGGCTCCTGATCAACTTGCGGATATTGTCCGTATCCCCTTCGCTGGCCAATAGTACGATAGAGTTGGTGCGCTCATCCGCCACAAATGTGATTTCTTTGGCGATGACCCCCTTGCCTTTTTGGGCCTTGAAAATGGAGGAGAGCAGGGTAACCAGTTTAGTGGCATCGGCGTATTCCACCGGGATAATGGCAATCTGTTGTCCCACACCGGTGATGTCGATGGCCTTGATAATCCTCCCGAGCCTCCGAATGTTGGATTGCACATCCGTGATAATCAGGGTGTTGGTGGGCGGATAGGCCAGGATAACACTGCTCTTTGAGACCAGGGGAGCAAACAGCCTCTTGATTTCGTTGGGATCGGCGTAGTGCAGCGGAATCAGCTGGGTCACCACGTTGTCTCCGATTCCACCGGACTCCTCTTCCAGTCGCGTTTTGATGCTTTTGCTGCGGGCATCGGGAGAAGGTACGATTTTGGTAATCTTTCCGGAAGGCACGGTGGTGTATCCATGCACTTCAAGAACGGAGAGAAAGACGCGGTACGCTTCATCCACCGTGATCTTACCCGGCGAGATAATGGTCACTTTACCTCTGACCTTTTCATCGATGATAAAGTTTTTCTTGGTTAAATCCGACATGAATTTGATGAACACCACGATGTCCACATTGTTAAAATCGATGGAAACCAGCTGGTCGCTTCTGACCGACGGCGGTTGAGCCAGTGAGCGGTCCGCAATCGTGATGTTAAAGAGCAGGCAAAAAAATGTAACGGCAATGATATATGGACGGATAACGGAATTCATAATCTTCATTCTCGATACGGGTTGTGTCACAATAGTCGTCTGCTAATATAACGTACTATTTTATTTGAAATTATTTTTATCGTCAACACAAATCCATCACAAGGCCTTGTCAGGCTATCCATGGTCCGTCAATTGACACATCCGGGCCGGCCAGATGCTGACAGCCAGTGGCCTGCCGCCAGTGCGGCGTTTGCGTATGACGTATTATTTGTCGCTATTGTCTGATATTATACTCGATATTCCGATCTCTGCCCCTCCGCTGGATCTGGACTGAGATCCTATTGGCTGATTTCATGCTCTCATAGAGTTTTAAGGCATCATCCACCGATCGAATATCCTGCCCATCCACGCTTCGCAGCACATCCCCGTTTCTTAATCCCATACGCCTGAAGATGGAATTGGGCTTGATATTGGATACGGCCAGACCTGACGGCTGGCCGTCTTCTCCGATATGGGGTGAAATTTTAATCTCCGTCATCAGTTTGGAGACGTCCTGCATGGCATCGTTGATCATGCTGCGCCGAAGGGAGACACGCTGGGTCCGAATCCCTGCGGGCAAGGGGATGGTCGGACGGCCAATGGGTCGTCTGGCCGCTGTGCTGCTGCCTTGCTGAATTTTTTCCATGGCCAGCATTTCATCTCTTCCATTGTGCGTTAGAACGACCTGCGACCTTAGAATCATTTTCAGCGTTGCATTTTGGACGCTATCACCCACCCGATATAGGTTCTGCTGCCGGTTCTGCGTGTTTTCAATAACGGCATAGGATTTCTCCGGATCGCCGGTGACGGTCCCCCAAAGTTTCAGGTTGAGGCTGGTCTCACCGAGCTCTTCGAGAATCACCCTGGGATTTGTGGCCGGTGTTGCGGCGGTTTTGCGCGTTTTAAACAGATCCCGCCGATCGATAACCCGGTAACTGCTGTAAGGTTTTTGCGCAACAACAGCTCCCGCAGTGCGGCTGGCCAGAACTTTGGGGGGCGGCTCGGATGACTTCAGCGTCAGCCCCCAGATCTGATAGAACAGACCGGCTGCGAAATAGGTGCCCAGGGCGATAAATGCCAGGTTCACCAGGGTTATGGCGCGTTGAATTTTCATATCGCTTACCTAATGACGTATCTAGGGTTGTTGATGGTGCCGGTTATTCTAAAGACCACCCCCCGTTTTTGTGCAGCAGCAGAGGTGAGCAGTCCCCCGATCATATCGTTTTTATGGTCTGAAAGAAACTCCTGCTGGGGTTTTACCGTTAACGACAACGAGATGCGGCTCTCTTCTATGGGGTCACGAAATACGATGGAGCCGGTAATCTTTCCATCGACTTGATTGCCGACGGCATCGCAATTCTTAATTTGCAGCATGCGCTGGGTTGCAACAAGTTGCCCCTTCAGCTGGCTGAAATCCAGCGCGCTAATGCCCATCAGCGGCGGATCAAAAGCAATTCTGGCCGGCGATACCTCCATGTCGATATTGGCTGTGCCACCCCCTCGGGCAGTGTCAAAGGCGATATTGGCGTCCAATTCGCCGTCAGCTTGATAACCCTTCCACTGATTCAATATTTCGAGATAATTCAATGGCACACGATTCAGGGTCAAGGTGATTTTAGACTGGGCGCGGTTATTTTCCACCTCTGTCACCGCCTGTCCCCTCAAATCCCCGCTGCCAATATCCCCGCGGTAGATGTATCGATCTGAACTGGAAAAAATATTGAATAGATTCGGCCGAACTTTTAAGAAATCCAGGCGAATGATCGGTTGTTCAGCGTAGTGGATCGATAGGGGTTCCAGTTTCAGGCCCGGCGGGATGGTGGGGCTGATATGATCGATTTCAAAACTCGCCTTGGGATCGGCTTTTTTGAGCTGAACTTCCAGAGCATGCCTGACCAGATCCGAAGGAAAGCGGAGATAGAGAAATACGACCAATGCGGCCAACCCGAATACAATATAGAAGAATATCTTTTTCGTAGGTTTCATGGCTATTTCTGAAAGGTTTCCACTTGAAGGACAACATTGAGGAGATCTTCGGCCTGATCCCCTTTGGATAGGGTCATCCGTCTGAGCCACACGGCGTTGTTTCTGTCTTCAACACCGTGGAGGAAAGCGGTCAGCTGTTCCATGGTCAGACCGTTCAATTTCATTTCCACCGTAGACAATCGCAACGGGCTGTTCTTGATATTGGACGTACTGGGCTTCATATAGGCAATATTCCCCTTCAATTGGCTCCTGCCGGCCAGCCGATCGATGAAGGAGAAGAGGGTGAAGGTCTTGGGCCGTCTCTTGAGGCGTTCTTCCATGGCGGCGGTATTGCGGGACAACGACTGGTATTCGGCTTTGAGGTCGTGGATTTTTTGCAAGTCCGAAGACTTTTGAACAATTGCCTCGCGAAGGCGCGTCCTTCTATCCAAAGTCGGGAATATGAACAATTGCAGGACGAGCAATACGACAATCACACCGCCGGCTATGGCGACGGCCATTCGTTCACGCCGTTGCAGGTTCGCATAGTAGGAGAGCGTAACCGATTTTATCGATTTGAACGATTTAATAGACTTAAATGATAGAGCGGACCAGTTAAACGTCTTCATAGGTCAATTTTGATTTTAAATCGTACCTTTTTGCCTGATTTATCCATATTGGCCGAGGCGATGGTGACCTGTTTGAACAGGTCACCTTTCTCCAATCGGTTCTTAATGTCATCCACGGTGTTAAATGCCGCGGTTTCGCCGGATAGGGTGAGCGAATCGGCCCCCATGCTCATACGTGTAAGCAAAACGTCAATATCGGGCGTGATCAACTGACTTATCTGAAGCAACGCGTCAATGGCTCTCACCTGGGTCGGATGCACGCTGCCGGACGTTCCGCCTTTTTGTAATTCTTTTATTTTGCTTTCAAATAGATCAATCGGATTGCCCTTTGCACGGCTTTGGGGGAATTCGGAAAGATATATCTCTCTCATTTGAGCATCAAGATTTTTGACGCGTTTATTCAGCAGATAGCTGTCGATCATCACACCGCTTAGCCCGATGATCAGCACGACGGCCAACAATACGGCAGGCCCCATGATATAAGGACGATAGGCATTCCAGTAGTTACGCAGCGGCGAACTGATGCGATGGAAGTTGGCGCATGGCCGGCCGTCGATTTCCAGCAGGGCCATAGCCAAGGCGTTATTCATCCGGAGCGCTGTCCACGGTACGCCGTTGTTCATTTCAAACCTGGCCGCCCATTGGCTTAAATCGATCTGCTCGGTGGGAAGTTCAAGCGCCAAGGATATCCGTTGAAACGCTTCAGGCGCCTCCAGCGCTTCTCCCGTGACATAGACCTTTGCAGGAGAGAAGAATTCCGTATGCTGATCACTTATCGCCGTGAGTGTTTGTCGAATTCTCAAGGCAAGACTTTCGACAGCCTGTTCGCTGTCCACTCCGGACGCAAGGCGCCGCACCAGCTCTATGTTGCCGGATTCCAGCGCAAACAACGTGGTTTTTTCTCTGCCGACATCCAGAATTAACAGCTGTTCATTGGTAAATTCTTCTAATCCGGAGAGATAGCTCGCCAGCGGGAAGCTTCCAGGCACAATTAACTGGGGCCTCAAAGCGGCTTCTGACAATGCATCCATATATCGTTGAAGCACCGTCTGGTCGACAGCAACCGCTAAAATTTCGGTTTGTTGGGCTGTGCGGTTCTTGTGAAAATCGACCTTTAAATGGTCAATGGGAATGGGTAATAAAGGCTCAAGCTCGAAGGGCAGTACTTGTCGAATTTTGGCGTCTTCCTTGAAGGGTACGCTAAGCTTCCGATAGTGGACACCCTCCGGTGGCATTGCCACTACAACACTGGCAGTCCCGGCATCGATTTGATCCTTGAGCTTTGAAAGCGCCTCAACCAAAGGATCACCGCTCTCGGATGTTGCGGCAAACGGCACTGTTGTGCAGTCGGTGATGGTGCTGACTTTAAGGCCGGTGTTTAACAGGACCGCCTCAATGGATTCCGGGCGGATATCGATGGCGAGGATTTGGCGGCTCATATGCTCTCTTTATGGGTTTCACTCTTTCATTCCGTTGGGCTGCGCTTTTGGCAACACCGGATTGCGCTTAACCGAATGGGCAATTTAAGATCAAGATCGGTAATCCGTCAACAGAGCGCCTGTCGATCCACGGGTCACTATATGTCATTCTGTCTTCCAATTCAAGACTTTACATTGCCATGGCGCTGAGGGCGATTTGCGCTCCCGGCGAACGATGGCGGTCGTCGTTGATCGGGTTCCTTCCAGTTCGGCCGTGGCCACGATACGGAAAACAGTGCTTGAGATTGTGATCAGATCCGGGTCCAGGGTGATTCCGGCAAAGCCGGGCACGTTTTTATACCAGTTGATGTTGGTCAGATCATTGGTGTACTGGGTTCCACTGACAGCATCGCGGTAATCAATGAGCAGATTGGCAAAATCTTCATTTTCCGGCGGTACAAGAACCTTAAGCACAGGCAGTGCGGCTGTATTGATATTGATTTTTCCTGGGAAGCTGAACGTTTCGTCGTTCTGTTTTTCAGTGCCGTAAACCGTGATAAAGTCTTCCAGTCCGGCGGCTTCGGCCAAACCGTTGAACAACTCTGGTGTAATCCCTTTAACCAGGCGAACCTCCGATAAATGGTCGAAAGGACCGTTCTTGCAGGCGTAAGGAGGATCAAGCTCTTCATAGTAATCCGACTCTGCGCCGCTGAGCCCGGTAATCAGGTCTTCATCTTTATCCAGCCAATCCTTTAGCGAGTTTATAATGGTCTGTGGGTCGGTCTCCTCCAAATCTACGCTATCATCCTCTATCAAGTCAAAAACGGACAGCAAATCGTCGGACAGCCGTTCCCATAGCCGGCGCTGTTTTTCATTGAACTCGTTTCCCTTGGGATATTGAACCAGGGCGTTGATCTGAATTTTGCCCAATTCATCGGTGATTTTGACGGTCATAGTGCCCTGCTCGAACGGAACGACTTCCAGATAGCCCTTCATGGTCTCATCATCGGCCCAATCCTCTTGGAGGGAATCGGACTCCGAGTCCAGGCGGTCTTTGGTAAGAACCGCCATGGCCAGATGTACACCGGAAGTCGTTATCTGCTCCAGGGTGATGCGGTCCCTCATGGCAGCGGCATTGAGCATGTTGGCCCTTTCGTTGGAATGGAGTTCGAGTGCCGCTGTCGCCATGATTAAAATCACCGAAAGCGCCATGACCACGGCCATGCCCTGGTTTGCGGCTTTTTTCTTTAGACGGGGAAATAATACAAGGGGACGGCCTTTGTATGTCAATCGCTGGAAGTGCATGGGTTATCGTTTAACCTCCTGATAGCGATATACTGGCACAGCGACTCTGGTTTGAAAAGTATAGCTGATCTCTTCGGTCCCCACCTCGAGTTCGATGCCGATAGTGCGCGGAGTTCCGAATTCCAATTCGTCCGACTCCGAATCCCACTCCTCGTACTCCCGGCCTTTGATATCAAAATAGACCAGTTCGAATCGTTTCAAATGCTCACACAAAATCGGATCCGTTTCGCGCTCTTCAAATTCCTCGGGAAAAGGATAGAGCGTGTCCGACCGGCGAAGAATAAATTCATTTTCCCTTGTCTGTTGAACATAGTAAACTATTTCGGCGATCCCTTCCTGCACCTGATGGTTAAATGGCAGATGCGCCATGGATGTAAAGCGCAGCCAGCTGAAACTCTGGCCGCCCGTGCTGTGCTTTTCTCCTTTGATATGATAAATTTCCGGTTCGTCATCGATGTCAGGCCGCTTGTAGCGCGGATAGACTGTCACATGGATTGATTCGAGATCTTTGGTCATCCGGTTCAGGCAGGCATTTGCCATTTCATGGAGATCGGTTCCCAGATTAATGCGTTCCGCGCTGCCATAAATCCCATCAAAAACACCCATTATCAATGAGGTCACGATTGCCAGAATGAAAATAGCGACGAGAATCTCGATAAGCGTAAAGCCGTGCCCTCCACTCTCACGGCAGCGGGTTACGGAATTAGTCCGTATAAAAGCGGTACGTCCTGAGTTGATAGTTCTCTCCATCGTTATTCGTAATGGTGACGTTTATTCGGATCAGATGGTACTTATTGTCGGTAATCAGATCCGTGGGGACCTCCTCAACAGAGACTGCCCAACTATAATCGGATTGTGGTTCAGGGAACACGCCGGATCCATCCGTGATATTATCGATTTCCTGGGTTTCCAACTCGGCCAGTTTGGTTTGGGCCAAGTGGGGTGCGATGGTTAGAAAACGGGCTTTGGCGCTCATTTGAAGGGTCTGCCCCTGCAATTTGAATATGCTGACCAAGGCGATAGCCAGCACAGCCAGCGCCACCAGTACTTCGAGGAGCGTGAACCCCTTGCTCCGGAAGCGAAGGGCTGCCTTGGGAGTTAAAATTCGATCCATTCCTCAACTATCTTCAGCTTGGGCAGTAAAGGCTCGATCAGATAGGAGATACGCTGGGCATCTTCATTTTCAAGATGGAGGATCACCTGGTCCGAATATCCGGCCGGATAGAACTGAATATCAATGGTACCGGTGTTGATGCGCTCCTGGTCCGGATATTGTGCATCGACGATACGGATCGAACCACTCAAAGAGAATGCTTTTTCAGCCGCAGCCGATTTTTCCTCCTCGCTCATTCCTTCATGGGCCATCCACATGCGCTGTTCTCCCAGATCCACCACCAGTACTTGAAGCGTATGCTTTTGAATGGCGGTAGCGCGCAAAAAGCGCACGGCATTGATCATCCAGCGTGAAAGTTTCTTTCCTGGATCCTGGAACGGCATGCTGTCGAAGCGTGGAATGGCCACCGCCAATATGATGCTGATGAGCAGCATCACCACCATAAGTTCGATCAGCGTGAAACCCCGACGTTTGAGGCTGTTTGTGCGAAAGCGGTATTTCAGGTACAGGTCCGCCACTGGGGGAAAGATGCCCATGGCAACTACTCTATCTCCCAGCTATTGATATCCTTGTCTATGTCTTCTCCACCAGCTGTTCCATCTGCGCCATAAGAGGTAATATCAAAATCGTCATGTGTACCGGGGCTCAAGTAAACGTACTCGTTGTCCCAGGGATCCTTTGGAATCTGTTTTTTAGCGAGATAGCCGCCTTTCTTCCATTTCTTGGGGGCATCGCCACCTTGGGGTTCATTCACCAGGGCATCCAAACCTTGTTCCGTTGTGGGGAAACGGCCATTATCGATTTTATACATCTTCAGAGCAGCGCTCAAATTCTCGATTTGCACCCTGGCTTTGGTCTGTTTGGCTTTATCTGTGTGGCCGAACAATCGCGGACCGACGATACCGGCCAGCAATCCCAGAATCAAGATGACCACGAGCAATTCGATTAAGGTAAAACCTTTATTGTTTTCGATCTTTGCATTTTTCATATGACGACTTTGACCTCCTTTAACTCTCTCACTTTTAAGCGCAGCAGACGTGTGCGCCGTTGGCTTATCATATATCGTATGATGCCATTGTTCAATCAGGGAATCGATCAGCTGACCAAATTGCCCATTTCTAATATTGGTAAAAATATCGATAGGATAATAAATAATACCATGGCGGCCATGACCAAAACCATGACCGGTTCCAGCAAAGCCGTCAGGCGCATGATCGAGGTTTCAACCTCTTTTTCGAACATGTCGGCCACCTTATCGAGCATATCTTCCAAGTTACCGCTTTGCTCTCCAACCATTATCATTTGTGTGGCTAGGGGAGGGAATACCTTGCCCTCCTCCAGTGAATTGTGCAGGGACCGGCCTTTTCCGACGTCAGCCGAAGCCGTCTCAATGACGTCGGCGATGCGAGTATTGCCCACGACATTTTTTACGATATCCATTGCGGGCAACATGGACACGCCGTTTTCCAGCAAGGATCCCAGCGTTCGAGAAAAGCGGGCCGTCGCCAGCTTTCCGGATATGGCGCCAATCATGGGTACGGTCAGGATGTGTCGATCCATCCATCGTCTACCGCTGGTGCTCTTTCGTAAGCGTCGCAGTCCGAACAGCGCAGCGACAACCACAATCACCAGAATCCACCAATAGGATTTGAGCATATCGCTCGTGCCGATGAGCAATTGGGTGGGAAGTGGCAATTCCTGGTTGATATCGCGAAAAATCGACGTGATATTGGGAATCACATAAATGAAGAGGAAAATCATAATGAAAACCCCGACCATCAGGATCAACAGTGGATAAATCATCGCAGTTACCACCCGGCTTTTTAATTCCTCCTGTTTTTCAGTTATATCGGCCAGGCGGTTGAGGACGATTTCCAGGGTGCCGGATGTCTCGCCCACGCGCACCATATTGACGTAAATACTTGAAAATGCAGATGGAAAACCGTTGAGTGCATCGGCAAAGCTGGTGCCTTCGACCACTGCGTCCTTTACTTTGGCCACCATTTTCTTAAGTCCGGGGCTCGGGAACTGGGCCATAAGGGCTTCCAGCGCCGAAACCAGCGGAAAGCCTGCACCGATTAAAGTAGCAAGTTGGCGCGTCATGACAGTGACTTCAGAGGGACGGATACGTGAAAAGTATTGTGAGAAGGAAAAGGAGGGGCGCTCCCTTTTTTCAGTGGCACCGTCTTTTACTTCCCGCAACTTTACCGGATAATGGCCCGCCGATCTTATTTTTTGACGTGCGGCAACCGTTCCATCGGCATCGATGATGCCGGTGACGGTTTTTCCTTTTGAATCCAGAGCCGAGTAGTCATAAACAGGCATGCTATTCCAATCCCTCTCCAAGCGCGATGAATGGTCAGTTTTGCCGTTGGAGTGATCCTAGGTGACCTCATAAGCGTTCAATGGCGAGAAGGGCACCGTAATCGGTGTAACCTGGTAGAGCAATCGAATCAGATTACCTCTGTTTTACCAGAGCGGCGGCAAAGAAGCCATCCATTTGGTGACGATGCGGAAAGGTTCTGAGAAAACCTTTCGGCGTCAACAGCCTCTCATGGCCCGCCACCTTGTCAAGTCTGGGTTGATCTATAACAAAGTCTGGATGTTTTTGCAAAAATCCTTGAATCACTTCTTCATTTTCTTCTGGTTCGAAACTGCAAACAGCGAAAACGAGCCGGCCGCCGGTTTTGAGTCTCGAGGCAACATTATCCAACATTGTGATTTGACGGCGGTGGTTTGTGTGGATGGACCCCGCATTATTACGCCATTTACCGTCAGGATTTCTTTGGAGTACCCCCAATCCGGTGCATGGTGCGTCCAGGAGGATGCGATCGAATTTTTCGGTTTCCGGGAGCGTTGCCGGTTGTAGAAGATCGACGGGTTGCGTACCGACGATGCCGATACCCAGCCTTTTCATCTCGAGAAGGAGTCGCGCAAGCTTGCTTTTGCTTTGATCCGTCGCCAAGATACGGCCACAGTTTTCCATGAGCTGGGCCAGATGGGCTGTCTTGGTACCAAGACCGGCGCAAGCATCCCATACCACCTGTCCGGGCCGCGGGGAAACCAGGTGGGCAATGCATTGCGCCGCCTCATTCTGGACTTGAAACCATCCCTTTTTAAAGGACGGCCACTGGGCAATTGGACGAAGGGGGGATGAAAACGAAATGCCTTCCGGGCAGTGGGTTGAGAAGGAAACGGATTTGGCCTCCTTCTGCACGTATTCCAGCAACTCCTCTCTCGAGCACCGGAGGGCGTTGGTGCGCAGGGTGATATCCGGAACGGTATTCACGGCTTCACAAAGGCGTTCTGTTTCTTCATACCCCCAACGGTCCAGCCATCTTGAGATGAGCCAATCGGGAAAAGCGTGATAGGCTGACAAATACGCCGCTGGATCTTGCTGTCGGTCGGGCCAGACCGGTTTTATCTGTCCAGCAGTCGTCCGACGCAGCATTCCGTTGATAAACCCGGAGGCCCATTTGCGTCGGTGCTTTTTGGCCAGTTCCACAGAAGTGTTGACGGCAGCCGAATCGGGAATTCGGTCAAGAAATAGGATCTGAAAGAGTCCCAGCCGAAGAATGATGTTCACCAGGGGATCAATTTTATTTCCAGGGCGGTTGCTGAGCTGCCCAATGAGCCAATCCAGCCGGGCTTGCCATCTCAAAACACCAAAAACCAGGGCGTGGAGTAAGGCACGATCAACTCGCCGAAGACCTTGAATCTGATGGTCGGCTTTCAGCATCAAGTGATCCAGGGTGTGGTCTCCAGACCGAACCTGATCAAGAAGTTCGACGGCAATGGAACGTACGTTTTGCATCAGCTGGCAATCTCTCCAGGGGCGATGCAGGTGCCGTTGAGGAACTTTTCTATGCTGAGGCGCTTACCGGATGCGCTTTGAATCTCCAAGATGGCTAACTGACCCTGGCCGGTGGCGATGCGCAGTTCATCGGGAAATCCCGGGACCACCGTTCCCGGAGCCGAGGTCGTCGGGGCATCAGCCATTGCGCGAGCCTTGTGGATTTTATATCGCTTTTCGCACATGGTGCAAAAAGCGCCAGGCCACGGGGTCATTGCCCGAATCTGCGCATCGATGGCAAGTGCGGATTTATGCCATTGAATTCGACCGTCTTCCTTTTTCAGTATGGGGGCATAAGTGGCGAATTGGTGCTTTTGAGACCGCGGATAAATCTTGCCGCGATGATAAGCTTCAATTGTCTCAACCAGCAGGTCGGCGCCCATAATGGCCAGCCTGTCATGCAATGATGCCGCCGTATCGACTTCGGATATGGGCGTACTGGCGTCCAGCAGCATATCCCCGGTGTCCACCCCTTGATCCATGAGCATGGTGGTAACGCCGGTGGTTGTTTCACCGCGCATAATCGCCCACTGAATCGGAGCTGGACCCCGATATTTAGGCAGCAGGGAGGCGTGCACATTGATCGCCCCCCTGAGGGGAATCTCCAATATGGATATGGGCAATATCTGGCCAAAGGCCACCACTACCAAGTAGTCCGGTGCTCGCCGGCGCAATGCTTCCAAAAACGACTTATGCCGAACGTTTTCCGGCTGGGAGACATCATATCCCAGCTGAAGCGCGGCTTTTTTAACCGGGGGCGCAGCGAGCTGCCGCCCACGTCCTTTCGGGCGATCCGGTTGGGTTACGACCCACCTGAGATCAAAAGGGGAATGATGCAGGGCGTGCAGGGTGGGAACGGCAAAATCCGGAGTGCCCATATAGACGATGGAGGGCGCCGCATTCGCGTTCGGTTTGGCTTCCGGCATCTTATAACTATTGTTGTTTCAATTTTTTGGCAACCTTACGCGCATACATCTGGCGCTTTAGCGCGCTCACGTGATCGATGAACAGGGTGCCGTTAAGATGATCAATCTCATGCTGAAGGACAATTGCCAGCAGCCCTTCGGCTTCAATGCGTTGGGGGTTGCCCTCCCGGTCGACTGCTTCCACCAGAATGCGCTGCGACCGTTTAATATTGGCGCGGAATTCAGGGACACTCAGGCATCCTTCGTTTTCCGAAAGAACCTCGCCCTCACGGGCGATGATGTTTGGATTGATCAGGACATTGAGTTGATGTCCATCTTCCGGCTGCTGAATATCGTAAACCAGCAAACTTTTGTCAACGCCGACTTGAATGGCCGCCAGACCGATTCCCGGCGCCTGGTACATGGTGTCGCCCATGGCGTCGATCAAGGTCTGCAGCTGCCCGTCTATATTCTCAATGGCTTTCGTCTGTCGTTTGAGAAATTTGTCGGGATAAGTGACAATGTCGAGGACTTTCACGGTATCACTCTCCTTCCAGTCTGGGTTGCGGTTCAGCAGCGGTGCCGGTGTGAGGCAGTCGTAGAATGTTAACGCTGGTAATCAGTGCTGATGCTATTCCAATGATGATCACCGGAAAAATTTGACAGGCGTGATGGACCAATGTGAACCCCAGGGCATCTTTTTCCGCAATACCAAAAATGGACAGCGCAAAGACGCCGCCTGCTTCCCACAATCCCCAAAAGCCCGGTACAGACGGCAGGGCGATCACAAAACAGATGATGACCATAACCGTCGTAAGCTCCCATAAGGATAAGGTAATCCCTGGGCAACCCAATGCAACTATCCAGTATGAAACCGCAGTGAGCGCCCAAATGGCCACAGTTAAACCGGCGCAATAGATTACCTGCAAAGGATTGCGGACCAGTGAGAGCCCAACGGCAAAATTATCGATGACCGATTGCAGCAGGTTGAAAAGGCGATCGGTGTATCGCTTCAATCCGGGCAGCATGCGGTTAAACCATCGACCGATGGTATCGATCATTCGCTTGATGCTGTTGCGGGATCTGTTGATGGTCAAAAGGGCAATGAAGATCATAAGCGCGAGGCTCAGACGGATCATGCCCGTTGAGATGGACTCCAGTGTGCTTCCATCTAACTGGACACCGAAATAACTCCCCTCAGAGCCGATGCGCCCAGCGACAGTTGAAAAAACCAATGTGAACAAACCGATAAGAATGATTAAATCTAAGATACGCTCAGCGGCGATGGTGGACAGTCCTGTGGTCACGGGAAGGTCTTTTCTTTGCTTGAGCAGTACCGGCCTGGCCAATTCACCTACGCGGCCGGGCAGGACGCAGTTCATCATAAAGCCAATCATTGTGAAATGGAACGAGTGCCAGAAGCTGATCTCGCAGATCTCTTTCAGAATGATTTTCCAGCGCAGGGCCCTTATGACAAAGGTCAGTACACCAACCATGGCGGCGGGCAGTATCCACCCGTAATCGATGGTGCCCAGGTAGGAGATTAGCTGATCGGCCGGGACGTTGCGGAAAGCCAGGTACAGGGTCAGAATGGAAACCAGACCGCCAATCAACAGAGATATGGTGAGCTTTTTGGGCATGCGCTTCAGGTCGTCAACCGATCCAGGAGCGTCCTGGCTTTTTGGATATCCAGTCGAATCTGATCCGCCAACGCTTCGATGCCGTCAAATTTGATCTCATCTCTCAATCGGCTGATGAAGTTCACACGAATTGGCATTCCATATATATTTTGATCAAAATCGAGAATATGAACCTCTACGGTAAAGACATGATCATCGAACGTGGGACTGTATCCGATATTGGCCACACCCTGGTAAGTCTGCTGATCATATTCGACGGTTACGGCGTAAATACCCATTTTAGGGCATAGTTCGTCCTGCAAGTTTATGTTGGCCGTTGGAAAACCGAGTAATCGTCCTCCACGATTCCTGCCGGAAGCCACAATGCCGCGAATTTGATAATAGCGCCCCAACAGCTTTTTGGCTTTTCCCATTCGGCCGCCCATTACGAGCTCGCGCACACGAGTGCTGCTGATGCGCTGGCCGCTGCCGTTAACCGGTTGAACCCAATCCACAACGATCACCTCATAGTCCAGATCCGGGGCCCATTGTCGCAGCTTTTCGATGGTGCCTTCCCGGTGGCGGCCGAAGGTGTAGTCATTCCCTACCACCAGTGCCTGCATGCCGATCCTGCGAATGAGCAGGTCCTCGACGAAATCCCGGGCGATAATAGCGGCAAATTCCTTGGTAAAGGGAATCAAGATCAGAATGTCGACGCCGGCGCGGGCAATGAGTTCGGATTTCTGTTCGGAGAGGGTGATAAGCGGCGGATGGCCATTGTCTGTTAATACACGCATGGGGTGCGGATCGAATGTCAGGACGACCGATGTCCCTCCGATGGCCGCCGCTTTTTCAACAACGGTATGCAACAACGCCTGATGGCCGATATGGACGCCATCGAAATTGCCAATGGTAACCACAGCGTTTTTAAAGGGGATTTCAATGTCTTCCAACCGACGAAGTACCTTCATAACCTATACCATAGCCTTTTAAATACCTCTTGACACCCATGCCGAATCCGTATATTTAATGCATCCTTCGCATGAAATCAACCTTTTAAGGTGTCATGCAAGATGTGCCGAAGTGGCGGAACTGGTAGACGCGCTAGGTTCAGGGTCTAGTGAGGGTTCCCTCGTGGAGGTTCGAGTCCTCTCTTCGGCACCAACCATAAAACAAGGGGTTGGCGATTCAATCGCTAACCCCTTTTTTTAATCGAGCTGTTCCCGGAATGGCATATGCCTGTGGATTAAGGCTTTGTGGAAAACCGATCATAGAGCCGTCCGGTGATTTGCGGGATCAACAACATGATGGCCATGCCGGTTGCGATTAACCCCATCATCATCAGCCAGTGTGGCTCTTCCCGGAATCCGGCATATCGAATCAATTTAAATATACTCAACACCATTGGGACCAAAATGATCACCCATGCCAGGTTTACCGCTTTATCTCTATTCATTTTTTGCTTCCGGCTGCTGGAGGGGTGAAGGCGCCGTCTTTGACTGGGGTTGGACGGATGGAGCCTTGACCGGCGGAACGCTTGGCGGCTGCTCCGTTTCAGGATTCGGCGTCGGGTTCTCATTGGTGTCGACTGACGGCGGAACCGTTTCAGTTGCGGGCGCTTTCGGATTGGATGTTGAATCGGCCGGAGGGGCGATTCCCTCGCTGGCGCCTGTCGGTTGTTGGGGCGTGAGCGCTGAAGGCTCTTTTGCTGGTTTTGATTCTGTAGCCTGGCCGGGAGGCGGTTCGGCCTTTTGAGGGGTCGGCGCCAAAGTGGGGGGAGGGGGCGCGCTTCCGGTCACAGTATCTTTTTGTTGGGAAGGCAGGGGAGCGACAGCGGGTTTCGGCTGGACCGCTTGCGGGGCTGTCGGCTTGGAGGGCTTGGATGCCACTACTGCCTTTTTGAGGGCTGATATCTGGTTATTGAGGTCTTTAATTTTAGCTTTCATTTTCAAGGTAGCCGATTTTTCCCTCGAAAGTGCCGACTTCAATGCTTCGATCTCCTTCATGGCGGAATCATCGGAAATGACAGGCGCATTTTGGGGGGGATTCGTTTGTGTCGCCATCTTTCCGGATGCGGGAATCGCTTTTTTCAGACTGGACAGCCGAATGCCGGAGAAAGCGGCCCCAAGGGTTGCCGAAAGGGTGATGATGGTGAAGAAAATCGTGATAATTTGGTATTTTCGATGGGATGCTTTTACATGTTTTATGTCATAGCCTGGCAAGGCCATTCGCCCCCCTTGCATTTCGTCGTCAAATCAAGTGATTTAACTGGTTAAATGTAATAAGCATTCGAATGCTGCAATTATGCGGAGTCGATTTCTCCCACAATCATTGACAGCGACCATTCTCTGTATTTGTTATTAACCTGAGCGGAAACCTGCAATCCTAACGTCGTTAGCGATTTTTGAAGGAATTTTGCGTATGATGGTGCAGTTTGTTTGCTGTGGATGACCAAGTTGATTCCTTCCGGTGGTTGGCTGAAGGCACTTTGAATAATCTCAGAAGTAGTCCAACCTTCTTCGTCAAATATGGATTTCAGTTCTGTGGCTGCCTGATGGGAGCCTGAATTGTCCAATACTGAAATGATATCCAGTTCACCCTTGGGACCGGTTTTTAACAATTTAATTAGCATCTTCCTTTGCTGGGCATCCAGTCTGGACGTATCGATACCGAAATTTTGCGTGGTCGCGGCGCCTTGGGTGGTACCCTGTGTGATGTTAATGTCCTTTAGCTCTTTTATGCGATCCTTGAGCGCCCCTTCAACTTCCGAGTAACGCTTGCGAACCAGATCCATTTCTTTGCGCAGGCTGTCCGCGTCCATTTCAGCCAATCGACGTTGTTGTACAACAATATCTTGATTTTGCTGAGTGGCCAGGAGTTCTCTCCGGATTTGTTCCGCCGCCTTTTCAACAGCCTTGATTTTCTTTTTTGATCGACGCTCCAAGTCAAAAAAGTGCCTTGCCATACGGCCGCCGTGACGCCATGACAACAGAAGGCCGATAAAGGTCAGGGTAGCCCCTATCAAGGCGATGATTTCCATCCAATTGTTGAAGGTATGTACAGCTTCAATATTGTTCCACCAAGAATACATGCGAACGCTCCTGACGTGACGGTATTGAAGGTGCCGTTTATGGCAAAAGATCAATTCAGTAACAATACCGATAAATTGAATGTTAATCAAGGGTTATTTGTATATGTATCGTTCAAACCATAAAAAACGTCAATGGGAAATAAGGAGAAAAGAGCGAAAGGGGGATCCGAGCGTATTGGCGGGTAATGCCACATCAGCTGATGTGACAGACGCGCGACATCAGTCCTCTCTCCTGTAGGCGTTTTAATAGGCATTGTAGAAAATTTTTGGTGGGATTTGCCAATCGACTCCGATTTTCGCTGCCAGGGAAAGCGCTTGTCGGGTAATGCGAGCGGCATGGAAAGGGAGAGGGGTCGATATTGACAAACCCCCTGAACTAGGTTACCAGTGATAGATTGTTTCGTCTTGTAATATGAAGCGGTTATCGCATAATTGGCGATCGGGCGATTAGGTCATGCACAAGCCGAATTGGGGGATCTCATTACAGGGCATCATTGGAGCGCTTCAAGTTTGCAACCTCAGGGTTCGGCGGCAAAGGGATTCATAAATGGTGTTCGTAAAACGTGAATTATTCGTTCTGATTCGAATTTTAATGAGCTGTTTGACAGCTGGGGTGCTCATTTTTTTCATCTCATCGCTGGCTGGCGAAGACCTTCTAGAAAACAATGATGAAATCGGCAGGACAGAAATGCTTTTGTCTGAGATCAATCACGAGCTCGACGGGGGGATACGAGATCGGATCGATAGGCTGGGTGAAGTGCCGGAAATGAATCCTTTTCGTAAGTTTTACTGTGTTGAACTGGCCAAAGAGATCCATGATATTTCACAATTAACGGAGAAGCAGCGTATGTTGTTTGATACTTATAATGTGCGCAGCTTCGAAGTTCAGCTCAAAAGAATGATGGACTATACGCAAAATTCGAATGTAAGTCGCCTGATGGAGGAGATCGAGATCGTCAAGCGCGAATTGAAGAATTCATCCAACCTAATCGAAAAAGGGTATCATCTTCAAAAAAAGTCCTTAGGCTCATCTCCGGCAAATGTTGGTTTAGTCTTCGATTGATCCACCACGTTAGCGAAAAATCCACGGTCGAAGCTTGGTGGAGGCGGACCACCTTTTACCTACTCCCAATCAATCTGGAGCAACGTAAATTACAATGTATCTCGACCATTTTTCTTTAAAGCTTAAACCATTCCAGATCACCGTGGATCCCAAATTCCTATGGCTGGGCGAGAAACATAAAGAAGCGCTGGCTACGCTGCGCTATGGCATTCTGGACAATCGGGGGTTCCTGTTGATGACCGGTGAGGTGGGAACCGGCAAGACGATCCTGATCAATCGTTTGATCAGCCTGTTGGACATCGATACGGTTGTCGCTACGCTGCCCGACCCGGATCTTGAGAGCATGGACTTCTACAACCTCATGGCCGACGGTCTGAATATGAAGCGGACCTTTGAGACCAAGGGGGAGTTTTTGATCCACCTCAGAGATTTCCTCCATCAAAGCTATGTGAATCAAAAACAAGTGCTGCTCATTATTGATGAAAGCCAAAGACTGAATCAACGCCTGATGGAAGATATCAGGGTGCTTTCCAATATCGAACTGCACGATCGAAAGCTGATCAATATCTTTTTTGTCGGACAGCAAGAGTTTAACAGTATCTTGATGACACCCCAAAGCAGAGCGCTTTCACAAAGAATTACAGTTCGTTACCATATCGAGGCCTTGAATGGTGACGAGGTCGGTGAATATATTCGCCACCGGCTAAAGGTGGCTGGGACCACAAAACAAATATTTGAACCGTCGGCCGTTGCCGAAATCTACCAGGTTTCCAGCGGCATTCCCCGGCTGATCAATATTGTCTGCGACCATGCGATGCTGACCGCCTATGCCCAAGGGGTCCACATAATTGATGGCAAAATCATTAAGGAGTGCGCCGAAGAGCTGCGTATTCCAATACAAAAACCCCAAGCCAATGCAGCCAGCGTGAAGTCAGTCGATCGTCCGGCAGAAATGACCGCCGGGGAGGGTGACGATATTCGGCATGATGCCGCATCGGTGGTCGGAGCGTCGGCAAATAACGCGGCGATCTCCGGGAAAGACCCTGCCCAGAAATCTTTTTCAATTTGGCACCTGGCATATGCGGCTGTTATTATATTACTTGTCGGCGGTATCGCCCTGCTCGTCGGGGAACATACAATGAACAGCACGCCGAGATATGCCGAGGAGGATCTGACCCCCCAAAAATACAAATCCACCTTGGAACAGGAGAAAGCGCGACTAGCGGATCGGCTAAGCAACGGCGCACCAGAAAACGACTCCCAGCTGGCAGTCCCGGTACCGCAGGCCGATGCTGCGGGTACGGAGCCTGAGGTATTGCAGCCGAACCAGAAGGAGATCGTTGATGCAGATTCGCCGCCAACCCAGACGCCGGCCCAGAATGGATCAATGGACGCGTCGGAAAAAACCATCGAATCCCTTCCTTTGCTTGGATCGAAAGTTACCATTTCGTTTAGCATCAATTCCAATGCTATAGATGAAGAGTCCTACCCGCTGTTGGATCAAATTGCCGCTTACCTTCTGAGTCATCCGGAGATGACGATCGCGGTGAAAGGATATACCGATAACAGTGGTCCATCCAGTTATAACGAGAGTGTATCCGGCTTTCGAGCCAATGCAGTGCAGTCGTATTTGATCGGCAAGGGGATCGCTTCTCGGAAGATAAAAGTTTTTGCCATGGGCAGCGCTAATCCCATCGCCTCCAATACTACCAGCGCGGGAAGGAAAAGAAACCGGCGGGTAGAAGTTGAATTCTTGACCCCAGAGGATTCCGATAACTGACATGTGGTTCAAATGTGCCGCTCGAATACTGTCGTTCATTTTCATCTGGGTGCTTCTATCGGGTTTGAGCTTTGCGGATCGAATTGTTTTAAAGGATGGCACGGTGGAGGAATCCGAGCGGGTATGGAAAAGCGATAAGTTCATCCACTTTATTCTGAAAGGGACCCGGTCGGTTGAAATACGGTATGCCATTGATATCGTTGAACGTGTTGAGAGGAGCGACGAGCAATCCCCAACCGATATTAAAAACCCTGAACCGGTGCCGGATAATAAGAAACAAAACGTTCCCCAAGATAAATTCTCACAAGATCGAAGTTCACGCACCGTGGTAACGAATTCTGCCGCCAGGATTAAATTGGCGGCAGCGCTACGAAAAATTGAAACAGAGAGCAAAGGAATTCGCTTTTATGATCCTCGGCGCGCTAAACGATATCAGGTCAGCAAGACCGGGGCTTACAACGATCTCCATAGCGCGCTGAGGGAATTGGCTGCGACCTATGGCCGCACCCCGGACTGGGTGGCGGATCATATGGGAGAAGAAAACGACGCTCCAACCATACATCGAAATTTAGCAACGCAGCGAATAGCCGAAATGATGTCGGAAGAGGAAGCCCCACATGAGCGTCTCCCTTCATCTCAAAACAAGGCGGGCGAAACGCCCGTCGGCCATAAAGCGTCAAAGGCCGGCCAACCGGTCTCCATTAAGTCCTTGTCGTCAATGCGGGAATATCCAAAACTGAATATTGACAGGGGGATTAAGTTTTACGACCCACGCAGGATGACGCTCTGGCGGCTTTAGCCCGTCAATACGATGTGACCCCTCAGTGGATAGAGGATCATATGGGGGAGAGCAATCTCCTCGTAGATATCCATCAAAGCATTCGCAGCAGCCTATTGGACGAATGATCAAAGACCGGTTCGAAGGCGCAAACGGGGGATAAATGAGGGAAATGCGCTGATAGACAGAACAGACCTTCAACGTTTTCATTGGCCTCCATCCAGGAGGCCTGCGTCTAAATTCGTCAGCCGCCTGAAGGCGCGCACTTGGGAGGAGTAAATCCGCCTTTGCCTGTGGGGATGCCTGCAGGGCGTATTGCACCGGCAGATACCAGGCGCTGCACCTCATCGGTACAACAGGTGGGGCATTGTGGGTCGGGTTCGTCGTTGGTGAGCTTTAGATGTTCAAATTCACAATGGCAACTATTACAACGGTATTCGTAAATTGGCATAATCGTCTTCCTTGACGGTTTAATGCGGATAATCCAAACCCGCTGCAAATCAGGGGGCCTGCGATACGGAAAGAAGCGACCCAAGCCAGGAGCGAGTCCCAGCTTCGACTGCGCACTATGCTAACGCAATAGACCGGGAAGTCAAGCTGGATATTTCATCGAATCCCAACACCACTAAAGTCATTGGATTTTGCAGCGATGGGATTACTTGAAGCATCCAATTGCATGCAGCAGCGCAAGTCCTCCCCCGAGTGCGGCCGCGGCGACAACCAACCAGATAAGTTGCCGTTGAGAGCCAAGCCCCGATTGGTATGAGCATAGAGACCTCTGACGCGTACGCAACATGGAAAATGCGGTGATGTCTTCGGTTTCAATTTTGCCCCCATTGGGAAGCTTGATGCAGCGTTTCCCTCTGCCGATGGACGGCTGAAGTGTGAATACATCGCTGGTCAGAAGCCGGCAGAAGGGGTCTGTCATTTGCCAGATATGAAGAAGCACCCCGTCGAATTGAACCAGCACAGATTTTGATGCTTTGGCCGATCTGTAGAAATATGCCCCTTTAAATTGGATCATTCAGTGTCTATGCTCCAGTATCCAGCGCGGCTGTTGCCCTCATTAACGGTTATCACGGCGGCACAAAGTTAACACAGGTCATCTACAGTCATAGTAGCAAATCACGTGCCGTCCTGCTCCGTCTTGAATATGATATAATTATCAGTTAATTATGTTTATATGTGGAGAATCGCAGCGTCCTGATGGGCTGACAGTTTCCGTCAGACCATCATGTAATTTGTCAGCTGTCCATGCATTGAGCATCGTATTTATTAGCTGTTTTCAAAAGCGTATTGTGTCGGAGATAAGAAGGCGTGATCAATAGGGATTATGGGAGGGATTATGGGAGGGATAATGGGCAATTCGCCTTATGGGTCCATTTAGACAATGCTGTATTGCTGTGACGACAGAGGTATGTCACCGACTAGGCGATTTGGCGCTTCCCTGTCCAGCGCATGACCGTCGAACCCCATGTCAGACCGGCGCCAAAACTGACCAGCAGGATATGATCGCCGGCTTTTATGCGCCCCTTACGGTGCGCTTCATCCAGTGCCAATGGTATCGATGCGGATGACGTGTTCCCGTATTTTTGAAGATTGGTGAAAAATTTATCCATGGGCATGTCAAGTTTGTCGGCCACGGCCTGTAATATTCTTATATTGGCCTGATGCGGCACAACCAGATCGACATCGTTTCGTGTCAGTCCATTTTGCTCCAGTGCTTTCTCTGCGATATTGGCCATTGACCCAACAGCCTGTTTGAAGAGCCGGTTACCTTCCATGGTCAGGATAAATGGTTTGGTAGCGGTATCGCAAAGCGTTTCCGGCAGATAATCATTGCCTTCGATGGAATGAAGCAGATCCCAGAAACGGCCATCTGATTTGATATGAGTGGATAGAATGCCACCGTCGATATCCTTTCCCTGGAGCACAACTGCACCAGCACCATCACCCAGCAAAACGCAGGTGCCACGGTCTTTCCAGTTGGTAACAGAGGAGAGCCGCTCGGCTCCAATGACCAATACATTTTTAACCTGGCCCATACGGATGCTGTTGTTGGCCTGTTCGAGGGCATAGATGAATCCCGAACACCCTGCGGAGACGTCGAATGCTGCGGCATCGTTTGCCTCAAGCTCCTTTTGAATCATACAGGCTGCCGAAGGAAAGAGATGGTCCGCGGTTACTGTGGCCACAACGATGGTATCGATATTATCGGGCGATAATCCTGCCATCTCCAGAGCCCTTCGTGCGGCCGCAGTCCCCAGATCGGTTGTGGACTCTTTGTGGTTTTTATTGGAAACACGTCGCTCTTTTATCCCTGTCCGGCGCGTAATCCATTCGTCAGATGTATCGACAATTTTTTCTAAATCCTCATTGGTCAGGATCCTTTGGGGTACGGCAGCTCCAGTCCCCGTGATATGCGCGTTCATCATGAAGTATTCGTTCTCCAGTAACGGTAATATGCAGCTTTGGAAGATTTAAGGCGCTTCCAAGTTTAACGATCGGTTAAATAATCATAATCCGGCCTGCGTGTCAAAACCGATTTGACGAATTTGGCCAATGGGATTTATCGCTGTCAATGGGATAGTTATATTTCTGGAGGCTTGCAACGACGAATGTGCCCATTAAATTTGATGATGGATTCAATGTTATGGTTTGATTTGGCAACCAATGCTCATGAAAAACAGCCACCCTCGAAAGGGGTGGCTGTTTGTAGAAAAAATTGATCCTAATCGCGGTCCGCGAGAATCCGAAACATCCGGCGCAAAGGTTCGGCCGCTCCCCACAACAATTGGTCTCCCACTGAAAACGCTGTAAGATACTTGGGGCCCATCTTCAATTTCCGAATCCGGCCGACTGGTACCGAAAGAGTGCCGGAAACATTGGCCGGAGACAGCGATCCAAGGGTGGCCTCTTTTTCATTGGGGATCAATTGAACCCATTGGTTATGCTCGGCCAGAATCGCTTGAATTTCATCGAGCGGCAGATCCTGTTTTAATTTGATCGTAAATGCTTGGCTGTGACATCGCATTGCGCCAATGCGCACACATTGGCCGTCAATGGGGATGGCATTGTCTATGCAGCCTAAAATTTTATTGGTTTCTACGAACCCTTTCCACTCTTCTTTGGTCTGGCCGTTGTCCATGGCCCGATCGATCCATGGAATAAGGCTGGCAGCCAGAGGTGCACCGAAATGATCCACTGGGAAATCGCCGGACCGCAAGGTCGCGGTCACTTCTCTGTCGAGGTCCAGTATCGTTGATGCGGGGTCCTCCAGAAAACGCGCGGCCTTGGCTCCCAGGGTCTGCATCTGCAGGACAAGCTCACGCATGTTTTGGGCGCCGGCACCTGAAGCAGCCTGATAGGTCATGGCCGAGAGCCACTCAATCAGATCTTTTTCAAACAATCCACCAAGGGCCATCAGCATCAAGGAGACGGTACAATTGCCGCCGATATAGTCTTTGACGCCGTCTTTCAGCGCGCCATCGATCACCCGGCGATTCACCGGATCAAGAATGATCACGCTGTTATCCCTCATCCTGAGGGTCGATGCGGCATCAATCCAGAATCCATTCCATCCGGACTCTCTCAGCTTCGGATGCATCTTTTCCGTATACCCGCCACCTTGACACGAGATGATCACGTCGCGGGTGGCAAGGAGGGGCAGGTCGTAGGCATCACCTACCGGCGGAACGCTGATGCCGACGTCTGGACTGTCTTTTCCGGCCTGGGACGTTGAAAAAAACAGCGGCTCGACACCATTGAAATCGTTTTCAGCTTTCATTCTTTCCATCAGCACAGAGCCGACCATTCCGCGCCAGCCCACAAATCCCAATTGCAACATGAAATACTCCCTTCCACCCGCCAATTGCGGTGGCCGTTGAACCGAATATTTAGCTTTATTAAAAACTCATTAGTTACAGCCGGAAGCCTTGTCAAGGTCTTTCCAACCGGCGGCCTTTTTCAAGGGAAGTGCGGATGACTTAGATTTCAGGGGAGTTAGCGTTTAATATGCTGCTGAATTCAGAATGTGCAAAGCTTGAGCGACTATTGATGTAAGGCCCCATTAAATATTGAAATTAAGAGGAATAGCGCTATATGTTACAGGATATGGAAATGAATGGCGTTTAGAGCGTCCGGCGTTTGCGCTTTTCCGAGGTAGATGATTCCATCCCCTTCCATCGCCCATTTATCCTTTTTCAAAACCAAAGCTTCTCCGCCGCTAGGAAAAACATGCGTTCCATTGGTACTATGATCGCTTAATATAAAGCCATTTTTGTGAAGTTCGATGCGCGCATGAATTCTTGAAACCTTGGGATGGTCAACCACGATGCGGTTCTTGGCGTCACGGCCCATGGTGATGGTAGGATTTTCATAATTGACCGATACATGCTGCTTCTGAAGATCCAGTATCAAGAGCGCATCCTGTTGTGAGCGTTCCTCTGGCGACGCGTCCGAATAGGGAGGCATAAGCACTATCTCCTTTAGGGGTGAAATGAACTTTTGACATCGATCCCTGCAACACCTATTCTGTGGCCGATTGAAAAATGGCATGGCGCATCCAGCCATGTCAAGGGCCAATAGATTTAGGGTGGTTGAAAGAACCAAGCAAGGAAAGCAGGCACATGAGAGCCATTGTCGATTTTTGCCTGGTGCCTATCGGGGTGGGCACCTCTTTGTCGAAATATGTCGCAGCTTGTGAAAATGTGCTGTCGAAGACCGGATTGCATTATACGCTGCATGCCAATGGGACCAATGTCGAGGGAGAGTGGGATGCGGTGTTCGCCGCCATCAAAAAATGCCATGAAATCGTTCACGGCATGGGCGCTCCCCGGATCTTTACTACCGTAAAGTGCGGAACACGCACCGACAAAAGTCAGTCAATGGACGATAAAATCAGCAGTGTCGAAGCAAAATTATGATACGGAAAATTATATCAGGAGGAAGGACGGGTGCCGAGATGGCGGCATTGGAAGTGGCCATTAAGCTTGGTATCCCTCACGGCGGTTGGACTGGGCGGGGGATGCGCAATGATGATGGGGCCATTGAGCGTCGCTACGGGCTGGAGGAAGTCACGTCCATGGGATTTAAAAAGGCCATGGAAGAGAATGTCCTTCAGTCGGATGGCACACTGGTGATTTCCCGAGGGACTAAAAATGTTGAAGGCCGATATGCGGTGGAAACGGCCCTGCGCTACCACCGGCAATTTCTGCATGTCGATTTGAGCCAGCATTCAGCCTTTGAGTCCGCCTCCCTAATCAGCTCCTGGGTTTCGATGAACCATGTGTCGGTGGCATTTGTCACCGGTCCCACGGCCCATCAAGATGGCAGAATCCACCATGATGTTAAAAAGATTCTCGAGACGGCCGTTTATCTCGAATTTGTAAAAACAGGGCTGCATCCGGATCGTCCGGAAAGGACACAAGTGGTGCCGGACGACGAAGCTGCGGAAAACGCCGAGATGCCGCGGTCGGTCGCGGAGGCCGTCCAGCGGCTTAAAAATGTGTTGCCGCTTAAAGACCGCACTACGATGGCCAATATGAATGCCGAGGAACTGGACCATCTGCATACAGGGCTGGGAGAATATATTAAACAGAAATTCGGGCTCTACTTGGACAATGATCCGCTGATCACGTCGTGCGCCAGCTTGAGTAATCTGGACCGACCGTTGCCTGACGAGGCTTGCGCCGTTATTTTGAAGGCATTGTGGCAAGATTTAAGAGAAACCCATAAGTTGCGCATCATCAAATAGCCTGTGCGGATTGACTTGGGAGCCGAAAATTGGTAATTGCGCTCCTTTGATGTGCTGTGGTGTGGAGGGCCCTACCGGTAACTTGATTGGCGTAAGCAAGAGACCCTGACTCGGACCTGCCCCAAATAGTTGCATCATCAAGCTTTACATGACGAATCTGTGAAGACGATATCCCGTTCGCAAGGAGCTCAAAATGGCAGAAGTTGTTCCGTTCAGAGGCGTTCTTTATAACCCGGAAGCTATTTCGAACATCGCGGATGTTGTTGCCCCTCCCTATGATGTTATTTCCCCCAAAGAACAGGATGGATTCTATCAAAAACACGCCAAGAATGTCATTCGGTTGATCCTGGGGAAATCGGAGACGACAGATCAAAGTCAATCGGATATCCATGCCCGTGCCGCCGGATATTTTAAGACATGGCTGTCGGAAGGGACACTGATCAGGGACACGGCTCCAGGCTTTTATCTCACCAGCGTCACCTTTCCGGTGGGCGATCGCCAAGCCACCCGATATGGTATCATCGGCAATGTCCGTCTGGAACCTTTTGAACGGGGCATCGTGCTGCCCCATGAGCGAACCTTTTCAAAGGTGAAATCAGAACGGCTGAAATTGATGCAGATTTGCCATGCCAACTTCAGCCCCATATTCGGTCTATATTCTGATGGAAACGGCATTCTCGATCAATTAATGCGCTACGCAGATGGTAAGGCACCGGACATGGAATTGCTGGACGATAAGGGGTTGCGCCACAAACTCTGGCGGATCACCGATCCCCGTATCCAAGCACACGTCACCGATTCTATGAAGGATCAATGCATCTACATAGCGGACGGCCACCATCGCTATGAGACTGCCCTTAATTATCGACAGTGGGTACGGGAGAGGACATCGGACTTCGATGAGAATCACCCGGCCAATTTCGTCATGATGAGCCTTAGCAGTTTGAAGGACCCCGGCATGGTGATATTTCCGGCCCATCGCCTATTAAAAGCGGTTTCAGCAGACGAGCGAAACGCGCTTCTCGATAAAGTGGAACGTTATTTTACCGTTCGATCCTATTCTACCGAACAAGGTATGGAACAGGCATTGGCGGAATTTGATAAAGCGTTGGCCGTCAATGCGCGTCGAAACGCCATCGGGTTGTATATGGCGGATAGGGCGGCCCTCTACACCATGATTCTGAAAGACGGTGTCATGCAGGAACGTTACGGCAACGAGCTACCGGAAGCCCTAACGGACCTGGATGTCACCGTACTGACGCGATTGTTGATGATGGAATTGCTACAATTCGATCAGGCTCGGTTGGATGACGCCACCAAAATCGGATATGCCACAACCTCACGAGCTGCTGTGGGGTGTGTGCAGGATGGCGATGCGGATATGGCCTTTATTCTGAACCCGACGCGGATCGAACAGGTTCAGCGAGTGGCTCAGGAGGGATTGATCATGCCGCGAAAATCGACCTACTTCTATCCAAAAGTCCTGAGCGGGCAGGTGTTCAATCTGCTGATCTGAGATCTCATAGCAAGCCGATATATTGGAGTATGAGCAGCATTGAAATGGCCGCAAGGCTCCGTTTCAACCACCGGCGATATACCGACGCTTCGATCCGATCGCGATATCGCATACCGATGGCCAGCGCAACAAGGGCGGCACCGACAACCGGCAGGGCAGCGATGACCTGGGGAGCGCCAAGGTAGCCGTGGCTTGCCAATACTGACGCCTGGCTGAGCTTTCCGAATAGAAAACAGAAATTGAAAACTTGAACCGTCACCAGCGGTTCGAGATTCATTTCAAGCGCAAAAATGATCAAAGCCGGCAGCATCACATTGACTGTGCCGGCCAACACTCCGCCCAATAATCCAAAGAGGACGCTGGCCCATAAAACGTGATGGTTCACCCATTCCAGTCGAATCCCAAAGCGATGGATGTTTAAATAGACCAAGACCATCACCGCCATGAGCAATTTAAAAGGCTCGGGGTTAGTTATCACCAGCAACTGGGTGCCCAACAAGCTACCGATGGCGCCAAACAGCGCCAGAGGCCAGAATTTTCCAATGCTTTGCCGCCAATGACCGCCCCGGACGATATTGACCAGGTTGACGGCCAGGGTGGGCATCAGCAGGAAAATAACGGCTTCGCGTACGTCACTGGTCAATGTCAACAAGGGGGTCGCCAGCATGGGAAAGCCAAACCCTAGCAGGCCATGCACCATTGCGGAAATGATGATGATCAGGTATGCTGCAACATTTACGACTGTCATTGATGCCTTCCATCCTGGATGACCGAATCCAAAGCATTTTGAATACTATGGCAACCTTGGAGATGCAACGAGAGTTAAAACAGGACTTGAGATTTTGCCTGAACTGCCTGAAGTACAGACCATCGTAGACGCTTTGATAGACGCCGGGATTGAAGGTAAACGCATCGAGCGTGCCCGCGTCTACTGGCCCAAAACCATCGCCACTTCAAAACCCCAAAGCTTTTGTCGCACCATCAGAAACAAGCGGATCGTGACGGTCAAGCGTCGCGGCAAATTCATCGTCACTCGACTGAGCGATGGGCACCATCTAATCGTCCATCTGAGAATGACCGGACGATTTGATTTGGGAATGGCCACCGACCAGCGCACGCCCCATGTCCATGTCGTTTTGGAGCTTGATGACGAGCGCGCTCTCCTTTACCACGACACGCGGAAATTTGGCCGCTTTTTTCTCACAAAAGATCCGAAAAAAATCATAGGGGGATTGGGCGCAGAGCCGTTGGATGAAGGTTTTACGGCAAAGGTGATGGTACGCATGCTCAAGGATAGGCGCCGTCAGATCAAACCCCTGCTTTTGGACCAAAGCTTTCTGGCCGGATTGGGCAATATCTACGTGGACGAAGCACTATGGGCTTCCAGTATTCATCCACAACGATTAGCCCATACGCTGACGTCGGCAGAAGCCAAATCACTGTATCGGTCCATCCGTGAAGTGTTGCGTCAAGCCATTGCCAACGGTGGTACATCGTTGGGCAATGGGCTGGGCAACTACGCTTGGTTGAACCAGCGGCGGGGCCGCAACAGCGACGCCCTCAATGTATTCCGCAGAACCGGTGAACCGTGCTTGCGGTGTGGATATCCCATTGAACGGATTGTCGTCGGACAGCGCGGAACCCATATTTGTCGAGAGTGCCAAAAAGGATAGATTCAGTTAGAATTGCAACAGTCCAGTCATGTGCGGGCAATAACGCAGTTGCAGAAATCACGTGATGACGACAAATCCATGGAAATCTTGAAGCATTTCTTTGACGCGATTCAGAATGATTCTGGCCGGATCGGTCTCCTGGCCATCAAGGTTGGAAAAACAGGAATCCAGCAGTAGGTCGTTGCCTTGCCACAACTTAAACTCTTCAACGAGGTAGGGTGAGACCCTGTCGCAGAGGTGATCAAAATCTTCATCACTCATGTGGTATAGGGTCTGAAGGTGCTGCATTAACAAATCCGAGAGCAGCAGCTCTGCTGCCTCCTTTACATTTTTGGGCAATTTGTAATCTGTGTTTCTGTCAATCATGCTATGCCTCATAAGCCATCTATGTTATCGTTTCGCCGTTTTAGATCATAGTCCCGGCGACGCTGAATGGGTTATCGGCGCTATGGGGGCAATGTTTAGGGGTGTCGCATTTTTTTGGTGACCGGATCTGATAAATGGTCAGTTCCGCTTGTCGCAAGCTGGTATTTCGCCCAGATTCGGAGGATAGGCATAATGGTAAAAAAAGTCATATTGTTGGTTGTCGTTTCGATTGCAGTAGCCGGATGCACACAAGAGACACAAAATAAGATCGGCCGAAGCATCAAGAACTGGACCGGCACGGACGGGGTACTCGATGTCTATGGCGGTGACAAATTAGTGATGCGATTTATCGAAATAGATAAAATTTCCACAGCACATGGTACGGATGACAATAAGCCGCGCCCCTATCGATTCGGGTACGGCATTTTAGACCTGAATTTCAACTACCTTAAGGATAAGGGTGAGAAAAAGATCTATTTTGAGTTCAGCGACTATTCGACCAACTATATCTTTTATGAAAACCCCCAATAGGGGATAGAGAGAATCGACATTGACACATGCCGTCATGAGAAAGATAGTGGTGACCCTGTCGGAGCGAGTGGCCCCATTGACCTTCGCTTCTCCGGTGGCCTATGTTTATAATCCCTTGGATTATGCAAGGGACCCCTACCTCGAATATTGTCACAGATACGGGACCGGCCGTAAAAAGGCCGTCTTTCTGGGGATGAATCCCGGACCATGGGGCATGGCGCAGACCGGCATACCCTTTGGTGATGTGACCATGGTCACCGAATGGCTCGGCATTGAGGGGCATGTTGAACCTCCAGCTGAAGTACATCCGAAACGCCCTGTAAACGGGTTCCAATGCAAACGGGGAGAGGTTAGCGGACGGCGGCTATGGGGATGGGCCAAATCCCGCTATGGCCAGCCGGAACATTTTTTCAAACGCTTTTGGGTGGCCAATTACTGCCCTCTTGTCTTCATGGAAAAAAGCGGCCGCAACCGGACCCCTGATCGGCTGAAAATGAATGAGAAACGCAGTTTGTTTGAGGCCTGTGACGAAGCTTTGTACCGGATGGCGGAATTGATCCAACCTGAATTCGTGATCGGTATCGGCCATTTTGCCCATGGGCGAGCCGAAAAAGCCTTGGCGGACCTGCATCTGAGAGTAGGCCGCATCTCCCACCCCAGCCCGGCCAACCCAAAGGCCAATCGCGGATGGGCAGAACTCATCGAGGGAGAACTCGCTGACATCGGGATCTCCTTGTAAGCCAACGCTTGCCTGTTTTCTGCCCTATCCATTTGTTCCATACTGTGGGGTTCGCCACTCCCTTGGAATTTCAATGCGGGCCACGAGGATTGATTTGAATCCTTACCAACTGATGCTGAAAGGGGCAGATGAATTCCAAGGAAGAGGCAAACAACTTTAGACCGCTTCGGTTTTTGTTGCCTATCCCATATCGTGGATCACCCACCACAGGAAAGCCAATCATATCAAAGTGCCGTCTGATCTGATGGGTACGGCCCGAGATGATCTCCACGTGAGCATGACTCTCATCCATCTTCGGGTCATATGCCATCCATCGATAGGATGTCCTGGCATCACGGCCGTCCAGGGGCAGGGTGATCACGCCCTGTTCGCCAAAATGGCGTAAATCCCCCCGAACCTGGACGTTGTAGCCTTTTTTGATCTCTCTGTGCCGGAACATGCGGGAGAAATGACCGGCTGCCTCAGAATTGTGGCACAAAAGCACCAGGCCGGCGGTTTCCCTGTCGATGCGGTGGACGACATGGACGTTGCGGCGAGGCTGGAAATGCCGTTCGACCTGTCGGGAAAGCGCACAGTGATCGCCGTATCGGCTTCCCTGGGTCATAAGTCCGGCCGGCTTGAACCAGATGCTGAAATGATGATGATCCTTTATGCAATGAGCCTCGGGCGCCCGTCGGGACACAATGGCTTCATCATAATAGATGGCCAACCGGTCTCCAGATCTGATATCGAAGGTCGCCCTTCGCAGGCGTCGCTCTTTTGCCTTACCTCGACGATGCCAGACCGCCCCTGATTTCATGGTCTTTTTGATGGTGGATTTTGACAACCCGGTTGCCTGGTACAGCAGATCAACGGCCTTGCCATTTTTTGAGGCCGTGAAATTTTTATTCAGTTTCAAATGGTTCACGACTTTAGGAATTCAGCTGCCTGTGCTGGCGAACATATTCGTACATGGTCAAAGAGGCCGCCACGCTGACGTTTAGGCTTTGTACCTTTCCGTACTGCGGGATGGAGATTTTCGACAAGTGGGCATATGCAAGGGGATCGAAACTAAAACCGTATTCCTCGTGACCAAATATGAAAGCGCTGCGACGGGGAAAGACGATCTGGGTTAGATCTGAATCCGTAGATGGGTCAAGGAGATAGAGATGGTACTCACGCTCCAGCAGCTGCTGGAAACAGCTGTCGATATTATCGAAAAATTTTGCCGGCACCCATTTAAACGATCCCATGGAAGGGGCAGGATCAAAAAAATCGATGCCCACCAGATGAACCTCATGGGCGCCGAAGGCATCGGCGCTTCGAAAGATCTTTCCAATGTTGTATCTCGGTTTCAAATGATCCAGAACGACGATGAACCGGTGGCTTCCCGGCGATGCTAAAACATTGCGTTGGCGTTGTTTCTTGAATCTTTTGATGGCCAACCGGCGCCCTGTATTGATCTTTCGCCTGTCATGCCGAAGTCCCATGATTTGTGCCTGCTCCATAGTTGAATGGTCCACCGGTCATATACCGGATCGCACCGCATGGCAAGGCAGGAGATGAATTCCAACAAGCCGATCGGAACCGGCCCATTCGAAACCAATTGACAACGCAATTGGAGTGCCATTATGTGGATGGGACCCAATTTTGGCATCCCATCGAAAGGAAAATGATCTAATGGATAACGTTGTTGTTCGCTTTGCGCCCAGTCCGACAGGATACTTGCACATCGGCGGTGCCCGGACCGCTATTTACAACTGGCTCTTCGCCCGCAAGCATAAAGGCAAATTCATATTGCGGATAGAGGATACGGATGCAGAACGTTCCAATATGGAGGCAATCCAGGGCATCCTGGACGGATTACAATGGCTCGGTCTCGATTGGGATGAAGGTCCCTATTTTCAAAGTCAATTCGTTGCCGAGCACCGGGCAGCTGCAGAGGCATTAATAGAGAAAGGCCTGGCTTACAAGTGTTTCTGTACCAAATTGCAGTTGGATGAGAAAAGGGAAGCGGCTCGTCGCAACAAATTAACGTATCAATATGACGGTACCTGCCGTCATCTGACCGCTGATGAAGTCAGCCTGAAGGAGGCGTCAGGTCAAGCCTATACTATCCGTATAAAAGTACCACGAGGGACGGGAGCGGTGGTTTTCAATGATGCCGTCTACGGCAGCGTCGAGAAAAAATACCAGGACATCGAGGATTTTATCATTGTCCGCGGAAACGGACAGCCATTGTATGTGCTCTCCAATGCAGTGGACGACATTCGTGACGGGATCACACACATCATCCGTGGCCAGGACGGTCTGGCCAACACCCCCAAGCAGATACTGATCTACCAGGGATTGGGCGCTGCTTTACCGGAATTTGCCCATATGTCCTTGACCCTGGATCCGAAAAAGGCAAAAATTTCAAAACGTAAGCATGGTGAGCAAGTGGCGGTTCACTATTACCGTGAGAATGGATTCCTGCCTTGGGCAATGGTGAATTTTCTGGTGCTGTTGGGTTGGTCAACCAGGGATTCACAGGATATCTTCTCACCTGACGAGCTGATTAACGCATTTCGTTTAGAAGGCATCAATCGCACCAACTCCGTTTTCAATGTTGCCGCCGACGGCGGCAAGCATTTTACCGATCCCAAGTTAATCAGCATCAATGCCCATTATTTGCGCCAAATGCCCATGGCATCTTTAATGCCGCATATCAGAACGTGGTTGATAAAGGCAGACCTGTGGCGCTCCGAATTTGACACTGAAAAACGCCTCTGGCTGGAGACGGCCATGGATTTGATTCGAGGTCGTTACAACACCTTGGAAGACTTCGTAACATTTGGGAAGGCCTACATCTGCGATCAATTCGATGTGGCTCCAAAGGCAGCCCGGAAGCACTTGGCAGACCCGGAAGTGGCGCGCTGGATGCCGGAACTGGCAGAAAGCTTGGCGCGATTGGAAAATTATGATGCAAAATCCATCGAATCGGAATTGAGGCGATTTCTGACAGAGAAGGGAATAAAGGCGGGGAAATTGATGGGGGCTGTGCGCACAGCCGTAACAGGTCAGGAAGTGGGGCCCGATTTTATAAAGATTTTGACCACGCTGGGACGGCAGTGCGTTGTGGATCGATTAAAGTCTGTGGTATCCTCGTGAGGCAAACGCACGCATCGTGAGTAATCAAAAACATATAATGACTTTATATTAAAAAAGTTTGTCAGGAGACAGGCTTGCCACCCATGGAGGGCTGATTATTATTTTAATCATTGAATGGATATTTATCATTAAATGAATCGTTTAGCTTGAATCGTAAAAGGTGGGCATGAGGACGAATTGTATTGCAGCGATCGGATTTACGATAGTGATGGTGATAAGTACATGGCCCCGGATCTCATGGTCCCAAATTGAACCAGAATCCTATGCAAAATCTTTTACCATCTACTGGGAGAATGACAGTTTTACCGGGACCGATAAGGATTATTCCAACGGAATAAAATTGACCTGGAGTAAGGCTTACGTCCCATCTATCGAAAAGTCGAGCGGCATCAAGGGATGGATGTTCGACCACTTGCCGCTAATGAACAAACCTTCTGCACAGCGCTCCACGTCGTTTTCCATGGGGCAGAGCATTTTCACTCCCGAGGATACGGATCGAACAGATCTGATAGAAAATGACCGTCCATATGCGGGCTATTCTTATCTGGAATTTGGTTACATCTCCACTAGAGGGTTACGGCGGGATGTTTGGGTACTGGAGATCGGTATCCTCGGCCCGGCCTCTCAAGCTGAGGGAACCCAAAGCCTGGTTCATGATATTCTAGATGTTGACCGGGCCAATGGATGGGACAATCAATTGGATGACGAACTGGGGATTAACCTGACCTTTGTTTCCAATTGGCGGTTGTGGCATTTTGGAAACAGTCGAGGACTCGGCATCGATGTGATCCCCCACCTGGGGGGGCGACTCGGTAATATCGCCATTCATGCCAACACCGGCGCCGAAATTCGTATTGGATGGTCTGTTCCCAAAGATTTCGGCACTTGCCCCATACGTTCAGGGTGCTCTGCCAGCAGCAACGCTGATAATGGCGCGGGACTCTTTGACGATGGGCGGAGCAATTTCGCGATCTATCTTTTTGTTGCTGGAGACGGAAGGGCGGTGATCCGCAATATCTTTCTGGATGGAAACACGTTTCAGGACAGCCACAGTGTGGACAAAGAGACACTTGTGATGGACCTGATGGGTGGCATTGCCGTGCATTACGGTCGATTTCGGATGACGTATTCAATGGTAAAACGCACCAGGGAGTTCAAGGAGCGGGATGACGATCACACTTTCGGTGCGATTAGCCTGAGCTATTACTATTGATATATATTAATAGTGATAGGTATTTATATAAATAAATTAAACTAATACATTAATCTGCGGCGGGTTAGGGTACCGCTGTTGTTTTATGCTGGCGAAATAAAACGGGTCATGAATCCATTGAACCATATGATGAAGATATTCTGCTTTTTAGGCTTTGTTACACTCTTCCATGGTTCGGCTTCAGCCGAGGATGAATGGTTTGTGAGCTTTTACACCGGTCAATATTCAAATACCGCACTTAACGAGATCGTCCGGTTCAACACCGATTTTGAGCGGTCCCATGTTTATGCGATCTCCCTTGGAAAAGAATTGGGAACTTACAAGGATTCCATCAGATACGAAGTTGAAGGTCAGGTCGCATGGCATTCTGGCAAGCAGACCCATGGAGAGGTCAATGCCGCATTTACATTGAGATGGCTTCCCTTCCCATGGGATCGCTATCTGGATACCAGCTTTGCGTTCGGAAACGGATTATCCTACGCAGCATCCGAACCCGAACTCGAGATAAGAGAAGGAGATGAGAAAGAGACCAACCAATTGCTCTATTACATCCTTGTGGAGTTGGCGTTTACAGTGCCGCAATATCATTCATGGGATGTTTTTGTCAGAATCCACCATCGTTCCAGTGTCTTCGGAGTCATAGACGGGATTTCGACAGGCTCCAATTTTGTCGGTATGGGGCTGAGATACAGATTCCTGTCTTTCTAGACACGCCTCACCGCCTGATTTGCTGCAATTTATAGCAAAATTGCCCTGTAAAAACGGGAAAAAAGACATGAAGGAGGAGTCGGATGTACACCATCGAGGATATTTGCCAAATTGCCATTCAGATAGAACACAATGGTGAACAAACCTATCGATCCGCTGCCAACAGGTCCACAGATCCAAATCTGGCCAAAACGCTGAATTGGATGGCTGACGAAGAATATCGCCATGGCAAATGGTTTGAATCATTTCCTGTTGAAGTCAAGGCAGTTCCAGAGGAATTTTTGGAAATGGAGGAGATGGGGCGCTCGCTTCTTAAGGAAATGGTCGAAGACAAAACCTTTTCTCTCGATGGCGATCGACTTGATTCGGCAACGGATGTAATAGAGGTACTCACGCAATCCTTGGACTTCGAAAAGGATACCATCCTGTTCTACGATATGCTCAAAGCCTTTGTAGAGGAGAAGGGCAGCGTCGCTCAACTGGAACGGATTATCGAGGAAGAGCGCGGCCATGTGAATGTACTGCAAAAATTGATGGAGAAGCTTGTGAAAGGGGTGGACGTTGATTTTACGGGGGCCAAAAAAGGGGGCGGTGCTGGATCGGCACCGCCCGGTTGAAAGATTTGAGAAGTTGGTTTACGGCGACAACAGGTTAAGGGGAAGTTTAAAAGTGACTTTACCTACTGGGCACTAACCAATAATAAGGAGGTTAAGGTACACATGCCGGCTGTACGGTAAGCCAACCAGCGGCTTAGGGGTTCTCAAATCCTATCGAATCGCATATCTTTCATCGTGACGACCGGTGGTGGAAACCTTTCTTTTTTCCTCTCGGTGAAAGGGGCGGCGGGGTGATGCCTGAGCATCACCCCGCGGAACAAGAGAGGAAGATGATGAAAAAGTTAGGCTTCGGTTAGTGTAGAAGCATAATACATGCCAAGCATATTTATTTTTTCGCTATTTATATTAATACAAATAAAACAGAATGTTAAGACTTTTTTACCTGCCTTGCGCCTTTTGGACCCGGCGCAGAATTGATTGCATAATGCAAAATGAAATTGCAATTCGCAAATATAGGTGTCGTATTGATAGTCGGGTGGGGCAGTGGCGTTAAGTTCAAATGGCGCAATCTTCGTGACGATGGTGAGTCATCAAGCAATCAGGAAAGGTGTCGAGGAATGGGCTTCATTTGGACAAGAATCCGGCGCTGCTCTTCAAGCAGGATGGGCCAGCCGATGGCGTGGTTGAAACGTACACTGATATGGTTGCTCCGCTTGCGAATAAATTCGCCTGAGACAGATACGGTGTCACCGCTTCGAAATCGAATGGATCCGGAAAAGGTTTTCATCGCCCCCAGACTGCCGTCGTCAATAAAGCAGCCGCCCTCCTGGGAAAGATCTACGATTGAAAATTCCAATTGCCGTTTGTCCAGACCGTCGATGGACGCCACGATGAGCGTCGGCCGGGCGTATGCGGGATAGATGATGCGAAAAGTATTGCGTCGGTTGGGCCAAAATGCGTACGGGCGGTATTTTTTTGCCCCTTTCCTATCGGTGAATGAATTCCAAAGCATGTTCAGAGAAATGATGATGATCAGCAATCCGCATATCCAAAAGGTCGAATGAAAATAATAGGCTGTATGGCCGTGGAGTTCGGGAAAATAGGCCAGTTTGACGCACACGGCTGCGAGAAGGATGATGCAAAGAGATATGGTCAGAATGAGTTGTTGTCGCATGGATTCGCTTTTTTGCCATTAATTAATGCTTATGATAGAACCGAACCCGGCTGGGTTGATGCTTATATCGGTCGCAGTGCCGCTGAACTTAAAGGCCAACCTGAAAAATAAGAGAAAGTCATCCCATGAGTAACAGCAATTATTATGAGGAGTTGAATGTATCCGCAGACGCATCGGATCAAGAAATCAAAGCCGCCTATCGGAAGCTGGCGTTTGAATACCATCCTGATCGCAACAAGAGTGCACAAGCCCCTGAAAGGATGAAGGCGGTCAACGAAGCGTATGCGGTACTGTCTGATCCTGGGAAGCGCAAGCAATACGACATGTTGTACCGGCAATATGGAGACAGTGCCAGAAGTCAGTTTAGACAGAGCTTCTCAGAGCAGGATATTTTTCGCGATTCCGACATTCATCAGATTTTTGAAGAGATGGCACGGGGATTTGGATTGCGAGGGTTTGAGGATATATTCAAGGATTTTTACGGGCAGGGGGGGCATAGCTTTGAATTCAAACAGTCCGGAAGGCATGGAAGTGGATTCGTTTTTAATTCTCGATGGCAAGAAGGGCAGTCAGGGAAAAACAGGAATAGTATGGCGGGCAAATTCGCGCAAAAGATCTTGCGAAAATTGACCGGTCTTTATTTTCCCCAGCAGGGCGGGGACCTGAGGGACGAAATCGTCCTGCAGCCGGAATTCGCATTTCAAGGGGGGCCATATGCTTACTATCACCGGGCAAGGGAAAAAAAGCTGGTGGTTCAGATCCCCAAGGGTGTTCGAGATGGGCAATTTATCCGTTTAAATGGAATGGGTGAGGAGGGGACCCACGGCGCCCAATCCGGCGATCTGTTGCTGAAGGTCAAAATTCGAACGCCTCTCTTAAATAAAATTAAGGGTTTTTTAGGTTTAAAGCAATGATAGTTTTGGGTTTCCTTATAACCCATTGCCGACTACAATCAATTCTTACACGCGAGGCCGGACATGAGTTTGGAACAAGCCGTTATAGCTGCCATCTCACTCGAGGGTAAAATTCGGGATCTCTACGTCAAATCCCATGAAGACTGCAAGGATGCGGCTGGAAAGCGGTTCTTTGCCATGCTCAGGGATGATGAGCAATATCACATGGATTATCTGCGGGCTCGACTCGAGGAACTGCAAAATAGCGGAGAGATGCGGTTCCCTCATATCGAAACGCGTGTACCGTCAGCCACAGAGATTGAAATGTGCCTTGCCGATGCTGAAAAGCACTTGTCTGTGGAGGATCGCGGCGTTCTGCAGCAGATGTTAAGTAATGCATTGAAGGTTGAGGTGAGAACATCTGAATTTTATAATAAAATTATGTCGGATTACAAAGGGAAAACCAAACAAATGTTTGAGCGATTTCTTGAGATAGAAAATGGCCATATTGCGGCGGTTCAGGCGGAACTGGATTACGTCATGAACACCGGCTACTGGTTTGGAATGAAAGAGTTTGATATGGAGTAGGGGGGCAATGCCTCTGCCAGACGAGTAAAACCGGCCACGGCCCCAATTACTGACCATTCCTGATTGTCGAGGAGGGAGATCATTGTATGGATCTGAACTTCGTAGATGCCAAAACCCGAAACTTTGATCCGCGTACGTATTTAAGCATCCTGGTTGCCATCGCCAAGGCAGACAAGGAAAATGGTCCTCCAGAGTATGATTTTGTTCGCCGTCGGGCAGACAATTTGGGGCTGGATAGCGAACATTTTTTCCAAACCATCGACAAGGACTATGCCATTGAACGTCAGAAAGTGACCCGTCTGACTGCACTGGTGATTCTGAAGGATGCCATCGCCCTTGCTTCCCTTGACGGCAACCTCTCCTTGCCGGAGCGGGGTAAAATCTATACCTATGCAGAAAAACTTGATATTGCCAGAAGTGATGTGGATTTGCTGGAAAAACTGGTTGATGAGTATCGATTGCTGAATAATCGGTGGAAACAACTGGTGGCCGGTTAATCCCAATCTGATATCCCAAGGCGCACATCTCCATGAAAATCCAATGGCCTGCATGGGTGGCTGACATCTCATTTAATCTGACTGCCGGGTGGCGGCATCTTGCCTCCTTTGATCCCTACTTTTCTCTGCTCATATTCATGGGCGCCTCATTCGTTATGATCTGGCGTTTGGGGGCAATGGAGCAAAAAGGCCTGGAAGGCACGCTCCTCGGCACCTTGATCATGCCCTATGCATCAGGATTTTCTAACCTAATATTCGCTTATATAATGGGAAGAAGCGGTGGAAATGGTAAACTGGTACTTGAGAACTGTCTCGTTAATAACGTGACCAACTTGACACTTCTCATTGGTCTTCCGGCCCTGATTTGGGGGCTCGATATTTTTCCCGGAAGACGCTCCGGCGGGGGCAATGCTCTGCCGCATAAAACCCACCGGCTCAATCACCTATCACTATTGTTGACCCTGTTGGCGGTTCTGTTTTTTACCGGGACGCTTTGGGCACTTTCGCGGGATCATGTGCTGGATTTCAGCGACGGTTTGGTCTTGGTCGGAATATTCATATTTTGGCAGGTTTTTCATATATTCGACGTACTCAAGCACAATATACAGCGCGGACGCTCTCTGAAGTTATCGATGTTATTGGATTTTCTTATAGTTATGGTGGGCGCGGCAGCCGTGTTTGGTGCCATTGAAAATTTGGTGGCGTGGATACCAAAGAATGGAAACGGCTGGCTGGTCTTCGACAATCTTGGTTGGCTCAGCGGTATTTTGATGGTGCTGCCCAACGGACTTCTGGCGGTCTATTATGCCCGTGCCAAAAGGGCCGACATCGTGTACAGCTCTCAGATCGGCGACGGGCATATTTGTATTCCCATGTGCATCGGGCTGTTCGCACTCTTTTCGCCGGCCCAAATACCCGGATATTTCGAACTTGGGATAATCACCATCCTGGCAGCATGCGCAGCCCATTTTCTCTTTGTGTCCATCTGGGGACGCCTGCCGCGTTGGATGGGTCTGATCTGTTG
>JARRKU010000048.1:0-8277 GCA_037387725.1 Desulfobacteraceae bacterium
CAGAGGGAGGAAATGCAGTGGCTCCGAGACCCAATGGATGGACATACGTCGCATGGTTGGCCGCATGGTGGATATGCCAATGCACCTTGGCACTGCTGCCGGCTGCGGCAGCCGGGACTTCTCCACTCCAGGCAAAAATTGCGCCCATGGTGGGTCATAGGGACAGCGTATTGGTGGAAACCGCCGCCGGAAGGACATTGGTGGAACTCCACGCGGACAAAGAGAGAATCCCGGCCTCCATTCTGAAAATATTGACCAGCCTGGCCGCCATCGAGACGCTGGGGGCCGATTATAGCTTCAAGACCGAATTTTTTATCGATCCGGAAAACAATCTCAAGATAAAAGGCTACGGCGATCCATTGCTGGTTTCCGAGCGGCTGGCGGTTATCACCGCCCGCCTGGCCGCACAGGTGGATACGGTCCGCAATATCATCCTGGACGATACGTATTTCAGCCAGCCGATTCGCATCCCCGGCCGGGGCAGCTCCCTGGAACCCTATGATGCACCCAACGGTGCATTGTGCGTCAATTTCAACACGGTGGCATTTACCCGACGCAACGGGCGATGGGTCAGTGATGAACCCCAGACCCCTTTGCTGCCGTCCGTCATTCCCTTGATCGAGGCGTCGGGCCTTACCTCCGGCCGTATAACGCTGGCGGCCGGCCGCGACGAAGCCCTGGACTATACCGGCGCGATGTTTCGCTATTTTTTGAATCGGAGCGGCACAACCGTGCAGGGAACCACCCTTCAGGGCAGGGTTTTGCCGGTCCAGGACCGAAAAATCTGGCAGTACCAATCAGAGGTCGATCTGGCCCAGGCGGTATCCAGGCTCTTGGAGTATTCCAACAACTTTATCGCCAACCAGATTTTGCTGATCATGGGGGCGGAAACCAAAGGACCGCCGGCTTCCATGGACAAGGGTTTGGCTGTTTTGAGAACCTACAGCCACGATACCCTCAAGCTGCGCAAGGTGAAAATTGTGGAAGCTTCAGGCATATCGCGCCAAAACCGGATCAGCGCCCGGGCCATGATGACGGTCCTGAACCGATTTTACCCATATCATGCGCTCATGCGGAAACAGAACCGGCAGTACTACAAAACCGGCCATCTCAAGGGTATCCGCTCCCGCGCCGGCTACATTGCGTCCAAGGATGGCAGCCTATATAGATTCGTGGTCATATTGAACACGCCGGGCAAGAGCACCCGCCGCATTATGAAGGCTCTCGAAAAGGAGTTGCAATAGATCTGCGGGGCAATCGCATGTAACTTTTGTGCAATAAATGCTTTGGCCCGGCACCAGTCTTTGCCTTTTGAACATTGAACATCGAACGTTCAACATCGAACGTCGAAAGATGAATCGCTGCGCTCTGCCAATATATAAACCGGCAGAATGCCTTGTTCGACGTTGGACGTTCAGGCCTTTTACATGCGATTGCCCTGAATAGACTTGCAATAAGACAGCGTCAGAACCCGGGCGCACTGCCGCTGACGATATGCGCGTAGGCGCTGTGGTTGTGGATGGATTCGAAATTTTCAGCGCTGACGGAAAACCAGGTAATATTCTCATCCTTCTTTAAACGGAAGGCGATGTCCCGAACGATATCTTCCACAAACTTCGGGTTGTCATAGCTGTATTCGGTCACCCGCTTTTCATCGACCCGCTTGAGCACTGAAAAGACATCGCAGGAAGCACACGATTCCACCAGCTCAATCATGTCTTCCAGCCAGATAAACCGTTTAAAGCGCGTCTGCAGTTGTACCTCGCCGCGCTGGTTGTGCGCGCCCTCATCGCTGATCTCTTTGGAGCAGGGGCACACCGAGGATATGGGCACGTTCACCTCCGAAACCAGGTCGACTTCATTGTCCGAGTTGGTGGTGCCGGCAATACGGCAGGTATAGTCCATTAAACCGGGTGCGCCGCTCACCGGTGCTTTTTTCTCGATGAAGTAGGGAAAGGTAATTTCGAGGTGGGCGGATGCGGCATTGAGATGCGCCTTCATCTGCGCCAGAATCTCCGAAAATTTCTGCAGCGAAACTTCCGATTTCAACAAATGCAGCATCTCCACGAAGCGGCTCATGTGGGTCCCCTTATATTCGTGGGGAAGATCCACATACATATTGATGGATGCCACGGTATGCTGGCGCCCCTCCCGACGGTCGAGGACCACTACGGGGTAGCGAAGATTCTTAATGCCGACTTTATCTATGGGGATGTTGCGGTTGTCGCGCTGGTTCTGGACATCTTTCATAATCGCTTGATCTTCCGTCACGCTTTTCTATCCGGGGGATTGGGAATGATGTTCAAAAGATAGTCTCGTTTCACATGGTGCATGGCGTGGAAGATGTTCCCTCTGATATTCGGGTTGCTGCGATACAGCCGTCCCAGCCATTGTTTCATCTCCGCGCGCTTCGAAGTCCCGGCACTGGGGCAGGGGTTCGCTTTGATCGGCCAAGCCATCTCCCGGGAAAAGGCAAGGATCGTCTCCTCATCGGCATACGCCATGGGGCGTATCACAGTCAAGTCGCCATTGAAAAAGGGCTGGGACGGTACCATGGTGCTGATCTCCCCCCCATAACATATATTCAGGAAGAGTGTCTCTATCAAATCGTCCTTGTTATGGGCCAGTGCCAGCTTGCGGCATCCCAGTTCATCGGCGATCTCAAACAACCTTTTGCGCCTGAGCCGGGAGCAGAGGAAGCAGGGATTTTCCCTGTTGATCTCACTGTGCGCCACTTTCCCGTGGTCGGTCTGCTCAATGCGGACATCGAACCCCATGTGTCGGCCATGATCGGCGATGACGCCCGCCGGCCCACCTTCAAACCCGGGATCGATGAAGATGGGATATATTTCAAAATCGATGGGCGCCCGAAGCCGCAAACGGCTGAGCAGCCATAATAGCGTCCAGCTGTCTTTGCCACCCGACAGGCCCAACGCGATCCGATCGCCATCGTCCACCATCCGGTAGTGGCTCATGGCACTGCCCATTTTGCGGTTGAGCAGCTTTTCTGTAAGATTTTGCTTCGGCACGCGCTATCGCATGGATCCGACTACTCTTCAGCAACCGGTTAATCACCTTGCCGGCCGCCAGCTCACGCAGGGCGACGACGATATCTTCGTTCTTGGGGGAGCTGACCAGATACTCCGAGCCTTCCCGTATCTGGCGCACCCTGGCTGCTGCCATATGCACAAGCTTAAACCGGTTTTCCACTCGCTTCAAACAATCCTCAATGGTTATTCGAGCCACTCTGACCTCCGTCCCGGCAGCGCTGCACTGCAGACGCCACGTTTTGCTCACTGATAGGTTAATCTTAATTTATGGGTTGAGTTGCCGCGCATCAAACAGATGCGGTGTCATAGAATTTCAACCAGTTCATATACCCTTTTGCCCCCAGGCGCCTGGAGGGTGATTTCATCGCCCGGCTTGCGCCCCACAAGGGCTTTGCCCAGCGGGGACGCAATGGAGATCAAGCCTTTATCGATATCCGACTCCTCCGGGCCCACAAGCATATACTCTACATCTTCCCCGGTATCGATATTCTCCAATAGAACCCGACTGGCAAATACCGCCCGATCCTTGGGCAGTTTCTCGGGATCGATGACATCGGCACTGTTCAGCTTGAAAGCCAACTCATTGACCCTGGCCTCAACAAAGGCCTGCCGTTCTTTGGCCGCATCGTACTCGGCATTTTCAGAGAGATCACCATGGGCGCGGGCCTCTTCAATGGCCTGGATGACGCGCGGTCGTTCCACCGTTTTCAAATATCGCAGCTCCTCATTCAATTTCTCGTATCCGGAGCGGGTTATTGGGGTTCTTTCCAAGCTTGTTTCTCCTTTGTTTTTACTATTTGGAACCCGATGCGCAGCGCATCCAAGGCATAAATTTCAAAATAGACCATCCGCTTGGCTAAAAGCCAATCAAGATCAAGATTGTCCTCAAAATGTCATCAGGTGTTTTTTATAAAGGACTTGGTTTTTGATCTTCCTCCTGGGCCCCGTCTTCGGCCTGGCGCCGCGCCAATCGCTGATGCCTTAACGTTACGATCGGTCCCGAGGATATGTACATGACGCCGAACAAAAAGAGTGCCACCGGCGGTTGAGCCGCGATGAAGATCAAAACCAGAATGGCCGCCACCAATACGTTAAAATTCTTGTTGCGCAACACGTCCGCATTCTTGAAGCTGGGGTATTTGATGGTGCTGACCATCAAAAATGAAAGCGTGTACAGCATGATCAGGAAAACCAGTGGATACGCATTGGGTTCCACACCAACCTTATGGCAAAACAGTATCGTGACCGCATTCATCCCAGCTCCAGCGGGTATGGGCAGCCCGACGAAATAACGGCTGTCCACCGTCCCAACCTGGGTATTGAAACGCGCCAGACGCAACGCCCCGCACGCCACAAACAGAAACCCGGCCAGCCAGCCGATACGGCCAAGGGGTTGCAAAGCCCACAAATACATCATGAGTCCTGGGGCGACACCGAAGGAAACCAGATCGCAGAGACTGTCGAACTCCACACCGAACTTGCTGGTGCTGTGCGTCACCCGGGCAATTTTTCCATCCAGGTTATCAAAAATGCCGGCCACGATGATGGCGTAGGCGGCCGCAACAAATTTACCGTCAATGGCCGCCACCATGGCAAAGAAACCACAAAACAGGTTCAATGCCGTGAACAAATTGGGCAACAGATAAATACTGCGTCTGAGACGGTCCCTTCTTAAACTGCCGCGTCTGGTTCTCATGTACTCCCCCTGTTATCCACCTTTGGATCGCCAGCTGGATTTGTGTGTACAACCAATCCTACATCCTGTCCAGCAACCTAGCAAGGGTTTCTAACATTTAATAAACTTTATAGACGTACCCATTTTAGGCCCGGGTGTCAATAAAAAGCCCAATTTTCAAGGCCATTGCATGCATCCTTTGCATAGAATCGCCTTGCGCATCGGATGTTCAATATCTGATATCGGACGTTCAGTCTTTCCGCTGAAGCTCTGCATCGGATTTACGCAGGTAGACCGGCTTAAAGCTACGGGTGTCAGTTGTTTTGCCTTCCTGCAACCGCCGCCACGCCAGCCTCGCCAGCACTGTCGGGCGGAGATGATTCAACTCATCCGGCGTCCATTGCGCAGAGCAGGTCAGTTGTTTTTGGAGGGCATCCCGGTAAGGCGGCACACCATTTCCGATGAACTGACAGGCCTCTTTCGTGAATTCGGCGATCTCTGTCGCCGGACCGACCCGCTCCTCCATGATGGCCGTCATACCCTCGGTTGTTCGGCGGTACAAAGTCCAATATACCTCCTTGCGCCTGGCATCCATCATGGGACAGACAAGATACGCATTGCCAGCCGCCTGGTGGGCCAACACTTCCAAGGTCGAGATCCCCACCATCGGTTTTCCGGTGGCAAAGGCCAGGCCTTTGACGGTACTGATGCCGATCCTTAAACCGGTGAAGCTTCCAGGTCCCCGGCTTACCGCATATGCATCCAGATCTCCAACCGTCAGGCCAGAATTTTCCAGCACGGTATCGATAGCCGAGAGCACGGACCGGGTGTGGGTTGCGCCTCTGCTCAGCATCAGTTCGGCTTGAACACGGCCGTCGATGGATGTGGCAACACCGCAGATTTCAGTGGCTGTATCCACGGCCAACAGACAAGTGGGCATCGTTTATTTTTTCCGTGAGGCGGCGCGTTTGGCCTTGCGCCGCGGCTTTTTCTCAGGCGGCAACAAGGCAACCGACAACACCTCATCCATGTTGGAAACGGCAATGAACTTCAACTTCCGCTTGATCACCGGCGGGATTTCGGCCAGCTCCTTCTTGTTTTTAGCTGGTATGATCACGGTTTTGATACCGGCCCGCAGGGCGCCCAGCGCTTTTTCCTTGAGTCCGCCGATGGGCAGCACGCGGCCGCGCAGTGTGATCTCTCCGGTCATGGCCACATCCTTGTTCACCGGACGCTGGGTAATGGCGGATATCAATGCGGTCGCCATGGCCGTACCGGCAGACGGACCGTCTTTAGGAATGGCGCCGGCCGGCACATGGATGTGAATATCCTTATTTTCCAAAGTATTGGTATTCACCCCGATATGATCAAGGTAAACGCGTGTGTAGCTTAGCGCCGCCCGTGCCGACTCCTGCATGACATCCCCGATTTGCCCGGTGATGATCAGATCGCCCTTTCCGCGAATCAGACTGGCTTCCACATAGAGCACTTCTCCGCCGACCTGGGTCCACGCCAGCCCGGTTGAGAGTCCGATCTGGCTTTGCTCCTGGTCGAGTTCCGGGTAATACTTGGGAACACCGAGATATTTTTGCAAGCCGGATCGATTTATGCTGAACGGCCCTTTTTTGCCTTCGGCGATCCGGCGGGCCACTTTGCGACATAAGGAGGCGATTTCCCGCTCAAAATTCCTCAATCCGGCTTCAGACGTATACTCGCTGATCATGCGCCGCAATGCATTCTGCGTGATGGAAAGCTGCCGCGGTTTAAGGCCGTTTTCCCTGAGCTGCCGCGGTACCAGGTGTTCCTGTGCGATGATCACCTTCTCATCTTCGGTATATCCGGAAAGGTTGATCACCTCCATGCGGTCCAGCAAGGCCGATGGGATGGTGTCGGTCACGTTGGCCGTCAGGATGAACATCACCTTGGATAAATCAAAAGACAGATTGAGGTAATGATCTGAAAAGGCGTCATTCTGCTCGGGATCAAGCGCCTCAAGCAAGGCGGATGAGGGGTCGCCGCGGAAATCCGCTCCCAGTTTGTCGATCTCATCCATCATAAACACCGGATTATTGGAGCCGCAGGTTTTGAGTCCCTGGATGATGCGACCGGGCATGGCGCCGATATAAGTCCGGCGATGGCCGCGTATTTCGGCTTCATCCCGAATCCCCCCAAGGGAGATGCGAATGAACTTCCGACGCATCGCCTTGGCGATGGCCTGCCCCAGTGAGGTCTTCCCCACGCCTGGCGGTCCTACGAAACAGAGGATGGAGCCCTTGAGGTCCGGGTTTAATTTGCGAACGCTCAGGTACTCCAAAATACGATCCTTGATCTTTTCCAGCCCAAAATGGTCCCGGTTGAGCACCTCTTGGGCCTTCCGAATATCCAGAACGTCCTTGGTGGTCTTGTTCCACGGCAACTCGGTGATCCAGTCGAGGTAGGTTCGAACCACCGATGATTCGGCCGAATCCGGATGCATCTGGTCCAAACGACGGAGCTGTTTATCGGCCTCTTCAAACGCCTCCTTGGGCATCCGCGCTTTTTTGATGCGTTTGCGATACTCTTCTATCTCCTGGGATTTTTCGTCCAATTCACCCAGTTCTTTGTGGATGGCGCGCATCTGCTCGCGCAAAAAATAGTCGCGTTGGCTTTTGGAGATTTCGTCCTTAACGTCGGATTGGATTTTCGCCTGCATGGCCGACAGTTCCACTTCATGGGAGAGCAGGTCATGCACTTTGCGCAACCGCTCCATCGGATCGAGCAACTCGATCACCTGCTGGGCGTCTTCGATCTTGAGGCGAAGGTTGGAAGCCACCAGATCGGCCAGTTTGCCGGGCTCCTCAATACTCTCCAGTATGCTGCCGACATCGCCGCTTAATTCACCCCGAAGCGCCAGAATTTTCTCGGAATTTTCCCGCACATTGCGCATGAGCGCTTCGATCTCCAATTCGGGATAGGCCACATTGGGCTCGTCGAGGATTTCGACCTTTACGCGGAAAAAGGAGCGTTTCTGGACATATTTCTTAATGCGTGCCTTGGCGAATCCCTGCACCAATGCTTTGACACGACCGTCGGGCAGTTTCAGCATCCGCAGGATGCGGCTGATGGTTCCCACTGTGAAAATGTCGTCTGACTTGGGATCTTCTATATCCGGATCCCGTTGGGTGGCCACAAATAAAAATCGGTCTTTGGAAGCCGCCAATTCCACCGCCCGGATGGATTTTTCGCGTCCCACAAACAGGGGCAAGAGCATATCCGTAAAAATCACCACATCCCTCACCGGCAGCATCGGCAGAGAGGTGGGAATTTCCGTATCGCCAATATCTTCTTCTATAATGCTGATAAGATCGTCTTTATCTGATTCGGCCATTGTTTCTCCATTGCCAGGTAATCTGTTTCGTTCGTTGTGTGCAGCCACTTCAACGGGTTTTGTTAAAGATGCCATCGGTCCGATACCGGGCTCATGTGGTGCCACTTCCATACTAACCCATATTTAAATAATATTAACCGCTTATTATAAGACATAACCCCAGATTGACAACATCCATCTTGATT
>JARRKU010000048.1:8291-29853 GCA_037387725.1 Desulfobacteraceae bacterium
TGAAAGCCCCCTACAACCATCGTCAATTAAAAACAATGCCTTTTTTATGAAGGGAACCGTCGATTCTCCAAAACATAACAAGACGCAAAAGAGAACGAAAGCGCATCTGACACACCGGAAGCTGTTTTGGCTGCGGCATCCGGGCGGGAACCGACCGATAACAATGGAATACTTTTATGAGTTCCTTCTTGATTAGCGGCTATGTGCTCATCATCGGTATGTGCATCGGCAGCTTTTTGAATGTCTGCATTTACCGGCTGCCCGAAGGCACTTCCATTGTTCGACCGCCTTCCGCTTGCCCAAGGTGCGGCACCGCCATCCGATGGTATGACAATATTCCGGTGATCAGCTATCTTTTGCTCCGTGGTCGCTGCAGGGGATGTCAGGCGACCATTTCGATTCGGTATCCCATCGTTGAACTGCTCACCGGTCTCTTTGCCATGATTACCTGGCTGCAGTTCGGGCCGAGCCCTGCCGCCGCCATCTATTTCCTTTTCATTGCGGCATTGCTGGTGATCACCTTTATCGATATTGACCACCGTATCATTCCGGATATCATATCCCTGCCGGGCATTCCCATCGGGTTTGCCGCCAGCTTCCTGGTGCCTGATCTGTCATGGACAGACGCCCTGATCGGTATCGCGGCCGGCGGCGGCATATTGCTTTCCATCGCCTGGGGATATAACTTTCTGACCGGCAAAGACGGCATGGGCGGCGGAGACATTAAATTATTGGCCATGATCGGCGCTTTTCTCGGCTGGAAAGGCGTTTTATTTACCGTGATGGCCTCCTCGTTCATCGGTACGGTGGTGGGCGTCATCATGATGGTACGCGCCAGGAAAGGAATGAAGATGGCCCTGCCCTTTGGCCCTTTTCTCTCCATCGGCGCCATTGTGTATCTTTTTTTCGGCCCTCAAATAATTGGGTGGTACTTTGGTCTTTTATGATTTATCCTGCTCTGCAAAACTTTTAATGCGGGGATGGGAATGCGGTTAGCCCTTATATCCGATATTCATGGGAACATCGAGGCCCTCCAGGCTGTATTCGCCGATATGGCAAACGCCGATATCAATGAAACAGTTTGCATCGGTGACTGCATCGGTTACGGTGCGGACTCAGAGGCTGTATTGGTGGAGGTGATGGGACGGCGGATACCGACCACCCTTGGCAACCATGAATTGGCGGTTTGTGACAAAAAACACTTGAACTGGTTCAACCCAATGGCGCGCACCTCGGTGGAAAAGACCATCGCCACCCTGAGTGATGCATCCATCGATTTCATCCGGGGCTTGCCGCGCAGCCTGGTGGTCGAAGGGTGTCGATGCGTCCATGGCTATCCGCCGGAGTCGGTGAGGACCTACCTCTTTCAAAAAGCCCCCCACGCCCTTATTAAAACCCTAAAAGCCATGGAAGAGTCGGTCTGTTTCGTCGGTCACACCCATGACCTTGATTTCGTCTCTTTTGACGGCCGTCAAGTCGAACGCCACCCCCTCAAAAAAGGCATAACGGTTTTAGACGTCCAGAATCGCTACATCGTCAATGTGGGAAGTGTCGGCCAACCCCGCGACGGCAATAATAATGCCAAGTATGCCATCTATGACACTGACCTTCGACAGCTCGAGATAAGATTTGTCCCCTATGACATTGCCGCTGCGGTGGCCAAGATCCAGGCGGCGGGCCTGCCGCAAACCCACGCCGATCGATTGTGGTAATGAAGACAATCGGGCGTTACATCATTGAAGGGCTGCTGGGACGCGGGGGCATGGGCCGGGTGTTCAAGGTCCGGCTGCCGGTCATCGACAAAATTGCCGCCCTCAAACTACTGGACCCGGATCCCCTGGTGACCGAACTCATGGGGATTGAAAAACTGCGCAACCTGTTCACCCATGAAGCCGTCACCATGGCCGGCTTGAATCACCCCAACATCGTCTCCGTATACGACTATGATGAACACGACGGTAAACCGTTCTTCGTCATGGACTACTATCCCAACAACCTTGGCACCATGATGGGGGAATTCTACACCCTCGAAGCGCCATCCAGGCCGATCCGGGTAGACAAAACGCTGGACTACACCCGGCAAATCCTCGACGGCTTGGATTGCCTTCATGATGCCGGCATCCTCCATCGCGACATTAAACCGTTTAATGTGCTGGTCACCGCGCGGGATACTCTCAAAATCTGCGATTTCGGTCTCTCCAAAATCCGCAATGAAGCCTTTGCCGGGCCGTCCAATCTCAATGTGGGCTCACCCTATTATGCCGCACCCGAACAAGCGGCCGACCCCGATCACGTGGACGCGCGCTCCGATCTCTTCTCAGTGGCGGTGATGTGCTATCGCATGCTCACCAGCCGCCTTCCCTATCTCCACGATTCAGAGGAGGGCTACCGTCCTCCCAGCCGGCTGAATCCGGACCTGGACGAACGTTGGGATGAATTTTTGGCGCGCGCTCTGGCGCGACGACCCGAAGACCGTTTTGCGACCGCTGCGGCGATGCAATCCGCCCTTTTCAAATTGCGACAGCATTGGCAAGAGCAGAAGGAGAAAAGCTGCGCCTATCCGGATCTGCGGCTGCAACCGCATCCCGCGCCGCGTCGAACGGCATCGTCGCGGCGGCATTTCCCGGTGAAGCTGCGTACCCGGCAGGCGGCCGCCCGGTTTGAATTGGATCACTTATGGCAGCCCAAATCCTATATTCACAATGACCTGATTCAGTACAGCGATGACATCGTCGAAGACCGCGCCACGGGTCTGATCTGGCAAAAAACCGGGTCGGCTTATCCCCGAAATTGGCAGGAGGCGCATCTTTATGTCCACCGGCTGAAAGAAAATACCCATGGGGGCATCCAAAATTGGCGAATCCCCACCATTGATGAACTGGTCACCCTGCTCACGCCGATTCCCCAAGGCAATGCACTGTGCATCGAACCGCTCTTTGGAGTGACCCAACGCTGGATTTGGAGCATCGACCGCCGTTCCTATGTTTCGGCTTACTATGTGGACATGGAACTGGGCTTTGTGGGATGGCAGGACTTCAGCGCGCCCTATTATGTTCGGGCTGTAAGCAGTCCGGGATCGTAACCCTATCTTTGCATAAAAAAGATGGCAAAAGGTCTATAAAGCCTTATGAACCTTTGACAAATAGCGCATGAGGGATCCGTTTGAGCAATAGACCAACAGTACACTGAAGGATTGGGTCTATTGGATGCCATCTATTTTTCCCTGCGGGAAAGCCGGAGGACTCCAGATCCGTCGTTGCCAAGGGCTTGCAGTAGGTTGACTACGGCTGCGCCCTTGGCGTCTATGCTCTGGAGCCCTCCGACTTTTGCAACGATAGGGATAACCTAATATCTTTTTGGGGTTTACAAATGGCCACAACCGATCTAATGCAGCTATAATGAAGTCGAACATAAATTATCTTAAGATGTGAGGGCTCATCCCAATGGCCAATAAAAAGCTTAAGGATCACCGCATCGATCGGGAATGGTGCAAGGGGTGCGGCGTCTGTGTCGCTTTCTGCCCTAAAAATGTATTGGAACTGGACCAGAAGGAAAAAGCCGTGGCAGCGCGCCTCGAGGATTGCATCGCCTGCCGCATGTGCGAGCTTCGCTGCCCTGATCTGGCGGTGGAAGTAGATATTGAAGAAGAGACGAAAGCAAAAGGCGATCAAAATGAAGGGTAGCGTTAAGTTTGTCCAGGGAAACGAAGCGTGTGTCTATGGCGCCCTATATGCAGGGCTCGATTTTTATGCCGGATACCCCATCACCCCCTCTACAGAGGTAGCCGAACTGCTCTCGCTTCGCCTCCCGAAGGTGGGCGGCAAGTTTATCCAGATGGAAGATGAAATTGCTTCGATCTGCGCCATCATCGGTGCGTCGTTGACCGGAAACAAGGTGATGACAGCCACCAGCGGTCCTGGTTTTTCATTGATGCAGGAGGCGCTGGGATATGCCGTCATGGCGGAGATCCCCTGCGTTATCGTCAATGTCCAACGCGGCGGGCCATCCACCGGCAACCCGACCCATGTGAGTCAGGGCGATATCAACCAGGCCAGGTGGGGAACCCATGGGGACCATGCCATTGTCGCGCTGACCGCTTCCAACCATCAGGAGGTCTTCAACATTACGGTGGAGGCTTTCAATATCGCCGAAACCTACCGCACACCGGTCGTTCTTCTGCTGGATGAAGTCATCGGCCATATGCGGGAAAAACTGGTCATCCCCGGACCCGACGAGATCCCATTGGTGCACCGCCTGCGAACCGAGGTCAAGGAGGGCATCGACTTCCACCCCTACCTGCCCAGGGAGGACGGACGGTTGCCCATGAGCGACTTCGGTGGGGTGCACCGATATAATGTGACCGGTCTTTACCACGATATGTGGGGATTCCCGTCAGACAATCCAGATGTGGTCCATGAACTGCTCCACCACCTGGTGGACAAAATAGAGAACAATGCCGACAAAATGGCCCGCTACAACAACTATTTTCTCCATGACGCGGAGATTCTATTGATCTCCTACGGCGCTTCGGCCCGATCGGCTTTGCACGCGGTCAAGCATCTGCGAAAAAGAGGGCAGCGGGTCGGACTTCTGGAACTGCAGACCTTGTGGCCTTTTCCGCGGGACATCGTGCGGGATTCCTGTTTGAAAACGAAATTCATCGGCGTGGTGGAGATGAACATGGGGCAACTGGTGCAGAGCGTCAAGCTGGCGGTCGATGAACCGGAAAAGGTGTTCCTGATCAATCGCATCGATGGTGAGCTGATCACCGATGCGGACATCAAGAAAACCCTGCGGATCATCATGGGAAGGGGGATGTGATCATGGCGGTCAAGGATTATCTTCGCGAACGTTTTTTCCCTCACATGTGGTGTCCCGGGTGCGGACACGGCATTGTCCTGAATGGGTTGATCCGCGCGGCGGAAAAGTTGGGGATGAGCAAAAATGAAATCGTGATGACATCAGGCATCGGGTGCTCCTCGCGCATCTCCGGATATGTCGATTTCCACAGCCTTCACACCATCCACGGCCGGGCACTCGCTTTTGCCACCGGCGTCAAGCTGAGCAAGCCGGAGTTGAACGTCATCGTGCCCATGGGCGACGGAGACGCCCTTTCCATCGGGGGCAATCACTTTATCCATGCTGCCCGCCGCAACATCGACATCACCGCCATCGTGATGAACAACCGCATCTACGGTATGACCGGCGGTCAGTATTCACCCTTGTCCGGCGAGGGCACCCTGGCCACGACAGCACCCTACATGAATATCGACCAGGCGTTTGATGTGGTAAAACTGGCCAAAGCCGCCGGCGCCACCTTTGTGGCGCGCAGCACGACTTACCACGTTCATCAGATCGCCGACATCATCCGGCAGGCGATCCTGCATGAAGGATTTGCCGTGGTGGAAATCATGAGCCAATGTCCGACCTATTTCGGCCGAAAAAACAAGCTGGGCAGTGCCGCCGACATGATGCGTTGGTTCAAGGAACACACCGTCCCGGTGGGATCCAAGAAATTAGAAGCGGATCCCTCCCTGATCGAGCGCGGTGTCATCGTCGAAAAAGATCTTCCCGAGTATTGTCGGGAATACGATAAAATTATAAGCAGGGCGCAAACGGAGTGAACATGGAACGATATCGACTGGTTTTTTCCGGTTCCGGCGGGCAAGGGGTGATCACTGCGGCTATCATCCTGGCCGAATCGGCGGTGGTTCATGAAAATCTCAATGCCGTACAGTCGCAGTCCTACGGGGCCGCGGCTCGCGGCGGGGCCACCCGATCGGACGTGATTATCTCAAGCGACACCATTGATTTCCCCAAAGTGCTCCAGCCCAATACCCTGGTTTGCCTGACCCAGACCGCTTACAACAAATTCCGGAGCATCATTCGGCCGGGTGGCCTGCTCGTCACCGATCCCCACTGGGTGGAGACGTCACGCAAGGTGGATGCCCGTCAAGCAGAACTCCCCCTTTACGACACGGTGATGGAGAAAATCGGCAAGCCCATCGTATTGAACATCTGCATGCTGGGGGCCATCATCTCCTTGACCGAACTCGTCAAACCCGAATCGATCATGACGACACTCAAAGAGCGCATCCCAGGCAGCTTTCTGGAGATGAACCGCACGGCCCTCGCATTGGGAATGGATCTGGGAAGTAAATTCAAATAGAAGCCATCTACAGAACGGATTTTGGTTCAAGATGCAGGCAGGGCCGGTTTTCAAATCACGCCATCAGCGTGACATACTGCAGTATATCGAAGATTTGGAAGCCGGACCCAACCCCCAGATTAGGCCAAAAGACTTTCGCAAATGGCTTCTATCCGATAAAGTCGAATTGCATCTTCCCCTGAAACTTCTCCACCCGCTTGAAGATCTCTTTGAGCATGGTCTGTTCGATCCGGCTCAGCAGTTTGGGGTTGATGAAATTATCCGGTTTCTTGTGGTGCTCCGTTGCAGCAGTAACATGGCGTGTCAGGCGCAGCTGCATTAAAAAGCTGTACGCCTTTTCCATCTCAATATACTCCTCTTGAGTGATACTCCCCTTGTCCTGCAGCAAAGCCAGGCGATCCAACGTATTGGTCGCCGTTATACCGTTTTTGAGCGCATAAACCCGGGCAAAATCGACAATGGGCATCATGGCGCTCTTAATATCGAACGCATCGCGATGCTCGCCTTTGGATTCCACCACAAAATTACGGAAAAAGCCCAGCGGCGGTTTGAAGTAGAGGGCGTTTTCTGTCATATGGCGCAGAAAGCCCGACCACCGGCCAATGGCGCCGTGGAGATGGTCGCGCAGGGAATCGACCAGTTGGCCATCACCGTACCCGCACCGAAAATCGAAGAAAATGCTGGCCTGCAGCAAGTCCTCCGGCTCGGCCGCATGAATCCATTGCAGAAAATAAGTCATCCATTTACTCAGGGGCTGGCACCAATTGGGATTTTGAGCCATCACATCCCCTCCGCAAAGGGCGTAGCCGATTTGATCGAGCATGGTGCACGCCCGTTTGCCGACTTCCAGAAAAAACGTCGATATTTCCGGCAGTTCCGCCTCCGAAACATCGTCAAAGATGATGGCGTTGTCCTGATCGGTTTTAAGGGTCTGTTCCCCTCGCCCCTCGCTGCCCAGGATCATGAATGCGAAACTGACCGGCGGTGGGCCCATCTCGTCCATGACCATCGTCATCACTTTTTTAAGGATGCTGTCGGAAACCGTAGTGATCATCCGGTTGATATTGCGAGCGTTTGCGCCGCTGCTGATCAACCCCTTGACAATCCCCGGCAGCTTGCCGTGCTGCGCAATGATATCTTCAAGGGACTCCGACCTTGAAATGGACCGCAGCAAAAATAGGGGGGATTGCCCCTGGGCCGAGATCAGCTCCCGATTGGAGACGACCCCGATGATGTGCCCCCCGTCTCCGGTCACCGCCAGGTGTTTGACATCGTGCGCCATCATCGCCATCAGTGCTTCGGACACCATGCTCTGCCCGGTAATCGTGCGCAACGGGCTGGACATCACCTCTGTCGAGGGCCGGAGGATGTCGTAGCCTTGGGCAATGACTTTGCGCGTCAGATCGCTCTCAGTGATGATGCCGGCCGATTGGGGATCGTCGGAGGGGATGATCAGATAGGTGCTGTTTTCTTCCTTCATCCGCATGGCGACCTGTTGGATGGTCATGTCCGGGGTGCCGAATACCGTGGCCCGGTTGGCAATCTGGTCAATGGGTTGATTGAAAAGCTGGGGAACCTCTTCAGGGGGAGCCGTCGTCCTGGCGATGATGGCAGCATAGGATTTGTCCATCATGCGCTTGCCGAAGGTATCGGTGAAGAAGTCGGAAAAGACTTCATGCGCCTCGCAAATTTCCAGGAAAATATCCTTGGGCAACAGATAAAAATATGCGTCTTCGGTAACTTCCAATGTCCTTACCGAAAGTCCGTCATTAAGCAGTATGGAAATCCCGCCGTAAACATCTCCCTCCGTCAGGATATCCTGCAAGCTTTTTTGGCCGCTTTGTTCGTAATAGCGCTCTGCAGAACCCTTTTGCAGAATATAGAGATGGCCGACGCGGGATCGGCCCTGTGAGAATAAAATGGTCCCTTTGGTGTAGAAAACCACAGAGAGCCCATCGGCGGCTTTGTCTACGGCTTCGTCGGGAAGAAAGGAAAACGGGGCGACGCCGGAGAGAAAGATTTTGGTCTGACCGGAGGCGATAATGGAATCCAGCGCCGGGTCGTAGACATGCTTGCTGTAGTTATCGACAAAAAAAGCATAAAACGCCTTATACCTTGCGCACAAATCGAGGAATTCTTCCTTGGGGATAAGATAGGTGTCGGTCTCTTCATCCACCAACACGGTCCGCAGGGAGATGCCGGCATTCATCAGCAGGGTAATTCCCCCGAACACTTCGCCAGTTTTGATGTAGCCTCCCAGCCGGCGCCGACCGCTCATTTCATCATAAATCGAGACCTGACCGGCTTTGATGATGTAAATGTGGCGCAGGCGACTTTCCCCCTGTTGCGCCATGATCTCTCCCTTGGCAAAATGCCGGGGCTGCGCAAGTTTGGCCAGTCGGGCCACCTCCTGCTTCGGCAACATACCGAAATGCGGCATGTTTTCCAGATAGCTGCGCACTTGCTCACTCATCGGCGTCTCCCCAAATACGGAATTTGACGTCGGCCCGGCAATTGCCCCAATCGGCCGCGGGATGGTTTGGACGCACCTGAAGGGAACCGGTTCCGCCATTAGCGCTGAAGGCTTTCGCAATCCACTATAATGGCAAAGGACGGTTTATGACAAGACTGGAAGGGGGCGCCGCGTCAGCTCAGTGGCTTGCAGCAAGTCAACGGCCACGCATTAATCAATCCTTCAACGATGCAATCAATCGATCCGCGACAGATTGCAACGCTTGGGTCACCGGTGATTCCGAATGCTTCTCCTGGTACGAGATGCCGGCATCACCGCAGGCCACCATCTCAGGATCAAAGGGAATACTCCCGAGAAAGGGCACTCCCATCTGAGCGGCCATCTGTTCACCGCCGCCTGAACCAAACAGATCGATCTGGCAATCGCAATGGGGGCAAACCAGACCGCTCATATTCTCGATGACGCCGAAAACCGGCATTTTTACGGTACGACAAAAATTGATGGATTTCCGAACATCGGCCAGGGAGACCTCCTGGGGGGTGGTGACGATGACAGCCTGGGCATCACTGATGGTCTGGGCTATGGTCAGCGGCTCATCCCCGGTTCCCGGTGGGGCATCGATGATAAGAAAATCCAGTTCGCCCCAGGCCACTTGGCCGACGAACTGCTGAATAACGGAATATTTCACTGGACCGCGCCAGATGATGGCGTCGTCCGCCCCTGCTGTCAATGAAGCCACCGATACGGCTGACAGATAGGCGTTGTGCGGTTTGGGCACCAATTTCTGCTCGTCGTTCATATCCAGAATGCCATCGAGTCCGAGCATACGGGGGATATCCGGCCCGTGAAGGTCAATATCGATCAGCCCCACCGAATATTGTTTTCGCGCCAAGGCCAGCGCAAGGTTGACCGATGTGCTGGATTTGCCCACCCCGCCTTTGCCGCTCATAATGATGAACTTTTTCTTGATCCGGCTCAGGTTCTGCTTCACTGCCTTCTCAAGTTCAGCTTTCGGGTTCGACCGGTTTTGCGCCGCATCCATGCTATCGTGAATCTTGACCATACCTGTCATACCTCTGTGTAGTGTCTACCCTGCCATTCAGGGTTTTTCGAAAACCCTTCCCACATCTTGATGGCCGCAGGAGGGGCATCTATCCGGCCGACCGGTGCCGCACCCCTCTTCCCAAACAAAGTTGCAGGCCATACAGCCGAATTGCCGTTTGCCTTTCCCGATTTTGTAGTTGCCGCCCTCGAGCAAAATGGCTTTCCCATGGACGAGGGCCTCTGCAACTATTCTTCTCGCCCGTTGAACGATACGGCCGAAGGTTGCTCTGGACACCCCCATCTTGCGACCGGCCTCTTCCTGGGACAACCCTTCGAGGTCAGCCAGACGGATGGCTTCCATCTGGTCGATGGTCAAGCGCACTTCCTCCATTTCCCGCAACGGCACACCGCGGGGCTTAAAATAGCTGGTCTCCGGATCACAGGCGACAATCCGACTTTTTTCAGGTCTGGCCAATGGCACCCCATCTCAATCAAATGATCATATTGCCCCTGATTGGCCCCAGGGCCAAGCAGGTACTTAAAACTTCAAACCAACTTCGACAAACGGACCGCCCAGTTCGATATCTGTTATCAGATCATCTTCGTCTTCGTCCACCTCGAGTTTGTCCAGGCGATAACCGCCGGCGATAAAAAATGGTCCGGGGAATTGCAGGCGCAATCGACCGGTAAGACTGTAAAAGGAATTATCGCCAACGGATATGGCCCTGATCTCCGCTTCGAATGCGAGTGCATCGATGGGCGCGAATTGGAGAGCGGCGTAGAGCATCGGAACCGGAACCATCAAGTCCTCACGCTCCGTCACGGTGATGCCGCCGGATGCCCCGGTGATCTCCACTTCCAGATCGGCGATGCGGATATTCACGCCAACATCTAGATTAAGCATTCCGGCTGTGGCTGTTTTGATGAAAGGCAAGCCATAATAGATACCGATATCATATTGGTTTGCCCGGACCTTTGAGCTCAAAGCCGCATCTGCGTTGAAGGTGGTATCTCCGAAGGTAAGCGCCACTGATTTACGCCCTGTACCTTCCAGTTGGGCAGGCGCGGCCACTAAATAGAAATTCGGTATAAAAGCCGGTGTTTCGATTTTGATGCGGCCAAAGAACGCGTCCTCATCGTCAAAGTTGATATCCTCTTCCAGATCGATCAGGTCGTTGCTGCTGATCGCCTGGTAGCTCAAGGTGCCATCCAGGTCCTGCCGCCAACCGCCGACAGCCACCTCCACACCTGCGGCAAAGGACGTGCCGGCCAGGCAGATGATCAACACCGTTGCCCATAATAATCCTTTTCTCAGCATGTGGCCTCCAAAGTTTCTGGTTTCCAAGTTATCCCTATCGCCCGAACCAGCGAAAATTGTTCAGAGCACAGCAGAAAATCTGATCGCCTCCCTCGGCAATGGCCGGCCTTCAGCACAACCGACCGCCGTTATCAATTCAGCATTTTTGTCGGTATGCCGCTCCCATCATCCACATCAATGAAAACAAAAGATCTATCGAACCCAGCACCGAAAGGAGAAAATCGAGGGGATCAGGGCTGCCGCACGATGAGCTTCTGACCCGGCTGGATCACGCTTCCCGGTTTCATTTTGTTCATTTGAAGCAATTGATCGACCCCAAGGTTGTATTTTTTGCTGATGCTATAAAGGGTATCACCGGCTTGCACCTGGTGGTATTGGATCTTGGCCGATGTCGTTGGCGCTGTTTTGGGCACCTTGTCCTTGGTTGGCGCCGGCGCTGCACCGACAGGGGCCTGGGCTTCGCTGAACAGTTTCTGCATGGTCTCCAGGCTCATGGTCAGATGATCCATGCGCAGGGACATGGACGCTTCACTGCGTTCGAAACGATCTTTAAAGGTCTCGAATGCTTTGGCCTGTTCCCATATACGCGTCACCTTTTCATCGATGGCCTCAAATTTGTCCAGGCGTTCTTCAAGATTTTGAAGCCGCTCCTCGAACTGCGCCAATTGCTGAGGGCTTACACCACCGGTGCTTCCCCCCACAATTAAAACCAGCAAGGCGATGACCAACGCGATGATGGCGCCAAGGAGCAGTCCGAACAGCGCTTTGGTCTTGTTCAGGAATCCCCCCTTTTTTTGATTCTCTTGATCGGCCCAGGGAGAATATTGCTCTTCATCGAAATATTCTTCTTCCTCAGTGGTCGTATCCTTTTCTTCCATTTCACCGGTATCTTTCCATTTCATGGGTTCACCTCGAGGAGACCTTGTTTGCACCATGGACTTTAAGCCTAATCAAGTCTACCTTATATAGAACAGAAGTTGTTATATTTTCAAGCATAAACCCCATTTCAAAGGGCTCCAAATTCAAGGAATGGCAAACGCTATCGGCCGACAAAGCCATCGAAGGCTTGCCAGAATCGGCTTCGCATCCCATCGCGCTCCTGTAAAATTTCATGACGCGCCCCGTCTATGGTCATTGACCGGCTATGGGCGAGCCTTCCCGCCAGTTGGCGAATTGCATCGTTGGAGACTACGCGGTCGTTTCCGGCGGCGACCAGCAACAAAGGGGTTTGTATGGACGTGCAGAAATCGGGTCTTCGCAGCTGATCAAGGGCAGCAAAGGTTGCCGAAAGCCAGCTGAACGTCACCAAACGCACGCCCAGCCGAGGGTTTTTCTTCAGAACGGCCTGAACCCGACGGAACCTTGCCGGATCGCTGGTCAGCCAGTTGGATCGGAACGGACGCCCGTAGCTATCGTTGCGCTGGAGCGAGGGGATGGCTGCGTCGCCTCTCCCCAATCGGACGAATTGACGGCTGCACCATTTGGCCAATGCATAAGGCATGGGATTGGTCCGGACATCCACCATGGGAGACATCAATACGCCTTTGTCCACGATGTCCCGATGTCGCTCTAAAAAGTGAAGGACGATGCATGCCCCCATTGAATGTGCCATGAGGATCAAGGGTCTGGGGCAGCGGTCCAGCACAATGGTTTCCAGAAAGTCCTTTAAATCCCGCACATAGTGTTCGTAGGTTTCGACAAAGCCCTTGTCGGCATCGTCCAGCATCCGTTCGGACAGGCCTTGCCCTCGCCAATCCATTGCGTACACATCGAAGCCGCGCACACCAAGATCATGGACGGTCTCCTCATATTTTTCAATGAATTCGGCCCTTCCGCCCAGTAGGACGACGGTGCCGTTGCGTTGCATATGGCCGGTCCGCCAGTATGCCCACCGGATCCTGAGGCCGTCAAATGTTTGAAGAAAATCGTATGCAGCCTTTTCCATAGAGGTGCCGGATGATTTCATAGGGTGACGTTACATTAGTAGCTATTGACATGATGGATTTTGACTCGAATGACATTATCCTTTATGGTTTCGATGGTGGTTGCTTTCCACGGTGACGGGCATCATGAAATGATGCCGGCATTATGTCAACATAAAGAAAGGGGCGCCGAAGCATGGTTTTACACTCGCATCATTTTATCGAGTCATATGATGGTCTGGTCGGCTTTGGTCTGGACCGTGAAACAGACGAGAATACGGTCATCTATTATCTTCAGAAATTTTCGGATGATGCATTGATGGCGGTGTTGCGGCGCCGGATGAGCGATGAGGAGTTGGAGGCCCTGTTCTCCCATTTGTCGGGGTTATTGCGCAAACACCTGAGCGAAGACGAATATCATCGACATTTCTTGAAAGAAGCGCGCTGACGGCAGCGGCGGGACGCTGCTGCCACAGGGCAATCTTCGAACAATTGCTATGAAAAATGATCCTTAACGTCCGGCACCGGCAAAGGACACGGAAAAGGAATTCCATGCTGAATGAAGCGCATCTAAATCGATACGCAGAGGTTTTGTTGTGGGGGCTGCAGACCGCCCGTCCCCAAAGGTTCAAAAAAGGGGAGATTGTCCTGGTCCGATTTCACCGCCAAGCATTTCCGCTGGCGGAAAAATTGCACCAGCGCCTCATGGAAAAGGGCATACATCCGGTGATGCGAACAGGCCTCACCCCCACAATGGAAAAAAACTTCTTTGATCTGTCCGACAACCGCCAGTTGACTTTCCAGCCTCCCGGCGAAAAGGCGCTATACCAGCATCTCAATGGCAGCATCTTTCTGCATGCACCCGAATCGGTTACCCACCTCAGTTCAGTGGATCCCAAAAAAATTGGGCAACATGCAGTGGCTGCCAAGCCACTGCGCGATATTCTGGATCGCAGGGAGGCGGCCGGCCATTTCAGCTGGACCCTGTGCATGCTGCCCACCGAGCAGTTGGCCAAGCATGCGGGACTGAGCATGGAAGCCTACTGTGACCAGGTGATCAAGGCGTGCTGGCTCCACCGCAGGGCGCCGGTGGACCACTGGAAGCAGATCTACAAAGACGCCAAAAAAGTAAAAAATTGGCTGAATCGGATGCAGGTGGCCCACTTTCATGTCGAGTCTAAGAACATCGACCTGGTGGTCACCCCAGGCGAGAAGCGGCGCTGGGTCGGCATCTCCGGTCACAATATCCCCAGTTTCGAACTCTTTCTCTCACCGGATTGGCGCGGTACCCGCGGCATTTATTATGCGGACCAGCCATCCTTTCGCAGCGGCAACCTGGTATCCGGCGTCCGACTGGAGTTCAAAAATGGCAGCGCCATCGCCATTCACGCCGATAAGGGAGAGGACTTTGTACGAAAACAACTGGCCATGGACAACGGCGCAAACAAGTTGGGTGAATTTTCCCTGACGGACAAGCGATTTTCTAAAATCAACCGGTTTATGGCCAATACGTTATATGATGAGAATTACGGCGGAACCAATGGGAATTGTCATGTGGCGGTGGGCGCATCGTACAGCGATACCTATGCCGGCCAACCGGATAAGCTCACCAAAACCCGGAAAAAACAATTGGGATTCAATGACTCGGCCCTGCATTGGGATTTGGTCAATACGGAGCGGAAACGGGTGACGGTGCACCTTAAAACCGGTCGCCGGATCGTGATCTATGAAAACGGAGAGTTTGCCTATTAGAAGCGGTTTGCAGCCTATTCAGAGAAAGTGGATCAATTTTCGGACACAGGGTGTGTCAGGCAATGTACCTTATCGAGCAAATGGCGAATGGCGAACGGTTTATGCAGCACATCGTCGAAATCACCTTTGCTCAGCAGCCACGGCGTTCCGGACACACCAATCACCGGTGTCCTGTTTCGCTTGGATTTGCGGATATGATGCAGGATCCGGTGACCGTCCACACCGGGCATGCGTACATCAGTGATAACCAGGTCAAAAGCGCCGTTATCGAACTTGGCCATTCCCTTCTCCGCATCGCCGACGGTCTCCACGACGACATCCACTCGGCTCAGCGCCTGCTTTAGCAAATCCCTGACCATCTCTTCGTCGTCTATGACTAGCACATTGCACATAAAACTCTCCCTATCTTGCCGGCGACGGTTTTAAAAATTCTGACGAACACCCCAATCAGTACACTATATTGTAGTTCGTAAGCATGTCAAGCACAATATATGGATATTATCGTGCGGACAATCAGCGCCCGAACTAGCGGCGTTTTCGGTCATTCGATTCCTGATCCGCAGAGGGCGGGGCCATCGTGGTTTTGGGGTTTCCCTGTTGAAAAGAACCTTCCGGGACTTATGACGGCTCCCGCCAGCAGGTGTGCATGGTGTCCAAAATTCAGGCGAATCTATGGAGCTGTGACCCGGTTGTCAATTGGAATCCGGAGGAAATAGTGTTTTGCCGCAGACTTGGCTTTGTAACAGCCAAATATTGTGTCAAAATTGGGCGAATCGATCCGTAAATCCGCAAATGGCGAGGGTTTTTCGAAAAATTGATTTTATTTTTAATTTCAGTATAATAGATAAGTTATGAACAATTTTCGAACAATGATTCACCTACGAAATACTCGCCAATAATAGCGCAATCAACGATTTTCGTAGTCAGGTTTAATCTAAACGGGCAGGAGAACCCAAAACAAGGCAAGCGGTTGGATTTGATCGGCTATTTAAAAAACAACATTAAACTTTGTATTTTCCAAAGTCTTCGGGTGATAATTTTTCCAGATATTCCGCCCATTTTTTGCCCTCTTCGCTCTGATCGAGCACCTCTACGTCGCCGTCGGCCTGCCCTGATTTGGTGATCACCTTATCATCGACATAGATGGGGGCTTTAAAGCGAAGGGCAATGGCGATGGCATCGCTGGGACGTGCATCCATGGTAAATGATTGCTCCTCGCCGTCAAAATGGATCAAGGCGAAAAAGGTGTTGTCCCGCAAATCGCAAACCTCGATCTTGCTCACCGCCACATTCATCTGTTCGGTGAAATTTTTGAACAGATCATGGGTCATGGGACGTTCGAATTCAATATTCTGGAGTGCAGAGGCGATGGATGTGGCCTCCAGCAGCCCGATCCAGATGGGTATGGCACGTTCCTCATCCTCGGTCTTGAGGATGATGATGGGCGTGTTGGACGCCGGGTCGATGGTCAGACCGGCGATATTGGCTTTATGCAACATGGGTGCGATCTCCTTTCCCCGAAGCGTCAGACGCTTCTTCGGATGACACTTGGCGCCCCAACAGACAGTGCGGCAGTGCTTTTTCTATCATGATCCGCACGATCTTCCCTGTCAACATCTGATTATCGGATTGGGTAGAATCATTCCGGGCAAAGTGAACGATCTTGTTGGTGCTTGTCCTTCCGGACCACTCCGGATTCAGAGCGGTTTTATCCCTTATCTCCTCTTGATCGCCATTACTCCTATGGAGGCCGTCCACCAAAATCTCCTGAACCGCGCCAACCAATGCATTGTGCTTTTTAAGGGTAAACACTTCCTGGGTGGTCAACACCTGCTGCAGCCGTTCCTTTTTGATGGTGTCGTCCAACTTGTCGGAGAACTTCACAGCCGGTGCATTGGGACGATCGGAGTAGATAAAAGCGAATAACCCATCATATTCAACTTGGCGAATGAGGGACAGCGTCTCTTCAAAATCCTCGTCCGTCTCACCGGGAAATCCAACGATAATATCGGATGTTATCGCCAGATCCGAATTCAATGCCCGCAGTTGTTCCACCTTTTCCAGATAGGCCTTGCGGGTATATCGGCGGTTCATCCGCTTCAATACAGCATCGGAGCCGGATTGGACCGGCAGATGGATATGATGACACAATTTATCCAGCTGTTGGAAACATGCCATGAGTTCCGGCGACAGATCTTTGGGGTGCGAAGTGGTAAACCGGATGCGCGCCAGCCCTTCCAACGAGTTCACTGCTTTGAGCAGCCGAACAAATCCCCCCCTGCCCTCCTTCAAACCATAGCTGTTCACATTCTGCCCCAGCAGGGTCACCTCCCGGACCCCTTTGGAAACCAGATGTTCGATCTCCGCCACGATCTCTTCCGGGGCACGGCTCGACTCGCGGCCGCGCACGTAGGGCACCACGCAGTAGGTGCAATAATTGTCGCAGCCCCGCATGATGGTGACAAATGCGGAAGTATCCGTCTGAGGGTACCCATCCAGCAGATAATCATCCGGCGAGATGGTCTCGGAGATCTCTACATCCACAACCCGGCAGCGCTTTTCGATGATGCGCTGTACGATGCCCGGCAACCGGCCGATGGCGTGGGTGCCGAAGACCAAGTCCACGAAAGGCATTCGCTTTAAAATCCGCCGTCCCTCCTGCTGGGCCACGCATCCGCCGATACCGACAATCAAATCCGGATTCCGCTGCTTGAGCGGCGCCAGACGTCCGAGGAAGCTGAACGCCTTTTGCTCGGCCTTGTCACGAATGGAGCAGGTGTTGACGATGATCATGTCCGCCTTTTCCAGCTCCTCAGTGGGTAGATATCCCAACGGGGCCAGGCGGTTTTGAATTTGCCCCGTGTCGTAAACGTTCATCTGACACCCCATGGTGTTGATGAATAAATGCTTGGTTCTCATGAAACTTCCTTGTTGACGATGGGTTTTTCGGAAAGTTGACCGCGCGAGGGCTCGTTCAAAAAGGGATTGTCGGATTGGGCCGGTTCAATCAAAATCGACCGGCCTAAATCCGCCATCACCTCCCGGGCGACCGGCTCGCACCCAGGTGCGACGGCAAGGCGGATGAGTCCTTTGGACGCATCAATGGTGGTGACGACCGCCACTCCCTCATAGGCTTCAAATACGAATCTGATGAAGTTAATCCGCCTTCGATCGACGCGATAGTATTGTTTTGATGTCTCCATCTCCATGCCCCTGCCGGCCAACGCCATGGTGAACTTCAGATTGTAAGAGCAGCATATCTCCCGGGACTTTGCGCTTGTTTGGGGCACTAATATAGGATATGGCCCATTCATGCAAATGCAATGGAAAATATTGCAGCCGGATCCTGCAAAGGTAGAAGCGATCCGGCAGCATCTCAATTGTCATCCCATCACCGCCACCGTATTGGCCAACCGGAATATTGAAACACCACCCCAGGCCGATCGGTTTCTGCAACCCACTCTGGATGCTTTGCCATCCCCCATGGGGCTCCACGGCATGGAAGCGGCCACCCGCCGCATACTTGCCGCCATGCAGCGCAAAGAGAAAATCCTGATCTTCGGTGATTACGATGCGGATGGCGTCACCGCCACTGCGCTCCTATCCCAATTTTTCCGGAGCGCCGGGGCCGATGTGATGGTCCACATTCCCCATCGCATCGAAGAGGGGTATGGGTTGCAACCCAAGCACATCAACCAATTGGCCGCACCCCAAAAGGTCGGCTTGATCATCACGGTGGATAACGGATCCAGCAGTCATGCAGCCGTTGCCGCTGCCGAACGATTCGGGATTGATGTCATCATCACCGACCACCACAACTTTGAAACCCTACCCGATGCCGAAGCAGTCATCAATCCAAAACTTGAGGGGCAACCCCCTGAACTCGCCGAATTGGCCGGTGTCGGCGTTGCTTTCTATCTGGCCATCGGACTGAGAATGGTTCTGAGAGATGCAGACTGGTGGAAGGACCATGAAGAACCAAGGCTCATCGATCTGTGCGACCTGGTGGCCATCGGCACCATTGCGGATATGGTTCCGCTGACCGGCGCAAACCGCATCCTGTCCAAAGCCGGATTGAAACAAATGAATAGCGATCCGCGCCCCGGCATCGAAGCGCTTTGTCGGACATGCCATCTCCACAGCGGCTCAGTGACATCGGAGGATATCGCTTTTCGATTGGCGCCCAGAATCAATGCAGCCGGTCGCATTTCCCATGCGGCCAGGGCGTTGGAGCTACTGGTCTCCCGCACACCCGATACCGCCGGGACGCTGGCGGAAACATTGGACCAGTTGAACCTAAGACGTCAGGCAATTGAACGCGAAATCTATAATGGCATCACCCGACGCATGGACAGCCGCGACGATCTCCTCCGAAAAAAGAGTATCCTTCTTGCCGATGATGGCTGGCATTCAGGGGTACTCGGCATTGTGGCCGCCAAATTGGCGGCACGCTATCATCGCCCCGTTGTCTTGCTGGCGGTGGAAAACGGCATGGGAAAGGGTTCCGGCCGCAGTATTCCGGGATTGGATCTGTTCGGCGCTCTGAGCCGGTGCGAACCCCTGTTGGAACAATTTGGGGGCCACCGGCTGGCGGCCGGATTGACGGTGCGATCTGAAAATATCCGCAAGCTGCAGTCCGATTTCGAAACATCGGTGAGCGATATGACCGCAATAGACGATCAAACGCCTCAGTTGGAAATTGACAGCGTCATCCAATTCGACCAAATCGGTCCCCAACTGCTGAACGAGCTCAAAACCCTGGAACCCTTCGGATCTAAAAATCCGCAACCCATATTCGCAGCCCGAGAGGTGTTTGTGGCATCTGCGGCCATCGTGGGGCAATACCATCGCCGGATGTCGCTCTGGCAAACCGCCAATCAGGACAACCGGATCGATGCCATACAATTCAACCTGGATCCCGACACACCGAAAGCCGACCGGTTTGAGCAAATGGCATTCCGACTGCAGTGGAATCAATACCGGGGCAGAAAGCGCGTGCAGATAGTGGTTGAAGACTTTTGAAAAAGCCGGAGGACTCCAGATCCGGCGTTGCCGAGGACTTGCAGTAGGCGGACTACGGCTGCGCCCTCGGCGCCTTGGATCTGAAGCCCTCCGGCTTTTTCAATGTAAATCAGCGATAGCCGGAGGACTCCGGATCCGGCGTTGCCGAGGACTTGCAGTAGGCGGACTACGGCTGCGCCCTCGGCGCCTTGGATCTGGAGCCCTCCGACTTTTGCCACATTGGTGTTTTCATATCGACCTGGCGGGTCGGAGTGATTTATACTTGCAAACGCTGCAGGTTCTTTTTATGATGCTTTGTTACCAAGTTGAACGGAACCAGAGCACCGGGTGATAGCGTTGAGCACTCCACCAATTTAACCATAGCATCAAAGGTACTATAAACATGGGCAAAGTTTTCCGTCCAAGCCACCGCGAATCAAGCCTGCTGTCAAAGATCGAGTCCTCCAAGGAGCACGCCAGAAGACGGACCATCAGTGCCGCACGTGACCATATCGATACCCTCGGCAATGCCATTGCCATGAAACTGGTAGAAAGCCGTTTGGTCGAAACCACGGATAAAAACGGTTTGGAAGAACAGATCGTCAAATGCCTGGATGATCTGTCGAGGGCCGATGAATTCGATATCGATTATCTCATCGCCCCCTATCGCCAGTTGGTCAAGCATCCCAATGTGGTCAGCATTTACATGACGGCGTATCTTCTGGAAAAGCTGATCAACCACCGGACAGTGGTGGACATCTATGGTTCGGACAACGATATTTATGGGTGTATCCATGAGCAGGTGGCCAAGATTCTCCCCTGACCCGATCTGATATGCGCCCTTCCTTTCATCCGCGACTGGTCAACGGGCCCTTTGATGATCCCGGACTATTCGTTCCGTTGACTTTTCGAAAAAAGGCCCTCCTCTTCGACCTGGGCGACATCAGCCCCCTCGCACCCGGTGACATACTTAAAATTTCCCACGTTTTCGTTACCCATACCCATATGGATCACTTTATCGGGTTTGATCAACTGCTGCGCATGATGCTGGGGCGGGAGAAAAACTTGTATCTGTTCGGTCCGCGAGGATTTCTCAAAAATCTTCAGGGAAAACTCCAAGCCTACACCTGGAATCTGGTCCACAACTACGATGAGGGGCTGACCATCACGGCAACGGAAATCGGCCACCACGGCCGCACCGCCCAATCCTTCGACTGCCGGAAGGGGTTCGCGCCGTCGCCGCAGGTTAACGCACCGGCCGGGCTGCCCATTGCCATGGAAGATACTGAATTCACAGTATATACGGATATCCTCGACCATCAGATTCCCTCTCTGGCCTTTGCCTTGAAGGAACGGTTTCATGTGAATATCCTCAAACCGCAATTGGCAAAGTTGGGATTGGAGCCGGGACCGTGGGTCAACCAATTCAAAACCCTCCTGCTGGAAGAGGCCGATGCCGGAACGGAGATACAAATTCCCGGTTCTATACCAGGAGCCGCTGCCGCCACCTTTACCATTGGAGACCTGGCCGAAAAAATCGCTCGCATCACCCGCGGACAAAAAATTGCCTACGTGGCCGATGCGGCGTTCACCCCAGAAAACGAAAAGAAGATCATAGAGTTGGCTCTGGAAGCGGATCATCTGTTCATTGAAGCCGCGTTTTTGGAAAAAGACAGCAGCGTCGCAAAGGAGAAGCACCATCTGACCGCCCTTCAGGCCGGAACCCTGGCAAGCAAAGCCCGTGTGAGGGATATGTCTGTTTTCCACCACTCTCCGCGATACACGGACCTCGGGCATCTATTGCAGGAGGAGGCCCGCCTGGCATTTAACCGGTCATGAAAGACGGCCGATCATGACCGGCTCCCTATCGTCTCACAAAAAAA
>JARRKU010000049.1:0-21232 GCA_037387725.1 Desulfobacteraceae bacterium
GTCTCTTTATTGTGCTGTCAGCGATTTGGAAAAGTGATGGATGCATCTTTACTATATTCAGGCAGCTTTAGCAAACCGCATCAATTATTAGATCTCAAAAACCTGCGTACTCCTTGCCACTGTATGTAACAGCGGCAAATCCTAATGCGCCACAATATGTCGTGGACGTGCGATGTAAGTTTAACGAAGGTCCAGTTGGCCGACGGCTATGGGTCGCTTACAGAGGATGCTGCCGCGAATGCGTAACGGCCGCGTAGCACCGTTGCGTCGGGAGGGCGGTTCCCGTGGGCGGAAAACCAGTCGTATCCGGTTTTCAGATTGCTCCAGAAACCATACCAGGGTGAGGATCGATGCGACTGCATGTTGCGTTCGGTCATCCGGAAAGGAAAAATGTGCACCCGGAAGAACGGTTGGCCTCGGTCCAAAGCTGCATCCGCCAGGACATACAGCTCTTCCATGGCCTCGTCCGTCATGGCAAAGCAGCCTATGGAGACGCAGCGGCCATGCACCATCAGGGCGCTGCCGGTGCGACCATGGCACCGGTCGTAATCGTTGGGATAGCCCAGATTGAAAGCCAGGTGGTAACGGCTGCCGGGATTCATCTGCCGGGACGAAACAAAATAGAATCCTTCGGGCGCCCGGCCGTCCCCCTGTCTTGTCTTGGGCCCTACACCTTTGCCACCATAGCTACAAACCGGATAGGATTTGAAGATGTGGAAACGCCCCTCTCGCTTCAACCAGAGCTCCAATTGCTTTTCCGCTTTGAAGATGCGCAGGTAGATGGGAGAACCCCAGTCGAACCCCTTCTCGATCATGGACCTTTCCAGAAGCGGCCTCTGCCGCCTGACGGCCTTTCGCAAGCGCCGGCTTGATGGAAAGCGCTCTGCATGGCTCTCGGAAAACAAAGCTGCAAGGGCCAGCACCAACAGCAGACCAACCTGCCAAGAAACACTGCGCTTCATCTCTGACAATATCGGACCGTACCGTTGCCGCGGCCGATCCTTTCCCGCAGACGCGGGTCTCCGGACCAGCCGATGCGGCAAGCGGTATTCATTATAGCCCTTCCAATACTTTTTTGGCATCTTCCACAGCCTGGTCGAACGGATCGGCGGCGGATGGATGCTGTTGCCGATGCGATACCGACGGTACCATGAAGAAATAGAGGGATTGCACCAGGAAAAAGAGGCAGATACTCAAAGCCCAGGCACCGTAACTGTGGGAACCGATCAGGAGGAGCAGACCGGATCCGCCCACGATGGTGACGGCTTCGGCCAAAAGCGAACGAACCGGTGTGCTTTTGAAACAGACGCCGCTGCGCACCCACGAAAAGATCCCCAGGGCCAATATAAAGAATCCGCTGCGGGCAGCAGGCCAGACCGCAGCCCCCAACAGGATGGACAACGGAAAGAGCACCGCCGGCAAACGGACGCCTGCCCAACGCGCCATCAACACGCTGTAAACGGCCAGGTCGGCCCACAGTACTAACTTTAACGCGCCAGGCCAATAGAGGTAGCGGCTCAGCAGCAGAGCGACGGGAACCACCAGGAAGCCGCTGGCCAATGCATAGACAACCGTTGTGCGGACAGCCCGGTTCATGGGGCACCTCCCTTATCGAGCGCCTCTTTGCGCTGCAGCAGCTCCAATTCGACCTCTTCCTCGTTGGGCGCCTTCCAGTCGTAGCCCGATTCAATTGACGCATTGACCTCTTCATATCGCCGGGTCTCGGCTTCCCGGCAGAAGGTGCCCGCCTTTATCTTCATCTGTTCGTACTGCAGCCTCTGACGGCTCACCGTCTCGGACAGGGCGCTGCGCTCTTCTTCCAGGCCGGCCATCTGCCGGGTGAGCTGATCGCAACTGCTCTGCAGCACACGGCGTTTGCGGATGAGCATGCGGGCGATGTCGTCTTTCTCCTTGGAGACGGCCAGGTCCAGATCCTTTTCCAATTTCTGAGCCTCTTCGCGCCGGACGGAGAGATCTCTTTCAATCTGACGGCAATGCCGGCCGATCTCTTCCAGTCGGCCCTCTTTTGCTTTGAGACTGGCTTCCATTTCTCTCAGGGCTTGTTTGAGCAACAAGCCTTTGTCTTCCAATTGATCCATGACACCATGGACGTCGGCTTTGCACAGCCGCAGCATACGTGACAGAATTCCCATGATGACCTCCTTTTATTTTTTATCGCGCCGCTCCTGATAGCTCTCGTACTGCAGGGCTTTGGAGCGTTGCTTTTTCTTTTCGGCAACAGCAGCGGGCGCGCCGGCAAAGGTCTCTTCCACGCTCTGACGCAGGCCTTGAACGTCCTTCTCCAGGTTGTCCGTCACCTTGGCAGAGCCCACGGCATCGTTCACGGCGCGGGTGCGCGACTCATACTCGCGGATCTTGGAGATGGCATCCGCCTTGCGACCCTCGCGGATATCAGCCGCCACTTCTTCCTTCAGCTGATTGTAGTCCTCTTTCACCACCTGATCGCCCCATGCGCCCTTATCGATACTGGCGATCACCGCCTTGGGATCGGCCACGCAGGCCAGTTGGAGATCGGATGCCGTCTTCATATTGTGGGAGGCGCCGTTGGACGTGAAGCGGACGCCGTATCCGCCCAGCTTGTAATCGCGGATTTTATCGGTGGGAACGCGGAAGGTCAGGTAGATCTTGCGCTGCTGTCCGGAAAGCAGGTCGCCAGGGCGGATCACGGCCATGTCGTCTCTGTTTTCGATGGGATAGCCGCCGGCATGGACCAGCCGTACGCCGTCTTTCAGCGGAATGCGCAGTTCCAGGCCTGAAGCTGCAACGTTGCGCGCGGCTTCAAATTCCTTTTCAAACACCCGGGCGAAGGCATTGGGATTCTCCAGAAAATAATAGCTGCCCGCGCCGTGGTCTGCGATGGTCGTCATCAGCACTTCATTGAAATCATAGCCCACACCGACCGTGCTCACCGAGAAATTATTTTCCACTGCCCCCGAGGCCATGTGGCCCAATGCGCCGGGGTCGGTGATGCCGTGATTGGCCAGGCCGTCGGAAATGAGGATCACCTTCCGCTGCCGAAGTTGGGCTTGGGTCTTCATCAGGGTATCGATGCCGCGCTGCAGACCGCCCCCCAGGTTGGTGCCGCCACCGGAGTAGACGCGTTGAACCGCAGCCTTCACCTGCCGGCGGTTGTGCGCAGTCATGGGCATCAGCGGGAACAGGGTGTTCACACCATTGGAATAGGTCACAACGGCCAGACGGTCATCGGCGCTCACCCGGTCGATGAGGCGCAGCACGGCCTGCCGGGCATCATTGATCTTCTGCCCCTTCATGGAACCGCTTCGATCCAGGACAATCACCAGGTCCGTATACTGCACCGGCCGATCTTCAGGCATGGGTATCTCGGCGGCCGTCAAGGTAAGGGCCACCGAGACCTTGCCCTCCGATCCTTTGAGAATCTTCTGCTGCACCAGATCGGTTCGAACCGTGACCGGACCTTCGGCGGCCGGCCCGGCCGTCATCAGCTGGGCCATCACCGACTGGTCTGCGGCCACATACGCCAGCACCGCCGCGACAACGGCGATCAATCCCAATACGCGCCATAAGCTTTTATCGTAGATTTTCATGATGTGCTCTCCTTTCCGATTGGCAATGAAAATAGAATTTGTTGGTTCTGGAATGAGTGTATCGGGATTCGCTGAAAAGACAATTCAAACAAATGCAAAAGGTTAGGCGTTCTTTTTTACATAAGTTTTTCTTTGCAGCGCGAAGGCAATGGTGTAAGAATTGAATACACCCTGCTCCGGAACCCGCCGGCTAATGCAGCGAAAGTATTCAATTCAGGCAAAAGGAGCGTCATGAAACATGCAAAAACCCGAATCCTGGTGGTGGAAGATGACCCGGCCATATTAAACGGCCTGCTGGATGTCCTGGTTTTCAATGGTTATGAGGTCGACGGCGCGGCCGACGGCGGCGAAGGGCTGCAATCGGCGCTTGAGGAGGGCTACGACCTGATCCTGCTGGACGTCATGCTGCCGACCATGGACGGATTTTCCATCTGCCGCCGGGTACGCACCGAAAAACCCCAACAGCCCATCATCATGATCACGGCCAAAGGCGCGGAAGACGATGTGGTGGCCGGCTTCAAGGCCGGGGCCGACGATTATATTCCCAAGCCCTTCTCCCTGCGGGAGCTGATGGTGCGGGTGGAGGCGGTGTTGCGCCGCAGCGGCAAAGCCATGGGGGACGAACTTATCGAACAGCACGGCATCCGCTTTGACGGCACGAACCTGATCGCGGCAAAGGACGAACGCACCCAGGAGCTGACCCGCAAGGAGATGGACATCATCATCTACCTCTTCCGCCACCGGCAGCGCATCGTGTCCAAGAATGAACTGCTCACCGAAGTATGGCATTATGCCGACGCCGGCATCGAAACCCGTACGGTGGATATCCATATGCAGAAGCTGCGCAAGAAGATCGCCGCCCTCACCCCTGATCTCCAACTGATCCGCACCATCCGCGGCGAAGGCTACCGCTGGGAGTCCGCTGAATGAAACGCCTCAAGATCCTAATCCTGCTCTTTCTCCTGGCGGTTTCGCTGCCGCTGGCCTATGTAGCGTGGCAGAGCTATCAGAGCCTGACCCAGGAAGAAAAGGCCCAGCTGCGCTTTTTCGGCGAAGCCATGCTGGATGAAATGGAAAAGGAGTTGGCCGGCCTGGTGGACCGGGAAGAGAACCGGGCGGTGGATGAATACCACGCCACACTGGACCGGGGCAGCAACGGCCTCCAGAAATCGCCGCTGAGCGATCCGCCCAAAGAGGGTTACATCCTCGGCTATCTGCAGAACAATCCCGACGGCTCCTTTCAGTCTCCGCTGGTGCCCGATCTGGGCCGGGTGCCCCAGGACCAACGCGCCTTGGTCCTGCGACTCAAGGATACCAATACGATTTTCAACCGCAAAAAATTCGAAATCCCCGAAAAACAGGCCGCGCCTGAACCCGAATCAAGGGTGAAAGAAGCGGCTGAGTTGAAGAAAAAGAAGGATCTGTTCGCCGACCGCTACCTCTCCAAACAACAGGACAGGGAACAACGGAGTTTTTTGGGCAGCCAGACGGTTCGCAAGGAGAAAATCACCCCGCGCCAGGCGATGAACATCTACAAAGAGAAGCGCTTCCAAGGCAAGTCCGGTGAGGTCTCCGAGCAGGACGCCGCCGCCCCTGCCGCAGCCACCGCGGAGGCGGAACGCCCCGCCGATCGCCTGCGGCAAAACATGGATGCGGGTCGCGCAGTCGCACCATCCCCTTTGCCACCCCTCGAAGACACCTCCGGCTATCAGGTCGAGGTGGCGCCGCTGCAATCGATCTTCATCAGCCAGGGACGCTATTTTATTTTCCGGCGCATCGCCCTCAACAACCAGATCTACCGCCAGGGCTTCGTTCTGGAAGCCGATGCTTTCCTGCGCCACCTGGCCGCCGCCCATTTCGATCCCCAACCCATGGCCGGCTTTACCGGGCTGCGCCTGCAAATCCGGGAAAACGGCCGGCAACGTGAGATCCTGTTTGCCGGCGTCCGCTCCAAACGGGCCGAAAACATCACCCACCGAACCTTTCCGGCCCCATTTGATTTCATCTCCGCAGCGCTCACCGCCACCGCGATCCCCCCCTCTCCGGCGAGGAAGACCCTGGGCATTGCGCTGTGGGTGCTGGGCTTTTTCATGATGGCCGGTCTGGTGGCCATCTACAAAAGCGCCCGTGCCGTGGTGGACCTTTCCGAACGGCGCTCCCAGTTTGTCTCCTCGGTCACCCATGAACTGAAGACGCCGCTGACCAATATCCGGATGTACGTCGAGATGCTCGAGCAGGGCATCGCCGCCACCCCTGAACGCGAACAGGAGTACTTCCAGGTGCTCGGCAGCGAAAGCGCGCGGCTCTCCCGGCTGATCAACAATGTTCTGGAGTTGTCCAAATTGGAAAAGAAACAACGGCCATTCGACCTGCGAAAAGACCGCCTGGACGGCGTGCTCACCGAGGTGCGCACCGTAATGGCCCACAAACTGGAGCAGGAGGGATTCACGCTGGACATCGAGCCGGGAAACCTGGATGAATTTGCATACGACCGCGAGGTCATGGTCCAGGTCCTGATCAACCTCATCGAAAACAGCATCAAATTCGGCGCCGGCCATCCGGAAAAACGCATCACCATCGCAACGAGCGCTCATGATGGATGGGCCTGCGTGGCGGTCTCCGACACCGGCCCCGGCATCCCCCGATCCTCCCTGAAGAAGATCTTCGACGATTTCTACCGGGTGGACAACAAGCTGACCCGCGCCACCGGCGGTACCGGCATCGGCCTTGCCCTGGTGAAAAAGTTCATCGTCGCCATGGGCGGCCGCGTCGAGGCCGCCAACAATCCGGACGCCGGCTGCACCATCACGCTGAGACTGCCGTTGGAGATTTAGGACCCGACGATCCAGAGCATCCCTGCGCTGAAAGCCGTAAAAAGCGCCATGATCGCCCCTTCCACCACGCCTCCCAGCAGAAGCCAAAGGAATTTCTGGCAGGAGATCATGCGCACACCTCATCGAAAAAGCTCACAGCCTCCTCCGCCGAATCAAAATAGAGCCACTCCCGCTCCACATTGCCGTTCTTGATGCGGGTGTGCTCGATGGCCGTATTGCCGTGATACTCGAAACTTTCCTGGAAATCGGTCTGGGTGGGGTAACCGGTCATTTTCGTCTCCTTCGCAAGGGTTTATCGCATCATTTGCCATAGACCCTATCAGAAGGCTGTGACAGATCCGGTCACACGTTCTCGAAAAAATCTTGTCCGGATAAAAAAATTCGTGGCTGCCGAGAATTTGCCAAAGGCCGATTTCTGGATGGCAGCGTATGGTGGCAGGCTTTACGATCCGGGATTTTAGCGATCATTCAATTTCTTTAGAGGAGGTTGTAAAATGGATTCCTGGAAATGCAACAATTACGGCAATACGCTCACCGCACGGGTTTGCCCGGAAATCTGCCCGTCTTGTAAAGAAAAGGAAGAATTTGTCAATGCGTCATTCAATGTTGTCAAAGGAGCGATTCTTCAAAGGGATAAGAAGACTTATGCGGTTGCGCCCCACATCCCCGGCGGTATCATTACGGATTTCAACCTGCTCCGCAACATTGCCGATGTGGCGGAGAAATATGGGGCCCAAGCTATAAAGATCACATCTGCCGCGCGGCTTGCCATTGTGGGGTTTCATCCGGAAGATATTGATAAAGCCTGGCAGGACTTGGGGCTGCCGCCCTGCGCCGGCGCCGGTCTTTGTGTCCGATCGGTGAAACTTTGCCCCGGAAAGGCGTTTTGCCGGTTCGGCATTCAGGATTCGGTAGGCGTGGGCCTTAAGCTCGATGAAAAGCATCATGGCCTGGAACTGCCTTATAAATTTAAAATCGGCGTATCGGGCTGTCCCAATACCTGCGCCGAATCCTCCATAAAAGATGTGGGGCTGATCGGGTTGATAAAGTTTTCCGGCTAATGCCGAATTCACGAGCAACCGGGGCCTTTTTTTGGCCGGCGGCAACACGCACCCTGGATAGAGATCCACCCGGAGGCGCTCAAGGCAGCCAGGCGCAGCCGCCACGGGACCCGCATCATCGCCCGGGAAAACCCGCGCGGGCCTGTTCTCAAAGGCAGTGGGCAGCCTGGTGGATGGCGCCCGGGCCAAATGCCCGGGCGCCTCTGGCCCGAGCAGTGGTGGTAGGCTGGCCGGTTGTGCACTGATTCCTCTGGCGCTTATACCGGTGGTGTATGACACTGCATCCTGACCCCTCAACCAGTTTCAATGACTTGAGCGGGTGCCTGGGAGTTGTGGGCCTAGTGCCCCCTGTGCCAACATCCTGTATTGACATTAAGATTGACACACAAACATCAGCTTGACAGGCTTAGTGCTGTAAAGGGCAAGTTCCTAACTTTTATGATAGCTTGCATCGCCTTCCTTTCTCATTATATATTTATTCTATGTGGCGGGCTGTATTGGCTCGGGAGCATGTGGCGTTTGAGCTTCTGGTTTGCGAGGTTATCAAAGAGCCCGCTTCCGGGCATGGTCGATGATCGCGACACCAGGAGAAACCATTGAGGCGCTATGCCTCTGCTACCACAATACCCCCGCCGCCGGGCCGGCCAGGTCGCTGGAGTAGTACTACGACAACAGCGGCTTCCACCCTTGGAAAGACGAGGCCGGACCTGCAAGAATGCCACCGACTTGATGTCAATGCTCATGCCGTCAGCCTGGTTCGCTTCACCGAATTTGTCGAAGCCCTGAAGAAAATCGGTGGATTTTGAACATTAATCGACAATCCACCTCTGGATGAGGAGGGTTGAAGCGTGGCAACTGTAATCAACATTCTCCACCTCGAAGACGATCCGGCAGACGCGAAACTTGTTCAAGCCAAGCTCGCGGAAGCCGATTTTAATTGCCGGATACACCTTGTCCATACCCGCGACGAATTCGAGACCGTCCTGTGCAAGGATGAAATTGATATCATTCTCGCGGATTACCAGATGCCAATGAATGACGGCATCTCCATCCTAAGGCTGACGTTGGAAAGCCGTCCCGATATTCCCTTTATCTTTGTCTCCGGTGCCATAGGCGAAGAGGCCGCCATTGAAGTGTTGACCCAGGGCGCCACCGATTATGTGCACAAGCAGGATTTGTCCCGTCTTGCAACGGCCGTCAAACGAGCGCTGCAAGAGGCACAGCACCTGCGGGCGCGCAAATTCATAGAAGAGGCCTTGTTTTTCGTTGCACAACGCGGCTGGATGGCGGACGCGGAAAACTTTTTCGATGCGCTTGCGTGGTTTCTCGGCGATGGCCTCGATGTGGACTACGTCGTCATCGACCGGCTGGATGAAGAACCGGATACTGCGGAAACACTTGCGCTGTATGCTAAAGGCGCCATCGTTCCGAACATGCGCTACGACCTCAAAGGTACGCCATGCGAGAACGTCATGGGGAAGCAACTCTGCGCCTATCCGCGGGACGTTCAGCAACTGTTTCCGGAGGATACCCTGCTGGCCGAAATGGGCGTGGAAAGCTATATCGGCATCCCGCTCTGGGATTCCACAGGTCGACCGATCGGCCTGATCGCCCTTATGGACAGCCAGCCGCTTGCCGACGATAAACTGGCCACCCAACTGCTGCAACTGGTAGCGACGCGTGCCGCTGCCGAACTGGAGCGTGCGCAAAGCGACCGCATCCTGAGGACGCGAGAGCAGGAGTTCCGCACCCTGGCCGAGAACAGTCCCGACAATATCGCCCGGTACGACACCAACGGCCGAATCGTCTATGTCAATCCCGCCATGGAAATGTCATTAGGCTGTCCGGCATCGGAAATGCTTGGAAGAACCCCCATGGAGACACGCCGGATCGACACGGCGGAGATGTACCAGGAGCGGATTGCCGACGTGCTGGCAACCGGCGAAACTTCTGAGATGGACCTATACCTGCCGGATCGGGGAAAGGGAGCGTCTTATTACAACATCCGCTTTGCTGCTGAGCGGAATGGAGACGGGGCTGTTACAGGGGTTCTGGCCCTGGGACGCGACCTGACCGAAAAAATGCGCGCCGAAAAGGAATTGCGGGCCTCGGAAACCAAGTATCGCATCGTTGCCGATAACACTTACGACTGGGAATTCTGGACGGACGAGAATGGTCAGTATGCATATATTTCTCCTTCATCCCAACGTATAACCGGTTTTTCCGCTGAAGCGTTTAAGGAAAATCCGGATCTATTAGATTCGATTATTCATCCTGACGATCTGGCACACTACAGAAACCATTTAATCGAGACGCAAGCAAAACATTCCGTTGAAAGCGTTGAATTTCGCATTTTCGACAAAGAAGGGCTGGTGCGCTGGATCGAGCAATTTTGTCAACCCGTGTTCGACGAGAAAGGAAATTGGCTCGGCACCCGTGGCAGTAATCGCGACATAACCCATCGCAAGGTAACAGAACATCTCAAACAGCTTACTGCTACAATCCTGGGCATTCTAAACGAGCCGGCGGCCCTGACGGATACCATCAATCGTGTTCTGGCAACCATTCAACAGGAACTGGCATTCGATGCCGTCGGGCTTCGCCTGCAAGAACGCGAAGACTTCCCCTATTTTGCCTCCACCGGTTTTCCCGACGATTTTCTTGTTGCGGAAAACACTTTGGTTGTCCGGGACCAGGAGGGCGGGTTATGCCGGGATGAAGACGGGAACGTCTGCCTGGAATGCACTTGTGGTCTGGTCATCTCCGGCAAGACCGATCCGACCAATCCTCTGTTCACCCCCGGCGGCAGCTGCTGGACCAACAATTCGCTGCCATTGTTAGACCTTCCGGCCGATCAGGATCCCCGGCTTCATCCAAGAAATCTCTGTATCCATAAGGACTTTCTTTCAGTAGCGCTCATCCCCATCCGCGCGAATCATAAGATTATCGGTCTGCTGCAACTCAATGACCGAAAAAGGGATCGTCTGACCCGCGAGATGATCTCCTATTTCGAGGATATCTGCGGAAGCATCGGCCTGTCGTTGATGAAGAAGCAGGCCGAAGAGGAAATCCACCGGCTCAACCGGGAGCTCGAACAGCGCGTCCGCGATCGCACGGCGGCGCTCGAAGCGGCCAACCAGGAGCTGGAGGGGTTCGTCTACTCGATCTCCCACGACCTGCGTGCGCCCCTGCGCCACATCGACGGCTTTGTCAACCTGCTTCGCGCAAACACGGAAGGCGTCGTGGACGAGCACGGGCGGCACTACATGGAGAGCCTCGCGACGGCGGCAGTGCGCATGGGACGCCTGGTCGACGATCTCCTGTCATTCTCCCGCATGGGGCGGACCGAAATGTCCAAGAGCCCCGTAGACCTCGCCGTCCTGGTGACCGAGGTGATCCACGAGCTCGAGCCGGAGGCCGAAGGTCGAAAGGTGCACTGGCGGGTGGGCGAGCTGCCGGTTGTGGCCGGCGACCAGACCATGCTGCGCACCGTGCTCGGCAATCTTCTTAGCAACGGGCTGAAGTTCACCCGACCGCGGGAGCCCGCGGAGATCGAAGTGGGCCGTGCGCCGGGCAAACAGGACGAAGTCGTGATCTTCGTGCGCGACAACGGGGTGGGCTTCGATCCCGCCTATGCGGATAAGCTCTTCGGCGTGTTCCAGCGGTTGCACCGGACCGAAGAGTTCGAGGGCACGGGCATCGGTCTCGCCAATGTGCACCGGATCATCGCTCGGCACGGCGGCCGTACTTGGGCGGAGGGGGGCGTGGACCGGGGAGCCACAATCTATTTCTCGTTGCCTGCGGTACGCAGCTAAACTGATGAGAAAATAACTGAGCCAAAAACAGTCAATCTGTTGCAGAAACAGAAACCGAGGGCTGGGATCGGTAAAATTTTTTCGCTGTAGGTGCTCATCTGACGTGGCTTTGATCTTCCTTAATGCATAATATTGTAGGAATCGGTTCCGCACCTCATATAGGGCTTTCCAATATGCAACACCAACAAACGAGGATAGGGGAACTAATCCAGATTTTGCACCTGGAAGATGATCCGATCGACGCAGAGCTCGTGCAGGCCACGCTCGCAGAAGCCGGTTTAGCTTGCCGCATAACCTATGTCCAGTCGCGCGATGAATTCGAGACTGCCCTGGGTGATGACAGGATAGATATCATCCTGGCGGATTATAAGCTACCGCTCTACGATGGCATGTCAGCGTTACAGCGAGTACAGAAAGTGTGTCCGGATGTTCCCTTTATCTTCGTCTCTGGCACTATGGGTGAGGAGGCGGCCATTGAGGCATTGACCAAGGGTGCCACCGATTATGTGCTCAAGGATAGGTTGTCGCGTCTCGCACCTGCCGTCCAGCGGGCGCTGAAAGAGGCAATGACGCGACACGAGCGCAGACAGGCGGAAGAGTCCTTGCGGGAGAGTGAAGAACGGTTGCGGCTGACGCTGGCGGCCACACAGATCGGCATCTTTGACTGGCACGTCGAGCATGATCGCTGGCTTGTTTCACCTGAGTACTACACCATGCTCGGTTATGCGCCCAAACAGGGCGCCGAGGACCGGAAGGAGTGGTTGGCGGGGGTGCACCCGGACGATCGGGCCTTGGTGGAAGCGCAGTTCCAGACGGTGATGGCCGGGGAGTCGGCGGCAGCGTCGTCTCAGGGCTGTGAGTATGAGGCGAGGATGCAACACGCCGACGGCACCTACCGGTGGCAGTATGTAAAGGGATACGGTGTTAAGCGCGACCCGAAGGGACGGGTGACGCGGATGCTGGGAATACGGATGGATATCGACGCACGCAAAGGGGCGGAAGCAGCGCTTCGGCAGCTTAATTTGGAGCTCGATCAGCGGGTGGTAGAACGCACCCGGCAATTGGAGGACGCTATTAATCGTGCCAACGAGATGGCTGCTGTTGCAGAGGCCGCCAATAGGGCGAAGAGCGGATTTTTGGCTACTATGAGCCACGAAATCCGGACACCCATGAACGGCATCATCGGCATGACCGACATTTTATTTGATACGGATTTGGACAGTGAGCAGATCGAATTTGCCCAAGCCATAAAAAACAGCGCAGAATCGCTCCTTTGCATTATCAACGACATTCTCGATTTTTCAAAAATAGAAGCCGGCAAGCTGGATTTTGAAAGCATTGATTTTGACTTCCGGATAACCTTGGAGGAAATCGTTGAGATAATGGCGTTAAAGGCAAGTGAGAAGGGGATCGAGGTGATATGCTTTGTGGATCCCGAGGTCCCTTCCATGCTCAAAGGCGATCCGACCCGGCTGAGGCAGATTATCCTGAACCTGGTCAACAATGCCATTAAGTTTACGGAAAAAGGGTCTGTCGTCGTCCGGGTCACACTGGCAAAGGAAACAGATTCAGAGGTGGAATTGTCATTTGAGGTGACCGATTCCGGTATCGGCATACCCAAAGACCGTCAGGACAGACTTTTCAAGATCTTTTCCCAGCTTGATTCATCCACAACCCGCAAATACGGGGGGACGGGACTCGGCCTTGCAATTTCAAAACGGCTGACGGAAATAATGGGTGGCCGGATCCATGTGAAGAGTGAAGAAGGCAAGGGATCAACATTTTATTTTTCGGTCTTATTTAAGAAACAGGACATTGCTAAGAAATCGACCCAGTCCAGGAAGTTGCCTGGAGCCCTCCGCGGCAAACGAATCCTGGCCGTGGATGACAATAAAATCAACCGGGAAATCCTAGCGGCTTACTTGGCTTCATGGTTGTGTGTCCCCAAAGTTGTCTCTAGCGGCCAAGAGGCACTGCGCTTGCTGAAAGAAGCGGCTGAAGCATCCGCTCCGTTCGATGTCCTGGTCACCGATATGATGATGCCGGAAATGGATGGCATGCAGCTTTCAAGGCGGGTCAGGGAAGATGAAGCACTTAAAAACACATGCATCATCATTCTAACGTCCAGCGGGGTGCGGGGCGATGGAGCAAAGCTCCATGAGATAGGCATGGACGGTTATATCAGTAAACCCATCAAATCTTCCCGTCTTTATGATGCGCTTATTTCGGTTTTGGGACTGCCGGAAGAAAGCCAGCGTATCCCGGAAAAAAGACCAATGATGACCCGTCACACGCTCAAGGAAAAGAAAAAGCTGGGCATCCGGATACTTGTGGCGGAAGACAACAAGATCAACCAGAAAGTTGCGCACCATCAATTGAACAAGCTGGGATGCACAGTCGATATCGTAGATAACGGCATACAGGCCGTCGAAGCCATGAGAACCGAAACTTACAGCCTGGTCTTTATGGATGTCCAGATGCCGGGAATGGATGGATATGAAGCCACACGGGTCATTCGAAAATCGGCGGGAAAATTAAAAGATATCCCCATTATCGCCATGACCGCCAATGCCATGAAAGGCGACCGTGAAAAGTGCCTGGCGGCTGGCATGAACGGCTATATCCCCAAACCTGTAGAGCCCAAGAACCTTGAGAAAGCCATCGCTGAATGGATCAAATAGGAGTTTGCTTAAATGGGCTTACCCCAACAATTGAACGGTCACGGGCAATATGGCCTTGTAAATCGGAAACGCGATTGGATTGCATTTTATAACCACCTGTATAAACAATAATTAGGGCTTCCTGAATAATTGGCGATAGCCTGATAACACAATGCTTGAAGCCCTACTTTGTCTCTATAGCCGCAAATTAATATGCATTAAATGATACCTGAGCGCTTTTCAGGTTGCCTTTATCGATAAATATGAGCCTATGGAAAAGTAAAATTAAAGAAAAAAGAAGGCTCGTGAGCCATTTCTCCAGGTTCATCACTAGAAATACTACTGCGATTGCTGTTTCGGACGTGCAATCCAGCTTGCTCATGATCTTTGACAAACTGAATCGACGTTTGCCTTGTCCAAATTTACCTTCAATCGGGATGCGATCAAGTTCATCCTGACGGACCTTTTCTGTGCGGCTTTGCGCTCTTCGATCTTTGAGGGCGGACGACCCAATGCAGGCCCGGACAAACGGATGCCATGGTTTTTGCAAAACTTGATGTTTTCCCGGTTCAAATTATGTTTGTACATGATTTTCTCGGGCAAAAAGTGCAAGGTTTTTTATGGAATTCAGCGGTTTTCTGGCCACTTTTTGTCCTGTTAATAGCACTTTTTATATGCATTTACAAAGCCTTACATTTTATTCAGGAAGCCCTAAATAGTGTTCTGGACATTATAATACCAGGATCGTCTTGACCAACTCTTTGCGTAAAAAAGCAAGTTCTTATCTTTTTTTAAGTGAAATTCTGGGGCTCCCTGCCCAGTGCCAAGGGAGACCGAAGAACGCGTACCTCTTCCCGTTCTCAAGGGAAAATTTATGCCAAACGGCCCTTATCTTGCCACAGCTTTTGCGGTAAGATGAACTTGAACATTTTGGCTTAAAGGATCGTATGCGTCCCTTACCTAAATCGCTGAACAAGCCTGGCATTCGGCTCCGGCGTTGGATGATATGGGCCATCCTGCTCCTGATCTGCCTTCCCGGTATTGCTGCCGCCCGGTTCAAACCCCCCAGCAATCCCAAGTCTGCCAAAGCTTGTGCGATTTGTCACTATCGATGGATCGATACCTTTTTTATCCAGGGCAAGGGTAGCGACCTTGTTCCGTACCAGGCGGAAAAGGTCGTTGCCACAGCGCCCATGTGCTACTCCTGCCACGACGGCAGCGTTCAGGACTCCCGCAGAAAAGCCGATCAAAACCTGATCCACCAAATCAACAATCCGGTGCCGGCGCATATGGGAATCCCGGATCAGTTCCCCCTCGGCAAGAACAACACCATCCTGTGCGCAACCTGCCATACGCCGCATGCGCTTCCGGGCGGCGCCAATACTGGTGAGACTATCTTTATGCGGGCGTCGCTCAAGAATTCAGCAATGTGCCTGATGTGTCATGGGGACAAGGTCTATATTAAATCATCGAAACATAACCTGGCATATTCGGCGCCCGGGGAAAAGAATCTGGAAGGCAAAACAGTAGAAGATACGGGGCCATGCTCTGCCTGCCATCTGCAGCACGCCATGGCGAGAGACCTCACGGGAAAGAAAGATTTTTCAACCCAGCTTTGTTTTTCCTGCCACCGTCAGGGAAACATCGCCGAAAGTTTTCAGTTGAAAGGGTATCAGCACCCGATTCAAGCCAGTGTAACCGTCGCCGGTAATACCTTGCGCCTGCCGCTTTTTAATGCCCATGACGATCAGCAAGCAGACGGGTTGATCACCTGTGCGACCTGTCACGACGCCCATAGATGGGACCCGAATTCCGAAGGCGGGGAAATCAGGGCGGCGGTAAAAGGGGATAGGACCAACTCCTTTTTGAGAAAGCCGGCCCCGCAGCTCTGCGGCGCCTGTCATATAAAAATGGCTTACGTCGAGGGCACCGACCATGATCTTTCCCTTACAGCGCCCCAGTCGGTCAATATACAAGGACAAGATCCAGACCAATCGGGCGCGTGCGGGGTGTGCCACCTGGTCCATAACGCAGAAAATGAGATCGTCCTCTGGGCCAGGGGATTTGGGCCGGGCAATAATATAATGGAAAGGATATGCAATTCGTGCCATTCTAATGAAGGGACCGTCAAAGCCAAAATACCGGTGGTCTATTCTCATCCCCGCGAAAAATTGATCCAAACCAGGGACAGGCCGGATTTCTTCCCGATCTTCCATGCCGCTACCGGAAAACCGGTGAATGAGGGAAATCTATCATGCCCCTCTTGCCATAACGCCCACCAGTGGAACGCCCAAACCCCTTCCAAAGGAAACGGGCAGGAAATGGAAGGCACCCTGACCGACAGTTTCCTCAGGCCGCGGGCTTCTTTTGAGTATTGTGCAGAGTGCCATCCGAAGGACGCGGCAGCGCAATTCGAATATTTTCATGATGCGACAAAGCGACGCTACAAATCCTTTGAGCAGCAGTTTTTCCCAAGCGAACAATCCGGACCATAGCAGGGCTATTTCCCCGGCTCCCATATCTTGTTGAGCTTGTGCGAATATTAGCCGGACCCTACTGGCGCATGATTTTTTTGCACGTGGGGTTGTCATCACTTCCAATAGTGATTAGTCATTTCTAGTAAGCGTAGTGAGGTACCTACATTTCACGCGGTTCGCCTGCAATTTCCTCAGTTTTTCCTGGGATCCGCCTCAATTCAGATATAGTGAACAAGCAGTTTTCCCGGCTGAAAGTTGACTCCAAGAATCCTTGTTTGAATTCACGTTAGTTGCTGAGCCATCTCCTGGTGGCCCGGTTTGGGGTTGAGCCATGAATGAAAAAAAGAAACCAACAACACCCATAATTCCCGGATCGATTTTACACGAGACCGGCACCGCGAAAACCGGTGCACGGAAGATCGGCGCCGAGAACCGAGCGAGGGGTTTACATATATCAGCTCAGTGGGATGGATTGATCGCCGAGAAAGGCTTCGCAGAAAAGACGATCCTTATTTTTTTGAGTGACTTGGACCAAAAAGAAAGGGAGGGGTAAGCCATGAAAACATTTATGGTCGTGCATCGGGATCCCGGCCTGAGCTGGGAGGTTGTTGAAGAAAACTGGCGAAAGATGTCCAGGGTTGAATCCGCGGCCTGGATTTCCACTTATTTCAATGTCGATGAAGGCGTGCGGTATTGCGTGTGGCAGGCGCCGGATACAGCTGCATTGAAGGATATCTTCGGTGAACTTCGCGTATCTTTTGAATCCTTGGTTGAAGTTGAAGAAACGAAGCCGGACATGTGGGGTAAAAAATGGGGGGAACATCTTGATGCTGAAACGGCAGCGGATACACTGGGAATATAAAAAACAGCACGCCCTATCGATCTGAGTTTATTAACGATTAATACACGCCTGCTGCTCAATTATTCAAGGGTTTGACCTTGCAATAAGAAAAGAAAGGCGGGATGCGCCAATCCGAATTCACCAAGATACATGGCGTGCCATTTGTATTTTATCTGAATTCCGCTGTCATTGATAAATGTTGAACCGTAGGGTCCAATGAAAAAAGCCTCTTTTCCATCCATCATTCGGTTGCGATGGCCGCGTAAAATTTCGGTGTATTGATTCATTTTTTGATCTGTGGTGGTGCGGATCTTTCCACCTGAAATGTAGGAGCCCAGAAGTTCTTTGGCGGCTTTATTGAACCATACGATTTCGAATTCGGCTATGTCCCACTGGGCTGCCGGATCAACAAAAATCATACAAGGATATGGTAATTTTTCAAGTATTTCAGAGAAATTATATTGTACCAATGCCTTAATGTTTTCTATCATAATTTCGGACGCACCATTGTTTAGAATTTACTTACGGTTATCACTCTAAAAATCATTATTGGTCATAGAATCAAAAACTTAAGACTTTTAATCAATGGTGCATATAGCATTGCGGGATATTAGAAACGACGACCCGCCCGAATTGGATGATATTCGAATTCCTACCATTGATATGGGATAGTTCAATACATACCGCCCCTTCAATGCAGGGCCCTTGTTTGCTTTTCTTTCCTCTTCTGAATAGGCGCAAGGCAAGCTAAAGGAAAAAATCATCCGCTGGTTTCAGTCTAAACAACTAATTGCTGGCTTTGCACGACTCGCGAAACAATATTATATCCTATGGCATTAACTGACCCAACCGGCCGGATAAGAACGCCTCGGCCATTTCAGAATTTCCCGGGAAAAACCTATCTTGTAATAATCAAAGCCACCCCGCCAAATGCGAGCACCGTTCCGATGACATATCGAATGGTAAGAGGTTCATGCAGAAAGAGGATTCCCGCGATACTCGCAACCAGGAGGCCGCCCAGGCGGACGATGGGTGACACGAGCGAGATGGGCGCGCCGGCACCGAAGCTAACGTATAATCCGATTGTGACGGCGCTGAAGGCTACGCCTACACCAACGGCTGCAAGGATGCCTTCCGGCTGTGCATAGAGATCCACCTTGTGACGCTTGTCCAGTAGAACCCAGATCACTCCTGCCAAAAAAGTGCAGCTTCCATAGAGAAGGAGTCCCAGGCTGTTGGAGAGCTTGCCGGACGCTAATTTGATGCAGATATCCGCAACGGCCAGTGCGGCCGCTGTGCAAAGTGCATAGGCAATCCATGTCATTTTCGGTCCTCCGAGCGGTTCTTTGGTTCCTTAAAGCGGTTTCAAAATATTTTTTCGCGATATTGGCGTAATTTTGCGCGCAGCGATCATTACAATTATCAGAAAATTGATTGAAAGTCGACGGTCAGGCAATCGGGTCGATTCTCGTTTCTGAGAAAGGAAACAAAATTGCGATTAGTTGAAGAGATTCTGCATGATCCGGAACTGCCTTTCTGTGATGTCGGCAGCGGCACGGACATGTCTTTTCACGGCAGCGGTGTATTGGTGCATGATCAGGGATTGCAGGTCATTGTTGGAGAGAAGACTTCGGTAGTTCTCGGCCCGGTCGGCCTGAAAAAACATCAGATTGCCGATCCGCCGGGGCATCTCTTCTGTCAGCAGTCCGGCCATGTATTGGAAAACAACGGTGTCCAGGTCGAATCGGGGGTAGAGATCGAAAAGCACCCCTTCCAGGGTGAAAATCGCCTTGCGAAACAGCATCAAGTCGGAAGTAAAGACAACGCCCTCGTAGGAGAGCTGCTCCAGCAGCCAGAACGCCTTGCGCATCAGCGAAGAATTGGCATATTCAGCGGTTGTGATCCATTTGGAGACATTGCGCCACAGGGCTGTGCGGGAGACCCCTCTCTTTTTATGGCCGGTTTCAGCCAGATTTTGAAGGCATTTGCAGATGAGGGCGGCATCATCGGCGATGACGCTCTGGATCAGGCGCACGATTTTTATCCGCACCCGGCGTGTCAGATATCCCGCCAGGCTCCAGTCCAGAAGGGCGATCCTCACCTCGCCGGTTCCATCGTCCTCCACCATCAGAATATTGCCGGCATGGGGATCGCCGTGAAAGAGCGCCGGTTCCTCGGTGGCAAAAATCGGACGGCAGATCAGCGACTCCGCCAATACCCGGGCGCACGCCTTGCGCTGCATTTCAGTCAAATCCGCATCTGAGATCTTTTCTCCGGGTATGAAGGCCATGGCGGTCATGGTTTTGTCGGAGAGGCCGTACAGTTCCGGTACAACAATCTCCTCGGTATCACCATAAAACTCGGCCGCGGAGGACAAATGGGACTGCTCGGCCCGGAGGTCGATCTCTTTGCCGAGAATCTCCCGGACATCATCGAACACTTTCAGAAATTGGAAATTTCGAAGCGCATAATTTTGCCGGTTACTGTCGAAATGGACCGCCATTTTTTCGAAGATATCCAGTTCTGTGGCCAGGTTGGTTCTAATGCCCGGTTTAAGGACCTTGAAAACCCCCTGATCCCCGTTTTGGCGAAACGGGATAACAGCGCCCACGCTGGCCTCGGAGAGGATATACGGATCGATTTTCACCTGCTGGCGGCCATTCTTCTGGCCCAGTCGGCAATGGATATGGTCCAGAAGAGCACCGGGAGCGGTTCCGTAGGAGCCGTTTTCCAACCGGACAAGCCATTGTTTCATGCCGGATTCGAGATTGGGGTTGCGGGCGATGATCTGGCCAAGCTTGTGCAAGGTGGGAAACTGCTTGGCCAATTCGAGCAGCCGTTCCCGGGTGCTGCTATCCGGGTCCATCAGGAGTTGGTGTACGATGACATCGGTGAGCCGTTGGAGGGGCAGATGGGCGAGAAAAAATTGAACACCGTCCCGTACCAGCGGTCGGTAGGGGCCGTAAATATCCGGCACCGCTTCCTGGGGCCGGGTGCCGGCCACAATCTCCTTTGCGGCTCTCCTGCGGAAATGATCTTCACCGATGGTGCGGACCATTCCGGCTATCCGGCGGCCTATCTCCTCAGGATCCTTGATCCCGGCCAGGATGTTGAAAGGGCTGGCCGAAAGGTTCATTTTTTCCATGTCTGCGCCTCGCTGTTGCGGCCCCGATCTTACATGATCCCGGAACACCGGCCGCAAAGTCGACAAGCTAATCGTTTCCCCGATAAATGCAAGTAAAATCGCATGTCGCTGTTTTCAGCCCATCCAATCGTTCCAGGATTCGGTTACCCCTTGTCGATGCAAAAGTCGGAGGGCTCCGGGGTACGGCGTCAGGGGTGAACCGGTTATCGGCTGCTAACGTCGAAACATTTAACAATCGAACGAAAATGTCAGACGTATTCATTATTCCACTTGGACACCGTCAAAATATAGAAATTTTCAATTTTACATATCGCAGATATCCATAATAGATATCGGGGCACGCTGAAGGTTCTGATACCATTGCAAGAGATCACAATGCTGACTGCCGATCAAAATGCCCGCAAAGAGGGCCTATCCGCTCACAAAACGCCACTAGCGCAAAGGCCATACGCCCCGCTGAAACTGGCCGGTTGGGCCTATACCCTGCTTCGGGTGGGTATCGGCGCACTATTTGTAATAAGCGGCGCCGCCAAACTGGCTGCTCCAGAGCAATTCACATTCATTATCGATGCTTACGGTCTAATTCCCGATGCATTGGTATCCCCTGCCGCCCTGGTGCTGTCCGGCCTCGAACTGCTGGCGGGTATCGGGATGATCCTCGGTGTCCGCGGCGCTCAGATCATTATCACTGCATTGCTCCTGCTGTTCATGATGGTTCTGGGTTATGGGATCTGGTTGGGATTGGATGTGGACTGCGGCTGTTTTGCCGCCGGAGACCCGGAAGGCGGTGCATATCATGGGTTACGCCCGGC
>JARRKU010000050.1:0-24722 GCA_037387725.1 Desulfobacteraceae bacterium
CATATACCCTTCGATATCCTGTCAGGAACATTAATATGACCTCCTTTGAGAAGGTATGTAAGAGTATCTTTGTCCATTATCATTCAGGCATTTAACATGGTTTATTGGTCGTTTATATATCTATAAAGAATTTATAGATGTAGGTTTCTAATTTCTACATCTATAAACTTTGTTTCTACATATAGAAACTATAAACTTTCACCACCGATCCCTCATCCGCCCCTCCAACCCCATCTCCAAAACCTTATGATACGAGAGCATCCAAACCTTTTTCTCCGGGTTCCAGTACCCGCCGGCGCCTTTAACCAATTCCCGCAACTCGGTCTCGCCGTAATCGATTCGAATTGCCACCCGGCTGTCCATTGGAATGGTAACGCCCGGAGACCAATCCTGCTCGTCGATGATCAGTTCGATGGTCTTCAACCGCTTTTGACGGGCCTTGTCGTAGCGATATCTGACACAAACCAGCTGGTCTCCATATTTTTTGTAAAGCCGTTTGGTCCCGTTTTGTCCCGGTACCAGAGTCGCCTTGACATCCATACCACCTCCCCAAATGGACCGGTGGAACGTTTTTGTCTGAATTTTTTATTTTGTGGTGTGCATCCAAAGGTTCCTGGAACCATATCAAGCTTTTACGATTTATTCAAATTGAGCAGAACCATGATCTTCTGGACATCCTCCCAGACGGCCCGTTTTTGCTCCGGATTGCGCAGCAGGTAGGCGGGGTGATAGGTGGGCATGAGCTTGATGCCGTTGTAATCGTGGAAGCGGCCCCTGAGGCGGGAGATGGGGGTGGTGGTGTCCAGCAGGGTTTGGGCGGCGAAGGTGCCCAGGGTGCAGATCACCTCCGGGCCGATGGCGGTGAGCTGCCGCTCCAGGAAAGGGCGGCATGCCTGGATTTCGTCCGGCTCGGGATTGCGGTTGCCCGGCGGACGGCATTTGATCACGTTGCAGATGTAGACCGTCTCCCGGGTCAGGTCCATGGCCTCTATAATTTTAGTCAGCAGCTGGCCGGCTGCACCGACAAAGGCGAGGCCCTGTCGATCCTCGTCGGCTCCCGGTCCTTCCCCCACGAAGACCAGGCGCGCTTTGGGGTCGCCCTGACCGAAGACGATGTGGGTGCGGCCTTTGGCCAGGCGGCACCGCTGGCAATCCCCCAGGTGGCCGCGGATATCTTCCAGGGTTTCCGGCGGGACCTCTACGGGGGTTTGCGGTGCGGCCCACCGCTGGAGGATCTGAAAGGTTTCCGGGTCGGGGTCGAACCCGCGGCAGCCCCAATCGGCCATCTGACGCAGCGTGGTTTTAACGGCTTCGATGGTATCGTATGGATCGGCGGGCGTTTTCATCAATGCTGTTTCACCTTATCGGCCCGCCAATTGCACCACATGGTCCAGGATCAAGTGGGCCAGGTCGCTCTTGGCCATTTTGTCCAGGGGGATGCGGGTGCCGTCCTTGAAATAGAGGGTCACCTGGTTGGTATCGGCCTGGAATCCCGAGCCGTCCACCCCCACCAGATTGCCGACCAGCATATCCAGCTGCTTGGTCCGCAGCTTTTCGGTGGCATTGCGGTCCAGGTCCCGGGTTTCGGCGGCAAATCCCACGGTAATGCGCCCCTTGCCGTTGCCGGCGATGGACTTGAGGATATCCTGCGTACGTTCCAGCACCAGGGTTTCCGGTCCGTCGGTTTTCTTTATTTTATGGGGAGCGGCTTGGGCCGGCGCGTAGTCGGCCACGGCGGCGCTTTTTATGATGATCCCGGCGTCTCCGGCATGACGCACCACCGCGTCATGCATCTGGGCGGCCGTCTCCACTGCGATGACATTCACATGATTCGGCGGCGCGATCTCCACAGGGCCGGAGATAAGGGTGACCGCGGCCCCCCGCATTTCGGCGGCCCGTGCAATGGCATAGCCCATTTTCCCGGAGGAGGGATTGCTGATGAAGCGGACCGGATCAATGGATTCCCGGGTGGGCCCGGCCGTGACCAGCACTTGTCTGCCGGCCAGGTCTTTGGGGGAGATGAGATGGAGAAAGCGGTCGAAGATGTACTCAGGTTCGGGCAGACGGCCCGGACCGACCGTGCCGCAGGCCAGTTCGCCGGCCGCGGGATCGAGGAGCGTATACCCGAACTGCTTCAAGGCCTTCAGGTTGGCCTGCACCGCTTCAGCCGCATACATGTTGGTGTTCATGGCCGGGCAGACCATCACCGGTGACGTAACCGCCAACATGAAGGTGGACAGGGCGTCGTCGGCCAGTCCGTTGGCCAGTTTGCCGATGATGTTGGCGGTGGCCGGCGCCACAATGACGGCGTCGGCCGCTTCGGCCCACTGGATGTGCCGGATGCCGGCCGATTCGTGCGGGTCGAAGAGGTCGACGCAGACGTCGCGCCCGGAAAGGGCCTCGAAAGTCAACGGCCCCACAAAACGGGTGGCGTTGCGGGTCATCACCACGCGGGTCTCGGCGCCGGCCTTGACCAGCAGGCGCAGCAACTCCACGGCTTTGTATGCGGCAATCCCACCGCTCACCCCCAGCACCACGTTTTTCTCTTTCAACCCTGTTGTCATCGGTATAGCACCTGTCTTATTGCCCAATCATTCCCAGGGCGGACAGTGCGCCCCCCTGGCAAGCCCATCCATCATTGGCCGGCATCTTTTCCTAAGGTAACGCCCGGAAGCTAAGGTTTCAACAGACCGGGTTCCACTTCCGGTGCTGCGCCGCCCATGGTGGGGGCCACCCATATCTTCACCCGGGTGGACAGTTGGTTTTCGACGATGCTGATCACGCACCATCGGGCCTGTTTCTTGAAAAGCAGCATGCTGCGGGAGGACTTGATGGCGCTGATCTGCTGCCAGCCGTCCACCGGCATCTTGTTTTCAAAATAGGTGATCAGGGAGTTGACTTCAACGCGTCCCTTGAGTGAGAGGAGTCCTGCGGTCAAGCCTGAGGTGCTGAACACGAAAGAGTCGGCGCGGTCCACCTTTAATTGCCGGGGAAGCAGAACATCGCCGAAATCAAGGTAGACATTTTTAGCCTGTGGAGCGACCCTGGAACCGGTCGGGCCGGTGGAAGGGGCTTTCTTGGATTTAAAAACCGAACAGCCGGTGAACAGCAACAACGCTGTACAGACACAAATAAGACCCCATGTCAGCCTCGCCTTAGATATGGTACGAATCATCTACTCCTCCTCTGATTGCAGGTCGTTCTCTCTTTTTGCCAAATTTTTTATGCAGCTATAGGGTTTGCCTTGATGCTGGGCTCAAGGTTTTTCTACCTTGGTTTTAAACTTAAAAATCAGTTCATCGGATCGAATCATTCCCAGCTCCTGGCGGGCGAGATTTTCGATGTATTGGGGATCGTTCTGCAGCCGGTCGACACTGCGGTACATCTGCAGGTTTTCCTTGGTGACCCGTGCGTTGTCTTTCAACAAGGTTTGGTGGGTATGCTGCAGCCGGCGCAGATCAAGCAAGCCGTTGTCGCCGAACAGCGTCACCAGCAAAAAGATAAACATGGCGATGAGCGTCCCCGCCAACATGACTTTTTGCCGCTGGTTCATTTCGATACCGTCCGTTTGCCCAATAGCTGGTTCATCGCCCCGAGCTCCGGCGCCCTGAAGAGATACGCCAAAGTGCCATACACGGCCATTCCTGCAGTGATGCAGAGCAGTAATCCGCCCAGCAGGCCGGGGATATTCACCGTCCCGGTCGGCAGGAGCTGCCGTGCCATCGCCCATACGACCCCGCCCATGATCAGCGCACACAGCCCCGATCGTGCGGCGGATAGGGCCAGGACGCGCCATCCCAGGGCGCCCATCTTTTTGCGAAGCGCCGCCACCAGCAGCGCCAGGTGGAGCATGGAGGCCAGGGAGAGGGCCAGGGCCAATCCGTTGTGTTTCATCGGCTGCATCAACGCGACTCCCAATACCACATTGCCGGCAATGGAAGCAAACGCTACCTTAACCGGTGTGCGCGTATCCTTCAAGGCATAAAAGGTATAGGTCAGTATGCGCACAGCAGAGAAGGCCCATAGACCTATACCATAGTATAACAGGGCACTGGCCGTCAATCGTGTGGTCTGCGCGTCGAAGGCGCCCCGCTGGAACAGCAGGACCACGATGGGCTCGCGCAGCACGATCAGCCCCACCATGGCGGGCAGGGTGATGAAGAAGACCAGTCGCAAGGCGTGGGAAAACGTATCCCGCAGCGCCTGCTGTTGCCCTGTCACAGCCTGCCGGGAGAGCGTGGGCAGCACGGCCGTGGCCATGGCGATGGCAAAGACCCCCAGCGGGAATTGTACCAACCGGTCGGCGTAGTAAAGATAGGAGATGCTGCCCTGGTTGAGCAGTGAGCCCAGCAGGCAGATGATGAGACTGTTGATCTGGTAGACGGCCGCACCGAACATGGCCGGCCCCATCATCAGCAGGATCTCTTTCATGGCTGGGTGCCACAAGGGGGCGGCGCGCCAGAGGCGAAGCCCTTTGCGCATCAGAACCGGCACCTGCAACCCCAGTTGGAGCACACCGCCGAGCAGTACGCCGATGGCAAGACCGACGGCCCGGGTGGCCGGCGAAGGAGAATACCAGGAAAAGAGCACCACCATTCCGATCATGGCCAGGTTCAGCAGACACGGGGCCAGCGCCGGGGCGGCAAAATGCCCCAACACATTCAGCACCCCCATGCACAGGGCCACCATGCCGACAAAGAGCGCGTAGGGGAACATAATGCGGGTGAGCTTCACGCACAGCGCATATTTTTCAGGATCGCCGGTGAAGCCAAAAGCCAGCAGATGGACCAGCGCCGGGGCGAGCATGATGCCGATGACTGAAGCCAGTCCCAGCACAATGAAGAGGGACCGCAGGGCGCTGACCGCCAGTTGATCGGCTTCGGCGCGGCCCCTTCTGTTGAGGCAGTCGGTATAGACCGGCACGAAGGCGATGCTCAAGGAGCCTTCACCCAGGAGGCGCCTTAGCATATTGGGGATGCGAAAGGCTGCGATAAACGCGTCGGACACCATGCCGGCCCCGAACAGGGAAGCGATCACCATGTCGCGGACATAGCCCAGCAAACGGCTGGCCAGGGTGGCCGATGCCACCACACCGGCCGCCTGGGTCACCTGGGTATTGTCCGAAGGCGCATGGGATGGGGTCATGGGATGCGCAGCGCTCCAGTGGATAAGGCCGCTGTCCAAAGGGAAAAATCAACGGATTCCAGCCGATCTTTCGAATAATCGTTGACACCTATCGGAATCACTTGTATAAGCTCACTTTTTTAGAGTATGCGATCTCAACCATTTGAAAGGAGTTGACCATTGGCCAACCATAAATCAGCACTCAAACGCGCTGGCCAGAGCGAAATCCGCCGCATGCGCAATCGGGCGGTCAAGACCCGCGTCAAATCCGTTGTCAAAACGGTGCGACAGGCCGTTGCGGAAAATTCCGCGGATGAGGCTCAAGCCCAGCTGAAGAGCGCCCAAGCGGCCATCGACAAAGCCGCCAAAAAAGGGGTTTTGCACAAACGTACAGCTTCCCGAAAGGTCGCCCGCCTGGCCAAACTGACCCGCACGGTTCAGTCCTGATCATCGACGCCACAATCAAAAGCGCCGGATGTGAGCTTTTTGCCACCCGGCGCTTTGTATGTTGCTGCACGTTCCGGCTTCCTCACCATTGTTCGCACGAATTAAAAATTGTCCGTCAACCGCCGGTACACGGTTTCGGCCATCTGCTCTGAAAGGGTGGTGATGGCCCGGCGCCTGTTGCTCTCGGTGGCTGGTTTGTTCCCCTCCACCACCGCATAGGCCTGCTCGGCTCTCAATCCGGAGCGCTTCCAGAGGACGTTTCCCTGCATATCGGTCAGGGTCAGCGCCAGTGAGGCATGCACCCGGCGTTCGGCCGCCGTATGGGTGCCCACCCGTGCGACGGTCTCCCATCCAAGGGATTCGATGCTGCCCTGCAATATCGCATGGGCCCGGGTGTCATCCACCACCGACCCCCTGCGGCGCCGGTTCAACTCGTTGATCAGTGAATTGGTGAAGATGGTTTCCACGCCGGATTCGGAGGTGTGGTTTTCCAGAATTCGAACCGACAAGGTCTGGATGCCGCCCGGTAGGTCCCCCCGCCCCGCAAACTGGTAACCACAGGCCGCGGTCATGCAGATGATGCCCCCAATGATCAGCAGGCGAAGCACTCCCCGCTTCCTGCGCGGGGTTTGGGATAGGGGTTTGCCTTTTTCCATCTTATTTATGCCGAATCGGGGTTCAGACAACGATGTTGACCAGTTTATTGGGGACGACGATGACCTTGCGAATGGTTTTGCCATCGATGAATTTGCCCACCTTTTCGTCTTCCACCGCCATTTGCTTCAATGCTTGCTCATCGGTGTCCAGGGCAACCACGAACCGGTTGCGCAGCTTCCCGTTTACCTGCACCACCACGGTCACCTCGTCTTTAACCAGGGCGTCCTCCCGGTGACGGGGCCAGGGTGACAGCAGGATGCTCTCCTGGTGTCCCAACAGGTGCCAGATCTCTTCGGCAAAATGGGGCACGATGGGAGAGAGCAGCAGCACAGCGCTCTCGGCGGCATGGCGCAGAACACCTTCAGCGTCAGGCCCCTTGACCGGGAGCTTGATGTTGTAGGCCAGATTGACCAGCTCCATAACGGCGCTGATGGCGGTGTTGAAATGGAAACGGTCTTCGATGTCCCGCGTGACTTTTTCGATCACCTGGTGGGTCTTCTTGTACAGCTCGCGCAGGTCGCCCTCCAGTTTATCCGGCGACCCCTTATAGGGTGCGGCATCGGCGATCTGTCCGAACCAGTTGTAGACCAGCCGCCAGACGCGGTTCAGGAAACGCGCGCTGCCTTCGACCCCCTGATCGCTCCACTCAAGGTCGCGCTCCGGCGGTGCGGCAAAGAGGCAGAAAAGCCGAGTGGTGTCCGCCCCGTACTGGTCGAGCAGAATATTGGGGTCCACCACATTGCGCTTGGATTTGGACATCTTTTCCACACGGCCGACACTGATGGGCTTGGCACAAAGGGCGCACCGGTCGCCGCCCTCCCCTTCTTCGACTTGTTCGGGAAAGAGAAATCCATGCTCCGGACAGGTCACGGACTCCTTGCAGACCATGCCTTGGGTCAGCAGTCGGGTGAACGGCTCCTTGAAGTCCACCAGATCGATATCGTTCAGCACCCGGGTGAAATACCGGGAGTAGAGCAGGTGCAGGATGGCGTGTTCCACGCCGCCGATGTACTGGTCCACCGGCATCCAGTATTTCACAGCCTTGCGGTCGAACATGGCCGTGTCGCAATGGGGACTGCAATAGCGCTCGAAGTACCATGACGATTCCACAAAGGTATCCATGGTATCGGTTTCCCGGCGCGCCGCCGCGCTGCCGCACTCGGGGCATCGGGTCTTGCGAAAAGATTCCAGGCCGGGCAGCGGTGAACGGCCGCCCTCCAGAAGGTCGGCATCTTCGGGCAACACGATGGGCAGATCTTTTTCAGGCACCGGGACGATGCCGCAGTCCGGGCAATGGACCACAGGGATCGGCGCACCCCAGTAGCGCTGGCGAGAAATGCCCCAGTCCCGCAGGCGATAGCTCACCGCGCGCCGACCGATTTTCTTCTCTTCCAGCAAGTCGGCAATCTTCTCCATGGCCTGCCGGTTGGGCAGACCGTCGAACGGCGCCGAATGGGCCATCACCCCGTCTTGGGTATACGCTTCGGTCATGGCGTCGGCGTCCAGGGCTTCGTCTTCGGGATTGATCACCACGACGATCTCCAGACCGTACTTCTTGGCGAAATCAAAGTCCCGCTGGTCATGGGCCGGGACCGACATCACGGCACCGGTGCCGTATTCCATGAGGGCGAAATTGGCCGTATAGACCGGCATGCGCCGCCCGTTCATGGGATTGCGGCAGTAAGCACCGGTAAAAACGCCCTCTTTTTCGTAATCCTCGATGGCCTTGGTGGTGCGCTCCTGGCGGCTGATGCGCTGGATAAATTCATCCACCGCCTCCTCTTGACCGGTGCCCATGGCCAGCTCCGGTACCAGCGGGTGCTCGGGCGCCAGACACATGAAGGTGGCACCGTAGACCGTATCGTGGCGGGTGGTGAAGACCGGTATCACCTTGTCGCTCCCGTCCACCGGGAACTCGATCTGCGCCCCCTTGCTGCGCCCGATCCAATTTTTCTGCATGGTGGTAACCTTTTCAGGCCAACCGGGGAGTTGATCGCAATGGGTCAGCAAATCCTGGGCGTAATCGGTGATGCGGAAGAACCACTGCTGGAGTTTTTTCTGTGCCACCGGCTTTCCGCAACGCCAGCACATGCCGGCCTCTACCTGCTCATTGGCCAGCACGGTTTGGCACGGTTCGCACCAATTCACGAAGGACTCTTTACGATAAGCCATGCCCTTTTCGTACATCTTCAGGAAGAGCCACTGCTCCCAGCGGTAGTAATCGGGCCGGCAGGTGGCGATTTCACGATCCCAGTCATAGGAGAACCCCAGGCGTTTGAGCTGGGCGCGCATGGTGTCGATGTTTTCGTAGGTCCATTTGGCCGGATGGCTGTTGTTGGCGATGGCGGCGTTCTCGGCCGGCATGCCGAAAGCGTCCCATCCCATGGGATGCAGGACATTGTGTCCCTGCATGCGCTTGTAGCGCGCCACCACATCGCCGATGGTGTAGTTGCGCACGTGGCCCATGTGGATCTTGCCGGAGGGATAGGGAAACATCTCCAGCAGATAGTACTTGGGTCTGGCCGGGTCGTCTTCTACTTGGAACAGGTGCGCCTGCTCCCAGTCCGCCTGCCATTTCGCTTCGATCTCTCGTGGATTGTATCTCTCTTCCATTGGTGCTCGCCTATGGGTTCGACGCCGGCCGACCTTCGCCCTGCGCCGGAATAATGTTCATGATTGGGTTAACATTCTGAATTCTCATGCCATAAGATGGGTTAAAGTGCAACCTAAGATGATGGTCAGGACAATGCCACTCAGCTGGCCGGCAAGCGGCATGAACTTGCGTAATTATTTCAGCCCGTCCGGCTTCCTCATATTCCGGGTGAAAAAGGGCAGCCGTCTTTTACCGAATTCATTTGACTTAACCGCCCAATTTGCATAACAAAAAGAAAAAGATGACTCAACACGCCCCCTTACATGCGTCCATGGCTATACCCAAACAGGAACATATTGATAATGACCAGTAAAATTCTGATCAATGCCATTGATCCGGAAGAGTGCCGGATCGCCAAAGTCACCGACAATCGGCTGGAAGAGTTTCAAATCGAGAGCGCCCGCCGCGAAATCATCCACGGCAACATATATAAAGGTGTGGTTACCCGCGTCGAGCCGAGCCTGCAGGCCGTTTTTATTGACTACGGCGGAGAGCGCAACGGCTTTTTGCAGCGCCAGGAAATTCACAGCGATTATTTCCAGGAGAATGAGACCGGCGACCGCGCCATCGAACACCTGATCAAAAGGGGGCAGGAACTGATGGTTCAGGTCACCAAGGACCCGGTGATGAAGAAAGGAGCCATGCTGACCACCTTCATCTCCTTGCCGGGGCGTCATATTGTCTTGATGCCGGGCAGCACCACCACCACCGGCATCTCCCGAAAAATCGAGGATGAAGCGGAACGCAAACGGCTTAAAGAGATCATCACATCCCTCAAAATCCCCAAAGGATTCGGCGTCATTGTCCGCACGGCGGGGATGGGATGCAACAAGACACAGCTCTCCAAAGATCTCAACTACCTGCTGCGCCTCTGGCGCAACATCAACCGCAAGGGTACCAAAGAGCCGGCGCCGGCCGTGCTGTACAAGGACCGCAGCCTGTCGGTGCGCTCCATCCGCGATTACTTTAACATGGATGTCAGCGAAATCCTCATCGATGACGATGCCGTATTCCATGAGGTCAAGAATTTCATCCAGATCATCTCGCCCAAACACAAACGCATCGTCAAACGGTATACGGCCGACAAGCCGATTTTTACCAAGCATCAGCTGGAAGAGCAGATCACCACTATTTTCGACAGCCGCGTATCCCTCAAGTCCGGCGGCTCCATTGTGGTCGAACAGACCGAGGCTTTGGTGGCCATTGATGTCAACTCCGGCCGGGGCACCCATAAGCGGACCATCGAGCAGACAGCGCTGATGACCAATCTCGAGGCAGCCGAAGAGGTGGCCCGGCAGCTGCGTTTAAGGGATCTGGGCGGATTGATCGTGGTGGACTTTATCGATATGCGCGACACGAAACATCGCTCCCAGGTGGAGCGCGCCTTGCGCACCCATATGCGGCGGGACAAGGCCAGAACCCGTATCGGACGCATCTCCCAGTTCGGTTTGCTGGAGATGTCCCGACAGCGGCTGGCGCCTTCCATCGACTTCGGCAATCTTATGCCGTGTGAACGGTGCGGCGGCAAAGGGTGGACCCCGTCCACCGAGGCCCTCGCGCTGCGCTTTTTGCGCCGGCTCAAAATCGAATCCTCCAAGAGCGGCATGAAGGAGGTGCGCGGCGTGATTCCAAAAGCGGTGGCCGACTATGTACTGAACAAAAAGCGAAAGGAAATTTCGGAAATGGAAATTCGCCGGGGGTTGTCGATCCATATCGAAGGGGATCACAACATGCTTCCCGACGAATGCCGCATCACTTGCGATCCGGAATGTACACTTATGTAAGGGGCGGCGTTCAGAGGAACCGCCTTTTATCTCGCAATTGGCTGTTTTTTGATGGGGTCTCAATAAATTTCCAATGGACTGGGGGATGGCCATGCGCAGAGCTGTCATCGAGCCATACCCTAACCAGTTGCGGTTATTTAATATTCAAGCAAGGAACCAATCCGTCGCAAGTTAAAAGGATCCATGCGCCCCGCATTTTCCGGCATACGATAGCAAGCCTATGGCATCGATGTTCCTGAAGAATCGTTTGACCTGCCGCACTATTTCAAGTATACCAGCGCCGTCTCAGTTACCCGCATTCAGGGTACCGGCCCGACCCCTCAGGTATACGGCGGGGCCTTTGTTTCGAATTCGCGGTGAGACGGCACGACAACTTCAGGTTTCCTGAGAAGACCGAAGCGTTCTTCAATTATAGCACCGGCCATTGCATGAGACGGCCACTGAGATGGATAAAAGGGAGGATACAAGATGGATATAGCTTACGCGATGGGTCAGGCAGGTGGAGCGGCCGGACAGGGCGGTGGATTGTTCGCAAGCCCATTGATCCCCATTGTTTTGATGCTCGGCGTCATGTGGTTTTTGCTGATCCGCCCCCAGCAGAAAAAACAAAAAGAGCACCGGGAGATGATCGGCAATCTCAAGAAGGGGGATCGCGTCATCACTTCCGGCGGCCTGCACGGCCGGATCACCGGGGTGACAGAAGCCACGCTGACCCTTGAAATCGCCGACAAGGTTCGGGTTAAAGTCAGCCGGGGCCACATCGCTGGCATGGCGCAGGCGGCCAACCAACCGGCGGCCGGTTCAAAGAACAAATCCGAGGCCGACAAGAAAAAATAGTCTCCACCGATGGCCGGCCATCGCCTGCCAAAGGTTCGCCCGCCGTCGATCTGAGAGATCTTCCCGAACTCAGACAATAGAAGAGGAACGGAACATTGAAAACAACTTCGTGGCGTCCCATTCTCGTTATCATCGTGATGCTGACCGCTGTCGTCTATGTATTGCCCACCATCCAAATGACATTGGAGCATCTTGACGATCCCACGTGGTGGCCGAAGAAAAAAATCAACCTTGGTCTCGACCTGCAGGGTGGCATGCACCTGGTGCTCGAAGTCGATACGGATAAAGCCGTGGAAAATGCGGTGACCAGGACCTATGAGGAACTGCGCAGCTTTGTCCGCAAGGAAAACATCCGGATAAGGGGCATCCGTCAGACCAGCACCACCACCATCGAGCTGACCCTGAGGGACGATACCGACGCAAACAAGGCCAAAGGCCTGATCAAGGATGAATTCGGGGACTATACCGTCACCGATGACACGATCAACGGAACCCGCATCCTTAAAGTCACGCTGCAGGATGATGAGGTCCAGCTGGTGAAGAAGCTGGCCGCCGAAAAAGCACTGATGAAGATCCGCAACCGGGTGGACGAATACGGTGCAAGGGAACCGGATATCCGTCCCCAAGGGGAAAAACGGATCATGGTGCAACTGCCCGGTGTGATCGATGCGGAAAAAGCGCGCAAAGAGATCGGCCGCAGCGGCCATTTGGAATTCAAACTGGTAGATGAGACCGGCGATTTGCGTGCGGCATTGCAGGGCAACGTCCCCCCGGGAAGCAAGCTCTACTACTACCGCAAGGATGATCCCGAGCTGGCCGGCCGTGCCATACTGCTTAAGAAAGAGACCCTGCTCACAGGCGAGTACCTCTCAGAAGCCCGGGTGGGTTTTGACCCGCGTTCGGGCCGGCCCGAAGTGGACATCAAGTTCAACAGCAAAGGCTCCAAAATTTTCGCAAAGATCACCGAAGAAAATATTGGCAAACGGCTGGCCATTGTCTTGGACGGAGAGGTCTACTCTGCGCCCAACATCCAAAGCAAAATCGTCGGTTCCGGCCGCATTACCGGAAATTACACCGATGATAGCGCCAAGAGCCTCGCGCTGATTCTCAGGGAGGCCTTCCCGACACCGGTTAAGATTCTCTATGAAAAAACAGTGGGACCGTCACTGGGCGCCGACTCCATTCGCAAGGGATTGATCTCCATGCTGATCGGCGGTGTTTTGGTGGTCCTTTTCATGATGGTCTACTACAAGGGTTCCGGCGTCATCGCCAATACGGCCCTATTGGTCAACATTTTACTGATCGCCGGAGGGCTGGCCGCTTTCAGCGCCACGCTGACCCTGCCGGGCATTGCCGGTATCATCCTCACCATTGGCATGGCGGTGGATGCCAACGTACTGATATTCGAACGCATCAAAGAGGAACTCAGGCTCGGCAAGACACCGCTGGCATCGGTGGATGCCGGCTTCGACCGCGCCAGCCTGACCATCCTGGACGCCAATGTGACCACCCTGATCGCAGCCCTGGTCCTGTTTCAGTTCGGCAGCGGGCCGGTCAAGGGTTTTGCCGTGACGTTGAGCATGGGCGTGCTGTCCAGCCTCTTTACTGCGCTGATCCTTTCGCGTGTGATCTTCGAATACTTTCTGGTTCAACGCAAAATCAAGAAGCTGAGCATATGACCCGGAGCCGTAACACCTGCACCGATTCCATAGGAGATTGAGGAAAACCCATCATGCAAATCGTCAAACCCGATGTGAACGTTGATTTCGTAGGCCGCCGCCAACTTGCTTACACGCTGTCCGGTATCCTGATTCTGGTCAGTATCGTGTCGCTCATCGTCCATGGAGGGCCCAAATACGGCATCGACTTTGCCGGCGGAGCAGAGATATTGGCGCAGTTGGAACAGCCTGTCGGAATCGAGAAGGTAAAAGCCGCTCTGGCCGGCATCGGCATCAACCGAGCGACGGTACAGGCGTACGGCGAGGGCAAGGGGGACAACTACCGCATTTTGGTTCCCGCAGAACAGGCGGAAGCTTCCGATCTTGCCGTCACCATAAAAAAAGGCCTGACGGAAGGTACCGGTGTAAACATTGACGACAAATCGTTCTCCTTTGAAATGGTCGGCCCGCAGGTTGGCCGGGATTTAAGGGAAAAGGCCCTTCTGGCCATGTTTTTCGCGCTGCTGTTTATCACGGTATACATTTCAGGACGGTTTGAGCTGAAGTGGTTCATCAGTGGGGTGATGGCGATCTGCCTCGCCCTGGCGGTTTATCTGCTGCGGCTCATCGATCTGAGCATTCCGGCTCTGATGCTGGCCGCCCTGGTGGTGACCCTGGTGCTCTTCTGGTTCCTCAATCTCAAATATGCCATGGGCGCCATCGTGGCGCTGATCCATGACGTCACCATTACCGTAGGACTCTTTAGCCTATTTGAAAAGGAGTTCACCCTGCCCATCATCGCGGCACTGCTGACCATCATCGGTTACTCCCTCAACGACACCATCATCGTATTTGACCGAATCAGGGAAAACCTGCGCAAGCATCATCGCGACCCACTGATGACCATCATCAACAAAAGCGTCAACCAGACCCTGAGTCGCACCCTGCTGACTTCGCTGACCACCTTGATCGTCGTCATCATTCTGTTTTTGTACGGCGGCGGCATCATTCACGATTTCGCCTTCGCCCTGCTGGTGGGCGTACTGGTGGGGACCTATTCGTCCATATTCGTGGCCAGCCCGATATTGATGGCCTGGCAGAAACGCAGCTAAAATCGGTTTGCCGCCAATCGGCGCCCCTCGCCTCCGACCGGGTCAGCAGGACCGGTTCATCGGTGCAGGGAACACACATCTGGTGCTATCACGAGCGAAACCTTTCGATCCATCTGGCGCATATTTGGCATTTGGGTATCCAACGTTGCACATTCAGCGTTGCCCATTCATTTTAATTTAGCTTGAACGCGTATCCTATAGACATGGATGATCTCTTACCGTGGCTCACCCTTAAAAGCGTACCCGGGATCGGGAACCTGCTTTTTTTGCGGCTGGTGAACCATTTCGGATCCCCCCGACAGGTCCTGGCCGCACCGGTGGCATCATTGGAACAGGTGCCCGGCATCTCACACCGTATGGCCGTGGCCATCACCCGGCAGCGACCGTCCAGTGAAATGCGGCAGGAGATCGAGCGATGCCGCCAAAATGGTTTCCACATCATCAGCCTTCACGATGACCGTTACCCTGCCCTGTTGCGGCATATCCCTGATCCGCCGCCGGTGCTCTATTGCCACGGCCGTATGGAGGGCACGGCCTGCCACATCGCCGTGGTTGGGTCGCGCAAGGCGACAGGCTATGGCCTTTCCAACGCCCGGCAACTGAGCCAGGGGTTGGCCGCAAGGGGCGTCACCGTGGTCAGCGGGATGGCGCGCGGCATCGATACGGCCGCCCACACCGGTGCGCTGCTTGGCGGTGGCCGCACTGTTGCAGTCCTGGGATCGGGTCTGGAGCGGATATATCCCCGTGAGAATCGAAAGCTATTTCAACGTATTGCCGAAAGCGGCGCCGTTGTTTCCGAGTTCCCCCTGGATGCCGGACCAGAGGCCCACCACTTCCCTCAGCGCAATCGCATCATCAGCGGCATGTCCCTGGGTACCCTGGTCGTCGAGGCGGCCAAACGCAGCGGAGCGCTGATTACCGCCCGGCTGGCGGCTGAACAAGGTCGCGAGGTATTTGCGGTGCCGGGCAGCATACAGGCCGCCATGGCCCGTGGCGCCCACGATTTGATAAGGCAAGGGGCCACGCTTGTGGAAGCGGCTGAAGATATTATTAAAGAAGTTGCCCCCCAGATCGGGCTGAAGGAGAATTCCATGCAAACCGTTGACAAAGTCGAGGGCGGTGCGGTAGCGTCCTTTTCCCTGTCGGGTTCGCAGCAGCAAATTTGGGATGCCATCGGCCCCTACCCGATACACATTGATGATTTGTCCCGCTGCTGCGGCCTTGATATGTCTGAGCTGAGCGCCGTCTTGTGTCAACTGGAGCTCAAAGGGGCTGTCAGGCAGGAGGCGGGAAAATTTTTTAGTCGCATTAGCGCTTCGGATAATAATGATTAACGTTCTCCTGAACCAATTCCGGAGAAACCCTTAAACGACCATCGAGTTCCAGGCTGATCGCTTCAGCCGGTATCGCTGAAATTCGAACCTGGAACCGTGAATTGGAGAAAACGCCCTGTGTCCGAAAAGCCATTAGTCATTGTGGAATCCCCCACCAAGGTTCGAACCATTACCAAGTATCTGGGCAAAAACTACAATGTCGCCGCCACAGTAGGCCATATCAAGGATCTGCCGGCCAAAGAGATGGGAATAGACATCGATAAGGATTTCAAACCCAAATATCGCACTATTCCTGGCAAACAGAAGGTGATCACCGCGTTGAAGAAGGCGGCCGGTCAAAGCAACGACATCTTTCTGGCCCCCGACCCGGACCGCGAGGGAGAGGCCATTGCATGGCATGCTGTGGATGTGCTGAAAAAGAAAGGACGCAACTTTCACCGGGTGCTCTTTCATGAATTGACCAAGTCCGCCATCGTCAAGGCAATGGCCACACCGGAGGATCTCAACCGGGATAAATACGAAGCCCAGCAGACCCGGCGCATCCTGGATCGTCTGGTGGGCTATCAGGTTTCCCCCTTGCTGTGGAAAAAGGTCAAGGGCGGCCTGAGTGCAGGGCGGGTGCAATCTGTGGCGGTTCGCATCATCTGCGAACGCGAAAGGGCCATATTTGCATTCGAACCGGAAGAGTACTGGTCCATCACCGCTCTTCTCGAAGGGGAGGCGCCGCCGCCTTTCGAAGCCAAGCTGGTCAAAAAAGCGGGTGCCAAGCTTACCATCCCCGATGAAAAAAGCGCCGGGGAAATCGTGGCGGTCGTCTCCAAAGCACCCTTTGTGGTGGAGAAGGTGGCCAAGAAGACCGTGCGCCGCAACCCCCTGCCCCCATTCATCACCAGCAAACTTCAGCAGGAAGCCATCCGGAAACTGCGCTTTTCCGCCAAAAAAACCATGATGATCGCCCAGCAGCTCTACGAAGGGATCGACCTGGGACCGGGGGAACCGGTGGGGTTGATCACCTATATGCGCACCGACTCCACCCGCATCTCCGCCGAAGCCGCCGGTGAGGCCATTGAATGGGTTCGCCAGATCCACGGCAACGATTACGCCATGGAGAAGCCCCGTTTTTTCAAAAACAAGAAAAAGGTCCAGGATGCCCACGAGGCCATCCGACCCACATCGGTATGGCACACCCCCGAGAAAGTGGCTTCAGCCCTGAACAAAGACCAACTGGCCCTTTACGGCCTGATCTGGCGCCGGTTCGTGGCCTCGCAGATGAAGCCGGCACTGGTCGACCAGAACTCCATTGCCATCCGGTCCGATGTTTACACATTCAATGTCAGCGGCTCCTCGATCAAGTTTCCGGGTTTCATGGCCCTCTACCAGACCGTGGATCAGGAGGCTGAAAACAAGCGCAAGCAGCAAGCCCTGCCGCCATTGAAGGAGGGCGAAGAGGTGGATCTGAAGGAACTCACCCCAAAGCAGCACTTTACCCAGCCGCCGCCGCGCTTTTCCGAAGCCTCCCTGGTCAAGGAGCTGGAGGAGAACGGCATCGGTCGTCCCAGCACCTATGCCACCATTTTGTCGACCATTCGTGAAAAGGGGTACGTCGATCTGGTCAAAGGCTATTTCCACCCCAGCGAGCTGGGATTCATCGTCAATGACCTTCTGGTGGAGAACTTCCCGGAAGTTTTCGGTGTGGAGTTTACCGCCCGGATGGAAGACAATTTAGACCGTGTGGAGACAGCCGATCTGGATGCTGTAAAGGTTCTCAGAGATTTCTACGGCCCCTTCAGGGAAAAGCTGGAGAAAGCCGAAGATGAGATGCTCAGCGTTAAAGGCGTGGGAATCCCCACCGGGCTGACCTGTCCGCAGTGCAAAGCGCATGAACTGCATGTAAAAGTCGGCCGAAACGGCCACTTTCTGGCGTGCAACGGTTATCCGGACTGCACCTACTCCCGCGATTATGAGCGAGATGAGAAGGGACATATCCAACCCATTGAAATCAATCATGAGGCGGCAACCGATAAGATGTGCCCTAAGTGCCAGAAGAATATGGTGGTCAAACGGGGGAAATACGGAGAATTTATCGCCTGCAGCGGATACCCGGAGTGCACCCATACGGAATCGGTGAATGGCGGGGCCAACGGCAAATCCACCGGCATGCGATGCCCGGAAGAGGGATGCGATGGCGAGGTTGTGGAGAAACGCTCCAAACGCGGCAAGGTCTTCTACGGTTGCAACCAATACCCGAATTGCACCTTTGCCACATGGGACAAGCCGGTGGCAAAACCTTGTCCGATCTGCAACAAGCCTTATCTTGTGGAAAAAAACACCAAACGGCAGGGGGATTTTCTGACCTGTGTGGATCGGGATTGTGGATATAAGGAACCTGTGGAGTAAAGGGACGAGTACATGCAGCTCAACTTCGAACCCATCGATATCAGTCGCCAGGAAGACTACCAGAAAAAACTGGCCCAATGCAGTCAGGTCGCTTCGGATTACAGTTTCATCAATATCTGGGGGTGGGGACCGGAGTACGGCTTACAATGGGCGTGGCATGAGGGTTTGGTTTGCATCAAGCAGACGGTGCCGGAAGAGATGCTGTGGGCGCCCGTGGGGGATTGGCACGGCACCGACTGGTCGACCCTCCTTCAGACCGCAAAGGAAAACTGCACCAAGCTGATCCGGGTTCCGGAGGGGCTGCTCAATATCTGGCAGGAGAAGTCGAACATTCAGATGTCGGTTTCCGAATCCCGGGACCACTGGGACTACCTCTACGACCGAAAGGCCCTGGTGGATCTGAAAGGCAACCGCTTTCACAAGAAGAAGAACCTGCTCAACCAATTCAAGAAGAAGAACGATTTCATGTACATATCCTTTGGCCCCAAAATGGTGGAACAGGCCAAAGACATGCAGGAGGACTGGTGCGCCTGGCGGGATTGTGAAAGTATCGACACGCTCTATGCCGAAAATGAAGCCATTGCCCGGGTGTTCGACAATTGGCAGCAGCTCAACGGCATCACCGGCGGCGCCTTGCGCGTGGGCCATAGTCTGGCGGCCTGGACTGTGGCCGAAGTCCTGCCGGACAACACCATGGTGATCCATTTCGAAAAAGGGTGCCCCGACTACAAGGGCAGCTATCAGGCCATCAACCAGATGTTTCTGGAGCATGATGACAGCAGTTGTGAAATCGTAAACAGGGAGCAGGATATCGGCGATAAAGGACTTCGCAAGGCCAAACTATCCTACCATCCGGTGGGATATGTGAAAAAATATGAGGTTATCCTTTGATCGGTGTACTGTTCGCGACGCTATAGCCGCTGCTTGCGTCTCCTCTCCTTGTGGACGGAGTGCAACTTTTCACTGACGGCATCGAAGATAAATTCTTCCGGTGCCATGTTATTGGATGCGCAAAAATTCTCGACGCGATCAAAAAGTGCTTTCGGGATATGAATACAGATCGTGCTTTTATCTGCTTTGCCAGCTCTATCGCCCATTGATAACGCCCCTCCGTGACGTGTGAAGTCGTGCTGAATAGGTAGCTAACTCAACATATTACACAGCTATCCGTGGCGTCAAGGTCCAAGAGGGACCTAATATCAAAACGAAGCAGGTTTAATCAGAACCACATCCTGGATAGCCGGAGGTCAGAAAGCCCGGCGGCCCCTCTGACCGGCTTCAGCGCTCAATGCTTTATTATGTGGGTATAGGTCTGTAAATCAATAAGATACCTTGCTTGACAATCCATCGACCAGCGCATATAGCACCATGCACTTGTCATCCAAATGGGCCAGTGCGGCCGATATCATACGAGGAGTGTTCCCTTGACCCAGCTTGATCACAGTTCCATCATCAGCCAAGAATTCAATATTCACATCAACCAAATTAAGGCCGTTCAAGATCTGCTTTCCCAAGACGCCACCGTCCCGTTTATTGCCCGTTACCGCAAGGAAGCCACCGGCAGCCTGGACGAAACCCAGATCACCGCGATCCGTGATCGACTCCATCAATTGACGGAGTTGGATCAGCGCCGCGAAACCATTCTCAACAGCCTTGAAAAACACGGACACCTGACGGACGAACTCAAAGAAAAAGTGATGGCCGCCCCATCCATGACCGTCCTGGAGGATATCTACCTGCCCTACAAACCAAAGCGCCGCACCAAGGGCACCATCGCCAAAGAGCGGGGGCTGGAACCGTTGGCCCGCGCCCTGTTTGAGCAGACCGGCATTGATCCACCGGCCGCCGCCGCCCCCTTTGTGGACCCGGAAAAAGAGGTGCCCACCGAGGAAGATGCGCTGCAGGGGGCCCGGCATATCATGGCCGAGTGGATCAACGAGGATGAGACGGCCCGCACCCGGCTGCGCGCCTTGTTCAACCGCAAGGGGATCATTCGCAGCCGCGTCATTCCGGGCAAGGAGTCCGCCGGGACAAAATTCAAAGATTATTTTGAATGGGAGGAGCCGGCCCACAGCGCACCATCCCACCGCATTTTGGCCATGCGCAGGGGGGAACGGGAAGAGATCCTTTCTCTGAGCATGCAGCCGTCTGAAGACGAGGCCATCGGGATCCTGGAAAAACTGTTTCTAAAAGGCAACGGTGACGACTGCACCCAGGTCGCCATGGCCATCACGGACAGCTATAAACGATTGCTTTCAAGGGCCATGGAGACGGAGTTGCGTTTGGAAACCAAGGAGCGCGCCGAACAGGACGCCATCCGGGTATTTGCCGACAATCTGCGCCAATTGCTGCTGGCGCCGCCACTGGGGGCCAAGCGCGTTATGGGGATCGATCCGGGTTTTCGCACCGGTTGCAAAGTGGTCTGCCTGGACCGCCAGGGCAAACTGCTGCACAACGACACCATCTTTCCCCACACGTCCAAGGGACAATTGGAAAAGGCAAAAGAGACCGTCCGTCGCTTGCACGCGGCGCATCGCATTGAAGCCATCGCAGTTGGCAACGGAACGGCCGGGCGGGAAACAGAAGCGTTCGTGCGCGGGCTCGATTTGCCCGGCAGCCCCATCGTGCTGATGGTCAATGAGAGCGGCGCCTCGGTTTACTCGGCATCAGAGGTGGCCCGGGAGGAGTTTCCCGATCATGATCTGACCGTCCGGGGGGCGGTCTCCATCGGGCGTCGACTGATGGACCCCTTGGCGGAGCTGGTGAAGATCGACCCCAAATCCATCGGCGTGGGGCAGTATCAGCACGACGTGGATCAGGGAGGCCTGAAGGCGACCCTGGACGACGTGGTTGTCAGCTGCGTGAACGCCGTGGGCGTTGACGTGAACCGGGCCAGTTCCCAGCTGCTCTCCTATGTATCCGGATTGGGCCCGCAATTGGCCCGCAATATCGTCTCCCATCGGAATGACCATGGCCCCTTTGCCGACCGAGACGCCCTAAAAAAGGTATCCCGGTTGGGGCCCAAAGCTTTTGAGCAGGCGGCCGGCTTTCTTCGCATCATCGATGCGGCCAACCCCCTGGATGGCAGCGCCGTTCATCCGGAAAGCTATGCCATAGTGGACCGGATGGCTGGGGATCTCGGCAGCACAGTCATAGAGCTCATGGAAAAAGACCTGCCGGGAATCGTCACCAATATCACCAAGTTCGGCGCTTTCGTGGACATCGGTGTCCATCAGGACGGGCTGGTTCATATCAGCGAAATGGCGGACCGCTTTATCAAGGATCCGGCCGAAGTCGTCAAAGTTCAACAAAAGGTAACGGTCACGGTGCTGGAGGTGGATATGGAACGCAAGCGTATCGCACTCTCTTTGCGTTCGCGCGAAAAACGTACACAGGCGGAAAACGTCAAGGCTAAAAAACAGCCTTCCCGAAAACCGCAGCATCAGAATCGCAAACCGGAGCGCCGGGGCAAACAACCCTTCCACAATCCGCTGGCCGAAGCGCTATCCAAACTCAAAGGGAATTGACGCCATGAAAGCCGTGATTCAGCGGGTGACCCAAAGCCGGGTCATGGTGGACGACCAGGAGATCGGCGCCATCGGCAAGGGATTGCTGGTATTGCTCGGCGTGGCCCAAGATGATGGTGAAGCGGACGCCGACTGGCTGGCTGATAAAATTGTGGGGCTGCGCATCTTTGAAGACGACCACGGTAAGATGAATCGCGCGGTCGCCGATGTGAACGGCCGCATGCTGGTGGTTTCCCAATTCACCTTGTTGGGAGACAGCCGTAAAGGGCGCCGTCCGTCCTTTGTCAAAGCAGCGCCGCCCGATAAAGCAAAAGCACTCTACCGCCGCTTTGTGCAACGCGTCACTGAAAATGGCATCGGCGTGGAAACCGGCCGATTTGGCGCTGCAATGAAAGTTTCCCTGGTCAACGACGGACCGGTCACGCTGATCATCTCTTCTCCGGACTGAACGCCCCCTTCGTTTAAAAGGGTTCCAGTGCCGCTTCCAGGGGCGTCGAATATCTCCCAACGCATGGGACAGATGCCCCCACAGGCGCCGCCGTCAAAAATTGGCGCGCCGCTGCTCCGTTTTTTTCTGTCATTATAAAGAGCTACCCGACAACGGACCATATCTGCAAAAACAACAGCAAATGGGCGTTTCCACTGATTTAGAATTGTTCATAAGTTGTTCATAACTTTCCAAACGGGTTAAAATTAATTGAAAAAGCGAACGTTCGCATATTAACCGTGTTTATAAACGGTTATGGATCTGCCCGGAAATTTCAAAAACTATTACAAGCGATTATCCCCCAGTGAGCAAGGAGTGCCCAAATCACCCCATATGTTTGACCATCGATTTTGACATTTGATCCCATTTCATTGACTACTCGACTACCCTGAAAAATTGCCCCAAGATGATATGAAACACTGTCTATCCGAATGCGCAACCCAACCTTTTATAGAACGAAAGGGACGCACATGAGAGGGACCCCCGTCTATTATCTTCCGTCCAAAAGAATCAGCCCTACTGAATTTTATCGGAACCACTGGTGCTCATACTATGATGTCTGCTTGAATACGGCGGCTCGGGAAGATCTTTATCTGGATTGCACCCAGTGCGAGCTCAGAGAGAACACCGTGGAAGACTTATCCATTTTTTTGGTAAAAAACAGTTGATCTTTCCCTTGAAGACGTACCGACACAAAGAATCGATCCCATGCCCGGACAGAACAGCACCGATATTTTTCCGCATAAAGTACTTGTAATCGATGATCAGCGAAGCCATCTCAAACTTATGAGAAACCGGCTATCCAAATATGGTTGCCAGGTCATCACCTCGGACAGCGCCGAGGAGGCCATGCAAATGATTCAGTGGGGCGATCATTTTCCACTGATCATTACCGACCTGAAAATGCCCTGGCTCGACGGCGCTCAGTTCTGCAAACGGGTAAAAGCCAGCAATCCGGAATTTCGGGTGGTGGCGCTGACGGGCCACATCGGGACGTTTGACCGGGAGGAGCTGGAAGGATCCGGCTTTGACGGCATATACGAAAAGCCGGTCACGGATGCGCTGGTGCGGCAAATTTTGGCGTCCGCACGCCCTTAGCCGCAAAGGTGCGAAATCCGGCCGGACTCGGACGCCAAAGGCACGCCACGCCGTACATCCTGCCGCGACCCTTTGGCGACGCCGGAGATGAAACCCTCGGCCTTATCGACATCAGGCTTTATTCGTTAATTTCTAATATTTTGTATTTATTAAGTTTTCGATATAAGGTGGCTTCGCCGATCCCGAGCAGATCAGCGGTTTTCTTGCGATGCCCGTCGCATTTGAGCAAGGCGTTTCGGATGGCGGCCTCTTCATAGGCGGCCAGGCTGTCCATCGACACCGCATCGGAACCGGGGCCGGCTGAGCAGCTGCCGCCATTGAAACTCTCCGGAAGATCGCACGGTCTAATGCTCTCTTCCTGTCCCATGGCCACAGCCCGACGGATCACATTTTCCAGCTCACGGACATTGCCCGGCCAGTCATAGCTGCTCAGGCAGCCCAATGCTTCATTGGAGATCCGCTGAACCGTGCTGGCCGGTGTGGCAAACTGCTGAATGAAATGGCGGACCAAAAGAGGGATATCATCCGGGCGGGCTTCCAGGGACGGAGCACCCAGCACAATAACATTAAGGCGGTAGTAAAGATCCTGGCGAAATCTTCCCTCGGCCACCTCCTCCTCCAGGTTTCGGTTGGTGGCCGCCAAAAGGCGAACATCCACCGGAAAATTCTGGCTGGCCCCCACCGGACGAACTTCTTTTTCCTGGATGGTCCGGAGCAATTTGACTTGCATGGACAATGAGAGCTCCCCCACTTCATCCAGAAAAAGCGTGCCCTTATCCGCCGACCGAATCAACCCGATGGTGGATTCATGGGCACCTGTGAAAGCGCCTTTGACATGCCCGAATAGTTCGCTGCCCATGACCGTCTCGCTGATGCTGGCGCAATCCACCGCCACGAAGGGATATGGGTGCCGCGGGCTGTGATGGTGAATGGCACGGGCCACCAACTCTTTGCCGGTGCCGGTCTCGCCTTGAATCAGCACCGGTGCGTCGGCCCCGGCCACCTGCAGGATCATCTTCTTCAATTTGAGCATGATGGTGGAGTTGCCGATCAACTGATCATATCCGAATTTAAATTGAATGCGGTCCCTGAGGCGCTGGTTCTCTTGCTCCAGTCGCCAGATATGATAGATTTGGTTGATGCGGGCGTCGATGGTTTCCGCCTCAAAGGGTTTTTGTAGAAAGTCGGCAGCGCCGAGTTTGATGGCCTCGACCGCTTCTTTGACACCCCCGTAGCCGGTTAACATGACGACATGGACGGCCGGCCAATTGGCCTTGATCTTCTCCAGTAATTCCATGCCATCCATCTCCGGCATCTTTAGGTCCACCAAAGCCGCATCGATCGGATTCCGCGACAGTATCTCCATGGCCGCCATGCCATTTTCAGCCGTCTGGATCTCATAAGGCGCCCTGCGGAATATCCGTTTCAGGGACGACAAAATCGCCGGCTCGTCATCGACCAGCAGGAGTGAGAATTGACGCTTTGCGTTATGACCCATCTGCGATTATTCCTTAACAAACCTCTGATACAATTTCGGTTGCCGCATCAAGGGATTCGATTGCCCTTCATCCGCCCAAAGACGCGTGATTCAATCCCCCCTGCATAGC
>JARRKU010000051.1:0-24374 GCA_037387725.1 Desulfobacteraceae bacterium
GATGCAGCCCATCGAAAACACCCTGGTATCGCGGCTGACGCCGTCACGCTGGCGCCACTCCGCATTCGGAATGAAATTTGTGCTCACCTTCGGTATGGGAGCTGTGGCCATTAAAGGGGTGGAAGCCATCGAAAAGGGCTACGGCATCACCTGGGTCTATCCTGCCCTGGGATGCGTCTCCATCGGCTTGGTATGTGCCATCGGAGCGCTGATCCTGAAGCTCTCCCCCCCAAAGGAGATCCATTCATCAGTGCGATAGGGGGAGCGCCAACCGCCCTTGCCGCCGCCTCACTCGATGATGCGGTATCTTTTGCGCGCTTCTGGTTTTGGCAGCCCGTTGAAATGCCACCACTCAAAACTGAGGGGAATGAATCCGGCCGCCACCATGGTGTCGGCCAGCAGTCGACGATTTTTCTTTTGCCGGTCTGTGAGTTTGATGCCGAGCTTCTTTTTTGCAAAGAGCCAGTAGAGTTCGAAGGTACCCTTGCGGAACGGTGAGAATCCCATATCGAGTTCACGGCCTGCGTCATCCACGACGGTGATGTCTACAGCGACGCCGAAATTGTGCATGGAACCCTTCTCGGGGTTGGCGACAAACCGTTCATACCGGGTTCCCTTCATCTGGTCGTACATTCTGCGCGACACGCTTCTCGGCCGGGCCGCATCCAGGATGAGCAGCGCGTAGCCGGCGTGTTTGGATCTCAGGCGTTTCTGGGCCCTGGACAGCTTTAAGGCCACTTCCTTTTGCAGGTAGGCGGTATTCAGGCCGCCGTAGAAATTCTTTCGAAAATAGTTCTTCCTGGGGTCTGAATTGACCAGATCCACCTGAATGGTCGGGTCGATGCCCTGGACGTTCACCAGTCCAGCGCGGAGGAACCGGGATTCGATGGCGTTCTTTTCTGCGCTGTCGACGAAGGAAGGCGGCAGGAACAGACAGAGGACAAGCCACACCGGCACTGCTCGCCATCGCGACCGGTTGCTATCGCCACTACAAAGCATACAGATTCCCTCAAGCTCTTTTTTCTGGTAACAATCCACCGTCAAACGGGCGCAGCCTTGCTTCTGCAGGCAATCAGATAGCGATAACCGTATTCCATCACCGGTTCATTTCGTTGGTTGATCACCTTGCAATGAATCGATGCGAAACCCCGTTCGGGTCTGGTGCGGGATCTTTTCAAGTCCGACCAACGCGCGTCCACTGTCAGCACATCTCCCGGCCGTACCGGATTGAACATTTTGACTTCGTGCAGGCCCACGCCGCTGAGAATGGCAATGGGGTGCTGCGCATCCACTACCACACGGGTGCAGGCGGCCAGGGTGTGAAGAGACGAGGCCACCAAGCCGCCGAACAACGAGGCTGCTGCAGCTTTTTCATCCACATGGAATTGCTGGGGATCGAAACGTCGGCCGAAATCGAGAATCTCCTCCCGCGTCAGCACCACCGGCCGACATTCAAGCTGCTCCCCGTCTTTCAGATCTTCAAAATATTTCATAGCAATGAATAATACAATGGAACGGTATTGGGCTCCATCACTCGGACATATTCTATGTCAGTGGGTTGCGCTGTATTTACTGGGTTGATGACCAGCAAAAAACATGGTGGATGAACAAAGACCTGTCAGAGTCCACCGGCCACATCCTGGTTGGGTACTGCCGCGCTTTGTGTCTGATAATAAGCGCTCTTGTCCCCCATAATGACGACGATCAGCAAAACAATATTAATCACCAACCCAAAAACGCTCCCGAACATCATGGCCACGGCCATCAACGACATCGAAGAGAGCATGACAGTCCCTTTCAAGGCGGCCACTGCAATGCCCAACCCCAACGCCCAGTAGACCAGCTTCACTGAATACGGCTTCTTCTGAAGCAGGCAGATATAGGCAAACAGGCCAAAACCGCTAACCAGCAACTTCAGTATCCCCGTGACGACCGACCAGGTCCCGAAGTGCTCGGGGGCTTCCCACATTTTTTGCATGGATTGAACCATCCGGGAGAACGCTTCATCGGGCGCCTTGTCTGCCCCTTCGCGCCGGGCCTGCCGTTTCTGCATCTCTTCCATTTGGGTGAATATCTGCTTCTGGAGCTCCATCATCTTCGGCATCAAAATGTCCTGGCCGGCCCCCAGCATTCCAAAAAGGGAAATGATAATTCCCAAAATGCTGACGACAGTCGCCCAAGTCGGTCGTTTCATACGCCCCCTTTTTTATTCTTTCAATCATCGGAAAACGGCTGCCGTCCATCAGCGTTCAGACAATTCCGGTTTGATTTGCGCGCCTGCGAGCCGCTCGGTCAAATACCGGAGATGATCGCATCCGGTGCCGCAGCATCCACCTAATATTTTGACGCCGAACTTTCGATTCAGCGCAATCATCAAGTCCCCCCAGTCTGGTATCTTCTCCGCTTGAAGGGTTTCGGACCCATCCAGTTGGGTGTGGTCCAGGCCGGAGGCATTGGCCTGGTAGCCGATGAGACGCGACAGCACGGCTGCCGGCTGCTGATCGGCATTGAGAAAAGCGGGATACGCGCAGTTCACCATGTAACCGAAAGGCGGCTTCTCACAGATGGCGTCGATCCGTTCAAAGGCGTGTTCGAGGCTGTTGCCGTCCAGAATGCAGCCTTTCCGGTCGATGACGAAGCTGATCAGATACGGCAAACCGGTTTCCGCCATGGCCAGTGCGATACCGGTTGCTTCCGGCAGTGCCGGCAGCGTTGCGGCCAGAAGAAAATCCGGCCCGGCCTCTGCGAGCCGATGGATCTGCCAGCGGTGAAATGCTTTTGCTTCGTCTGCGGAGAGGCCCTCGCAGGAGTGGTAGCAGTCGTTCTTACATCCAATGAGCCCGCCGATCAAGAGCTTGTCGGCAAATGCGCCCTGTCTCTCCCTCAAGCGCTTGAGAAAAGATACGGCATCCCCGTTCACATCCCGGGCCACTTCGGATTCTGAAGTCCGGGCTCGGTTGGCCCGCCATGTCGGTGTGCAAAGGGCAATGGGAATGCCGCCCTCTCGTGCAACCCGAATGAAGCCCTGATAGATCCGGCTTAAGGGGTTCTCCCCTCCCTTATCGTAAATCAGCAGCGCATTCTCAAGGCGGGGGTGCAGCCGGACATCGTCGCGCCGCCTCAAGGTTTCAACGATCCCGGCCTCCATCAACACGAAATCGCGCGTACCGACTGTCTTCTCAAATCCCATCTTTCGCATCGGCTTATTTTAGGCGATTAAAACACTTCTCAATATTTGCGGCGCGACACGACCGTCACAGCGCGCCGTAACCTTTGTAGCGCTTCTGAAAACGGGCCTTGCCGCTGCGCAGAAATTCGGAAAAATCCCATTCGGTCGCCTTAAGCAGATCCATGAACCCCGGTTTCACAATGTAGGTTTGTGCCGCCACCGTTTTGCCGCCGCCCGGTTCGATCGGCACTCGACGGCGAAAATACATCTCGCCCTCAAACCGGTCCAGACGCTCCCATGCCGCCTGGGGCACATCCAGGTAAAGGATACCATCGACGCAGCTATCCGCTTCCGGAATTAGGGCGGGGTAATGCTCGCCTTTGACGCCACGGCGACAAAACCCTCTTAAAGTCCCCGGCTCACCCGTCAAAGCGCAACCCGCAACCTCCTGCATGATGTCGTCACACATCAATGTCCCGTATGCAAAAAGATTGTCTGTAATCGTTGCCTCCTCACGTTTACGGTCGGTTTTCGCCGGCTTGGTGCCGCATCATTGTAAGGTTTGGAGGTCCCGGGCCGTCTTTGAATCGTTGACCCTGTTTTAATTGAAATGCGATGTTGGGAACATCTAACACAATGGTGAGGGTTTTCAACTCCTTTATCCGATTGCATGGGGAAGGGTGGGTCAGAGCGGTGAAATTACATTTACCGGCGAACCCATCTCGGGACCCCGCGCACATTGCGCAAGATTACAGCTGCGGATGCCAACGCGCATAGCCGACGTCCAACATTGATCCGAGGATGTAACCGATGGATAACCGGCGCCAATTCATCAAAACCATCATGGGGCTGGCCGCCATGCTGGGCCTGCTGGTCACCCCCCTGGCCAGGGGGGTCCGTAATGCATTGGCAAAGGCCAAGCGGATTCTCCTGCCCAGGGGAACCAAGATGGATGACCTGATCCGCCGCAATCCCGCAAAGCTGGACACGCGCAACCTGGACCTGACCCCCATGGAAGCATTCGACACCATGGGCCAGACCGACCACAAAGTCGACCTGGACAAATGGCGCCTGGAGATAGATGGAGAGGTCGGACGACCGTTCAATCTATCCCGCGACCAGATTCTTCAGATGCCGGCCGTTGAAAAAGATGTGCTGTTGATCTGCCCCGGCGTCTTTGCCTACCATGCCCGCTGGAAAGGTATATCAGTGGCCCGCCTGCTGGAGACCGCCGGCATCAAGGCAGCGGCCACCCATGTGGTGTTCAGCGGTCCGCGGGGCACCTACAAAAGGGACCGGCGCTTCCCCCTCGAAGATATCCGCAACGGCAAAGTCTTTCTGGCCTACCGGGTCAACGGCACCGAACTGCCCCGCAAACACGGTTTTCCCCTGCGCGTAGTGGCCCAGGACTACTACGGCAGCGACTGGGTCAAATATGTGTTTCGCATCACGGCGCTCAAAGCCTGACACACGCCACCCCTTGGACCAAAATCCGTTTTGTAGATAGGAGACCTGTGCTAGACAGCGATGAGAACCACGGACAGCGCCAAAAGTGTATTCACATCAGTTTTTAGGTGTCGTTGAAAGCCGGCCGGGCAGGGCGGCGACAACCAGCAGGCATGCCAGCGCGCCAATGCAAACGGCCAGAAACACACCGCTCACCCCCTGGATCACTGCGTCTCGAAGCGGCGTCAGCGCCGCCTCCGGAAGGAGCTGCCCGATGTCCGGCTTTAGCAGCACTTCCGGGTTGTCTGCAATTTGCTGCAGCAAGCGCCCCTGGCCGGCATCACCGATCCCGCCGTGGACCACCCCGGCCACCGCGGTGGCGATCCGCCCGGTCACCAACCCACCACAGACCCCCACCCCCACCGTTCCACCCAAGGTGCGGGCGTATTGATGGGTGCCGGTGGCCATCCCGAGATCGGCCGGTGGTACGCTGCTTTGAACCACGAGCAGGGTGGAAAGGGTGACGAATCCCATTCCAACCCCCACCAGAAGGTACAGCAAGGTCTGAACCAGCATGCCGGTATGGGCCGTGATGAACAGTGTTCCGCCGCTGCCTGCAACCAATAAGACACCACCCGCCAACGAAGTGGCCCGCTTGCCGGTGCGGTCTACGAAACGCCCCAAAAAAAGAGATCCCATGGACCAGCCGAAGCTCAGCGACAGCATGGCCATGCCCACCTGCATGGCCGTTCGGCCCTGTCCCGCCTGGATTAAAAGCGGTGCATAGGCAAACAGGGAAAAAATGGCAAAGCTTGAGAAAAACACGGCCAAATTGCCCAAACCGAAATCCCGCTGCATCAGACGGTTGAGGGGCAGCACCGGATCCAGCGCCCGCTTTTCGGCCATATAAAAAGCGACCGCCCCCAAAACCGACAGGGCCAACAGGCTGGTCACCGGCCGGGAAAACCAATTATAGGATCTTCCTGCCAATAAGAAGGCCACCATCAGCACCAGAATACAGAACGTCATGGAGACTAGTCCCGCCCAGTCCAACCGCACCCGACCGCGCTTGGGCCGCATCTCTTTCAAAAATCGTCCAATGCCCCACATGGACAGCATTCCCAGCGGCAGGTTCATATAGAAGATCCAGCGCCAGTTCAGGTAGGTCACCACTGCCGCGCCGAGGGTCGGGCCTGTCACACTGGCCAATCCCCAGACGGCACTGGCCAGCGACATGGTCTTGCCGCGCTGGTGGGGGGGAGAGATGTCGGCCAGGCAGATATAGCAGAGGGCGAAAATGCCGCCGGCGCCTACCCCCTGGAGCGTTCGCCAGACCACCAGCCAGCCCATGGTGGGGGCCAACCCGGCCAAAAAAGATGCACCGCAGAAAACGGCGATGGAAAGCAGAAAAACCGGCCGGCTGGGATAGACATCGGCCAGTTTGCCGAAGATGGGCAGGAACACCGCCCGGGAGAGAAAATAGGCGGAATAGACCCAGCTGTAAAAAGCCAGCCCGCCCAGTTCGGCGACGATGGTGGGCATGGCCGCAGACATCACCAGCGCATCGACGGCACCGAGAAACAGCGCAACCAGCGCGGCGCCCATAATCCAGGCGCGTGTAGCGCCGGTTGGGTATTCTGCCGGTCCTGGATTTTCATTATCTGATTGTTGCATATCTGTGATGGTTTCTAAGCGATGGCGCACGTCGGTGTAAAACAGACTCATCGGCGGACTTTATTTTTAATGCGTCCTTCTATCGATAACCTATCTCCTATAACGGATTTTGGCCCAAGGTGTAGGCGGGGTCGGGATTCAAAGCGCAGGCATCTTGTCGTATGTCGAGGATTTGGAACTCGGCACCAACACCCGGAATGGCATACTATTTAATCAATCCATTATCATAGAAATCAAAATCGCATGCAAGACACTTTGTCAGGGTTGTATCGATCTTTCCGCCGCATTCCGGACAGATACCAGCAACGAAAGATTGCTTTTGCGAATCGGTTGCGGTTTGTTCGGCTTTTGATAACACTTTCGAAGCAGGCCTGATAGCTTTGATACCGGAAGCATCGCTGATGTCTTCTTCCTTTTTGGGGATTAAAGAAGCAACAATGCGAGCCAAAATGAGAAATGTGCCAAAGCTTAGAGCGATAAATACAAACATCCCGTAATATGTTAGATAGACAGATCGGCCGCTTTGTAATACGCGCACGTAAACAAGTGCGAACACCCAAAGAATCATCCAGTCCGGTTTTCCCATGCTTCGGAGTATCGCCGGCCCTAAGGTCATAACCCCACAGATGCCTGCAAAACTAAAAAACGCTTCACGCACATCTATCCCAAGCGCCTCATTGCGGATTACCAGCGGTGCAATAAAATAGACTAACCCAAATGAAATCAAACCTGCAAAAAGCACCCCGAATTTTAGCTCCGTCGATACTTTCTTTTTTCCTTCTTTTAAGCCCGATCCATTTGGCTCGGATTCCTGCTTAACCATTTTGAAACTGTCAGTGTCATAAGAAATTGTCTCCCAGTTAAAATCTCGCAAAGCATAAATATCGGTTTCTGCTGGTACAGAGGACAAACAATCGTATTGCTGAGTCTTTCCCTCTTTCGTTTCGATTGTCAATTGATTCATTTTCCCTCTATTTACACTTATGCTGGCAATCTTTTTCAACGATATATCTGTAATCGATTTGCAGTCCTCTATTTCAGAGTACAAAAAAAGCCGCATATTTGTCAGAAGATAGCAATCATCCACACCGCCGACATAAAACTCATGCTGTTCAAAGCTCAATCCAGCTTCGTAAATATCCTGCACCAAAGTCTTTATATAATCCATCACCCCCTTAACTGCTGCATTTACTTCTAGCTTTAATACCCGCTCCTGAAGTGTAGAATCAGGGATGATATTGAGATCTCCTCTTCTCCAGTGCAACACTGTGCGATACGCAAATTGTCTCAGATTCTCCGGCTTTTTGGCGTACATAGGGTCCTCCGAATTGTAGACCGAATGGGAACACACATTAATCGTTTAAATCTTCGGAAATGCCCTTGCTCCTGAATGCATTTTCGATGTTACGCAATTTTTGAATTTCATTCGCCAACGCTTCGCCCAAGACCCGGTGTTCGGCTTTATCCAGATGAATCCCATCCACTGCGCTGGATCGAACCACACGGTTGGCGTCGAAAAAATGAACATCCATGGTATCGCACACTTGGGCCAACTCATCGGGCAACGCCCCGTATTGCCGCTCGGCGCCTTCGAACTTTTGGGCCATGCTGCCTTTGGGCGCTGTTATCCGGGGAGGGCAGACCACCAAAATCCCGGGTGCCGGCATCCCCGGCTCGATGGGCGCCGTTCGAACGATATTGATGAGTTTGGCCATGCCCTGGGCCGATAAATGTGCGTTAAGACGATGGGTACATTGGAAATCATTGGTTCCGAGCATCAGGATCACCAGATCAAGGGGGGAGTGCATCTCGATTACCTGCGACAGTCCCTTAGACCCGTCCCGACCGTCTTTGAAAGGGTCATCCCAGGCGGTTCTGCGGCCATTGAGGCAGTTTTCAATCACCCGGACTTTTAATCCGCTGGAATTAAGAACGTTCTCCAGCACTCCCGGCCAGCGGCTGCTGAAGTCCAGCCGCTTGCGGGTTTCCGGAATGATGCCCCAGGTTAAGCTATCCGCATAAATCAGAATCTGGTTCATGATGGCACTCTTTCATATATTGGCAAGACGCTTGATTCGGTCGATTTTATCCCCAGAAAGGCCTTCCAGATCATCGATTTTCAGCCATTGCTGCTTCAATAAATGTGCAAATACCAAAAGCAGCACGGAATAGCGATAATCGTATTTTTCACTAATCTCTTTCCTGATTTCGCTGAGATAATCGTGCAATTCCCATAGATCCTTCGGATCCGACAATTTGAGCGATTTCTCTTTAAGTTTCCCAATGATCTGACGGCACTCCTTATCATAAGCCTTGTCAAAAGCAGCACGTGCGACGGACTTTTCGGTTTTGGACCACTTATCTTCACTCATAATTGCGCATCCCTATAAGTTACGCCCTTCGGCTGCTTTCATCAGAAAGGGCCGCAGCGCAGGGCATGATTGGGTTGTCAGAGAACACCCTCAACTGCTTTACCATATGGCCGGAAACAACCGCTTTCGATTTTTAGCGAATGCAGCGTAGCCATCTATCCCAAATAGCGTTCTTTCTTCGAATACGATCCGCACGATGATCATCGGCAATAGAAATAGAAGAAAGACGCATACGGTCACCCAGTTGAAAAAATATCCACATACGCCGGTATTGGCGATTATCATTCCCGCATAGGCCGGATGCCGCGTAAATCGATAGGGGCCCGTATCCACAATTTTATGCCGCGCCGTGATTCGCACGCGGTGCGAATAGAACGGCCCCAATGTTTGGATCGCCCATAGACGATAGCAGGCTCCTGATATGAAAACAAGCAGGCCGACAAGATGCGCTGGATTGGGGACTTTCCATGCCGATGGGAACCAGATTGCCGTAAGAAATGTAAGCGCCTGTCCGGTCCCGTAAAGCTGGCATGTGGCAAAATCCGATGTTTTTTTGCCTTCGGTGGTCACATCCCTTTTGGTCACCCGGAACTCGATGACCATCCACAAGAGATACAAGCCGATGAAGACAATATCCCAATTAAAGGGGGCTTGCCCCCAAACGCCAATCGCGCGGTGCGACCGGATAAAGGCAATGGCAAGGATTCCCGCAAACAAACAAAACCACATGACCAGCGGTATATAGTCTTTTCTTTTCGTTGAAACCATATCCACGCTTCTGCATCTGCTCGCTTATGAGCGACCGTTCCAGCTATATTCCATCTGTCTGGCTGTTTGAACAGCAAGGTTCATCGTATCCAAACGCGAAACAAGATGAAGGCTCATATCAATCCCGGCCGATATGCCTGCAGCCGTCACAATATTGCCGTGCTCCACCCATCGGGCATCCTTTTTCACATGGATATCCGGAAACATGGCAGCCAAATCATCGATGTCTTCCCAATGGGTCGTTGCCGCCTTCTCCGATAGCAGACCGGCTTTTGCCAGAAGAAAAGCGCCTGTGCAGACCGATGCTGTTATCACAGCGGCGTCTGTTGACGCTTTAATCCAGGAGACCAGATGTTCTTTCCCAAGCTCATCGGACACAATCCCTCCGGGGATAATCAATACATCAATTCCCGGATGATCTGCTATGCTGTATCTGGGTATAATCTGAAGCCCCCCTCGTGCCAAAACGGGTGTCAGCTTTTCACCAATTGTAAAGACATCGAAGAAGTGCGGCATAGCGGCGTCCAGCCGCGCCTTGACCCGGGAGGCCGTTGAAAAAACCTCAAAAGGCCCGGCAAAATCCAGAACCTCCACCTCATTGTAGATATATATACCGACGGTCATCGTCATGGATTTGCCTCCTTCATGAATTCAGAATCAACGATGGTGCCCAATCCTTCTCACCTGGGAGGGGCGACAGGGTTGAGGCTGAGAATATATTCCGCCAGCTCTGTTCGCTGAGCTGCGGTGGTCTTCTTGTTCATCGGCGGCATGGCAATGCCCCAAACCATAGCCCATTTATTCTTGCTGCCGTTGATTATGGTATGGACGATGGCACTCTTTCCGTTCTTTTTGTCATCTTTATATTTGTAGGATATCCAGGAAAAAGCGGGGCCAATCAGTTTTCCTTGAATTTTATGGCAAGCCAGGCATCCCGCCTGCCTGGCGATTTCCAGGGGTTGCGATGCTGTGGCGGCCTTCCGATATTTGCCCTCCGATAGTCGATCAAAGATCGCTTTGCCGTTTTTTTGAAGGTAGCGTTTGAGGGGGGGATCGATGCCCTGGCTGTCGGCAACGATTTTTTCTACAGTGGCAAGGTTCAGTTGAATATGGAAAAAGAGAAGGCCGGTCCGCTTGTCGCGCCAGCGCGCCACGATTTTCGCATCCGGTAGCACGGCTTGGACCAGGTTGATTAATTGCTCCGCAGATGGCGCCTTATTCCCCGCGGCCTGGTAATCGTTGGACAGGGCGTCTGTATAAGCTGTGAAGATTCGGTGCAATTCTCTGCGCGCGCGTTTATCCGCTATGGCGTTCTGAAGTTGCGGGTTGTTCATCCGGGGCGCACTGCTGACCCCTTGAAACAGCCGCAGGCTCTGCTCTTTTTTGTATGCGGTAATATCATTCACCCAATCCGGTGCATCTTTTATGATGAGGCCTTCGGCAACACATGGCGCAGCAATGGATATTAAGACAAATGCAAGCAATGGACTCTTAATAAAAATGAAATGTCTCATATTTCCATATCTCCTTTCCATCCTGTATTTTCAGCATGGAGGAAAAAGGCAAACTTCTTGCTGCCAGCCCGTTCAACCGACCACCATGCATCATAGGCTTTAACCCGGGGAAACCATTTGTGCTTCTGCGTTGCTTCCAACAGGTAAACCCGACCATTTACAAAGATGTGAACCCATGCATGCCAACTATTATAATTGCCCAATACAAACCTGGTTTTGTACCCCAGGTCATGTAGTTGCCGCCAGGCCCAAATCGCATGATCTTCGCAATCGCCGGTTTTTCTCTTCTCGAATTCATCCGGAGGCTCCCAGAAATCGGTTTGGCTTCTTGTCTTCCGATCAGAGAGGTATTTGCATTTACACAAAAAGGCCTCAATTTCCGCCAACGTTTGCGGCGCTGTTTTAAGGGGTCTATTGAAATATCGGTTCCAGGGATGTGTGTTGCCGAGCTGGGTATTTCTTCGGCGCTGACCCGTCCACTGGCTTTCACCGCCTGGAAGTTCCGAGATCATAAAAACCCGTTTGCCGTCGAAATCTTTTGTGAAATAGGGAAGCCGCTGCCGATGCAGGATATTGAAACCGGGGATGAGAAGGAATCGCAGCAATTTAAAGACCCGTTTTTTCATAACCTCCTTCAGCCTGACAAAGTACTAAAATTGTCTTTTTAATGCCTGAGACCTGATTTGGCGCTAATAAGTTGTCGTGTGCCGGATGGATGGGTCTGGACCAACTTAACGATACGAATATATACGAACCGGCCTTGTTTTGGCAATACCGCCGGTATCCCGGCTCAAAAGCAGATGGGATTCAGCCCCGCTGCGGTTCGGGTGGAAAGCCGTCATCTTTGCGCCTGACCGCTAGCGTAGATGAAAACGGAAGAAGCCTTCTTTTTCATCATTGTTGATGATATTATGCGCACCATCAAGATGATCTGCCCCACAGGAGGGATCAATGAAGGCAGGCGATTTTCGAATGGGCATCGATCTGGGCGGCACAAAAGTGGAGGCGGTTCTGCTAGCCGGGGACGGAACGGTCCTGCACCGCCATCGCGTCCCGACCCCTCGTCTGAAGGACAATCCCGAATTGGAATATCGCGGTATTGTGGACGCGGTGATCGAACTGATCGAGCACACCGGCCGGCACCTGCCGCCGGCGTCCTCCTGCACCATCGGTGTGGGCATTCCCGGCACCATGAATCCCAAGACCGGCGTGGTTCAAAATGCCAACACCACCTGCCTGATTGGCCGGCCGTTCCAGCAGGAGCTGGAAACCCGGCTGGGCCGGCCCATCGGCATGGAAAACGACGCCAATTGTTTTACCCTGGCCGAAGCCCTGCAAGGTGCCGGGCAAGGCCATGACATGGTCTTTGGCATCATCATGGGCACCGGCTGCGGCGGCGGACTCTGCTTTAACGGGCGCATCCACAAAGGCCGGCATCTCATCGCCGGGGAGTGGGGCCACTTTTCCGTGGACCCGGCAGGCGCCACCTGCTACTGCGGCAATCCCGGGTGCGTGGAAACCAGGATCAGCGGCGGGGGAGTGGAAAAACATTATCAAGCCCGCTTCAACCAGCATCTCACCATGGAGCAGATCACCGCAGGCTATCGCAACGGCGATTCGGCCTGCAAGACGGTCTTTGAACAATTCCTGGAGGATTTCGGGCGCTGTCTGGGCGGTTTGATCTCTATTCTGGACCCTGACGCCGTGGTTTTGGGAGGCGGTCTCTCCAACATTGAAGAGCTTTACACCCTGGGCATGTCCCACGCCCGCCGCTACGCCTTCCACGACCACATCGAAACGCCCGTGCTGAAAAACAAGCTGGGCGACTCGGCCGGCGTCTTCGGTGCCGCCTGGGCCGGGATTTGATTAAAGCCGGCCTGTTGGTCGGGTTCAGCATAGCGAAGCCCGAAAATATATTGGCAGAACAAAGGGAGTGCTTCTTCAGATCATCCGAACCGCCAATTGTTAGCTGCATGGAGATTTAAGCGAGATGGAAGTTCGTAAATTACAGAAAGGCGAGGAAAAAGAGTTATGGGAACTGTTTTACGACACTATCCATAATGTGAATATCCGTGATTATGATGAAAATCAAATAGCAGCCTGGGCACCTGATGATCTTGACATGAATTTCGCAATCCAAAAGTTTAGAGAAATTGATCCATTCGTGGCAATCAAGGACGGCAGAATAATCGGTTACGCGGATATTCAATCTGACGGCTTTATCGACCACTTCTATTGCCACCATGAGTTTCAAAGGCAGGGAGTCGGTAAAACGCTATTTGCTGCCCTAGAAAAAGAAGCAAGAAAAAGTGGTGTTTTAAAAATGTATTCGAATGTGAGCATTACAGCTCGGCCCTTTTTCGAGGCAATGGGGTTCTCAGTAGAAAAAGAGCAGCTTATACAGGTGGGTAATCAGCAGCTTAAAAATTATAGGATGGTTCGTGGGCATGCTCACAGCTAACAAGCCAATTAACAACATTCGCTGCGCTCATTCGGACGCGCTAACGCGAGCCGGTTATTGAAACGTTATACGGACAGCAGATCGATGACGTCAGACTCGGTGCCCTCTCCCTGAACGTTGGGCTACACAGGTTCAGCCCAACCAGCGAAAAGTATACGCCGCCATCTTTAGTGATGTATTGGCTGTCCTACGTTTATTTCAGTCTTAGCGGCCCAACCATCACCGCAGCTCATAGTGCCGGACGTTATAACCGCAGGCGCTCGGCTGGGGCCGTTCCACCGCTCTGAACTTACAGAAATTGCTTTCGATCAGCCGGTATATTCCGACCAATTTTCCGGGTGATCACATTGTTTATCTGCTCGACGGCGCGTTTTACCACCCTTTCGTTGAAGATAAAATTATCTTTCTCCTCTATCGTGTACACATCCTTGGAAAGATAATTCGAACGAACCGTGGCTTCCAACACAAAAGCCACCATCCTCACCGGTTTCAGCGTTCCCTTTTTTAAGCCGGTGAGCTCCTTGAAATAAGCCTTTGTGTAAACCTCGACATCCGCATTCCTATTGACGCTCCGGATGAGCCGGTGGGCATCGATCTTCTCTGCGATCGTTCTTGATACCACGCCTTTGGGCCTTTCCGCCTTTTTAAACTTTGGCCCCAATTCGGTCTCGTGGATTCTCACGTATATGGTCGTCGCCGGGTTGCGCTTTCTGGCCGCCTGAATACGTGCATCGCGTTCTTGCTGAGCTTTTAGGCGTCGACGTTCTCTCTGGGCCGCTTTTTCCTGCAGCCTTTTGCGAATTTCACGCTGGGCGATCAGCTCCTGGGCCTTGGGGTCGTTTGGATCATGAATCTCCACGGAGCCGTCTTTGTGGGTTGTGTAAACTTTGCTTTTATTTCCTTTTTCATCAACATGATAAAGCGTTTCTTCACCACCGACCCGAGTGGACGAGTAATGCGCCATGCACCCTGAAAGTATAAAAGATAGCAAAACTGCCACCATGACCAGTTGACATCTACAACGTGGACGATCCATGAGGACTCCCCTTTCTTCCCATTTCATGCTTACGACGCTTTTGTATGCGGGTTTGTTGACACAAACCTCGATTGGTTATCAGGTTATGCAAGTTATTTTGCAGCCTTATCATAAGGTTTAAGTCTAGGCGAAAAATAACACATGAAAATCAGGCCAACGATCACCCAACTATAAATTGGCCATGCCTGCCCAGAAATCAGATATAGAACAATTCCCGTGGCGGAAAAAATATCCAGAACAGCCCAAAATATAATTCCCAACAGGGCAAGACGAGTAATCCCTTTTAAAGTGTACGGGCTATATGTGCCCTTTTTTGCGGGCTTTTTCAATCCAAAATATCGAAGAACAAAAACCATAGATAAAAGCAGAAGACTCCAAACGATCGCACATCCTACCAGAATATGATACCGATATGGGCTATAATCCGAAGTACTCAACCCCCAGGAGGGAACTTGCGAATAAATGAGCATTGTGGAAAAAATAAATGACCAAATCGTCCAGGATGCTGCCCGGACAACCCATACACCGTTTGTCAGTTCAGGCCTGCTCATAGGTTACCTTTTCAATTCGCTCCATGGGTAGTCAATTAATTCTGCCACGACACCATTGAGTCTCCGGGGGTGGATTAATGCAAATTCGCAATTTCGAAAGGGTCTTGCCACACTTCCCTTCCGGTCCGGAACAAACGGATATTCTTTGGCTTCCATTTCGGCTACGGCCTCACGCGTGTTGTTCACATTGAGGCTGATCACCATGACGCCTTCGCCGTTCTTCTTAATCCATTCCGCCACCGGGCCGTCAGATGTCGTCGATTCCATCAGTTCAAACCCAAGCCCGCCGATCCAGTGGCGCGCCACACGAATCTTTTCAGCCGCATCCTCGTAGCTGTCGTCTGGTGCTGCTTTACCCAACAGCGGCTCCCACATGTTTCGGGCCGTTTCCAGATCCTTTACCGCAATCGAGATATGGTCCAGCTTGTTTACCTTCATAGCACCTCTGCAATATGGGCATTTTGTTTTATCCTAACGTGCTTCATTTTTCTGGCAAGCATTGACATGTTTCTGGGCCTGGCCCTGAATCAATCAACGACCTTACCACCGCACGCATTTCAACCTGAACATGCCCCCAGCCGCCGCACATGGCACCGACATCGAAACAGCCGGTCCGGTTGAACATCACTTCGTTGGGGTCCCGGCCGTTCATCAGATTTTCAAAGAAAGCGTTGAGCAGAACGGTTAGATTCGGCATCAAAAAGGCGCAGACGCGTTTCGGGGATTCCCTTGTCAACAGGTTGCCGGCCGAATCGAAGACCATTTGCTGTCCGGCGACATGCCCTGAGTGGCACCCTTTGGCGGCCACCACCTCCGCCACTATCCGGTAGCGCGACCCTTTTATGGCGTTTTCAAACAGTCTCTGAAATTTGGGATTGTCAAAAACAGCCGCCTGTTCCTCCCCCTCCAGGGCCAACCGCTTCTTTATGATCTCGACCAATCTGTTCTTTTCCATATCTCCTTCCTCCTATGATGTGCTGAATGGTATCACGCGGCCTGGTCCACATTGTAACCCAAGGGTTAAGCGGACCGCGAGACTGTGTCTTGCCTAATGCTTCATATTCTTTTAGGTCAATCCAATATCCACATGAGCATTTCTGGGTTGAGGCTGAATTCAACTTCCTACAGTATGGGCATTCAATCGTTTTGGCAGCTGCAGATTCCATTTTCCTCCTTTTACCCTAAAAGCAAGGCATGACAGGGAGAAGCGCTTTTGGCCGCGATCATGCGCACGCCTGGTAATGGTTAATTAAAATCTATAAAGCTTATGCCTCTCTTCTGTTCATGAATTTTCCCCACCATCTCATTCCACCGCTTTAATTCAAGTCTTTCTCTGCTGACGGACGATGTATCATCAAGTTCTGTGATATTTAGCCGGATCGGTTTAAAGATACCCCAGTCAAACATCTTATTATAAATGCCTAACAATGATTTCATTGCTGTTTTGCAAAAACCACTGCTACATTGATTGGAAAAGAAACCTTCAGCATTGGTATCCTTTATCAAGCCCAGGCGTACCAAATAAGCGGTTAAGGGTCTACCGTTAATGATGTCGGTTCTTACCCAAACTTCCCAGAAGTCATGAAATGAATGGATGTCAAACATGGATGTGGGTGTTTTATGGATATATTTTTTAACAAATAGTGACGCGCCCGTATTGCTGAAACGTTGAACTGCAATTTTTTCGTGTTCTGCCAACAGGTTCATAAAATTTTCTTGGCTTTGGAGATCATTCCTGATGCGCGAAAGGTGTCCGGAATCCGGTAATCTATGAGTGACCAGACATAAGACAAGTTTCGATGTGTTTGGGAACGCAAAACCAAAGCCAATCGGAACAACAATGAAAATTGCGATAAAAACATAAAACAGAAATTTTGCTCTTTTTTTCAACTCAGATGCTTCCCAAGATCAGGCATGGCCGACAAAATTAGTTCCATGGGGACAAAGCGAATGCCATTTACAACCTTTTCATCTTCAATATCCGTAAAACCCATCTTATGATAGGCACCCACCGCGTTTGGAGAAGAATTCACCGTGATCTTTTGAAGATCCGGTTTTCGTTTCCTGCAAATGTCAATGGCCCGGCCTAAAAGTTCCCTGGCGATTCCCTGGCGCTGGTGTGCCTTTTTCACAAAAAGCAATGCGATATGGCTATTTTCACGCATCTCAATAACGCCGATTATTTTTCCCTCAAACGCAGCCAATTCAACAATATCGCCCTGCTTTAATCGATCTGCTAATGCATCTGCATGGGCATATTTCCTGAACTCGGTGATACCTTCATTGTTATATTGGGGTGCCACAACGTCATCAAAAACTTCTAATACAAGATTGACAACGTCATTTTCTTCGCCCGATTTCATCGATCGATATAAAATTTGTGTGCTAGTCGGCTTCATTTTATTTCAATGTCTTAGTTCAGTAAATATCCGCGGCGGGCATAAGCGGTCTGCAGAAACCGCAGGCTATGCGCGATCGGCGCGTTTATCACCAAAGCAATGAATGGTTCTCGTACCGGCTTTGAACTCGCCGGCATGGGGGACATTTTTAGGAATGAAATATTCATCCCCTTTATACAAATCCTATTTTCGCGTGACCCGATATACGCTGAACCGATCTCCGTCCATACGGTGATAATACAGGTGCTTCTCGTCACCCGAGAGCACCGGAGCCTCGACATCACCCGTGATCGCCATGATCTTTTGCGGCCTCGAAAACGGTTCCTGCGGCGACTTCCGTTTAGCGACAAAGATTCCGATCATCTTGGGTCGTCCCTTCACCTTTCCAATCCGTGCAAAGAACAGTTCCAATCCGTTGGATGAGATCGCAGGAGCGTATTCCATATTGTTCGTATTAATGTTTGCCAATATCCGGTCATCGATCTTCAAGTATTTGCCGTTTACCTTCTTTGCACCTCTTACCTTGAAAGGATACGGAAATCCGACACCGGGACGGAAACGGCCTTCCGAGAAAAACAGGAATGCACCGTCATCCGATATGTCCGGATCCAGACTGACCCACAGTTCTTTACCACGCCTGTTCCGGTCAGTGACATAGATGTCCCCTTCGACAGGAATTGGGTTAAGCGCGGCGCCGTCTTTGAATATGGCTTTATAGATAGTTCTGACATCTTTCGGATATGACTTGAGGGACGTGTAATAGATATTCCCGACGGCATCGAAGCTCGGTGTCCCGTCTACCGTTGGGGTGACTGTGTTCCTTACCTTGCCCTTATACTGGTAGGTCGTATCATCAATCCGCTCCGCCCAGTGCATGTCCTTGTTCGGTTTGTTCCGGTCATTAAAAAGCAGATATCGCCCGTCTTGTGAAATGCCAACCTCCATTGCGTCTGCCGAGTATCCAAGGATGGTGACCCGTTCTTCGTTGCCCCACGCATTGTTCGGTATGTCCTTTTCAGGCCGATACGTTGGCATTTGAGCCAGTATGTCACGCTGAAGGCTACTGCCGATACAGCTGCCTAGAGCGATCATCACGACGATGCATGTCCCGATTAATGCCCCTAACAATTTCATCTCTAATCGTCCTTCAAGCTTCACTATCACAGGAGAGCATGCGATGATGACTTTGCACAAGGCCCGTTAATACCAAGCTGTGCATGCGTCACCGTAGCCGGTCCCTGCGAATGCTGTGCATGGTGTTGTACAAGTATTCTCTTATTCCTCTATCCATCTATAAGCTTGCTCCAAATTATCAAAATTCGCTTCCACCTCTGATTTGATACCAGGCGTCATAAATTACAACCACAGAAATTTTTACTACTTGTTCAATTTAGATGAATTGAACAACTTTTCTTCTTTTTCTATTATTGACAATCGATTGTTTATCTTGGATATCCATTTTGTCCCAGCAAAAGTCTTTACGTGTTTTTTTAAAAAATTCTTTTCAATAGACATAGAGCCTAATGATTCATTCAATGATGATAGAACCATCATATAATTTTCATACTTCGAAATCACTGATTCTTCACCATCCAGTATCAGCAGATCAAATGCATAATTCTCAGAAAAAAATACCTGCGGATCATCATTTTTATTATCACTTGCTCCCATCCTGAACGGTTCTTTTATTATTCCAAATAAATTAAAAGACGTCACCGTGTTTAAGAAAAATTTTCCCATATATGTTATTGTATTTGGATAAACCCTGCGGATCGTTGCCTTTACCATGTCTTTTGGAAAATAAATCATAAATTTATCTCCGGATGTGCGGCCTGTTCCAACGGCTCCAACGGCCGCATAAATTCCCGGCTCAACGTTCATGATGAATGAGTCGACCGCATCAAATTGGGATGCCGCCTGAATGGATTCATGCAAATAATTCGAAACAATAACGTCCCGTTTTAAGATTGAGTCATCTAAGCTTTTGAGTTTTACAAAAAAGACATAGTCGAATCGGACATTCTCCTGGCCAGATTTTCTCGAGGATTTTATTCGAAATGAAAGGCTATCCATAAGTACGCTGATTGCGATTGCTGAGCTGTTTCCATTCTGGACTTTTGGCGGGGCTGTTGCGCAGCTAATTATGGTGATAAATATAGCAAGAAAAATAGCTATGCAGTTCATTTTCTTTAAATGCATGTAGATTCCTCCTACAAAAACCGGCGGCCCAATTTAGTTCAAGTTCGGCAACTCCAAATTTCATTCGCCAAAAAAGAAGGCTGGAGAGCCACTTCTATCTTCAAATTCTGACCATGCATATTTTTGCGTCTTTCTTGAAATCTGATATTTTGCGCCTCGCCGTCCCCTACACACGTTTGTTGGGCTTGCCCCTTTTTAAAATTCTAATTGTCAAACAAGAAATCACAATTAGCCAAACTGGACCTAAAAAGTACTTAGATCTATAAGTTGACAATAAAGTTGATTCATCAAAGCGAGTCAGAATGAACACGACTAAAGCAAGTAGTATAAGCAAAGCTATAGAACTATAAAATAGGGATTTGTTCCACTTTGATGCTTCGATATTTTGTGGTCTTTTATTTACGAAAATAAGAACCGCGCCAGATAGGAGGATAAAAAGATTCCCAAAAACATAATATGATGTGCTGAAATAAGTAATGGCACACCCAATTGTTATAAATATGCCAGATAAAATATACCAAAATTTTTCCATAAGTTCTGATGCCCAACGACCGAGCTAACCAGCGGCGGATAAAGAGGCGGAAGCTGCCGAAAAACCGCTGAAAATGTAAACTGCAACGATGTCCAATTCGCCCCGCTTTTAGCCGTCTGCGTCAAGTGATTTGTTGGGCCACTCTCTATGTAGCAAGCCCATTACGATTTTATCGTGATAGGCACCATACCTATAACATGCCTCACGCATTTTGCCTTCCTTTTGGAAACCAAGTTTTTCATAACATTTGATAGCTCTGTGATTGCAGTCGGAAACGGTTAGCCAGATACGATGAAGTTTCAGTACATCAAAACCGTATTCCATTACTAGACTACCAGCCTGTGTACCAATACCTTTGCCCCAATATTCATCATCACCGATAAGGATGAAGTATTCAGCGCTTCGATTATGGCCAGAAATGTTGGAAAAACCACAATATCCAATTGAATGACCGTTAACCCTTATTACTTGATTCCAGCATTTTCTATCATTTAGAATTTGTTCCAAGTAAGCATCAACCCAGGATATATCTCTATCGGGTAAAAATACGGAGAGGCTATATTCCACCGCCTTCTTATTCGACACCCACCTGAAAAAGTCCTGCAAATGATTTTTAGAAAGATCTTCTATCATGTTCGTTTCTTGTAACTTTTTTTAATGGTCCAACATGGATTAGACGACCTAATAGTCGTAATATATTACGGCTGTTTAGCGGTCGAAATCGTATTATTGTGCTGATTAGTCCAATAATACTCAAAACTTCCGGTGTTATTGTGCTCATCAGCACAATAATAAATTCACTATTAGTATGGCTAGCCTGCAATGTGAACAAACGTCCTTGTTCACAGCTAATCCAATGATGGCTTGTGGCGCTGGGTGTATTTTAGATATCGCGACTTCGAAACTCATACCTGACCGAATACGGCTCCTTTGCGGGTATTTCTTTAGATGGACCACAATGGAGAGGGCTTTGATATTAAGATGGGGCGGTCTTTAGGGACGCTCCCAACATTTGAACATTGAACGCATAAGGTTTAAATGTTGGGAACGCCCCCTAAGTTGCTCTAAGTTGCTGCAACCCTGTGCCCTCCCTCTCCGAAAGAGGCGGTGGCGTCGGATCGGATGCTGCTTGGGTAGATCGGAACGGGCACCATGAACATAGCGCCTGGCGCTTTCACTTCTTCTGTGGTTTCTTGTCCGTACTGATCACAACACCCAGAAACAACGTCGTATCATCCCTGGTCTCCGGTGGGATTCGTCCACCCGACACCCTTAAAAAGACCGAATCAATGAGCGAATTCTTAAATACCGAGTTGGGGTCGCCCAGCTCATAGCTGATGGCTCCGGCCCAATACAGATCACTGTCCAGATCGGCATCCTGGAGTTCGTCCGCCACGTCAAAATCGTGGTAGTAGCGAAGATCGCCATGCAGCGCCAAAGGGGTCCAACTGGTGCTCTTGAAATGCTCTCCCACCTTATATTTGAGGGAGACCGACGCACGCAGCCGCATATACTCCTCATCATCAACCCCGAGGCCTTCCTGGGTATCGGACTCTACGGTTTCGACCCACTCAAAATTGACGTAGGCCGATGGGGTAAGGGGGACACTGGGCCATAGGTTCGAAACCGCGATGTAGGCGGCTTCAAGGCCGATGGCCCAATTATAGTTTTCTCTCTCCTGGTCGGTTTCGAACCGGGCATCTAAACCGAGTTCGATATCGGGTTTATCATAACCCGGCTCCATCTTCTCATCCGGATTGCCAAAGGGGTCATCGCCGCCGGTGGGGGGCTTGTACCGGTCCCATATCTTCATGACCTTTAGCTCGGCCACTATGGGATTTGGATTCACATCTTCATCCAGGGCCAGTGTCCCGTGGGTCAGCAATCGTATTTCGCTCAAACCAGCGGAGCGGGTGGCCGATCCTTTGAATGACAGGCCCAGGGTGCTGTCACCGTCGCCGGTGAGATAGGCGGGTTCGACTTCTCCCGCGAAGGTGAAGACTTCGGCCATGGCGCCGCCCAAACCGGCGGAAAGGAAATAAACCATTACGAAGCATACGATCCGGGCATGTAGGCGCTTTAGTAGAGTTAAGCGTATCATTTCAGGTTGACCTCCTATTCGTTGCTGAACCGGTAAAGGCGGTCGCATTCCGCCGCCATCTCGGCAAAGGTGGTACCGCCCTCTTTGAACACCCCGGTCAGGACTTTCACCACCTGCTTGGAACTGAAGCTGCCTTCATAGGCCACGCCGTTGCTGGTCAGAAATTTGTCAAAACGTCGCGCCATGGCAGCACACTTCCGGTTAAAGATCTGAGCATCCTCGTGCTCCTTGTTCCAGTATTGCATCTGGCGCAGCTTTAGTCCGGAGCTGCCGGCAAACCGAAGATCGTAATGGGATCGGTACATGAACCCATCTTCGCCATCCCTGCCGAACCGGAAAAACTTATAGGTCGCCACATGGGCCTGGTTGTTGCGGCTCCACCCCGGCGTGACAAGCGACCCCTTAAGTTCAATCGGGTGGCCAATCTTCGCTTTCACGGCGGCCTGAAGCCATGGGGCTGCATCGCGTTTCAAATGACTTCTGTTCTGGACGATGAAGTCGGCATAGCGCTGGATATTGGCCTTGCCCGGATCGTCGCTATTCTTGGGCAGGCCGAGAAAATCCGACGGATTGTCCTGGGCAACCCGTTTGAAGGCCTGATTTCCCAGTGATGTTTCAGCCAGCTTGGCCTCGAAATAGGCCCAGTGATTCTCTTCCCGTAATCGCCGGCGGACCAGAAAATAGTCCGTTCCGAATAAAATCCGCTTTCCGCTGATATCTTTCTTGAGCCAGTTATCGATGTTTTTAAAATAATTGGCCTCGCTGGCCGCCCCTTCCATGGCGTCCGTATGGTAAGAAATATCGGCATAGACCCCCGGATGCTGGGCGGTCATCAAATCGATAATCTGCTGGGTCCACGACTGCGGCGGAACGGTTTTTTTGACGATATTCTCATCTCCGCCAAAATGCCCGAAGCAAATTTTCAGGTTCGCAAATGCGTCCTTTTCGAGAATCTTCCGCCAATGTTTGGGGTGGGAGTTGTCGATGGCGGTCTTGCGTGCATAAAAACCGCCCTGGCTGCAATGCACCATGATGGGAGTATCCGTCGTCACGCAATACTGGAATACATCTTCGATTTGGTTTAATTTGTACCCCAGCGAGGGGTACAGCTTCACACCCACAAATCCGCGTTTATCGAGGGCATCGTGCATCAGCTGATAATAGTTGTCGCGAGCCGGATTCACGGCGTAAAAGGGAAAGATGCGCCCGGGGTAGTCCAGCACGGTTTCGGACGTGCCAGCGGTTTGCGCCTCGAACAGCTCATTGTCCGAACCATCCCCCGGGGTAATATCCATCATCAGCACAATGATGCCGTCATCACCGGAGAGCTGGCCCATGATGCGATCGGCCACATCGCTGATATCCGGCATCAGCCCGATTCGCAGAAAATCTAGAAGATCCCAAAGATCCGCCCTGTGGGCATCATCCATGGCCTTGCGGCGGGCCAGGAATTCGGACAGCTTGCCAAACACCGTCTTAAGGGCCGCCAATCCCAAAGATGATGCATCTCCACTTCCGATCAGTCCCACCTCCATCGGTATGACATCACCTGCATCTTTGAGCAGCTGTTTGAATTTTTTTGATTTCCCCAGGCCGCTGACAAACTCCTGCATCATCTTCTCTTCATCGACGTACGCATTGTCGCCGATGGCCTTTTTTATGAGCCCGGCGGCGGCATCGACGAGCCAGGGATCCCATCCTTCCCTCGGCAACCTGCGTAATAAGATGCTGATGGTCTCTTTGGTAAACACCGATCTGAGATTAAAAATATGCGAATGGCAATTAATGCGCATAGCGACTCCTTTTCGTCTAAATTAAAAAGAATCCCCCTCCTGTAAGTAGAAGTTGTATCCAGGGGCGCACCGCATCCCGCATGTAACGCCGATAAGAAGTGCAAAAGCATCCGGGTTGGGTGTCGTGATGGTCCATGTGGGGAGGCCACTAGGACCTCCTGACAGGGGCTTTCACCCTGTAAGATACGCCGAACTTTCCTCGGAGCGTCCTGAGTCAGCGGGCGCATGGTTTTTGCGCTCTGCTGAACACAGAGGTTATGCGAAGGTTAATTTTTTAGAAACGAAAGCCTTATTTTCCACAGCATTTTTTATACTTCTTGCCGCTTCCACATGGACAGGGTTCATTGCGTCTAACTTTT
>JARRKU010000052.1:0-20951 GCA_037387725.1 Desulfobacteraceae bacterium
ACCGACTACAAGCTTAACTGCGGCGAATGCCACCACAATGACAAAGGCGAGCCTTTGAAGGATCTCAAAGAGGGCGACGAGGTTCAAAAATGTATCGAATGTCATAAAAAGCCGGGAGAACTCAAGGGAAAGAAAGCCAAGGGACTCTCCAAAGAAGAGAAACGCGAGTACCACGCCAACGCTGTGCATGAGAACTGCGTCGGCTGCCACCGTAAGACCAACAAGGAAAAAGGCAACAAAGACGCGCCAACCAAATGTACGGCGTGCCATCCCAAGAAGAAAAAATAGAAGTCCCGAGATGAATTTATAAAGGCCGGTTGCTTAAGCGCATCCGGCCTTTTTTTAATTGTTTGATGTTGGACGTTCATTAAGGAATGCATCATGGCCCTGCCCAAAACGACCCTTCTGGTGGTCCGCCACGGCGAGACGGAATGGAATGCCCAACAACGGTTCCAGGGACACGGTGACAGCCCCTTGACCCCCAAAGGCCGGTCGGATGTCCGCGCATTGGGTCGACGATTGAAACAGATAGACTTTGAACGCCTGTTCAGCAGTGATTTGGGCCGTGCCCGGGAGACCGCGGCTTTGATTGCCGAACAGACAGGGCACCGGATTGTGTCCGACCCGCTTTTAAGGGAGCGGCACTACGGTGTTCTGGAAGGCTTGACCATCCCGGAAATTAAATCGCAATACGCCGAGTGCCTTCAGAAGCTTGGAGAAGGCGACCCCGATATGATCATTCCCCAAGGTGAAAGCCACCGCCAGCTCTACGACCGCAATATCCGTTTCGTGGAGCGATTTATGCGTGATCACGCGGGCACCACCGCTTTGCTGGTGGTCCACGGCGGGGTTCTGGACAGCCTGCTGCGGTTTGTGACCGGGCTGCCTCTGGACTACCCCCGCTGTTTTACAGCCGTCAACGCCAGCCTGAATATCTTTGCGCACGGTAAGTACTACCGGACCCACCGCTGGGTGGTTGAGACATGGGGCGACCTCGCCCACTTAACCTGTCCGGCCTCTTAAGCTATAATTTTCCGGAGCGAATGATGGAAAATACCAGCCATAACCCCAGTAGGGTGGCGATGATATAGCCCCCCAGCCCCAGAAGTTCGGTCACCGACAGGCTTTGCGCACCCAGAAATTCGAATTCGAAAATCAGGAATTTTTTGGAAGAATTGAGGATCAGTGCGGCGGCCACAAGGGAGGCGGCGATCACCAGTCCCAGCGTGAGCCGGTTCAACCCGCTTTCAAATTTTTTGGAGGCCTGCTCGAGTCCGCCGTGCTCCAGCTCCAACCGGTGGGTTCCCTGGGCAAGGCGTTTAAAGATATCGTGGGAGAGCCTGGGCATCATGCGCAGATATCCGCCGGCGGTTTTTGCTTCCCGTCCCACATTCTTGAATATTTTTTGCGCCTCATACCCTTGTTCCAGAAGTTTTTTGGCATACGGCCGGGTCACCTCGAGAAGACTTGCGTCAGAGCCCAGGATTTTGCCCAACGCCTCGGTCTGGATGAAGGTCTTAAACAAGAGCAGCAGATTGCGCGGCATGTGGATGCGGTATTTGAAGATCAGCCGCATCACCTGATCATAGACCTCTTTGGCGGAGATTGTCTTCAAAGAGCGTCCGTAGAAGGGCTCGCTCATCTCTTTCAGATCCAGCCGGAAGCTTCTGAGATTCATGGTTTCGGCGTCGACCAGCCCGGCTGACTCGAACGCCTCCATCACCATGTCGTAGTCATGTTCGGCATAGCCTAAAAAAAGATTGGCGATCTGCAGCATGGTCTCCTCATCCAGATAGCCCACAATGCCGAAGTCCACCAGGCTCACCCGGCCGTCATACATGACGATGGTGTTGCCCGGGTGGGGATCGGCATGAAAGATACCGGCGGCCATCAGTTGACGGGAAAAGGAGCGCAAACCGATCATGGCCACCTCTTTGGGGTCGATGCCGTGGCGCTTGATTTCGGCCACATTGTCCATCTTGATCCCTTCGATGTGTTCCATCACCAGGACCGATTTGGAGGTGTATTGCCAATAGACTTCAGGGATATAAATCTCTTTGTTGTCTTTGAAGCCTTGGGCGAACCGCTCGATGTGTCCGGCCTCGGTCAGCATGTCCAGTTCGCGGAAGATGGTTCTCTCGAATTCTTTGACCAGATTGGTGACCCCCAGCATCTGTCCGAAGTCGAACTTCTTCTCGATCTTGTCGGCGAAATAGTACATCAGTTGGATGTCTTTGCGGATCCGTTTCTCGATGCCCGGACGGATCACCTTGACAGCCACCTTGCGGCCGTCCTTTAAAAAGGCGGTGTGCACCTGGGCCACCGAGGCCGCAGCCATGGAGACCGGTTCGAAGCTTTCAAACAGCTGCTCCAGGGGCTGGCGCAGTTCCGTTTCAATGGAGTTTCGGATCTGATCGAAGGGGACCGGCGGTACCTGGTCCTGAAGCTTGGTGAATTCGTCGATATATTCGGGTGGGAAAATGTCGCCGCGGGTGCTCATCAACTGGCCCAGCTTGATGAAGCTGGGGCCCAAATCTTCCATGGCTTTACGAATGCGTACCGGATCGGGAAGGCCTGTTTTTGCCTTGCCGCGGTCCCGGCCGGTGAGGCGCTCTGCCGCCTCGGCAAGACCGTGCTTGATCAGAATACGGGAGATGGTACCAAAATGTCGAATGCCGGAAAGGCGCCGGCTGCTAAATGGCAATGGCATGGATTGGGCCTCATTTGGGTGGTGGACGTGCTTCGGCCTTTTTATTGAGCTTTGGAATCGCCCCGGACCAGTTTCCATTTGCTGGCGATCTCGTTCAATTTATCTTCATCGGCCACATAACTCTCCACCTTGCCGCAATCGGTGCAGACATAGTTGTCCAGGGCGGCCATGGAAGTCAGGCTTATGGGAATGGAGTTGCTGCCGAAAGGACCGCCTTTGAGCATAATGTCTTCGGATGAGTAAATTTCCGCAGAGCCACACTTGGGGCATTTGCCGTCTTTCATGGTATCTCCTTTGTAGGTCGGGTCAACAAGTCTAAAAGAGCTGGAGACTATATGGCCTAATTCAAGGGGATGTGTCAACCAAGTGAATGGAGGGCCCGGCAATTCTAACTGAACCGTATGTCTGTAGCAAGAAATCGGTATCGCTTTGGAAAAGAGGTATATGGGACACAACCTCGATGGGCGCCCGACAGACGGACGGTGGCCACCCTACGCTGTCAGTCGGTACACCCAAGGACAATTTTCGATGCGGGAAAGATTGGGAAAGCTGGACGGCACGGTTTCATGTGAGCCTACGATAAAATATCCACCGGAGTTGAGCGTGGACAAGATTCCCGAAAGGGTCGACCGTAATAGGGATCCTTGATGATACGTCAACAGACTGTTGCGCAGAAATATGACGTGAAAAGATCCTTCAGGCGGCGGATCGAAGAGATGGTGCTGCTCCCAGCGTATTTGCGGCAGTTTTGATTGGCGGATGCGCCACCGCCGTTTCTTGCGGAGCGGTTCGAAAAAAGCGGATCGCAGATGAGACGGCACTTCTTTGAGGCTTGAGGCGGTGTAAATGCCTGCTTTGGCGCGATCGAGGCATGCGGCCTGGACATCGGTGGCCAATATGTCCAGGTTCCACGTGCCGAACAGATTCACCCACGTCACGGTGATGCTGTAAGGCTCTTCTCCACCGGCACAGCCGGCCGACCAGATCCGGATGGGCGTTTTGAGATCCCCTCTGATCTCCGGGAAAAGCTCACGGTGCAGGAATCGCCACAGGCCGCGATCTCGAAAAAAACGACTGATGGTAACCCTCAGGCATTGTTCAGCAACCGCATTATGATCCGGCGAGTGCTTCAGCTTTTGAAGATAAGCATCAATGCCAGTGCAACCGAGCTGATTCATATGCCGTCTCAGTCGCTTTTTCACGCCCTTTCGTACTTTACGATACCCGGACCAGGGTCGATCGAAGTGTTCGAGCAACATTCGGAAGTCTTGATCGCTGAGCATCTATCGGCAACCTTAATGGGGTAAGCATTGATCGGCAGATCTGAGGGGGGCGCGGGATTCGAGGCACGCCAGCATTAATTCACTCCACCTAAGCGGCTGGATGGGCCAAGGTTCCGATATCCATCGTCCCAATCATTGCTTGGGATGAGAGAGGGCTTCAACGCAGACGCTTGACCACCGGGTTACCCGTAAGTAGCCTTTGCGTCTTTCTATTGAAGTGCGACGCTCCCGGGCGCTTCTGTTTTCTTTGCCGCCATTGGAAAAATAGCCACGATGATGGACCTTTCGCCGGTCCTCTCCGGAGCGCTGATCCCTGTACGGGTCGCCATGGCGTCGCTCGGATTGGATAAGCTTATCAGACATTTCAACCATCTCCGATTCCTGTTGTGGGCAGTTGTTAGCCGTATCCTCAATCAGGAACACCGATACTATGGCCGTGCAAGATCAACACTGCGTAAAACCACCGAAAAGAATGAGATTACAACTAAAATCATGATACATCATAAGCACGGATACCGGCCTGCGCCAGGGGAAGGTATTTCTCATCGTGTCTGTTCTCCGGCTGTTCAGGGCGGTTGTCGGGTACGTTTTATTGTCCTTTGGATCGATTATCCCCCAGTCATCTAATGTCGCGTACCAACCACAATCTTTTTGAGCCGGAACTAAGCCGGCCGAAAACTTGACTGAAATCAGATACGTGATAGGTTTTTAGATGTGATATTGAAAATATCATTCTGATTGAAACGCGGTGTTAAAAACGAATCCAAGCCACCTGCTGCTTGGGATGGTCGCTGATTTTCGATACCGTTGAACCAACGGTGCGTCGACATGAAAGGGGCAGCGAGGATGCAGACTTATAATTTGGATGATCTCGCCACATTTCTGCCCATCGAAGGGGATGCCTGACCCGCCCGTACGATTTTGATTCCCGTGATTGGAATCTTCGTTATTGTGGTGCTGGGTATGTTCGTCAGAAAGATCATGAGACGATGGGGCTGGCTGCGCGGTTCTGGCGCAAGAAAGTAATCAAGACCAGCGCTGTGAAAGCCATGGCCGCCATCAGAGAGAATGCCGCGCGATAATTGCCGGTAAGGTCGAAGACATAGCCTGCCATCAGGGGACCCGCCGACCCTCCCAGTGTGCCGCAAAACACCACCAGCCCAAAGATCAATCCATGGGATTCAGCATGCCGGCCACCATTCCGACAATCCCCATGGTCAGAAAAGCCAGCGATGATGCCCCTGAAAGCATGGCCCGTGACCAGCCAAACGCGTTTTCCAGCTCTTTGAAAAAGACGCCGTAGGTAAACATGGCGCCGACAACCAACGCCTGGGTGGCAAATCCTGCTGCTACGATATTGTAACCATAAAAATAGCGTGGTCGCAATTAGGACTCCCATTCCATCGGTGCTGAACAAACAGGACCGCAGCCCAATGATGGTTTGGGGTGAATATTTCAGAATGGATGTCTTTATGCAAATGGAAACAGGGAGCGTTGGACAGCTTTAGGCGATGGGGGTATAAACGCGCCGATGACTCAAGAAGCCGTCATAAATGCCGAAATAGGATGATTGAGATAAAATGCAACACATTTCCAAAAGAGATCGACACGGGCCACTGAGCCTCTCACAACCCCATAAGGAGGAATATGGCATGCGAAACGTTTGGACGATTGTCTTGCTATGTGCCGTGACTGTTTTGGTCGGATGCTCCAATCCATTCACGCCGGCCGGTCATGAAGGCTATGTTTATGAGAGCCCAAGGGTTTACGGCAAGGGCGGTTTCAAAGGCGTCATTAAAGGTCCGGGCAATTTTGGTGCATCCCTATGGCGCAACAAGGTCATCAATATCGACTTCCGGCCCTCCACCTATATCGAAAACTTCAACATTCTGGCCAAGGATGACTTGAATGTCTCCTTCAAGTTCGAGGCGGTGATCAAGGTATCCTCGGGCAAGGTGGAAAAGGTGGTCCAGGATTATGCCGGCAAGCAATGGTATCCCCGTTTCGTCAAAGAGCCGTTTCGTTCCTTTGTGCGAAACTCCACCCAGAAATACACATCCCGCGAGTTGAAATCCCAGCGTGAAGTGATCTCAGAGGAGGTCAAGGTGAAGCTGGAGAATTACCTGACCGGTTCTCCTTTTGAGCTGGTGAAGCTGGTGGTGGGCAATATCGACTATCCACCGGTGGTGGCCAAGGCCGTCGAAAAGAAGCTGGCCGCCCACCAACTGCTCGAAGAGAAGGAGACCCAGAAAGCGATCGCCAAGCGCGATGCGGAGATCAAGATCGAAGAAGCCAAAGGTATTGCCGAGGCCCAGCGGATCATCAATTCGACGCTGACCGCCAACTACCTGCAGCACGAAGCCATTCAGGCACAGTTGGCCATGAGTCAGTCGCCGAACCATACCACTGTATACATTCCGTCCGGGGCCAACGGTATCCCCTTGATCAAGACGATGAAATAGCCCTAACGTTGCGTGGAGAGGGATAAGCTGCTCTCGGTTACCCAGATAAAATCGCCGTCTTTCAATGAGACGTCCTGACGGGGCGATACCGGATAGATGGTCGCGAAAGGTGCTCGGTTGCGTTCAAACGCCCGGTTGGGGATGCCGTATTTTCGCCTGATGTGGCCGTTGCCGGCGATGACCACCATGGTCTCATCGTCGAGATTATCGGCAATGCTTTGTGCCATACCGTCCTCCCAGGCGCATTGTGCTGCGTAGAAATTTTCAAAGTCGCTACGGCTTTTGAAATGGTGTGCTTTGTAAATTTCTTCGACATAGGCCCGGTGTTCGGCCTGGGTGGTGTCGATTTTCCGGGGCAGCAGTGCTCGATCGGTGGGCAACAAGTTGTCCAACCCGCCTACCGAGATCTTGCGGGGGATGTGAAATGGAATGTTCAGGCCGATCAATTTGAGATGCTTCTCCTTGATATAGATCAGGATCTCCTTGTACAGGGCATCGTCGAAATTCCAGTTGGCATACCATTGGGTCCGCTTCAAGAAGGTGTCATAATCGACTTTGCCTGCGCTCCATTCATTCAGTCTCGACTGATAGGTGTGGGCAAACATCTCCATGCCCACTCGGATTTTTCGGCCGCTTTCCACCATCGCCTTGATGATCTTGAGTTGGATCTGATGGTGGGCGGTGGCGGTGTGGAGTTCACCCACGTAGATCACCCTGGCTGAGGCCAGGCGCTGGATCAACGTGTCGAAATCGATGGCTCCCGCTTGGGCGGTATCGTAGATGGTGCCGATTTCCAGTGGTTGCTCGAGGCCTTCGATTTTCAATTGCGCCGGTTTCATGGTGCAGGCTCCCGTGAACAGGAAGGGTAGGCAGATCGCCCCTATCATGGCAAGGACGGACCTATAGGTGGGTGTTGCCCTGCCGGTTACCAGCGCAACGACAAACGCGCTTGCGCGCTTCGGGATACCCAACCGACCGCCGGGAACCCGAGCCTTGTCCTGTATGAGGCGTGGACACCTGATAGCACTAATATTCATGGCTTGATTTCACCTCTTTTTGCATGTTAGCGTTCGATCCCGTTTCTATATTTGTAGCCCGGGCGCGTATAGGGGGGTGTCATGCGATTAGATCCCAATCCGCTGTTTCGTAGAATCATCATGCCCTGGTATGACAGCACACCGCTCTGCTGGCTATTGCTTTTATTCATGGTGGGCTTGATCATTTTCAGTGTGGTGGGCCTTTTCGTTGCTTTGGAAAATCCCGATTACCAACGTCATCAATGGCTTCCATGGACGTTGTTGGTTTTGAGTCTATGGGTCGGATTTTCCGTATCAATCCGGCTCTATCGACGTTATCATCAACCACACCGGGATGTATCCGAACCCTGAAGCGGCATGGCTAAGGGTTATTTTGCCGTTTAGCAAAGTCTTTGAAGCTGATCTCTTCATAGCTGTTGGTTCCGATATATTGCAGCAGCGTGAGCAAATGTTGGCTCTCGATGTATCCCGGCCATCTTGCGATATCTTTTCCATTCGAACTCAGAAACCGCAGGTCGGGAACGGCTTGTATCCGGAAGCGGGTGGCCAGCTTTGGATCTTTACCGACATTCACTTTGACTGGGGTGTAATTGGCGTTGATATAATCGATGACCGCCTTATCCGTAAAGGTATGCTTCTTCAGCCGGATGCATGCCGGGCATTGATCGGTGTAGAAAAACAAGAAATACTTCCGATCTCCGGCGCCCTTTTCCTCCGCTTCGTCGTAGGAGATCCAGTTGATTTGATTTGAAAACGCCTTGCCTGCGGATAGCGGCTGCGGCACCCAAAGGGCCAACAGCACCAAGGTAATCGTCCATACAGGGGTTTTCATCAGTTGTCCTCATTGTTGCTTCAGTAGAAAGAGAGCCATGCCAGTTTGTTGGTTAGCAGCAAGGCACCTGTGGCTATGAGCAAGATGCCGGCCACTGGATTCGCATACCGTACCACTTTAGAGGCTTTGCGAGTGAATGCCAACAGGTAGTTGATCAGTACCGACAATATCATAAACGGCAATGCCAGCCCCGCCGAGTAAACCGACAGCAGGCGCACGCCTTCTCCCACGGTCTCTTTGTCCTGGGCCATGATCAGAAGCGATCCGAGGATCGGCCCGATGCATGGCGTCCAACCGGCGCCAAACGCCATGCCGATGACGAAGGTCCCCAGAAAATGTAAGGGTTTCCTGTTAATTTGCAATCGTTTTTCAAATTCAAAAATCGGAATGCGGAAAACGCCCGTCAAGTGAATCCCGAAAACAATGATCAAGGCACCGCCGACAATTCGAATCCATCCTCTGTGCTGGAAAAGCAGGCCGCCTAATAAAGAAGCTGAGGCGCCGAGGGTGATGAAGACCAGAGAGAAACCCAGGACAAAAGCCAGGGTAGACAACATAATCTTGCCTCGCACCGAAGGTTTTGGCGCCCCACTCAACTCCTCCAGAGACAAGCCGGTGATGAAGCAGAAATAGGATGGGATCAGCGGCAGCACACAAGGGGAGAAAAACGAAAGTAAGCCATACAGAAAAGCGACTGGGTAGGTTACATCTTCGAACATATTTATACGGTCCAGAATTTATTGCGCTATATTAAACAAATCCCGTCGAGCCTTGCGCCGGTTGGCGGCAAAGCACTGTCCATATGGCCATGGCTAAAAAAACGATGTCACGCACCAGATTGAGCCACATGCTGCCCGTAGCCCCCTCTGTGAGAGTGAAGCACCCGCAGTTGACATCGATGCCTCGATAGATGTTGTATCCCAAAGCCGTCATGAAGACCATCATCAATCCAGCGGCGATCAAGCCGCTGCCCCGGGGCCATCGGTTGATGATGAGGCAAACCCCGCAAACCAATTCCAGATACGGCAGAATCAGCGCGGTGAGGTGACCGGTGCTCGATGAGACGATCTGATAATTGGCGATAATCCGGGCAAATGCAGCCGGATTCAGGATTTTCTCCCAGCTGGCATAGACCAATACAGCCCCTAGCACAATACGGCAAACGGTATAGGCAATGCTGCGGGTGTTCTGGGTTTGAGAAAACGTCATGTGGAGTTCCTGGCGTCACGCTTTACAACCGGCAGGGCCGCCATGGTGCTGTGCGGCTATTTTCCGCTAATTTGTCTCGTCATGATATCGCCAAGCTCCTTGGATCGCAAAGTGGCCGCTTCCACTCCATTGATCAGAGTGGCGCGCAGGCTTCCCTTTTCAAGGGCGTGCAGCCCGGCGATGGTTGTGCCACCGGGAGATGTGACCATATCTTTAAGCTGTCCGGGATTGAGGCCGGTTTCGAGCAACATCTTGGCGGCACCCAAAGTGGTTTGGGCTGCAAGTACACTGGCATCCTTCCGGGTTAATCCCATTTTGACGCCGGCATCGGCCAAGGCATCCAGGATCATGAAAATGTAGGCGGGGCCACTGCCGCTCAATCCTGTGACGGCATCCATGGCATGGTCGTCTTTCACAATGATGCAGCGTCCCACCGACTGGAAAACGCTCCTGGCCAGGTCAACATCCTCGGACCGGGCATCGGCGCTCGCGATAATGGCTGTTGCGCCCTCTCTGGCCGCTACGCATACGTTGGGCATGGCCCTGATCAGGCGCAGCCCTTTCCCGAGTACTTTCTCAATGGCAGCCATGGGCACGCCTGCAGCAATGGAGATGATCAGTTTCGACAGATCAAGGCTGTCTGCGGTTTCTTTAAGTACTTCTCCTATAATCTGAGGCTTAACCGCAAAGATGATGATATCGGCGCCTTTGATGACCGACTTGTTGTCCGTGGTGGCTTGAACGCCATATCGTTCAGCCAGTTCATCCAGACGGGATTTACGAATATCCGAGCACGCCAGCCGATCGGGGTGGGATAATTTGGAGGCGATCAATCCGCTGATCAAGGTTTCCGCCATATTGCCCGCTCCGATTAAACCGATGGTTTTGGTGCTTAACATGGTCGTTGGCTCCGATTTGGATTTCGTCTGCATCAACCTCTCCCAGCATCAACCTCTCCCAGCATCAACCTCTCATGGACCGATCCGGCGTTGACAGTGGGCCTTCGCAAATGCCGGCCCGGCACGGGTTACTTTAAGGGTTGGGGCTGGATTGTCAAGAAAAATCAAACGTTGAAGCCTGTGGAAGGAAGCGGTGCAGCGCAATTGTCCTTGACGGCATTCCCCTGAACGGCTACAAGTCAGGATTCAGTGCTCAACGCGAGCTATATCACCGATATTGTGCATTTAAAGGAGATCTGGACTTGCAACTCTCTTCGGTAGCAACACTGGCATATGAACCTCCAGGCATAAATAAAGGGTACGCCAACCAAACGCTTTCCATCAATCTGTCCGGCAGCGACATACAGATCCACGCTGTGACCGAACGCATGAAGAACCTTTTTGTGGGAGGCAAAGGATTCGATTTGTGGATGCTGTGGCAGGCCGTGGCATCCGATACCCAATGGAACGATCCGCAGAATGCCATTTGTATCGCTTCCGGTCCCATGTGCGGTACACCGGCCTATCCGGGCTCCGGGAAGAGCATCGTGACCGCTCTTTCACCCCTGACCGGAGCCGTGATGGACTCCAACGTGGGGGGATATTTTGGCCCCTACCTCAAGTTTGCAGGCTTTGATGCCATGCAGATCCAGGGCAAGTGTGATCAGCCCGCCATTGTCTATATCGATGGACTGGACCGGACGGTGACCTTGTTCTACGGACAGGATCTACCCGATGATGCTTATGCGCTTTCCGCTGCGTTGAGTCGGCATTTCGACCGGAGCAAACCCCGGGCCATTTCAGTGGTTTCCGCTGGGCCGGGTGCGCGCCACACCTTGATGGGATGCCTGAATTTTACCTGGTACGATGCCAAGCGCAAAAGAGTGCGTTACAAACAAGCGGGCCGCGGCGGCATGGGAACGGTGTTTGAGGATAAAGGCCTGAGAGCACTCGTGGTGCGATGGGACACGGTGTCGTTGGATACCAACCAACCGGCGGATAAAGTCACGCTGAAGGCGGTGGCGAAAAACTACGCCAAAGAGATCCGGGAGATGGATCCGAAACAGAACGAGATGGCGCGGATCGGAACGACGCATCTGGTTTCCATTATGAATGATTTCGATATCTTACCGGTGAATAACTTTAAGTTCGGACAAGACAAGCGGGCCGCATTGATCGGACGGGAGGTCTTTGCGCAATTGTTCGATCCGGGGTTTGACGGCTGCTGGATGGGGTGCGTTGTGGCCTGTGCGCATGGGGTGCGGAATTTCGTTCCCGTTACAGGCCCCTATAAAGGCCGTGAAGTCTTTGTGGACGGCCCTGAGTACGAAACCATAGCCGGATGCGGCTCCAACCTGGGCATCTTTGATCCATATACCATTTTAGAAATGAATTTTTATTGTGATACTTATGGCTTGGATACCATATCGGTTGGTACGGCCATGGCCTTTGTCATGGAGTGTTTCGAAATGGGGCTGATCGATGAGCGACACACCGGTGGGTTGGCCCTCCGTTTCGGAAACCGGTTGGCGGCACTGGAACTTTTGCATCAGATGGCCCGTGGTGAAGGATTTGGTCGGATCCTAGGCCGGGGCGTTCGTCAAATGAAGCGCATCTTTGCTGAGCAATTTGATGCTGATAGGGAGATCATGGCCGATATCGGCATGGAGGCCAAGGGATTGGAATTTTCTGAGTATATCTCCAAAGAGTCTCTCGCCCAACAGGGTGGTTATGGGCTCGCGCTCAAAGGGCCCCAGCACGACGAGGCATGGCTGATCTTCCTCGATGCCGTACATAATTACATGCCTGGTTTCGAAGAAAAAGCCGAAGCACTGCATTGGTTCCCCATGTTTCGTACCTGGTTCAGCCTCTGCGGCCTATGCAAACTACCGTGGAATGATGTTGTGCCGGCCGACAACAAAGAGACGGCAGAGCCGGCTAAAGTCATGAAGCACGTCCAATGGTATGCTGAATATTTTGAGTCTGTTACCGGGATAAAGGCCGATCCCGACGATCTTATCGCTATGAGCGAGCGGGTCTATAATTTTCAGCGGATTTTCAATTTGCGGATGGGATTCGGGCGCCGGGCCGATGATCACATCCCCTATCGTGCCATGGGACCGGTCACCGTGGAGGAGTATGAATCGCGACAAGATCGTTTTGACCGGCAATTGAAGGATAAATACCATCTGGACATCGATGGTATGGCGACCCTGGAGAAAGTGGCGCTGCTGCGGGAAAGGCGTCAGAGCGATTATGAATTGCTCAAGGACGCGGTATACAAGCGCAGAGGATGGACCGCAGACGGCATTCCCACGCTGGCCACGGTCAAACGGTTGGGCATTGATTTTCCGGAAGTGATCGAAGTGCTGAAGGCAGCCGGGGTTACTGAATAGAAGTGAGTGCATAATGATTATTGTTGATGGTAAACAGATAACATGGCATCAGGGCATGACTTTGGACCAGGTGATCGTCGGATTAGAAGAAAATCAGATTTTTCCAGTAGTACGATTGAATGGAAAGCCGATTTCCCGTCCGCATTTTTCAGGCACTTCGGTGGCGGATGGAGATGTCATAGAGCCGATCCCCCTAATCGCCGGCGGCTAATTTCAGGGCGGGAGAGCCCCAAATCCTGTGTTGCCGGAGGTTCGCAGTAGGTGGACTACGGCTTCACCTCCGGTCGCCTTGGCTTTGGGGCTCTCCCACCCTGAAATTTGTGGTATTAAGTAGACCGAGCCCCCTGCATACGGCCAAGGGCTTGCAGCGGATGGACTGCGGTTGCGCCTTTTGGGCCCTCCCGCCCCTGAAATTAATGCCAAGCATCGGCTGCGCCTCCGCACGCCTTGGCTTTGGGGCTCTCCGCCAATGAAATCTATTTAAATAGTCCTAAACTTATCCTGCAATCTATGCCTTTCATGCCAGTTGTATGCAGGGGGAGAATCGCCCAGCTTATTTGATGCAAACAATTTTCTATGCATGCTGCTAGTAGAAGGTGGGCAAAGCCCACCCTACTTGCTGCAACCATTGAAAAACCTTGACTTATTCCTCCTTTTAACCTTATGTTTTCATCTGATGCAGAACTTTGTGGACACTTGCTGATGCATTGCGTCGCTTGCGATCTGATGCAAAGGTAGTAGACTGCAGGTATGCAAAGCTGGATGCAATCGTTAAAAATTCGGATGATGTGAGGGACGTCTACATATTATGACCATAATTGGTTACTTTCTTATTGCCGTTGCGAATGTATTGGAATTGGTGCTCAATCTTTATTTTTTTATCATTATCGCCCGTGCTGTTCTCTCCTGGGTCAGTCCGGATCCGTATAACCCGATTGTTCGATTTATTCACAATGTGACAGAACCTGTCCTCAGTCCGATCCGCCGGAGGATCCCGGTTAATTTCGGTGGAATTGATATCTCGCCCATCATTGTCATTTTAGCGATCATCTTTCTCAGATCTTTTCTCGTACAGAGCATTGAACATATCGGAAGATCAATGACATAACCATTGCCAAGGAGGATGTGTCGATGAATTTGACACCTCTTGACATCCAACAACAACAATTTCGTGTGCGGTTTCGCGGCTTTGACATCCACGAGGTCGACCGCTTTCTGGAACAGCTTTCGGAGGCGTTCACCGCCCTTCAGGGTGAGAACAAGGAATTGCGGGAGGAGATGCGGCGCCAGAAGCTGGAGACCCAGGGGTATAAGGAGCGGGAAGAGACCTTCAAGCGCGCCATGCTCAACTCCCAGAAGGTGCTCGAGCAGATGAAGGAGAATGCACGCAAATCTGCCGAGGTCATCATTGCCGATGCCGAGGTCAAGGCTGAAAAAGTCCTCAACCGAGCCCATAACCGTCTCTCCCAACTACACGAAGATATCGCTGAATTGAAACGGCAGCGGATGCAAATCGAAGTCCAGATCCGTTCCGTCCTCGACTCCCACTCCAAGTTGCTGGAAATCGGAAAAGAGAGCATGGAGGCCATGGATGCGGCCGATGACAAAGTCGCAGTGCTCAAGCAGCCGCCAAGTACTTTCAGCTAAACTCCGTCGATCTCTGGTCGATAATGATGTAAGGGATTGGCAGAGTAAGGCGGTATTTTCGCCCCATTAATCTGATCATCGATACTTAAATTTCAGGGAGCTGATAATGGCCAAAATCGACGCTTTTTTCAAGCTGATGCATGAACAGAATGCTTCCGACCTGCATTTGATGGCGGGCCAGCCCCCGGCGTTGAGAATCCATGGGGATGTTGAGCGGGTCAAATATAAAGTGCTGGAAAACGACGAACTGCGCGCCATGCTGTACGAGATCGCGGCTGAGGATAAAATCAAGACCTTTGAGGAAACCGGCGACGTGGACTTTGGCTATGAAATTCCGGGATTGGCCCGGTATCGCGCCAACTTTTTTATGCAGAAAAATGGGGTGGGGGCTGTTTTTCGTGAGATTCCCAGCACCATCATGAGCTGTGAGCAGCTGGGGCTGCCGCCGGTGATGGCCAAACTGGCCGGCCTGCCGCGCGGGCTGGTCATTGTCACCGGACCCACCGGCAGCGGCAAGTCGACAACACTTGCCGCAATCATAGACGAGGCCAACCGAAAACGCAGCGATCATATTATCACCATCGAAGATCCCATCGAGTTCGTGCATACCAGCCGGGGTTGCCTCGTCAACCAGCGGGAGGTGGGGCTCCATACCAACTCTTTTTCTGCGGCATTGCGGGGCGCTTTGCGTGAGGATCCGGATATCATTCTGGTGGGTGAAATGCGGGATCTGACCACCATGAGCCTGGCCATTGAGGCGGCCTCCACAGGTCATCTCGTCTTTTCCACCCTGCACACCACCAGCGCGGCCAAAACCGTGGACCGCATCGTCGAAGTCTTCCCGGCCGAAGAGCAAGGGCAGATCCGCTCCACCCTGGCCGACGGTATTCGCGCCATCATCTCCCAAACCCTGTTCAAGCGTATCGATAAAAAGGGGCGTGTTCCGGCGCTGGAGATCATGATTGCGACGCCGGCGGTGCGGAATCTCATTCGGGAGGCCAAGTCGCACCAGATCCCCTCCATGGTCCAGACGGGCAAAAAATACGGCATGCAACTGCTGGATGACGCCATTATGGATCTGTTCAACAAAGGAAGAATCAGTGCGGATGATGCCTATATGAAGGCCAACGAGAAAGGCCGTTTCCGCCCCTTGCTGAAAGCACCGCCCACGGATTTCACTGAAGCCTAAATGTGCAGCCATCCTAAACTGCCGAGGTAGTAGACCATGAGAAGACAGGAGATCGATCATATTCTGACGCGGATGCTGGACTCACACAGTTCGGTGTCGGATTTGAATTTTACGGCTGGACGCCCCCTGCAGGTGGAGAGCGCCGGAGAGCTGCTGCCGGTGGATATCAGACCGGCCATCAAGGCGCTTTCGCCGTTCCAGACGGAAACCGTGGCCATGAACCTGATCAACGGAGATCGCCGTCTCACCGAGACCCTGATCAGAACCGGCTCCTGCGATTTGTCCTATAGTCTTCCCGGCAAAGCGCGTTTTCGCGTCAATATCTTCTCCCAGACCGGGCAGTACTCCATTGTTTTGCGTCAATTGGAATCCAAGGTGCCCACCATCCGCGATATGAAACTGCCCGAATCATTCTTCGATGTGGCCAAAGAACTCAACGGCATTGTTATTTTCACCGGTGCCACTGGTACCGGTAAGACCACATCGTTAGCCGCCATACTGGAAGATATTAACGAATCGCGCGCCGTCCACGTGGTTACCCTGGAAGACCCCATTGAATATCAGCATCCCCATAAGAAATCGACCTTTAATCAGCGTGAACTGGGACGTGATTATGACAGTTTTGCCAACGGGCTACGCGCGGCACTGCGCCAGGCGCCCAAGGTGATTCTGGTGGGCGAAATGCGGGATCGCGAAACCGTTGAAATCGGTTTGACGGCTGCAGAGACCGGCCATCTGGTGCTCAGCACCTTGCATACGGTGGACGCCGGTCAAGCCATCAACCGTATCCTGGGTATGTTTACCAATGAGGAGGAGAAGCAGGTCCGCATTCGGCTGGCCGATACCGTCCGCTGGGTGGTAAGCCAGCGGCTGCTGCCCAAAATCGGCGGTGGCCGGGTGGCGGCATTCGAGATTCTTCGAATGAACCTGCGGGTCAAGGAGGCGATTCTTCAGGGCGAATCCGAGGGCAAAACCTACTATGAAATGATGAAGGCCGGCAAGCCCTTCGGCATGACCACCTTCGACGATTATATCGTCGGGCTCTATGAGCAGAGCCTGATCACACAAGAAACCGCCTTGGCATATGCTTCCAACAAAGCCGAGGCCGGCCGTGGGATCGACCGGGTCAAAAGTGCAAGAGGCGAAGCCACCACAGATATCAAAGATCTTGAGATTGATCGTGGTTATGCTAAAAAAGCCTGAGGGTTCGCTTAAAAATATTCTGATATTTCTGCGCTTGGACACCTTGCCAGACAGGCAGGATGCATCAGCGCATAAAAATGTAAATTCATTTTTGCGCGAACCCTAAGCGAAGATATGGGAGCAGATGATCATTTATGGAAATTACATGTCAAAGCTGCCAAGGAAAGTTTAAAGTTCCCAACGGAAAAATTCCGGCCGGTAAGACGGCCAACGTCAAATGTCCGCGCTGCAAATCCGCCATTAAGATCGAAGCCCGGGAAGAGGCCTCGACCGATGCGGCCTTTGACGATCTGTTCGATTTTGACGAGGATGACAGTGACGGATACGATGCCACGGACAAGCCCTTCGATTTTATCGAGGAGGAAGGCAAAACGGCGCTGGTTTGCGAATCCGATGCATTGATTCGCGAGAAGCTGCGTCCGGCGCTCAATGTTCTTGAATACCATATTACCGAAGTGCCCAACAGCCGCGAAGCGCTGAAAAAGATGCGATATCACACCTATGATCTGATCATTGTCAACGAGTATTTCGATACTCAGGATCCGGACGCCAATCCTCTGCTGATTTATATTGAACGGCTGTTGATGGAGGTGCGCCGTAACATATTCGTGACGCTGCTGACCTCCCGATTCCGAACCATGGATCATATGATGGCTTTTTCCAGAAGCGTCAATCTGATCCTGAACATTCGCAACATTGATGATTTCGACAAAATCATTCAGCGTTCCCTGGCTGATTATGGATTGTTTTACAAGGTGTTTAAGGAGTCGCTGACCGTCTGACAGCGACCCACTTCGCATGGGCACTTCGAAAAAATTTGCCATACAGCAATATCAGGATCATCTCTATCTGATATCCCTGCCGGTGCCGGTGAGCGGATTTGACGGATTCATCGGTGCCTGGGTCTATGATGCCGACCCCCTGATCATGGTTGACGTCGGCCCGGCGGTGTCGGCGCCCTATCTGCTGGGTGCATTGTCGCACCTCGGCCTGGGTACGCCAGAGCTGATTCTGCTTACCCACATTCATATCGATCATGCCGGTGGTATTGGTCTAGTGGCCGACGCCTTTTCCCAAGCTACTGTGGTTTGCCACCCCAAAGGCCGGCGGCATTTGATCGACCCGGAAAAGTTGTGGCAGGGATCGGTTCAAACGCTGGGAGAGGTCGCCAAGGCCTATGGACCCATCGCAGCGGTCAATGCCCACCAGGTGGCGACAAGCGATCAATTCTCCCACCCGCGCGTTCGCAGTATCGAAACACCGGGCCATGCCGCCCACCATGTCAGCTATCTGATCGACGACCTGCTATTTGCAGGAGAGGCCGGCGGCGTTCACTTGCCCCTGCAGGGATCGTCTCTCTATTTGCGGCCGGCCACGCCACCGCTCTTCTTCATGGAGACAACCCTTGATAGCATTGACCGGCTGATCGCCGAAACCCCGGAGCAGATTTGTTACGGTCATGTCGGCAAGCGGGACGATGCGGTGGAGATGCTGATGGCCCACCGGCGGCAATTGCTGCACTGGTTTGAGATGATCCGTTCCTTTTCTCAGCAAGCAGATGAGGTGGAAGCCGTCCTGAACAAATGCGTCGGCCATCTGCTGGCCAACGATCCGCTGCTAAAAAGGTTTCCCGATCTACCTCCGAAAGTTCAAAGCCGGGAGCGGAGATTTATTGCCAACAGTATCAGAGGGTACTGGCAATACTTGAAGTCTTGACCGCTGCAGCAGGGCCAACCATGCGGATTTTATTTGTCGCCGATATTCATGCACACCACGATCACCTGGCGCAAAGCATCGAGAAAACCATTGAACATGATGTCGATGCATTGATCATCGGCGGTGACATCGTCCCGCACGAACTTCCCAACGCGCATGCTTTGGGCCTTCTGGATGCCCAGGCCATGTACATCGAGGGTACTTTGATTCCGGCGTTTAAGCGATTGAAGGCCGCAAAAGCGGTTTCGATCTATTTCGACTTCGGAAACGATGATTTCATGGCCAACCGGCCTCTTCTCGAACCCTATCAAGGTGACCTTTTCCATCTGCTGCATCTGCAAAAATATGCAATCGCCGATGGCGTGGACCTCATCGGCTACATGATGGTGCCGCCGACACCGTTCCAACGTAAGGATTGGGAGAAACCCGATGCCAGTGACGTGCCGTATCCCTCCTCCAGCCGCGTTCGCCTTAAGGGGTATGCCACTGGCTCCGGGCAGATAGAGGAGGTTGTGTTGGATCTGGATGAGGACCCAACCATTGAAGAAGACCTGGATCGATTGGAAGGAACAATCCAACGCCCTTTTATTTTCGTGGCCCACTGTCCACCCCATGATACCCCCTTGGACATGCTATCCAGCGGAAGCCATGTCGGCAGTATCAGTATCAGACGGTTTATCGAAAAATGGAGTCGACGGAACTTGCTGATCGCCTCTTTGCACGGGCATATTCACGAATCACCCAGGGTGTCCGGCACCACCCACACACGGATTAATGATGCCCTGGCCGTCAATCCCGGACAGGATGTCGAGCTGCAATTTGCCCTGATGGAGCTTGCCCGACAAAAGGGTGGAGCCGCTATCCGGTTGCTCGACCCTTAGGGGAGGGCCATTGCCAACTTTTCGACATCGATTCCAGGTTTCTCGATAGCCCTTGAGCCGGAATCCCTGGGCAGATGCCTGAATGGTTGCAATTTCCTGGTGAATCGCCATATTAAAAGTCATTCAGTCTAAAAAGTTCGTCAAATCGCATGGCTTTGATCCCATCGTTACACACGGTGCCCGATGACCGAAAGGATCCACCTATGCTTACAAAGTTGCAGCAGCTGTACGGACGGCACAAGATCTTCTGCTGGACGGCCATGGGGCTTGTCCTTCTTTACACTGTAGCCGGCTTTGTGGCTGCGCCCCTGATAATCGATCACACCCTTCGAAACAAGGTATCCCGGTTGCTGCACCGAAGGATAGCGGTGGCGTCGGTCAGAACAAATCCCTATACATTTTCGATGCGGCTTAGGGGTTTATCGGTGTCAGACGGCGAAAAGGGGCAATTGCTCCATGTGGATGATTTCTACGCAAATGCAGATCCACTCATCTCCCTTTTTAAATGGGGGGTAGTGATCAAATCCGTGGAGATCGATCGTCCGGAAGTGTATCTCTCCCGCTCTCCCGATGGCCGTTTCAATTTCACCGATATGATACCTCCCAAGAACCATGACGCCAGACCGGCGGAAACTGAGCCTGCCAAACCGCTGCGATGGGTGCTCAAGGAGTTTAACTTGACGGATGGTGTCGTGCGCTACACGGAAGAGCGCCAACCCCAGTCCTTTGCGTCCACGCTCTCGTCGGTGAATATTCGCCTTGATCGGCTGGATACCCAGCCGGAGGCGGATGCTGCAGATTACCGGGTCACCGCCAACAGTGAAACCGATGAGGTACTGGAAATCAAAGGCGGCATAGACGTCGATCCGCTGGATGTTTCGGCGGCTGTCCGATTGGATGGTTTGGTCATCGGCAAGTACGCACCTTATTACCGAGACCAGGTCAATGGAAAGGTGACGGGCGGCCGACTCGACATCCATGCCGAGATCTCATGGTCCGATAAATTAAAGGCGATGAACCAAATCGGATTAGTATTGTCTGGTCTGACCTTGGTTTCAGGCCAGGACCAGCCCCTGATAGACGTTCCTCACTTCCAGGTCTCCGGCGCATCGGTCGATCTTTTAGGGCAGAGCGTGGCATTGGGGCGTGTAACCACACGAAACGGCCGGATTGATGTGCAATTTGACGAAACGGGGCAGCTGAACGTTCTGGACGTTTTTGCTTCATCCGGCTCGTCTGAAAAGGTTCCGGCACCTTCAAATGAGGGGGCGGCGTCTGCGGAGAAACCCAGGTGGCGGGTGGTGCTGCCGGAGTTTATCTTGTCCGATTATGCGGTTCGCTATCGCGACCGGCAGACCGAGCCCGATGCCGATATGACGGTTCACCGGATCCATGTTGATGCCAAAGGGCTCTCGAACCAGAAAGACGCTAAGGGCGCCGTGAAGGTG
>JARRKU010000053.1:0-29182 GCA_037387725.1 Desulfobacteraceae bacterium
TGCAATGGCGGGAGAACTTCATTCGCACCTTTCTGGAAAGAGACATTCCACAGCTCGGCATTTCGATTGCCGCCGAAACATTACGCCGGTTTTGGACCATGGTGGCCCATTTCCATGGACAGATTTGGAATGCGGCGGAATTTGCCCGCTCCCTTGGTGCTGCAGAGAATACAGCGCGGCGTTACCTCGACATCCTGGCGGGTGCCTACATGGTGCGGGTGCTGCCGCCTTGGTTTGAAAACTTGAAAAAGCGCCAGGTCAAAGCGCCCAAAATTTATGTCCGCGATACAGGTCTGCTGCTCAGCCTGCTCCAGATACCCGGCCTGGCTGAGCTTCAAGGGCATCCAAAAATCGGTGCAGCCTGGGAAGGCTTTGCACTGGAACATGTCATTGGGGTAACGGGAACCCGGGATGCCTATTTCTGGGCGACCCACGCGGGCGCAGAACTCGATCTTATGGTGACCGCAAAAGGCAGACGGTACGGTTTTGAATTCAAATACGCGGATGCACCGGGCCGCACCCGGTCAATGCACATTGCCATTAAGGACCTGGGGCTGGCCCACCTGTGGGTTGTATATCCGGGAGAACAGACATATGCTCTGGACAAGCGGATAACCGTCATACCGTTGAAAGAGATGGCGGGGTTTGCTATTGCCCCTGTCCCCACGGATGCGGCTGTTGCTCACCGGACTGAAAATCCTCCTCCGCGCCCTTGACAGACCACGCTTATCTGGCAAGTTTTAGGTTTAGTCTATTCGGTATAAACGCTCGCTATTACCCTGAGAGTCTGGCTCCTGTAAGTCACCCTTGTGGCAGAAGTCGTCGGGCATCAACGCAATCGCCGGTCGCAAAAGGATATCCAGCTGAGCTAGCGAGAATTGACCAGCAACTATCTTCATCGGCATTGAATTTTTCAGCATTATGGAGCGTTACAACGCACCGGACCGGTGGGTATGCAGGGAGGGCGGAAGATGGCAGGTTCGACAGAGACGTTCACCAGTGTTGACGGAACCGCGGTGGAGATCGGCCGTGCGGCCGTCACATCGCTTGAATCCTCGCTCCACGGTGCGTTGCTGCGCGCTGGAGACGACGGTTACGACGGCGCCCGTACCATCTGGAACGCCATGATCGACCGCAGGCCGGGTCTCATCGTGCGTCCCGCCGATACCCGCGATGTCGCCGCGGCGGTGGGGTTCGCTGCACGCCAAGGCATTCGCCTGTCGGTCCGCGGCGGGGGACACCATCACCTCGGGTTTGCCGTGTGCGACGGGGGCATCACCATCGACATGCGCACCATGAACAAGGGCGCCGTGGACGTCCAACGCAATATCGCCCAGGTGGAAACGGGGATGACGTTCAGTGAGTTCGACGCGTTGACCCACCGGCACGGCCGCGCCGCAACAGGAGCCATCGTGTCGATGGTCGGGCTGCCGGGGTACCTGCTGGGCGGCGGCATCGGCTGGCTCCACCGCAAGGCAGGGGCGGGGTGCGACAACATCGTGTCGGCTGAGCTGGTCACCGCAGACGGGGAGGTGGTCGAGGTCGACGACCAGCGCGACCCGGACCTGCTGTGGGCCCTGCGCGGGGGCGGCGGGAACTTAGGCGTGGTGACGCGCCTGGGGATGCGCCTCCACCCGGTCAGGGACGTGCTCGCGGGGCTGGTGTTCTTCGACCTGGAGGAGTTGCCTGAGGTCGCGGCCTTTGTCGACGGCTTCATGGACGACGCCCCCAACGATTTAAATGTGTGGATGCTGCACCGCAGGGCGCCCCGGTCCCCAGTCCTGCCAAAAAGTATCCACGGCCGGAGGGTTATCGCCCTGGCAGTGACCTACGCCGGACCGCTGGATGGCGCCGAGCAGGCGGCCAGGCCGTTGCGCACTTTTCGCCAGCCGTTGGTTGACCTCGTCAAAGTCCGGCCGTACCCGGAGTGGCAGCAGGCCCTCGACGGTGCATGGGGCGACGGGTTCCACAACGAGTGGGTCGGCCACTACCTCGACAGGTACGATGCCGAAGCGATGGCCACGCTCCAGAGGTTCGTGGACGACGTACCGTCCCCCCATACCGACGTCAAGCTGGCACGTCTAGGCGGCGCCTTCTCCGCAGTGGGTGAAGACGACACTGCGTTCGGATTCCGCCAGTCGCGTTACGCGTTGGTCATTCAGACGCGTTGGGAGGATCCGGAGGAGAGCGAGCGACAGCTTTCGTGGACGCGGGAGTTCCACGGCGCCATGGCCGCCCACGGCAACGGCAAGGTCTACATGAACTTCATCGGTCAGGAACCGGCGTCGCGGTGCGCCGATGCCTACACAGCGGCGTCCATTGCGCGGTTGCGCGATCTTAAGCGGCGGTGGGACCCGGACAACCTGTTCCGCATGAACATCAATATCGAGCCGGCATCGTAGTGCGGCATCGTTTTTTCGCCATTTATCCTGACTGAATCAGGGAAATGGTCAGGGGTGTCCGGACGTGGCAACAACGGATGCGCCGGGCCGCGCCTGGTCGATGCACATTGCCATTCAGGGCCTGAGGCTGACCCACCTGTGGATTGTCTTTCCGGGAGACCAGAGATATGCCCTCGCCAAGCGGATAACCGTCATACCTCTGAAAGAGATGGTTCCGTTCTCCCTTTGGTCTCATCGAAATAGATTTCAAAAAAGTGTCGATAGCGGAGGGCGCCATAGCCAAGGCGCCCAAGGGCGCAGCCGTAGTAAGACTACTGCAAGCCCTTGGCAACACAGGATATGGAGTCCTCCGCTATCGACACTTAAAGGGCTTGAAGACGATGAGCAACTGCGGCAGCAGGGTCAGGGCGGCGATCATGGCGATGAGCATGGCCAGGCCGGTGAAGAGGCCGAAGTAGATGGTGGGCAGAAAGTTGGAGAAGACCAGGATAGAGAACCCGATGATGATAATGATGGATGTGTAGTACATGGCGTAGCCGATGCTGCTGTGGCATCGGTGCAGGGTCTCCATGTAGCCGTGGCCGGTTTCGATCTCTTCCCGGAAGCGGTAGATGTAATGAATGGTGTTGTCCACGGCAATACCGATGCTGATGGCGGCAATGGTGATGGTCATCATGTCCAGGGGGATGTTCATCCAGCCCATGACACCGAGTACGGCGCCGGCGGAGAGCAGGTTGGGGTAGAGGGCGATCAGCGCAACCTTCAGCGAACGGAAGAGTACGAGGAACATGGCCAGCAAGGCCAGGGCTACCACGCCCAGGGTCTTGATCTGGGAAGAAAAAAGGCTTTGCAGCATATTGTTATAGAGCACCATGGCACCGGCCAGATGAACCTTGTTTTCCGGCAGTCCCAGTTTCCCGGTCAGATCATCCTTGATTTGTTTCAATAGCGCGTTGCGCTTCAATCCCTTCATTGAGTCTTTGATGCGCACGGAATAGCGGACTTCGTTGTTTTCGATGGAGAGATAGGGCGACAGGATCATCTTCTTGAATTCATCCGGCAGTTTGGTGTAGAGCACCGCCATTTCGATACTATCCAGGGTACGCCCCCTGTTGAGTTTGCGGCCGATCTTCAGCAATGTCCCCAGGGAGAGAACCTTGCCGGTTTCGGGAAGGTTGTCCAGGTAGTCGTGGACCTTTTCCACGGTCCGCATGCGGCTGTCCAGGAACCAGTATTTATCGGTATCCTCTTTCACCGCCAGCTCTTCGGCAAAAGGGTCTTCCTCTTCGAAGTCGTCTTTATCTTCATTGTCGAGTTCGATGGGTTCGAATTGTACGATGATATCCAGCGGGGTCGTGCCGCCCAGCTTTTCATCGATGATTTTCATGCCCTGGTAAATCTCGGTTGATTTCTTGAAATAATCGATAAAGCTGTTCTCCACCACCAGGCGAGACGCCCCCATGACAGTCAGTGCGGTGACGACCAGTGTTACGGCGAGGATCAGCTTGCCGTGGGCCTGGGTGAAACGCGCCAGTGCAGGGGTCAGGGAAAGGTCCCGGTTTTTGCCTTCCGGGTTAGTGCGTACTTTGGGCTTTTTCATTAGCACCATGGCGGCCGGAAAGAGGACAAAGGTGAGGACCAGGGAGAAGGTGATGCCGGCACTCATCATCCAGCCGAAATTGATCACCGGTTTGATATTGCTCAGCAGCAGAGAGCTGAATCCGGCAATGGTGGTCAATACGGCATATAAGCACGGAACGAATTTGGTGCGGATGGTGTTTTTCACCAGGCTGTGCTGATCCATCTCCGGTCGGGTTTCCTGGTATTCCCGGTACCGGACGATGAGATGGACGGCAATGGCCAGGGTGATGATCAGCTGCAGGGAGATAAAATTGGATGAGATGACGGTCACCTCCCATCCGAACAGCGCCAACACCCCCATCATGGCGATGACCGACAAAAAGCAGCAGAGCATGGGCAGGATAATCCACCGAAGATGGCGGAAAATCAGTCCCAGCATGCCCACCAGCAGGATGAAGACCCCTACTCCGAATACCTTCAGGTCGTTTCTGATAAAGGTGATCATGTCGTCCGCGATCATGGTGATGCCGCCGAGAAACAGGTTGGCCGAGTCGCGGTAGCGATCCATTGTAGCGCGGACCATGGCGATATTTTCATGCGTGGCTTTTCGGTTGAGATCGAGGCGCTGGGTGATCCGCGCCTGGACCTCGCCAAGCCGGCGCTGATCTTCAGGGCTGAGGGGCCCCTGGCGGCCCTTTTCACGAATGGCGCTGCGCTGCTCGATCAAATCCCTGAAGGTGGCGTCGCCTTTGAGATTGACCTGCAAGGCCGTGGTTTTCATATCCCCGCTGACGATCAGATCGCGGTAAAAGGCGCTCTGCTGAAGTTCGGATCGCGCCAGGGCGCGGTCCACATTCGGTGATTCAAGATTGGGCAGGGTGCCCGAAAACCGGGTATAGTCGATGGGCGGGCTTTGCAGCAGCGGTACGTCGGCAATGGTGTGTACCGAATCGGTCAGCGGCAGCTGCTTCAACTCATCCCGCAACCGGATCAGGTGTTCCAGATTTTTCCGGTCCAACAGATCACCGGACTTTGGGGTATAGGAAATCACCAGAAAATCGTTGACGCCATAGCGCTTGGACACCTGGCGTGTGTACTGCAGATCTTTATCGTTTTCCAGCAGCAGGGTCTCGGTGGACGCGTCGATCTTGAAATCCAGGGACTTGTATCCCAGCAGGCCGATGCCGATCACCAGAACAACAATCACCAGGACGGGATGATTGAGCACCATTCGGTTGTATTGATCAATGGCGGCATCTGCCAGGCGTCTGATATGTTTCATTTCAAGCGTATCCTGCTTGCGATAAACAATCACATGGATATCTTTTTGATTTAGCGTGATATATCGCTAAAGGCGACTCGGGGTCAAGCCTATCCTTGGCCAATGTTGCAGACGGGAATATAATAACCGCTGGAGCTGGTGCATTTAGGACAACATCAAAGGGACAGCCCGTATGGTGGAAAATATCAGAGACAAAAAATTCGTTTCCCATAAGGATGTAAGAAAACTCAACTTCATTAAGGCCGCCAGCCCCTATGTCTTCAGAAGACACCATCGTCAGGGGTTGCGGTCCCATATCCTGGAAGTGCTGCGCAGCAGTGACGTGGAATGCGAAAGGACCGGTACCGTGGTAAACGGTATTCGATGGTTCCCCAAAGCCGAGCCGGTGCGGATGTTCAGAATTTTCAGAACCCCTTTAAAGACATTGGAAAATGCGTTGAGCGAAATACGCCGCGTGAAGATCGTCGAGCGCTTCCTCGCACCGGATTTTCTGGCCAAATCGAGTGAGTTCATCGTGGATTACCTTGGGCCCGACGGATGGGAGCCGCTGCTGTGCGGTTTCCAGACTTATGAAAAGGGGGAGATTGTCGATCCATGGACCCTCCTCGACCGGCAGACCTATGGCGATGCTCTGTTTGAGGCGCTGAAATCGTCCATCCGGGATCCGGATATCTCCCCGGCGCCCTGGCGCTCCATGGTGCAGAGCAAGGCGGCGGCCTTCATTGCCTGCGTAAAAGATATGATCCGGCAGACGGGGTATGTGCCCGACCTTGCCGGCATCGGCAACCTGGTCATCACGCCCGACGGAGCAATCAAGCTGGTGGATATCAACAACATTTCCAAGGTCTGTTTTCATTCGGAAATTCCATTGGATGACCGCGGTTATCCGGTGGGGGACAAATCCATTGAGGCCCTTTACCTGCTTGAAAGGAAGTTGGCGGGAGGGACTGCGCTCAAGAAAGACCCGATCTACAGCGACCTTTTCAATCCAAAGCGCAAAGCCGCGGTCAGGGAACACGAAACCCGATTCTACCAGAAGAAAAAGCATCTCGACGGATATCCGGCATTCCGCAAATAGCGCCGGAGAGGGTAGCCGTCTTTGGGAATTCCAAAGCTACCATGGCGTTGATCCGTATCCGGTCCGTGCGGAGGCCGGCACTGCAAAGATCATTTGCCTGCAATTATTTCGCGCTCCGGATTTAGGGCCGGCCTCTGTGCCGGCCGGATCAAACCGCTGTTATAATTAGGACCATTGCGGTCCCCCTGTATCGCCGGAAGGTGGCCCTTGCCATCCATTGACCCTTCACGCTATAGACGGTTTCTCGGTATAACTGAAAACCCATAGCAGGGAGCGTCAGACCGCCATGGCATCTTCCAATTCTTTACGGAACCGGCTGAAACGCGTTAACCGTTGGGGTATCTTCGAACCGGCCCGCTGGCCCCACCGGGAGCTGGTCAGCCGTCTGGCGGCCCTGCTGATCATCATGGGGTTTCTGGCCCTGCGCATCCATCAGTTCGACCGGTTTCCCCAGACGTTTGACGATGCCCGCCGGTTCTATGCCGGGTTCAGAACCGTCGATGGTCAACTCCTCTACACCTACGGCCAAATCGCCGCCTTGTGGGGCATACGGCTCGCGGTCTGGATTATCGAAACCGCCATTTACCTCGGATACATCGCATCCTATGCCGGCCGCGCCCGGGCCAGGAGCATTGCGGCGGGGTTTATGGAGACCGCCTTTCCGCTGATCGTGGCCGGCATGCCTGTCCTGCTCTCTTTTATGCCGTACAACCTCCCCCGATGGGCGCCCTTCTCATCACCCGCTCATCTCTATTTCTACTTGGGCATTATGGGCCATCCCCTCTACACCGGCCACTTTATCATGTTCTTCGGCAGCCTGCTGCTGAGGCTGCATCCGGTTTCTGTCATGCTCTACCTGTCATTTTGCGTCGGGCAGGTTCTCCGCGCGAGAATCGAAGAGCGCAAACTCATGCAGGCCTTTCCGGAATATGCGCTGTATCAAAAGCGGACCGGCATGTTCGTTCCCCGAATCCGCAAATAAAGTGCCTGCCGCAACCGGATACGGCGGTGTCCCTGATCCTCCATAGCTCTCAGGCGCTTACCTCTTCGGGATGTTTTTACAGCGGATAGTTCAGGCCGGCACAGAGGCCGGCCCTACATCTTGGGTGTTTCACAATTACGGGTAAATGGTCATCGTGGGGCCGGCCTCCGAGCCGGCCGGATATGGATCGATGCCATGCTTTGGATTTTCTAAATCTGGATGCCGTGAGAAACTCCGTATGCACCGTCGGCATCTGTTTGCTATCGGCCAGGCTATCCCGTCTTTGTGCAGTGGTCCGCCAAAGGCGTCCTCTGATTGCGCAGCCGGCGCGGAAGCTTCACCTCAAAGTGTTCTTTCAGGAAGCGCTCCAGCTCGCACAATGCTTCAATCTGGCCGGCGGCATAGGAGCGGACGGCGGGGGTTGCATCCGCACCGGTCAACTTGGGATTGATTGCGGATATCCTTTGTTCCAAGAACCGGTAAGTGTCGAAAAGGTAGTTGTGGGACATGATCAATAATACTTCTGGGTTGTGAGATCGAAATGGTCGCTTAGAAAGCGGCGGATTCGATTTAACTCTTTGATTTTACCGTCCATGAAAGCCGCGCGATCCTCGTCCTGCCTGGATCGGGCGTCGGAACGCTCCCTGATGCCCGATTGGATCTGGCGACTGATGTAATCGTGGATTTCCACCAGGAATTGGTTGGCCATTATTGGGATCCTTTTGTCCGGCCCAATATCTTGCTGCGCAGGGCGCTGATATCATTTCTAATATCCTCTATGGTGTCTTTGGCCTGGCAATTTCCGCAGAGAAAGCTGCTGCGGTCCGCGTCCTGGTCGCCGCACTGGATGCAAAGGCCTTGTTCGGCCAGCGCCTTCTCTGCGCTGGTGAGCTCTACAGGCTTCATGGTGGGTTGTTGACCGCTTTTGCGGCGTGCGTGCAGAAGTTTCAGGTAGCTCATAATAATTATCTATCCTTTATCGACATCCTCCGCCACTTTGGGCAGGCGCTTGCGGGGAAGGCTGATACGGAAAGTCGTTCCTTTTTCCGGTTTGGATTGCACCTTGATGGCGCCGCCATGCTCCTGAATGATTTTTTTGGTCATCAGAAGTCCCAGACCGGTTCCACCCAGTCCCTTTGTGGTGAAGCTCGTAATCGATGGCCGCCGATGAGACTGGCGCCGGCAGGTCCAGGTCCAGCTGGATTCCCAGCTCATCGGCTTTGGGGCCGTACATCTCGATCACCTCTTTGGCGATTTCGGCCGGGTCATTCATCCGCGCCCGGATCTCCCTTCCCTTGGCAAAGGTGAGAAAGGCTTTGACAAACATGGAGATGCGCTGGGTGTTGCGGTCCAGCATGGTCATCCCCTTTTGGATGCGATCCAGGTTCCCCTTCTCGATACCGGTGCTGAGCATGTACATGCCGCCTTCAAGGGCTGTCGTGAGGTTCTTCACCCCATGGGCCAGGCCGGCCACCGTCTGCCCCACCGCGGCCAGACGTTCCGCTTCGAGTTTGGCGTTTTCAAGTTCCTTGAGTTCGCTCAGGTCCTGGATGGAAAAGGCGGCGCCGATGGAGCGCTCGTCTATGGAGAGGCGATGGCCGACGAGCCGCACCGGTCGCTGGCATCCGGCGGCATCCACAATGGCGGTTTCCGGCAGATAGACATGCTGGGGGCCGTTGAGCGCTCTGTCGAGAAAGCCCGGCGGCAGAATGCTTTCCAGCTCATTGCGCATGAGCCGCTCCTCCGGCCGTATGGCGAAGAATTTACGGGCCGCCGGATTGCACATGTTGACATTACCATGGGTATCCACGGCAAAGATACCGTCCATGGAGGTGCTGATGATGGTCTCCAGAAACTCGTGGGCGAACTCCAGGCCGGATTGCAGCTCAAGGGTCTGGGTGACGTCCACGGCCATCTCCATGACCATGTCAAACGCCCCGTCGGTCATGCGCACCGGTACCGTGACCACGTGATGATGGAGGGTTTCTCCCTTTTGGTTTCGCCATACATGGTATCCGGTGTGCATTTTCCCATCTTCAAAGGTTTTCCGGGCGGTGCACTCCTTGCACTTTGTGTCGATCCCTTTCAAACCGCTGTAGCAGTGGCGGCCCTCGAGATCGCCGAGCATCTTGCGGGCGCGTTCGTTGGTTTTGACGATCCGGTAATGCTTGTCGATGATCAACACGCTGCACGGTACTTGTTCAAAAAGCAACTGGTACTCACGCCGGATCTGCTCCGTCTCGGTGATGTCGGTGCTCATCTCGATGAGATAGGGGATGCGGCCCGCCTCATTCACCACCGGGATGGTGTGCTTGATGTAACGGGTCAGCACCCCTTCTTTGTTATATCCAATCTCTTCACTGACCGTCTGCTTTCCGTCCTCGAAGGCCTTGGCGCCGTGGCATTGTAAGCATTTGGTCTTGCGCCCCTTGTAAATCTTGTAGCATTTCATCCCCCGCCAGTCGCCGAACATGCGTTCAAAGGCCGCATTGGCGTAAACAAGGTTGAATTGGGTGTCGATAACGGCGGTGGCCATGGGCACGGCATCGAACAAATGATCCTGGAGCCATTGGGTCAGCTCTTTTGGCGGCTGTGTCACGGGATTAATCCTTGTGGTCATCGGTTGCGCCAAGGGTGTCGTGAACCATGGTGATCAGAAGGTCCAGGTTCATGGGTTTCTCGATAAAGCCGTCCGGCAGAGGCAGGGACGGATCAGAGAGCATTTGCTGAAAATTGACAGACATGCTGTCCCCGTCCGGGGAAAAACCGCTGATGATAATCACGGGAATATCCTTCAGCCCGGGTGTGGTGCGCAGCTCTTCGTAGATGGAAACCCCCGATCTTTCGGGCATCATGACATCCAGCAGGATGAGGTCCGGCCGGGCGGATGCCACCCCTTCGGCCAGCGCGGCATTGCGATCCAGTGTCTCGGCCTGCAGGCCCTGATCTTCCAGTACGGCCATTAAGTAGGTCAAGACATCTTTTTCATCTTCGATGACGATGACCTTTTTCTCCATAGGGTTATTTTAAGGTTGATTCGGCTCCAGGTCTATGGTGTTTAATTTTTTTAGTAGATAGTGGTTTTTGGCTTTTATTTTATACGCTTTTAATATAGACAGAAAGATTCTATACTCAGAAAGCGAAGATGCTATTGGATCGCATACAGGATCAGGGCTCTCAGGTCAATCCTAATTGCGCCCCCATTCCACACCCCCGCCCCAATGGCTCGTGATAATTTCTGATAATAATATTGGGCACACTACGTGCCGTGATTTGGTATCTTATCTGTTAAGAAGGAGGCGTTATGAAGAAGATCTTGATCCTGGGTTCGGGTGCCGGCGGAACAATGATGGCAGCCAAGCTGCGCAAAGAGCTCAATGAGCTGGAATGGTCCATTACCATTTTAGATAATGATGAGATGCACCACTACCAGCCGGGATGGCTCTTTATTCCGTTCGGCATCTATACAGCGCAAGACTGTATGAAGCCCAAGCGCGATTTTATACCCAAGGGGGTGAATTTTGTCCTGGATGAAGTGGTGAACGTGGATGCGGACAAACGCAAAGTCAAGGCCAAGAATGGAGATTACGACTATGACTACCTGGTGATCGCCACCGGGTGCCGCATCGCCCCGGAAGAGGTCGAAGGCCTGGAAGACTGGACACCGGATCCCAAGTCCAAGGTCCACACTTTTTTCACCCTGGAAAGTGCTATGGCCCTGTTCAAAAAGCTGAAATATTTCAAAGAGGGGCGCATGATATTCAACATTGCCGAGATGCCCCACAAATGCCCGGTGGTGCCCATGGAATTCGTTTTCATGGCCGACTGGTTCTTCAAGGTCAACGGCGTCCGGGACAAGATCACCATCGATTTCGTAACGCCCAATACCGGTATTTTTACCAAACCCATTGCGACCAAAGTGCTCAGTGTGGCCGCCGAAGAGAAAGGCATCAATGTGATTCCCGATTTCCATCTCTCCGGCGTCAATGAAGAAGAAGGCTATCTGGAGTCGGCCACCGGCGCGACGGCGGAATTCGACCTGCTGGTTTCCACCATGCCCAACCTGGGCGCCGATTATGTAGACGAATCCGGATTAGGGGACGGCATGGGGTATGCCATGACCGACAACCACACCCTGCGATGTGAAAGAGGCGAGAATATCTACGTGGTGGGCGACGCCACCAACGTGCCCACTTCCAAAGCCGGGTCGGTGGCGCACTATGAGGCGGAGATCGCCACTGAAAATCTCTTGCGCGAAATCGACGGCCAGGAACCCAAGCCCTCCTTTGACGGTCACTCCACCTGTTTTATCGTATCCGGCTATGACAAGGCCTATCTGTTTGATTTCAACTACAAGACCGAGCCGTTGCCCGGTAAATACCCGTTCCCTGGACTGGGGCCCTTCGATCTGGTAGGGGAAAGCAATATCAATTACTGGGGCAAAATGATGTTCAAGTGGGTCTACTGGAACATGCTGCTGACCGGACAGGAGCTGCCGCTGGAACCCCAGATGAACATGGCCGGCAAGTCGTGGCCCAAGGTTGAGGTGGAATAGGAGGCCGACATGACCAACGAAGAGCTTATTTTACAGCGATTGGATGCACTGGAGGACAAGATCGATCCGCTCATCAAGCAGGCCAACAAATGGGGCGAGTTCGCCGATGACCTGGTCCCGCTGCAGCACCAGGCCGTCACCCTGCTGATCGGCCATTTGCAAGAGATCGAAGCCGGCTTTCAGCTCGAGGACCTGTTTGAGATGATCAAACAGTCCGCCCGCAGTATTAAAAACTTGATGTTTGCCCTCAAAGCGATGAATAATATCATAGAGTTCATCACCGATGTCGAACCATTGCTGAAATCGGCCGTCCCCAAAGCCATCGAGCATCTGGACGAACTGGAACGCAAAGGGGTCTTCCGCATCATCAAAGCCATGATGGATGTGCGTGCCAAAGTGGCGGCGGAATACGACGGCGATGACATCGAGCAAATCAGCGACGGTATGGTGGCCATGCTGCGGCTGGGCAAAAAAATGTCCGACCCCAACACCCTGGCATTTCTGGAGAAGGCGGCGGCGATACCAGGGAGTGTCGATCTGGACAACACCAAGAAGATCGGTCCCTTCGGCATGCTCTCAGCCGGTTTCAACAGCGAGGTCAAAGAAGGCCTGGGCGTCATGATCGCCCTGACCAAGGCCATGGGCAAGATGAAGCAGAACGACAATGGCGGCAAGACCCCGAGTCTGCCGGAGTAACCCTGGAACCGTAATCCACGGATCTCAATTATGATCAATTGAAGGAGGCGGTATGGCACATGCATCGGAGAAGAAGGTTTTGGTGGTTGACGATGAGCCTGATGTGCGCAATTTTCTGGCGGCTTGCATCGAAGACGCCGGCTTTCAAGTGAAAACAGCCGTGGACGGCGCCGATGCATTGGAGAAGTTGCAGGCCGACCCGCCGGACTTGATGACATTGGACATGGTGATGCCGCGGGTGTCGGGCATCAATCTCATGCGTCAGATCAGGGGCATGGATGCGTTTGCCCGGCTGCCGGTGATCGTTATCACCGCCCACGCCCATGACGAGATGGGCAGTGACGATATTAAGGACTTCAATGCTTTTGCTTCAGGCATGCGGCCCCGGTACACCATGGAAAAACCCATCACTCCTGAAAAACTGGTCAAAGCCATCAGCGATATTCTGGAAGTGGACGATGCCCAAGTGCCTACGGCGGATGGTGAGAAGGACCGTATGGATGTGATCAAAATGATCGGCAAGACCGATCCTGACACATTGAAAAAGATTCAATCGCTGCTGGTCAAGTAGACCTGGACCTTTTATCGATAGAATCGACCTGGCGGCAGATCGATTTTGGCGCTTAAGATTCAAAAAGCCCCTCTCGATTCGAGAGGGGCATTTTTTCCTTCCAGAGTTGATCCCATCGCCCGTCATTTGCCTGGGGGTACTGGCTCACAGAGGAGGTCGGCAATGGTAATGGCGTCCAGTTTTTCGTACATGGCTTCGGTGGCTTCAATCCATACCTCTCTTACCCGGCAATCTTCGGCGCGCTGGCAGGTATCCGGAGCACTGACACACCCCACCAGATCGGTCTGCCCCTCAAAAAGGCGGACGATTTGACCCACGGTTATTCTCTCCGGTTTTTCGTTGAGATGATGGCCCCCCTTGGAGCCCCGGACGCTGGTGATCAGATCCGCCTGCTTCAAGGTGCGGATCAGCTGTTCTAAATATTTGACGGGAATCTGCTGAACCCTTGCGATTTCGCTCACCTGGGTGGGGCTTCCACCGTAGTGGCGGGCCAGTTCCAATACAATTCGGGTGCCGTAGCGGCTGCGTGTCGATAGCTTCATTTTCCTAAAGGTCTTGTCGTCTATAGGGTCATCAATAAGTGTACCTATCGATTATTGTCCGAGCAGCTGATTGTCAACCCATTTCAAGGGATTGGGGAGGATCTTGGTTCGATATCAGCCAGGGTCGGAGATTGTTTGCCTGATTTGGCCAGGTTGCTTGGGGGGCCAACCATAGGATTAAGGGTTCGAATATTCATACTATTGTTGTATGAGAGTGTCTCTGGAAATCTCTCCTGGGCCATGTTGTTAAATGCGCTCGCCGAAAAACAAAAAAACTGAAGCGTTGGAATGGGATGATGACCCCTCAGCCGAGGGCGCTCCAAAAATCAAATTGACGCCTCAAACAAATGGGCATATCTATTCACGTTCCGATCCCAACGCTGCGAAGGGTATAGTATAATGGGCAATTGCTCCAGTCTTCCACCCAATTTTGAGCAGGATATGACCGCCATCATGGCTGCCGTGGAGAACGGCCGTTTGCTCACCATGGAGATCGAACTCAGCCTGCGCTGCAATTTCAAGTGCCCCTATTGCTACGTGCCCCATCCCGACTATTTCGAGGATGAACTGACCGGGCAGGAAATCAGGGATGTCATTTGCCAGGCCAAAGCGCTGGGGGCGCACAAAATCATCATTCTGGGTGGCGAGCCCACCATCTATCCCCCTATCAGAGAGATCATAGAATTTATCACGGATCAGGAGCTGAAGGTCGAGCTGTTTACCAACGGCAGCGGCGTGGATGCATCCCTGGCGCAATTTTTCCACTCGCGGGGGGTTCGGGTGGTACTGAAATTGAACACCTTTGATCCGGATCTTCAGGATAAGCTGTCCGGCAGGCAGGGGGCCTCTAAAACCATTCACAGGGCATTGAAAAACCTGCAAGACGCCGGCTATCCGGCCGATGATGCGTTCCTGGCGGTCAGCACGGTGATCTGCGCCCCCAATATCGACGAGTTGTCCCATATGTGGCGCTGGCTGCGGGACCGCCAGATCGCCCCCTATTTCGAGATGATCACCCCCCAGGCCAATGCCCTGGACAATCAATGGCTGTTTGTCGATTCCGGGCGGGTGCACACCTTGTTTAAGGAACTGGCCCGGATCGACCGCCTGCAGTACGATATCGAGTGGGATCCCCAGCCTCCGTTGGTGGGCAATCGATGCCTGCGCCACCTTTTCTCCTGCCTTATCACCTCCAAGGGGGATGTGACCCCGTGTGTGGGGGTAAATGTGCCCCTTGGCAATATCCGGGAAGATGCATTGAAAGATATTCTGACCCGCAGCCGGCTGCTCAAGGATCTGAAAAATTACCGGCAGACCATCAAGGGGCCATGCGGACAGTGCGATAAGGCCACTCAATGCTATGGATGCCGGGGTGCGGCCTATCAGATGACGGGCGACTATCTGGCCTCGGATCCGCTGTGCTGGAACAATTGCGGATAAAAGTGGTTTACAGCTTCCCTTCGAACCCAATTTCTGTGTTGGGCGACAGTTTTAAATCCGCTGAATAGAGTGGTGTTTCCCTTCGATTACGGCTGCCCTGCACCGGCGCCGGGCGCGTCCGGCAGCTGCTTGAAAAAATCCCAGATGATCTTTGCCGCATCAAATCCCTTGAGCGGATGCCGGTCCTCCAACGCCGCCGTAAAGTAAGGCCCCGGCCAGACATGCCCCCAATCCTGAAGGACATAGAGCCATACCGGTGCGTGGCCGGTGCAATCCGACCATTGGGTCAGTCGTACCGCTCCATTGGACAGCAGGCGGGGCGGCTCTGCCTTATCGCAGCCGTTTCGCGACCGCCAGAAGGCCGCGGACTGGGCCACGCTTTTGTAATAGCGCGGCTCGCCCGGTCGCTGGCTCTGTTTTCCGTGGAAGGGGACGCTGTGATCATCCGTACCGTGCATGATCAGCAATGGGATGGGGCGCGGCGGTTCGGGGAGCTGCCATTCGGTTTTGGTGTCGGGTGTCCGGCTGCCGATGGAGGCGGCCAGAGCGGCAAATCCGGCCAGCATCTCACCGCGTTCGGCGGCGAAACGGTAGGCAAACATCCCCCCGTTGGAAAATCCCAACATGAAGATCCGCCGGTGGTTCACGTTGAGGCGGCGGGTGGCATCCTCTATGGCCGCCGCCACGAAGCCGACGTCGTCGATCTGGTCGGCCTGGGCTTTGCCGCAGCAATGCCCCGCGTTCCAGTGCTGCAGGTACCCCAGTATACCGATCCCGTTGGGATAGAGGACGATAAAATTTTCATCATCCGCCAACGCGGAAAACCCCGTGAATTTGGCCATTCCCTTGGCGTTGTCAAAGGCGCCGTGCACGACCACCACCAAAGGCAGCCGGCGGGTGCCGTCGTATCCCGGCGGAATATGCAGGTGATAGTCGCGTTTGAAACGACCCGTGCGGATATGGGTGGGAACCCGAAAGGTGCCGGAATAATTGCTGGTCCACGTGTCCGGCAGCCGGGGCATGCAGCCACAGATCATCAGCGAGGCAATGGCGGTTGAAATCAGCCGCCAGCGATATCCGAACAAAGAGGTATACACAGCCATTGGAGATGCCTCCTCGATTTTGCGGATCCTTCAACGACGCTTATGGCGCAAGATCCCGCATGAGAACGCTCATGGATGCCGGGGTTTTTGTGCCACGATCCAGGCCATGTCCTGTCTTGTTCCGGAGTACGGTGAACTCAATATCTCAAATCGATGGTGTCGGACCATTTCAATGATGGAAGAAAGCGATCGGTGATAGGGCCTGGCGCCCTTGAGTTTCATTCTCATCAGATCCAGTCGCCATGTCAAGGGCAATGGCGGGGCCGGCCGCAGTACCACGCGCAAAATAAGATGTCCGCCTTCTTCGAGCCGCTGGTGCAGTCGGGATAGGGTCAGGTGAAAGTCCGCGTCATCGAGGAAGTGGCACATGTCCAGCACGAAGGCCATCTCGGCGCATTGGGGAAGATCCGGCACCCTGGGGGCCAACCCCTGTTCCACTTTTCCGCGGGGACCCAGGGCGTGGTTGGCGACGCGGACGCAATCGGGCTCCGGTTCGATACCGAAGATCCGGGCCTCGGGAAAGCGCTCCAGCAACCAGCACGACGGTACCCCGTAGCCGGTGCCGATATCCACGATAACGCGCGCTTCGTCCTTGGCCGGGAGAATATCCGGCAGTTCCCTGAACATGGCGTCGGTCCGCAATTTGAATTTGGCGAAATACCGCGGGTAGGGTTCCAGGTTCCGATAGCGTGCCAGAACCGATGCGCGCCCCTTGTCTGTATTGCGGGGCATTACGCTGGGCCGCTGGAAGTATCGTTTCAAGATCGGCGGCAGGATCAGAAAAGCGCCCAGCATGGAAAAGCCGATGCCCAGCATGGAGGATAGCCCGGCGCTCTGGAGCAGGGTATGCTCGGCGTTGCAGAGCACCCCGAATCCAATGAGGGTCGACAGGGACGCCATGAGAACCGCCATTCGAATCAGGCTGAAATTGGGATGGGTGTCGGACTGGTAGCGCTGATAGGACCGGACAAAAAACAACGAGTAGTCAATGCCCAGTCCCAGTACGATGATGGACAGCATCAGGACCGGAATATCGAGGCTGCGGCCCATGAGTCCCAACGTCCCAAGGGTGCAGACAAAAGCAAACACCATGGGCAGAAGACTGAAGACGGTCAACCGCCAGTCCGCAAAAAAGATAAAAAGCAGCACCACCACGCTGATGCCGATGATCAGCAGCATGCGGCTAAAAGTGTTAAAGAGCAAAGCTCCCATTTTTTCAGAAAAGAGACGGGCATCGAATACCTTGCCCAGGGCCGAAAACCTGTCGTAGAACGCCTGACCTTCATAATCGGGACCGGCGGTGATCCCCGTGATCTGCCGCCACACGCCGTCCGCTTCGCTGTGTGAGATCCCCATCATCGCATAGTAGCGGGCATCGATGGGCAGCGTGTCATGGTAGACCGGATCGGTGAGCTGATCAAAGAAAGGGGTAAAGGCATTTTCGGCAAAACCGAATCGCGGAGCGGTTTGCGCCATGAGGGTACGCAGGTTTTCCACCCGGCGCGGCGTCCAGAAATTTTTCCAGGCCGCGAAATTGGAAGGCCGCAAGTCCGGTCCCGGGAACAGGGCTGCGCCGGCAAAGGCCGATGCGATCTCATTTTTCTGCCGGGCCGCCTCGATGGCTTCCAGCAAGCGATCGCCGTTCTGCTGCAGGGCTTCCACGCTGGATGCCTCGGACATCAGGTAAATTTTACTGAAGATGTCCCCCCATACGTCGCTGAAGAGGGCATCGGCCGCGCGGGTCTGCCGGCTGACGCTGTTCATGGTGTCCAGATTGACATTGAAGTGGGGTTTGGCCCAGATGAGCAGGATGCCGCCGATGATCGCGGCAATCCATGCACCGGTCGCCCCCAGACTGCCCAGGCCATCGGCCCACCGTCTCAGGGGTTTGCCATGGCGGCTTCGCTTCGGCGGCAAATGGGGAAAAATGCGGGGGAAGACCGTATGAACGAAGAGAAACGAAAAACCGATGCCCATGGCGGTAAACAGGCCCAGCTGTTTGAAAATCAAAAACCCACTGAAGCTCAGCACCAGAAAGGCGCCGATGGTCGTCAACACCGCCAGGAGCCCCACAGACCAGATCTCCGCGGAGGCGCCTTTCCCCGTGCCCCCTTCGGACCGGTCCAGAAAAAGCAGATAGGCGATGCCGTGGTCCACGGTGATGGAGATGACCCCGCCACCGAATCCCAATGCCATGATGGAGATCGATTCACTGAAAAGGGAGAAAACAAACAGGGCGGCCGCGGTGCCGGCCAGGGCGGGCAGAAGGGCCAGCAATCCGATCAGCGGTCGGGGAAAGGCCAGGAGCAGCAGCGCCGCAATCCCCAGGGTGGCCAGCAAAATGGCCTGGTTGACGTCGCGACGCACAAGGGTCTCATTGTCCAGCGCCGCCCGGTAGGCGCCCACCGGCGTCAAGGTAAAAGCAAACGCGGAACCGGCTGCCCATGCCTGCAGCTCAGCGTCGATCCCCGCCAGGGCATCGCTGAGGCGTCGGGCAAAGCCGGTGTCTGTGCCCGACCCGGCGGGATGGGCGATAATCATGGCATGCCGTCCGTGGACAGAAAGCAGCTTTCCCTTATAAATTTGAGCATCCCGGGTCGGCGCCAGTGAAGAGAGCCGGGTGAGTTTAAGCTCCCTGAAACCCAGCGGATCGCGGGCCATCCATCCCGCCTGGCCAATGGTGTTGAATCCCACCAGGCTCTGTTGCAGCGTCTTCAGTCTGTTTTCGACGGCTTGCGGCGTCAGCAGCGGATCGACGAGGTGGTTCAGTTCCCGGCTTGAAAACAATTCCGGCATGTGATTCACCACATGGCCGATCAACCCGGGGACGAGTTGTTGCATATCGTCCATACCCACCTTGGTGAACAATCCACTGTCGAGCAGTTGGGATTCTACAAAGTTGACCGCCTTGACCAGCAGATCCTTGTCCAGGCGATCCGGTTCGGACCCGTGGCGCAGGCCGATATCGATGGCGATCTGGTTTTGAATGGGATGGTGCTTGAAAATATAGACGGCATCGGCCAGGATCCCTTTATCATCGGGCAGGCTGGCCGCCACATCGCTGTCGATATGAAGCCGAAAAACGGCCGCGCCAAACAGAAAAACCGTTCCCGCCGCAGCCAGAAGCAACCATGCATATCGAATGTTTTTTTGCGCCATGCGGCTTGAGCAATCCTGTTTCTTTTGACATGTGCTGAGGGCAGCGTTAGGGTAAATTGCGTACTGATTACCACATGCGCATTATGTGATTCAAACGGTTTGTCGGTTGGCGATGCGACGGGACCAGGACATGGCCAGCCAAATGCGGAGGTGCAACAGATGAAATCCAAACCATGCCGGGTGGCAACTTCCCTTTTGCTGGCATTCATTTTTGCTTTAGCGGTGCCGCTTCATGCGGGTACGGTTGAAGATATCAAGGAGGGGTCCAAGCAAGCCGCCAAGGAGATAAAGGAAGGGGCTATCGAAACCGGCAGGGCAGCTGCGGATATCGGCAAGGATATCAAGGAAGGCTCTAAAAAGGCATGGGAAAAAACCAAAGAGGGCGCCAAAGAGGTGGGCAAGGATTTTAAAAAGGCATACAAGGAGACCCGGGATGCCGTCCGCAAAGAGTTCTCCGGAAACGATGCCCCAGCCGAAAAAACCAATAAAACCAAAAAGGACGAAAAATAGAAGTGGCCTACAACCTTCATTCGGGCCAAGATACGGCGTCAGCTTTAAGCCCGAGGAATAGTATACAATTTCGAGGATTTTAATCTGACGCCCAACCCTTTAGATTGGGCTCAAGGCAGGTTTTGAGGTCACTTTTAAAATCGCGGACAAATCCGACACGCCTCCGGGGGAGGCTTCGATCGCATTCGCCGGCGATGGTCCTGCATGGACCGGCCGTTCCAGATATCGCTCACCGCATTCCTGGTCAGGTTCCCCACCACTCTGGAAGGCTGACAATCACAAAGCGTGACGTTTCCGTCCACATCAACAGGCAGGGTCTGCCATGGCGACAGGCACCAGTGGTGTTCTACTGAGCGCCGGGCCAGTTCGGCCGGAGAGGTCAGCAGGTAATCATGGTACCGGCTATCCATCCCCAGCACTTCCACACCCCTTACCGACAATACGGGAAGCCGATGAGCAAAGGCTGTTTTGAGGGCCTGGCTGATGCTATTCCCGTATCCCCTGCGCCAGCTGTTGCATACGCTCTTCTCCTGGTTTGCAATGAAGTTCAGGTCTGACAGCATCCAGGCCTTTAGACCCAGCTGGGATACGACACCGGCCAATTTGGGCAGTTGTTCCACTGTGTCGGCCGATACCGCCGAAAATACCGCCGCGGGGATGCTGCCCGCGGCCAGGTCCAGAAATTCATTGATGTTGCCCCGTATTTTCTCAACGTCCGTCCCGCTGCGCACCTGGGAGGCCAGTACCTCGTCCACACAGTCCAGACTGAAGGTGATGGATCGCAAACCCGCGCCGATCAGTTCTTGCGACATTCCATTGTCCAGATTCATGGCGTTGGTGACCATTCCCACGTTATGGCCGCGTGCGGAAGCTTTGGCGACAAAATCCGCCACCTGGGGATGCAGGGTGGGTTCACCCAGGCCCACCAACATGATTTTGTAGGTGTACGGCATCAGATCCAACAGGTAAACGAACATGTTCTCGTCCATATCCATACCGGATCGGCCAAGACGGGTGCGGGCACAATGGCGGCACGATAGATTGCAGCGGGAAGTGATTTCGATATTGAGCTGAATGGGATCTGTGGTCATCACCTCCGGATAATCAAAGGATTCACCGGACACATGCAGTGCGGCCGGACTGCGCACCAGGTGAAAGACCCGGGAGGGGTCGGCCTCGATGAAATCCCATACGCCGGGTTCGATTTCACCGATCATCTGGGCTTTGCTGAGGTCGGAGAGGCGCGGCTCCCGCAGATGGGATAGGGCGCGGGCGACGCAATCCGCCGCAGCTGCACCGGCCCTTCCCGAAAACAGATCGTGAGCCGCTCCGGGCAGGGTGACGCTGTGAAGCGGCCCGTGGAAATATCCCGATCGCCAGTCATCGGTTTGGACCGGTGGAACCAGGCGGTCTTCGCTTCCGGATAGAATCAGGACCGGGAACAGGAATTTCGGCCGGCTGCGCCCGATGCGGTTGATGTATGAAACCATCCGCGCCACATCCCCCAGCGGGACTGTCTTTTGACCCTCGCGGTGGCGTTCCCACCGCTCGAGGTCTTCACCCCTGATCATTGAGGGGGTTGCGGCCAGCACCACCATGTGCGGAACCCCTTCGTTCCTGAGCAAACTCCCCAGTGCCAGGTTGCCGCCCGTGGAGTGACCCACCAGCACAGGCCGGCGGTTCCTGCTGCGAAAGGCGCTGCACGCATCGGCCACGGCCCTTTCAAATCCATCCGGGTCAAAAGCAGGAACCGACGAACCGCCATGTCCCGGCAGGTCAACGCAGCGCACCGCATCATCGCCGAACCGGCGCTTCAGCCTTTGGGCCAATGGGGCCATATCTTGCAGGCCTCCGGTATAGCCATGCACCAAAACGATCCCCAGCGATTCCAAATTATCCCTCCTCCAACAGATCGGCGATGGTTTCGGTTGCATTATGCCGCGTTACCAGCATCTGGGCCCGTTTAAGACCCTGGGTCGCAGCGCCTTCGGAAACCGCTTGCATGATCTTTTCTTTTACAACCCTGTCGGGCTGTCGGCGGAACGCATCCAGATACGCTTGCTGATCCCCTTTAAAAGCGATGGGAGGAGAGAGCCGTAAACCACACCGGATCCGCTCGACACACACACCATTGTGGGCCTGTTCGGGGTGTGAGGGGATGACCAGCACCGGCACCTGTTGCCGCAATGCTTCAAATAGGGTCATCTGACCCCCATGGCAGATGAGCAGGGCCGCGCGCTTCAGAAGCTGTCCCAACGGTGCGAATTGCCAGCACCGCATATGTGATGCGCCCAAAAGCCGGTCCGGGATGCAGGGCGTTCCGGCGCAGGCGAAGATGACGTTGAATCCGCAATCGATCAGGCATCGGGCGGTTTTTTCGGTGACATTATCTCCGTTTTGCCGGGTTCCCAGGCTGATGACAGCCAAGGGTCGGCCGTTGTCCGGGAAAGGCTCCGGCTTCCGGCCTCGTCCCGGCCATCCGTTCCAGAACATCGGCCCCACATGATGCCGGTTGTCTGCATTCGGCAGGGGCATAAATTGCGGAAAGTCCCACAAACAGGTGCGGTCTCCGATCAGCAGTTCACGAAGATCCCGCACCGGCGGAATCTTCCATCGGCGCATCATGACCGCCATCCGTTTTCCGGCAAACCGGAAAAAATTGCTGAGATATAGGGCCTGTTGCTCCTTTCCTTCCTCGCCGGGGCCGTATCCCAGAATTTCTTTGGCATCCGGCATCATGCAGCCGCAGGATACGGCATAATACGGCACGCCGAGCGCAGCGGCCGAAATTTTGAGCGTAAAACGAAATACTCCGACGACCCGATGGGGTTTGAACGCCTTGATCAACGCCATTTCCGACTGGAGACAGGCAGAGAGCAGTTCGGCGGATCTGAACCATGCCAGCGCGGGCAGGGCGCCGCCATCGCTTTCCTGAATATCCGGCAGCACCGTATGGGCCAGGCCGATCCGGCGGACGAATTCGGCATGCTTGCAGGTGACCGCTAAAAGCACCGTATGGCCTCGGCGGGACAGCTCCGCCTCCAAAGCGGCGCATTTCGCCACATGGGAGAGGGAGTTATTGCCTGGAATCAGCAGAATTTTCATTGGTCGATACAGTCGGGAACCTATTCGCTCGGAATCGCGGGGCCCATTTTCAGGAACTTTTGCTTGTGAGGGGACTATAAATAAGTATAAAAGCCCTTGCAACCGAATACTCAATGTCATCCTACTGAAAGATATCGTTGTGGAAGCGACTTTTTACCGATGGCTTGTGCAGGCCACAAGGATTCTCGGCCCCTGGTTTTTCATATGGGTCGCCAAAGGGATCGCCACCGGTTATTTTATTTTCAGCCCCCGTCGCCGGCGTATCAGCCGCGATTTTTACGCGGTCCTGTTCCCCGACCGGCCCGGCCGCTATCACCTCTTTTATGCATGGCGGCAGTTTCTCAATTTTACCCATCTCTATCTGGACCGTTTCATCCAGCGTGAAGTCCGCGATATCGCCTATACTTTTGATGGCCGCCACAATGTGGTTTCCACCCACGAAAAAAAGCAAGGCGGCATCCTGCTCATGTCCCATATGGGCAATTGGGAGATGGCCGCACACCTGCTCACCAAGGTGATCGGCGACCTAAAGTTGCTGCTCTACATGGGGGTCCGCGACAAAGAGGCCATCGAAAAAATTCAAAAGCAGAGCATTCGCGGCGACGGTATCCGGATTGTAGCCGTGGACCAGGGCGGCGGGTCACCCTTTGACATCATGGAGGGGATTCGCTTTCTGCAGGAGGGCGGTCTGGTCTCCATGGCCGGCGACGTGGTGTGGCGGAAAGACCAGCGTACGGTCAGCGGCCGTTTTCTGGGCCGCCGGGTGAGGATACCCGAAGCGCCCTTTGTGCTCTCACTGGTATCCGGCGCGCCCCTGATTGTATTCTTCGCGTTCCGCACCGAGACCGGCACTTATGAATTCAGCGCCCTGCCGCCGATACAGGTCACCGCCCCCACGCGGGCGCAGCGGCGCGAGGCGATCGCCGCCGCCGCCCAGCAATACCTTGACCATATGGAAGCCGCCCTGCGGCGTCATCCGTTTGAATGGTATCACTTTAATTCGTTTATCGATGCCGAAGCGTAAAAGGGGCTTTTCTATCAGGTCATATCGACCAGCTGCGCTATCCCCTGGCCGAAAGACCAGTTTTCAGCCTTGGCGTCGGCCAGGACGATAATGACGTCGTCGGCGGACAGATCGGTCCGTTCCCGGACCAGCGCCACGATCCTGGCGTATAGATCGCGCTTGATATCCACGGTCCGGCCCTCTTTGGCGGTGATGTGGACGTAGACCAGGTTATCGGTATGGGAAATGCCGAGAAAATTATCCGGGAAAATCAGCTGATGGGATTTCACCTCGTGGATCACCTGAAATTTATCCGGTTCAGGGATCTTGAACACCTCGACCAGCGCCTGATGGACCGATTCGGAGATGGCGGAAATGTGTTCCGGCGACTTGCCTTCCATGAGCGAGATCTGAACAAACGGCATAGGGGCCTCCTTTATGCGCCCTTTGAAGCGCTCTGGCACGCCTCATCGAGGCGCTTTTCCACATATTGGATCAGGTCCTCTTCTTTAGTTTCAATATCGAAACAGACCGCGTCCTCCCCAAGCAGCCCCTCGGGCACGAAATCGCCCATCTCATCGGGATCGGTGATCATCTCGCCGTAGAAACAGACCGACAGCCAGCGGGGATCGTCCTCGATCACATCCACCATGACGAACAGCTCCTTGCTCTTCTGGGCGGCATGTTTGGCTCTTAGGGAGTACGTCACACCGGGTCGGGGCTGAAAATCGAGGGCAACGCCCTCCTGATTTTCAAGAAAAGACCTGAATCTCAGGAAGGTCGACTTATTCTGGTCATCGGTTTCTTCCCAACCTTCGATAAAGGCCTCCAAATCCATTGCGGTTTCATCTGCCATATCTCATCCCTCTTTCGATAAAGATTTTCTGTATTTAAAGAACCAAAACCGGAAGCTTGGTTTTTTTATCATGTTTCTTAGCTTTTTAATAGCTTTACCCTGTCGTTGTAAAAGCCGGAGGGCATCAGAGCACGGCCCCGCCGAGGATGCAGTCGTCGTCAACCTACTGCAAGCCCTGGTCGTCGTACCAATGGACGAAATTATTTCTCCAGCAGATGCCGCAAGGCTTGTGAAAGGCGATGAATATGATTCAGTATTGTAGAAGGGTGGGCACCGCCCACCAATATTGAGGCAATCGATTCACCGAACACCATCATCGGAGAAGTCTGTGAAGCTAAAGATATAATTATCCCATTGCTTTAATATCTCCTTGGTCTCTTCATCATTAGATGACAAAGCTTCTTTGAAAGCTTGAATTACCTTGGAAAGATGTTTTTGGTTGGCTTTACTCTCTTCGGATTCTGGTATGCCCAGTGATCGAAGGGTTTCTTGAATGTTTTTGTGGATTTTATCCAGCTTGTCGTCTGCATTTGAGTATCCAGTTAAGCAGAAAAAACCACTGAAAAAAGCAATGCATGGCAGACGCCATACCTATCAGGTCTATACCGAAGCCTCTTTGATCCTTCTCTCTGTAACCGACGGTAGGACGGCATCCACAATTTTGTATCCGACATGTTCTAATTCTCAAGAGCTTTGTTGAAATCTTCCAAGGCCATAGAAAAATCCAGGTTCTCTGAGATGCGATGGCTTTTTAGAAACTCAAAAACTTCATCATTGAGCTGCCGCGCTTTATACTCAGTCAAGAGCTTTTGCAAAACAATGGTATCCTGCATGGAAGTAAAAGAAACTTTGTCAATAAGCGCTAAAAACGATTCGGCTGTGTTTTTAGTGGCTCTAACATGTGGTGGGGTCACCCATTTCTGACCCCGCGCTGCTCAGTGCAATCCAGCAAGCCACCGCCATCGACCAAGTAGGGCGGATCATTCAGGCCCTTGCCTGAGGTGAACTCGGCAGCGCCGCACTGATAAAGGTGCTCGATCTCACGCATAAACCCCTCGTTCCGCGAGAACTACCTTGACCCGGTCATGGACGGCGGCTGGATCGAAAGGACCCAACCGGACTCTCTCCAAAGCTAGACCCAGCGCCATCGACTCACCGAAAAGGGCCAACGTTGGATGGCGGCGAGCATGACCAGCGAACACAAATAGAGAGAATCCCGAAGTGGACAGCCAATTTGTATTTGACAAAACAACCGCAGATGGATAAAAAATTCCTGCCTAAATCAGTCCACACAGATTCCAACCTACTTTTTCGTTTTAGGCATAAGGACACCCATTAAAAGCACGTTCGATTTCAGGACTCATCAGGGGCACCGCTCCAAATAAGATTTTGAGTTGCTCTCTTGATTTTTGTTAATTCAAGACGAAAGGAAAATGCTCAATGCAAATGCTCATTGGGTTAGCCGGCCTTGGCCTTGGCGTTCCTAAAACGAGTTTAGGGGTAGGCGCTGCAATTGGAAAATTGTATTTCAGAGAGAGTCCTCAGGCTGTTAAGGAAAAAGCTCTCACAATCAGTGATTTACTATCAGTTGGGCAAAAATCAGGCGCATTTTTGATAGGCGGGGTTACAACCAAATGGTTTGATTTAGACCCGATCAAGGAAAATGCGTTGCACAATTTTTATTGGTTGTTGGGTAAAAAGGCGGAAATTAAGATTTCCGGTGTACAGCTTGTGAGGAAGGGCTCTGCTGATATAGAAATAAATGCCTGGGATAAAGATGGGCAGGTGGTCAATCTATTAAACAGAAAAGATCTGCAAACCAATGGGACCCAATTCGCTGAATTAAAAGTTCGTGGCGTCATACAACCAGGTGAGATCGATTCAAAAGGACGAAAAATCCCCCACCCTTAGCCAGGAAGAAACGGTAATAAAATGAATACAAACACTCAGTATCCAGAACCGAAAATAGACACCCTCAAAATTTTAAATTATTTTATTATGCTGCTTAATTGTCTACTGGCTGTCTCATTTGCTTCGTTTATATCGGTAATGCGAAAAATGATTGTTGGAGACGCCCCCCTTGGTGCTTATGAGGGACCCGCTATAGTTGAATTTTTACTTAGAAAAGAATTCATAATTATTCCCTTATTGCTTGTCATTTTTATGGTAATTAAAGAGTTTAAAGTTAAGCCGGCCAAAAATAAATTATATATTAATTTGTTTGTTTCAGTCGGCATCTTTGCTCATGCTGTGATTGTATTTGCAGTTCCCTTTGCTTTTGGAATGGTCAAGTAAAACGGACAGCAAGCCTATCAAACTTTGATGGCGTTCTGGATAATTTCAAGATTTATTTTAATAAATAGGCATAATGATTGAAAGTTAGAGGCCCGCGCCTTGCGACGTAGGTTAAGTTGTGAGACCAGATAGGCTCATCACATCACAGGGAGAAAAGGGGGCGTTGGGATTATCAAACCTTCAATTGTGAATTGAGTTCTTCAAATTTGGCCCTCACCTGCTTATCAGCCTTAACTTTACCTCCAAAAGCGCTGACAATTTTGCTGACTGCCGAGTATGTTATCCCCATTAAAATGCCGATTTCCTTGTTGGGCAAACCGCCGGTCTTCCACAGTAAATAGATCAGCATATCCCGCTTTTCCTTATCACTAGAGGCGACCCTTTTGGCTTTCGAAGCGTATTCCATGTCAAAGCCCAACACATCCGAAGCGCTCTGCAATAACTTCGGAGGGTCTACAGGTCGCAGCAGCCGATTTCTCTCTGTAAGCTCCACATCTTTACCACTGTCTAAAAAGCGAGCCTTTAAATTCTCCACGAAATTTTGGCTCCCATAAATGAAGCCATGGCGTACATCCTCCCACAAGTTGCTTTCCTCGTTTGAATATTGCTGAACCTTTTTTCGATAGGCTTTGCGCTGATCCTGGCCTGACAGTTGATTGAGTATCGTTTCAGTGCTCAACCAGGTTGGTGATTTTGTATTTTTGTAAGCATAAGAAAGGTAGCTGCTCCACTGGTAATCGGCAAGCCTTTCTACCATGCCGGCCGTTAGAGGATTCCTGTGGATATAACACGACAATCGCAACAGGTAGGAATCGTTTTCTACAATGATGCTCTTGAACCGCCCCTGGAAAAGATGGCCTCCTGTTCTATTTTTTAAATTGAACCTGCGCGTATAACAGGTCCCAAACCACTGCATGGCCCTGGACAGATTGGCATCTTTAGTCTTTAGCAACAGGTGGTAATGGTTGCTCATCAATACATAGGCATGCACCTCAATATTGAACCGCTCAACCAGCTCCCCCAATAGATCCATAAACAGGTACCGGTCGTCTTTTGAGCGAAATATGTCCTGCCCACCGTTGCCGAGGGACAACACATGATAAATCGCACCCGGATACTATATTCGCCATTGTCTCGCCATGTCTTGATTCGGTACCAAATGTAAAGCACTTAGTCAACACGTATTCACTATTCAAGGTTTGACCCCAATTTCTTCCACAAGGTTTGACCCCAATTTCTTCCAATTTCCTTCTGACCCCAATTTCCTGCTATTCAAGGTTTGACCCTAATTTCCTGCGCTCAAACAGTCCGGGCCGCTGTCCTGCACTGCATTCAACGGGCACTAAGACGTCATTGCTCACGCGGCGCCGACCGGTTGACCGTACAAGGCCTAGTCGTCGTAACTATAGGCATATTTATTTCTCCAACAGATGCCGCAAGACTTGTGAGAGGTGATAAACTGGCTTAAGACAGCAAACTTTTTATTCAGTCCTTTTCATGGCGATGGCGGGATATTCATTATAGATCGCTATGGTATGGCTGTAGCGCTTATTTGGAATTATCAGTGTAGCCTACAGCGTTGTTAAGATCTTTACATGCCTTTGACAGATCAAAATTTTGTGATAATTCATTCGTTTTAAAGAAAAGATACAATTCGTTGTTGACCCTTTTGGCTCTGTTGATCGTCTATTTTTCCCTTAACATATAGGTTTTCTGAAAGCTGACGTAAGAAACGTCATCGAGTAAGGCCAGAATAGCCTCTGCTGCTTTTTTAAGCGGATTCAATATGCGGCGTCCTGAATCGGATGTTTCATTATTATAAAAATCCAGAAACAGATTGAAGTATTTTTTGTAGCTCTCGAACAACATCTCCTCGGCATATATCGTATTTTTTAACTCTTCTTCGAATTGATGATAGGACCTGGACATGATGGCAGCGAAATTGTCGAGTATGGCGTTCCTGTTTTTTGTAATGTATTCTCGGCCAAACCGTCTTGTTAAATCATTAACCCACGCCGATGA
>JARRKU010000054.1:0-76178 GCA_037387725.1 Desulfobacteraceae bacterium
GATCAAGAACCAGGTAGAAGCCCTGGAAGTTGTCCCAGGTCCCGGCATAGGTGCGGGAAAGACGGTTCCAGCCGTGCACCACCAGGTACTCGTAAATCACCCGTCCGGGAATGGACCGCTCTTTCCAGGTCAATACCGCTTGCGCACTTCCCCAACGCTGGAGACGCTTTTCCTTTGGATCGCTTAACCGGGTAACCATCGGGTCGATTTTCAACGCCAATGCATTTTCTTTGCTGCGGATGGTTATCCCGGCTTCAGCATTGCCTTTGAATTTAAATCCAGGAGAATCCGGTATCTGTTCCAGGCGCTTTTGGCTGTTATCATAATCCCCTGTTCCGGTGATGGAGACCCATCCGGCCTTCTGATCGTACATCACAGCGAAATGCTCTGCCTGATACGCCCCTGCGTCCACGCCACGGTTATTGTCGAGCGCAAAGGCGACATAGCCGACGGCGTCGCGGCCGATAAAGGAGAAGTAGTCCGAGTAGTAGGCAAGATTCTCTTTGGCAGACGAATGGACGGGCAATAGGCAGAAAAGCAAGGCCATCACGCCTAGCGCGTGGATCTTTCTTGGTATGTTTCTATCATGCATCAAATCGATTTCAGCTCACATTTGGGCGGGAGTATGATTAGCTGTTTTGCGCCGGGCGAACTGCAACGATCGGATCACTGACGTGCTTTTGTTTCCGCAACCTGTGGCCGGCCGGCCATCCAGGCCACCCGCTATTCTGGCGGTCGTTGACCCGCAGGCCGGGTAGATGTCAATGTCAGTGCAGAAGGCGATTACCATCCCAACATCGCAGCAATAACGAACAGCGCCGGCACATCGCCATAAAAATGCCCCATGTGTTGCGGGTTGGCAAATGCTTGTATGGCCATTGTCGCCCCATGCACAATGCTCGACCAGATGGTGAAAGAGATCAGGCTCTGATGCTGCCGCGGGTTGCGTGCGGCAAGCAGAAGAAAGATACCCAGCGTTGCATAGATGGCGATGATCATTTCGAGATATTCTGACCGTCCGGTATGCCAAGACCAGCCCGACGGCCATACAATCGTGAGCGGGTACACCCCGAAGATAAAAAGAAGGCCGATCACCTGTATAACGATTTTGAGGTACCTTAGACGATGGACGGCATCCACTGTTAATTCTCCTCGATCTGTTGTTTATCGTTCAGCGCCTGCTCGACGCCGCCAGCCTAAACGCATCTCTCTGCTAAGCGTCCGACGCGTCCGCGGGTTAAGTTTCGCGGCCGGTTATTTGGTAAGGTAAGCCCTGACGGACAACACTTCAACTTCCGTATTCTGTTCATGCAGTGATTTAATGCGGAACCGGTTATTAAACCTGAGGGATCCATCTTGTGGGACATGGAAATACCGTTAAGATCTTCATGGGTTACAAACGGCGCCACTTCGATAGGATGACGATAAAGAGCAGTGGCAGGAAGAAGGCAATCCCACTCCATGCAATATGCCGATGGGGAGAGATGGGCGGCACAGGACGAATAAATAACATAAGGTTCCCGGGCCGCCCGTACTGATGCCAAATGTCTTCAGAATATCATCCGCAACGCTGGCCGCACTGGTTCTGCGATGGAATCGAAGACACCTCGCATACCTGAGAGATGTTCTCCAGGCTGTCGATGACCCAATCGGCCACGGATTGCGCCACCTCTTTTCTTTCCGCTTCCGGCACGTCCTCGTAGTCGAAAATGTCGGTGTACCGGTTATAATGGGACAATGCATCGAACTGAACCAGCTTCTCCTTGCCAATGATGTTTTCGAGGATGCGGCCGTGGCACCTCAGAAAGCAGCCGTCAATCAGGACCACCTTGTCGGCTGTCCTGATCCACCGGGAAATGGCGGAGTCCGGAACCGTGATCAATTCCCCGTGGCACCCCCGTCCATAACGTTCCTCCCGGGAAACGATACCGGCCGCGAGCCGGGCAATTTCGCCCCGTATGCAGGCACCCTCGCAAGAGAGAACCGGAATCTTCGATTCGTTGATGTTCTTGTTGCCGGTGGCTTCACCGACGGGGCAAACCGCCTTTGTGGTGGTCAATTGGATGGATTGTTTTGCATCTGCACAATTCATAATGTTGCTCCTTTCGTATTTGATCCCATTCGCCCCTTTAGACGGATCATGCCGCAGAAAGGATACACCCGGAATTAAATTTGATAAAAAAAGGAGAAAACCGGAAAGCGGCGGCAACCAGAACGGATGCGCTATGGGATGCGTTGCCGCCGTATTTATTTTGGATAGGCCGGCGCTGTTACAGCTTGCCCCTTTCGCCGGCCATTTTGAGAAAGGTTTGCACCGTGGTTTTCGGTGGCACGTATTGATCTTCGGCGAGTTTTTGCGCTAGAGAGAGCGCCTCTTCTGGGCATACGGATACGCACACACCGCATCCAATGCACCTGCGGCGATCGACGACGGCCGTCTCGCCCAGGGTGATGGCATCCATGGCGCACTGCTCCACGCATGCTTCACAGGATACACAGGCCGCTTCATCCACCTTGGCGTAGTAATTCGTATGCACCACCTGAGCGGGATTTTCAAGCGTCTTCAGATTTTTCAGGATCTGGCAGCAACATCCGCAACACATACAGATATTGGCAGGCTTCTGGGCGTTGCCCGGCTGCAGGACCAGGCCGGCCTCCCGGCCCTGGTTCAGGATCTTCAGGGCTTCTTCCTGATCGATGGCGCGGCCCAGCCCGTTCTTCTCGTAGTAGTACGCACCGCTGCCGAAAGAGAGGCATACCTCCATGGGGCTGTCGCATCCTTTGCCGATCATGCGATGCTCCTTGCGGCAGATGCAGTCCGCCACCACGATTTTGCTCTGGCTGCGGATGATCTCTTCAGCGGTCTCATAAGGCATGATGGCCTGCTCAACGGCGACCTCCCTGGATACGGGGATCACCCGCAGCTGCTTGGTTTCATGCTTGATCCAGCTCTTGTGCATAAACTCCGGCAGGTAAGCATTGACATCCTGGATCAATTCTTCATTCAGGTCGTTGAGATGGTACTCCCAAATGCCCACAACGAATTGGGAGGCCATATAGAGCGCTGTGTCGCCTTTGTTCGCGCGGAAGATCAGCCCTTTTGCGGCCATGGTCTCCAGCAGCGCCGCAAGGTCCGCTTCATCCCTGCTCAACCGCCCGGCTATGGCGGCGGCCGTCTCCGGCTTCATGGTGAGACCCGGCGCGATCTCCGCCTCCTGGGGGGTGAAAAGCCGTTTCAGAATCCGCAGCTCCACTCCGGAATCCGTGGCGGGAAATCCTGCGGGAAGGTTGTCCAGGTGTTCTGCCAATTTTGCATAAACATCAGACATCATAAGGCTCCTTATTTTTGCAGCGGTCTATATGACCTGGCGGCACAGCTCATCCGGCCTCGGGGTCGACCGCAATGTCGGACATCGAAGGCCGACCCAATGTTCCAGGAAGATATATATCGATTGCCAAAGCCTCACGGAAGTGGCATAAGTGACAAATAGTATGCAAAAAACGCCATTTTCTTCCAAAAGGAGAAACCCCATGCCCAAAATCAGCTACTGGGTCGCAGAGGGCGCCCTCTATTCCGGCGTGGTCATGCTGGTTGATGCATTCTCAGTGGCCAATCTCTGGCAGCGCGCCTTTACCGGGCAAAAACAGGCCGATCTGTTTCAAACCGAAATCCTGACCACCGACGGCGCCCCCGTGGATGCCTACGGCGGTTTGCCGGTCACCCCTCACCGGGGCGTCGACAAGACCGCCCGCACCGACTGCCTGGTGATCGCACCGATTTTGCCCAATGTAACCCCCCTGCCCCCGGACCTTGACCTCCTTGCCCGATGGATCCACGCGCTTCGCCGAAAAAATACGCCCATCGCCACCTCGTGCACCGGCACGTTTATCCTGGCGGAGATGGGATTGCTCGACGGTAAAACCGCCACCACCAACTGGCAGTACGCCCGCATGTTTCAAAAACGCTACCCCAGGGTGAACCTTTGCCCGCAGCAGATCATGACCGAGGACGACGGTCTCCTGTGCACCGGCGCGGCCACGGCCGTGTACCATCTGGCGCTCCATCTCATCCGGCGGTTCGGCTCGCACAAGCTTGCCTGCGCTGCGGCCAAATCCCTTCTCGTGGATCCCAACCGCAACAGCCAGGTGCCCTATGTCTTATCCCATCCACTGAAGCACCACGGCGACGCGCAGGTCCTTAAAGCGCAGCAATTCATCGAAGAAAACTACGCGGCCATCGACAGCATCGACAGCGTTGCCCGCAACGTCGGCATCAGCCCCCGCCATTTCAAGCGCCGCTTCAAGTCGGCCACCGGTGAGCTGCCCCTGAAGTACCTGCAGCAGATCCGGATTGACGCCGCCAAGGAAAAACTCGAAACCACAAGGGACAACATCGAAGAGATCACCTGTGCGGTAGGATACAGCGACGTCAGCTCCTTCTGCCGTCTCTTCAAGCAGTATACTGAAATCTCTCCCAGCGCATACAGGGACAAATTCTTTATACCCGTTTCAGGATAACGGGCAACAGTGTCCTTTAAGGCGCATCCCACGCAAAGGTTGGCAACGTCTGATGATCCCTTGCACCAAAGATCGGGATGCCTAATACTACCGTGAGCTTGTGGTCCTGAAAGGCCGAGGCGATAATTCCCGGTATCAGTTCCAACAATAAAATGAGAAGAACTTCGAATGGATGCATCTCATAAACCAGGACATGTTATGAAAAAAGGCCCTACCCTGACAATCTGCTTGCTCCTGCTGCTCTCCTTTGCCGGCTGCCGACTGCAAAGGGCGGACGAGACGCCACCGTTGCGCACCACCGTTAAGATCATCCGCCATTCCGACCTTCCGATTGCGTTCACTGCTAAAACGCGAAGCAGCGAGACCCGGCGGTTTCTGGTGCTCATCAATCGCTATCGCGCCCGAAAGGGCCTGCGTCCCCTGAAGATCGATAAACATCTGCAGCGGGCCGCACAGTGGATGAGCGATGACATGGCCGCAAAAAACTACCTCGGACATCGCGACTCAATAGGGCGTGACCCTTTCAAGCGCATGGCAGCCTTTGGATATGGCTACAACACGGATAAAGCCGAAAATGTCGCCGCTGGCCAGAAGACCGCGGACGAAGTGCTCCAATCCTGGCAAAGCTCAAAGGGCCACAACCGCAACATGCTGGACCCCCATTTTACGGTGATCGGTATCGGCTTTTCATACGGGAAGAAGTCAAGGTATAGCTGGTATTGGGCCACGTCGTTCGGCGGGCGAAAAAGCAGCTAGACGCCGGCTTCGATTTGGGGCTTTCATAAATTTGTGATTTGCGTAATAGTTGCGCCTTGAAATGAATTGTTTTTATGAATTTAGGTACGCCCACAGTGGCCCCTTTCCGGAAAGCAGATGCAAAAGCCCGACTCAGAAATCGCAGTCTTGAGAGATCAGATTCTGGCCTTTTATGATCTGGACATTGAACGGCACTTTTGTGATGCCGGCGGCATCCGGACCTTCTATCTCCGGGCCGGTTCGGGCCATCCGCTGGTGATGCTGCATGGGGCTGGGGGGTGCGGCGTGTTTTGGGCGCCGGTCATCGGCCGCCTGAGCAGGCATTTCAGCGTCATCGTACCGGATGTGGTGGGTTACGGCGAATCGGACAAGCCGGACGGGCGCTACGATCGCCCCTATTTTGTCCATTGGCTCAGGGCATTCCTGGATGCCGTGGCCGTGGAAAAGGCCGGGCTGGTGGGCAATTCCCAGGGCGGTGCCATTGCAATTCAGTTTGCGATTGATAACCCGCACAGGGTATCTCATCTGGTGCCGGTCTGTGCGGCCGGCTTATGCCGTGGGCGAGACCTTGACTGGGGCGCCCTTGTTAATGTACTAATCGCGCAAATCATGGCGCCCGAGCGGTGGACCCAGCGGTTGGCGCGCTATCTGATCCATGATGCCCGCAATTTTCCATTGGATGCGGGCATTCGCTACTTTTCGGCGGTCACAGGCATGCCGGGGGGCAAGCGGGCATTTTTAAATGGCCGCGGCAGAGCCGTGCGTCCCTTTAAGCGCCGGGAACTGGCCAAGGTACAATGCCCTGCCCTGATTCTGTGGGGCGCCGAGGACCGGATCATCAAACCGAGCGCACCCTTGATGACCCGCCGGGCTACAGCCGATGCCACCGTGGCGTGCATGCCCCATTGCGGCCATACGCCGTTTATCGACCAGCCGGCAGTGTTCGCACGGCGTGTGACCGATTTTATCTTGCAGAAAGGCGCATATGCGAGGATCACAGGACAAAGCGTTTAAAATCAGATTAAAACAATTGATCGTGACGGAATGTGACGTGGAGTTGGATATGGGTATAGATGAAATCGATGATGACGCCCCCCTCTTCGGCCCGGATGCCGAACTCGGATTGGATTCCATCGACGGATTCCAGATGGCCATCGCCATTCAAAACAACTTCGGGATCAAGATCACCGACGGCAAGGAGATGCGCCGGGTCATGGCCTCGATCAACACCCTGGCGGATTTCCTGCAACCCAATGAGTGATATGACAAACCATGCAACCCGATGAAGCGCAACCTGTATTTGTTCGCGGCAGAGCCGCCGTATGCGCCCTGGGCGATCAGTTGGACACCATTGTGGCCGGCATGCGCAACGCCACCATAAATGTGACACGCATTGCTTTCGAGATCACCGATCCGGAGGCCGGCCGCCCCTATTACCTCATGCCGGCCGCTTACCGCGACCGCTGGCCGGATGTGGAAAGCCGATTCTATGGCGTCCTGCTGGAGACCGTGGAAAAGGCGGTGGCCGACAGCGGGCTGCCGGCCGGAGATTTGGCCGGTGCAGGTATCTTCCTGGGCTCCACCTCCATGAACATTCCTGTTTTCGAAGAGGGATATACCAATGGGAAGGCCGGCGTCCGGGATTATTTCACCCAGACCTGTGCAGGATTCGGGGTGATCGCCGCCGCGGTCGCCGAACGGTTCGGCATTCACGGCCCATGTTGCACCTTCACCACGGCCTGCACCTCCAGCGCCAATGGATTGCTCTATGCGGCGGCCATGATCGAGCAGGGCCAATTGGAGCACGCCCTGGTCATCGGCTACGACATGTTCAATCTCGTGGGCTTTTACGGATTCGAATCGCTGAAGCTGCTCTCCCCGACTGTATACCGGCCCTTTGACAAGCGTCGGGACGGCATCATCATGGGGGAGGCCTGCGGCGCTGTCATTTTGTCGGCCCGGCCCGAATCCAAAGACGACTTCCGCATCCTGGGCGGGGCCAATGCCTGCGACACCGCCAATGTGGCCCTGCACGATACCGGCGGAGAGGTCATAGCCGGAGTGATGCAGGCTGCCATGGATGCCGGCAAGGTCGCCCCGGACCGGGTGGCGGCGATCAAAGCGCATGCCACCGGCAGCTACCACAACGATCTGACGGAAGCCAACGCCCTCCGCAAGGTTTTCGGCGACCGGCATGCGCCCGTAACCGGCCTCAAGCCTTTCGTAGGGCATACGGTGGGCGCCGGCGGCGTAGTGGAACTGATTCTGTTTACGGAATCTGTCAGGGCGGGTTTTCTGCCCCCCACCATCGGATTTGAAGAGCCGGACGAAGAACTGTCCGTCACGCCCCTGACCGCACCGTCACCGGTCGGTACCGGCATTTTCATGCTGAACTATTTTGGATTCGGCGGCAATTGCACCACCCTTATGATCACAAATGATGATCACAAATGAGGATTGATGCCATGTACGTCCACGACACGGCGGTTCTGCTCAATGCACCGGATGAAGCGCAAACGGCACTGGTGGAAAAAGTCAGGCAGCAGACAGGGCTCTACTTCCGGCGCGTCAACCGATTTATCCTGCTTTCCCTGGCCGGTGCCCACCAGTGCGTCGCCGGCCGGACCCCGGATCCAGGCACCATGGTCTGCCTGACCACCGAGAATGGATCGGTCCAGGATACGGAAACGACTCTGGCACAGCTGTTCCACGAACAGTCCTATCCCAAGCCTTACAATTTCATCAATACCATGAGCAATACCGCAACTTTTTACATCGCCCAGAGCATGAAGCTGCGCAGCCCCAATATGACCCTGGCCGCCATGCAGTTTGCATTCGAACGGGGGCTGGAGCTGGCAAGGACCGATTTATTTCGCGGTGCAGCGGAATATGCGCTTGTGGGCGGGGTGGACCAGGCCGTCTTATCCAAACTCAATCAACGTCGCTTCGGCGACCGGCTCGTGGATGGCAGTGCATGGATGTACCTCTCCCGACACAAAACCGGCGCCTCTGGAGAGATCGCGCAAATCCGCTCTTTTTACGGCACCCGCAGCGCCCTGGATGGGTATGCGCAGATGGATCTTCCCGCCGATCCTGTTTTAGCCTTGGGCATCGGCGTTCCCGGCGCAGAATACGGTCAATGGCAGGCCGTGCGGCCCGGGGCCCGGGCAAGGGAGGACCGCGATCGATACGGGTATTCCGGTTCGGCCGCAGCGTGCGGGATATGCGGCTTTTTCCAGGGCCATGAAGACCAGACACTGGTACACGTCAACAAAGATCACCTCGGGCACTACACCTTGCTGACGGCAACCGCATATTAGAAGTGGTTTACAACCTCCCATCGGGCCCAATCTCGGTGTTGGGACGAGGCGTTCAATCCTCAAAATACGCTATGTATTCCTGCGGTTGAACGCCTCGTCCCGCCTATACCTTGAACCCGATTGAAGGCTGTAAACCACTGCTTAGCCGTATTCTATGTTTTATACTTTTTCAGCGTTTTAAGCAGCAGATAAATCTTCTTCTCGATCACACCGCACTGGCGCAGCAGGCCGGCGATGGCCTCCAGGTCGACAGGCTCCTCCCTGCGTTTGACCGCCTTGGCGCAGGCCAGGGCAAACATCCGCCACGCGTCTCCCGCAGCGGTCATCTGGTTGGATGCTTCCTCTAAAACGGGGATGCCCATGATCTGGTAAGCTTCCTGGAGGAACGCCGCGTAGATGAACCGGAACCCGCCGCCCCCGGTGCCGATTTCCTCCTGCATGCGCACCAGATGCCCCAGAAAATGGCGGATGTACTTCTTGTCATGCTTTTTGCCAAGGGCGCCTATTTTTGCGGACAGTCGACGGATGCCTTTCAATCCGATGAACGGCGGGGCATGCAGCATCATATTGGCGGTTTTTTTGATGGCCTTTCTAATGACAGGCTCAAGATCCACATCACCCGGCATCTGCATCGGAAAATGCACCAGGCCCTTGGGGGCCAGCACGCCTTTGGCGAACCTGGCTTTTTCCAGATCATTGGCGGCAATGCGCTGAACCTCTTCGAAAACCGGATCACTGATCAGGTAATCTCCATTCTCTTTGCCAATGACGATGGCATTGTGGGCATTGAATGGAAAACGCATCTCCGGGGGAAAGTACGGCGCGAAAAAAACCGACATCTGAATGCCCACCACTTGACCGCTTGCCAGAAAGTCATCCAGTTCGGACATAGCCTGACCGGCATCGGAATAACGCTTGCGGAAATATTTGACCCGCATCCGGGCCGGCAGTTTTTTTATCAGATAGGCGGGAAACATCCTGTAGGCGACCAAGGGCATGTTGCCCAGGCGCACGAACGGCAGGTAGGCAAAACTCATCGCACCGGCCAGTCCGAAAACCATGGGTTCGGAAATGGCCATACCGTGATGTGTGAACAGGGAACTGAGGACACCGCTTTCGCAGTGGGCGTAGTGCCGGTGGTCGAATGCCGGAGCGGATTCCAATTTAGAGATTCTCCTTAAAGTGTGTCAGCATCTTCGGGTCAATATCAAACAGCTCGGCATAGCGCTGCAGCACGGATTGGGACAATTTATCGAAAACGGATGGTTTCAAATGGCGTTTGACGCGCCATTTCGCGATACCCATTCCCTTGGCCAGCCCGGTCAGATCCAGATATCGTTTGTGCATGAAATATTCGATGGGGGATGTTTGGCCGGACATGGCACGCCTGCGGGCGGATTCCGCTTTTTGTTCAAAATCGTCCACAACATCCCGCAATACGATCTCTTCCACTTCCCATCCCGTGGTCCGGACGCGGTCGTAGCGACCGGCTTCATCCACCGCATAGACGACCTTGGTGCCGTAGCCATCGTATGTTTTATTCGCGTCCTGGGGTACGCTCTTTTTTTCCATCGCTGACCTGTTGTATTTGTGCGAATATCAATTGATCCCATCCGTGCCGGACGTTCGATAGCCGCATAACTTTTATGCCCGGAGTATCTCAAACCGATTTTGGGGTGTCAATCTCGTTGGAAATAAAATGAATATTTCCCCCCCGGGGGGATTCAATCATTGCCAGTAAGGCGCCTTGTACATGGCGCACCATTCCTGCAACAGTTCCGAATAGGCTTCGAATTCCTCATTAAAAAAATGGCTCGACCGGACAGAGCACCATACGTTCTTGGGAAAGGTGTTCTGAAGTGTGATCCATGTCATAGTATATATCCAAGCAGCCTTATAACCAACAGGCAGAGTCCCCCACCAAGCCAAAACCCAATCTGAAAGGAAGTGCTTCGATGGACAGGTATGGTATTGATCTGATGAAGACCCGCGAGATGGATCTGAACGATATACTGCACAATCGACTCAAACTTCTGCTCATAATGGCCAAAAATTTGATCGGCGGACGCGCTGTCGGCGATTACCAATGGCAGGCAATTGAACAAAATGCCAATCACATGGCAATGGAATGCGATTCCTTCATCGATTATCCGGCTAGTCCGGCTCCGGATTTCGATGAGCTATGCCAACATTTGAAATCGCTGGCCATGAATCTGAAGTCCGTGGCTGAAAAGCGAAGGATAGGAAGAGATCGCAAAGAAATTATGCTCAAGGACTTCAACAGGATAACCGAACTCCTTAAAATCAATTCTTTGAAACGCTATTTTATGTCTTAGGTTGCTCGAAATGAAGGCTCGGAAGAAAAATTCATGGTGATTGATAATTTGTGCCGTGACCATTGCCATTCAACATCAATAAAAATCATTTCTGATGGGATACTTTGCCACTTGTCCTGCAGTCTATAAAAGCTATACTTTAAATCTTCTTTACCTCTTTTGCATGTCGATGTCACTCAATGGAGTGATGGTCTATGCCGAATGCCAAGCGGCGTATGCTTTAGAAATCTCTGTATCATCTCGTAATTCAACTGCGCTTTGAATTCTGGTTTGATGGCTTTCGTCACCAAAGAGTTTAATTGCGTTCACAGCTGAAACAGCGCTTTGCCTAAAACCATTTTCTATAATGTCAATCAGATAGTTAAAAGCTCCTTCAAACCGTGTTAAAGCCATTGGCATCAATAGCATATCCTGAAATTCGGGATTTATGCTATTTTCCCTGTGGTGCTGCAGAATTTCAAACGCTATTTCCAGTTTTGATCCACCTATGGCCAGCGCTGCATTTTCAGCAAGGATCAAATCTCTATCACTTAGCTCAGAAAAATCCTCAGAACCTAAAAACAAAAACTTTTCAACGAAACCTACCGAATTTTCTGGATTTACATCCATGAGGGCAAACAGACACTCTGCTACAACTTGATGATCCTCGTCGCCTTGCCTTGTTTTAAGTCGCAACAGCGGTTCGCTGATATCAGATGAAATACCGGTGAGTGCTTTTACAGCGGCAATGCGTGCTTGAGGCTCAGGATCGACCAGCAATTCAACCAGCTCAAAAACAACACCCGCCCCCCCTATTCGCACCAGGGCGAAGGCGCACCTGCCTCGCAGAATGGCCGCAGTGTCCACGGGACGCAAATAAGCCGGTTCAATCTGGTAATATCGGATCCCGTGAAAAAAGATATCCACTTGGTCGTACTCAAGTTTGTCCAGGGTTTCGATGATCGCTTCTTTCGCCAAACATCCCTTATCTCGCTTAAGGGGATTGTCCAATAAGCGATCGAAAGCCTTTAACAAATCCGGGATCATCTTTTCCATTCCAAGGCGGCCGGCTGTTTTGGCAGCCTCGGCAACAATAATATTATTAGCACCTGCCAATGCTTTTCCAAGCGCTATGCGTGTACCTTCGCTTATGGATGCCTTTTGAAGGTCCCTGAGAACAGATAATTTCTCCTCGGTAGACGCAGGTTTTGCCATCTGCTACTTTCTTTTGGATTTACCCCGCAAATGCTGATAGCCATGCGACACTGACGCTGCGTAGGCAAAGGTTGCCGTGTATTGGCATCCGGCTTGAAGATTTCTTAGCGATAGCGGACTGAGGTTGCCTGCTTTCATTGGTTCAAGACTTGCCGATGTATACGCCATCATAATCCGCAGTGCTCATGGCGATGCCCTTGGATACCATCTTTGCATCGACAACCTTGCCGATAAAGACGGTGTGGTTGCCAGGATCAAGTCTGCTAACTACCTCGCACTCGAACCATGCGATGCTGTCTCTGATGATTGGTGCGCCGGTTTTACCGCTGGTCCATTCGATACCTGAGAATTTTGCCAGAGGATCAGGCCCCTTAAAGCGCTTTAGCAGGTCTGTGCGATCTTTGGCCACGGCATGAAGTGCGAAGCAGCTGCTCTGCTTGATCAGGTTGTGTGAGTACCGGTTCGGGTGAACAGCAACAGATATCAGCGGCGGATCATATGAAATTTGTGACACCCAGGACGCAATCATGCCGTTGATGACACCTTCAAACGCTGTTGTCAGGATGTAGATGCCATAGGTCATCTTTCCGAAAGCGGAAAGCCATTGCTTTTCCATCTGGTATCGCTCCTTGTTGTGGGACTCATCTCACTTGTATATAAGAATCAAAAAAGTATTAGTTCCTTCAATGGCGATAAAGCAAATCAATCGGACGGCGATATCCTTATCCATCTTGGTTTTCCTCAGGCGTCTGTCCATCGGAACAGATGCGCCATCCAAGGCCCCACAGCTCTTGTCATCAGCGCTATTTCCAATTCCAACAAGATTGCCCGGGACTTGTCAATAGTTCACTAAGGCGTCCGCCATCCGAAATTTTGACAATTAGCGGATGGGTAGGCTATTCTGTTTGCAGTCGCGCCGGATCATTACTCGAACCCCAAAATCGAATCCGTATCATACGGCTGGGTTCGTGAATATATCGTGAGGGCGCCTGGACGTTCCAATCATAGGGGATCGTCGCCATGCCGTCAGCTTCACATATAGATAGATCCAGGGCCGCAATCCGCCCAATGGCTTTGCCGTGGGCCGGCGTGCTCATCCTGGTGTTGGGCTGGGGCATCATCCTGTGCGTGGTGGACGCCGTCCTTGCGGACAACCAGGAAAATTCAAAGCATATTCTGTATATCAACTCCTACCATCCCGGATACAGTTGGAGCGACGACATCCAAAAGGGTCTCATCCAGCGGTTGCAGGCGTCCGACCTTCAAATCGAATTGTCCGTGGAGTACCTCGACAGCCGGCGATTCGACAAACCGGCGTTGCAGGATAAGCAAGCCGACCTCCTGCAGACCAAATACAGCGGATACCGTTTCGATCTGGTGGTGGTTTCCGACAACGCCGCCTTCCAATTCGCCGTTGGCAACCGCGACAATCTCTTTGCGGGCGTGCCCATCGTATTTTGCGGCTACAACAATTTTCATCCGGAGATCCTGGATGGTTTCAGCGACATCACCGGCGTTAATGAGGAAATGGACATCGACAGTCTCATCAAGACCGCGCTATCCATTCAGCCTGATATCCGCACCCTGGCGTTTGTCTTTTCCACCCGGAATGTGAGCAACAAGGCCATTGCCGATAAGATCGAGACGGTCATTATCCCCAACTATCTGAACCGGTACGACGTCGTCCGCTTGAAGGACGCCCCCATGTCCCGAATCAGGGAAGCGCTCGGCCGCCTGCCCGGCAATTCCGCAGTGTTCCTGGTGGGACAAACCAGCGATGTGGGCCAGGGACGTGCACTAACGCCCAGCGAAAACGGACGCTTGATTTCGGCGGTCTGCCCGGTGCCGACCTATACGCTCTGGGGCTTCCATCTGAACACCGGCGTGCTTGGCGGCCGGATCCTGAGCGGCTTTGACCAGGGCCAGGCGGCTGCGACAATGGCGCTCCGGATTCTGAATGGAGAAAGCGCCGGCGACATTCCCGTTGTCATGACCTCGCCCACCAGAAACATCTTTGATTACAACGCAATGAAACGGTTCAAGATAGCGATGGATGACTTGCCGGAAAACAACACCGTGATCAACAAGCCCGATTCGTTCTATGAGGCCCACAAAAGAGCCGTCGCGATCACCCTGGCTGTGTTTGCGAGCCTTGTCGCTTTTATCATCGTTTTGTTCCTCAATATCCTGAAGCGCATTCGGGCGGAAAAGGAGTTGCAGAAACACCGCGACCAACTCGAAATAAGGGTCCAGGAGCGCACCGCCGAATTGACCGAAACCAACCAGGCGCTTGTCGACAGCGAAGAACGGTTTCGCTGCCTTTCCGACGCAGGTTTTGAGGGTATCGCTTTTACCGAAAAGGGGATCATTGTAGAAATCAACAACGCGTGCTGCGAGATGTTCGGCTATCGCCGGTCGGAAGTCATCAACGAAACAGGCACTGATTTCATAGCGCCTGAGGAGCGGGAAAAGGTGGAACGCAACATGGCATCGGGCCTTGAGCAACCCTATACGACGAGCGGCTTAAAAAAGGACGGCACGACCTTTCCCATCGAAATCCAGGGGCGGATGTTTTCATATAAAGGCCGCACGGTCCGGGTTGCGTCCATTCGGGATCTCACCCGGCAGATGCGGGCCGAGGAAGAGATCAATACGTTGCGGGACATGTTGCCGATCTGCCTGTTCTGCAAAAAAGTCAGGGACGATAAAGGCTACTGGGAACGGGTCGATATCTACATACAAAAATATTTTGACGCCGATATCAGCCACGGCATCTGCCCGGAGTGCGCACAAATCCATTACCCGGAGCAATTTGAAGCAATTATGAAAGAACGCAATAAATAATCTGCTGTTTTTTGTCCCACGGCTGCGTACAAACTATTGCACATCGTAATTCAAAATGTTCCCGCTTTGTATCCCTGGTCCATGCTGCAATACGGTAACCTGTTGTGATTTATGAAAAGGAGATCTTGGCTTGTGTTTTGCTATGAGTATGTCTTTGACCCAAAATCTGCATCAAGAGGTATGCCCATGAAAAAGAAGATGTTGCTTATCCTTATCAGCTTTGCCTTAGGAACCATCCTGGCACCCCGGGCCAACGCCGACCTGAACGGTTTTCTCGGCAATCTCAATGTCCAGGCCAGGGCCGACCTGCCGGGTTTCAAAGCCAAGATGAGCGCCCAGTTCGGCATTCCGGTTCCCCACGTAGAGGGGGTTATCGACATAATGCCTTCCCCCGCCGATGCCTTCATGTGTTTTCAGATCGGCTGGATGACCGGTCGATCCCCCCGTGATGTGGCCGATGTTTTCAACCATAACCGGGGAAAAGGATGGGGCGTAACAGCAAAAGCATTGGGCATAAAACCGGGAAGCGCCGAGTTTCACGCCCTTAAACGGGGTGATTTTGCCCTTACAGGACGGCCGCATGGCAATATGGCCCGGGATCATGGAAAAAGCCGGAACAGGTCCGGTGCCAAAGGCAAGTCCCACGGAAAAGGCAAAAAGAAAAAATAAGGGCCTGAAGGGTACTGTCCCTGCATCAACACACCGGATTAAATCCTTCACTTAATCAGAGGCTACGGTCAAAGGAACTTCTGGGAATCTGAGCTTATCGGGTCGGCAAACGTCTGAACGCCCATGTGCCGCCCAGCAGATCATATACCTTTGTGTATCCCATCGCGATCAAATCATGGGCGGCTTTGCGGCTCATGCCGCCGCTGAGGCAATAGACAACGATCTTGGTGTCTTTGTCCGCGGGCAAGCGATGGGCGTTCTCCCTGATCCGGCGAAAATCGATGAATGCGTCTGTTCCCGCAATATGGGCCTGCTCGGGGATATGCACGTCCAGCAGGAAAAAGTCCTTACCGGGAAGCAGGGCTTGAAGTTCTTCTGCTGTCATGGTTTTGTAGTCCGCTGCCGGTGCGGCACCGGCCGCCAGCAACAGAGCAAGCATCGTCATCCACAAGAAGATCTTACGGCCGCTCATTTTCTTTTCCTTGTTGTTTTTCCTACCCTTTTTGTCCGTCCGGCTTTTGCGCCAGATCCTTTAATGCGCGGATGATCGTAGAATCGGCCCAATCCCGTGCACCGATGGCTTTGTGCACGATAATGCCGTTCTTGTCGATGATAAATGTTTCGGGTACGCCTGTGGTGCCGTACAATTCCTGCAGGGTGCCCTTCTCATCGATGAGGATTGGAAAATTAAGCTTGTATTCCTTTGCAAACGGGGCCACGGCTTTTTCGCCGGCGGTGTCGATGCTGACCGCCAGAATTTCAAACGCCTCGCCCTTTAACTCCTGGTATAATTTCTCCATGGAGGGCATCTCCGATCTGCAGGGACCGCACCAGGTGGCCCATATATTGAGAAATACCACACGTCCCTTGAATTCACTCAGGCGTACGGTTTCACCGCTCAGCGTCGGCAAGGCAAAATCAGGCGCCGGCCGGCCAACGACCACCTGTGCATTTCCGGCATCCCTGACCGGCTGCTCCTGAAGAAGAAACAGGAAGATGCCCGCAGCAGCCGCCACGACTGCGGCCAGGATGATCATCTTATGTCTGTCTGCTAACGGAATTTTCCAACATGCTCCTCAAGTTGACGACCGGGACCGTATCCAAGCGCTTTGTTGCAGCTTTGGGGCTTATACCCCATATTTCTTTTCGATGACAGCCTGAATTTCAGCAGCTTCCGCACCTTTTTTGAACATTTGAGACGCCAACTGCGCCTCTCCCGTGCAAACCACTCATGTCGACGCGTGGTCGTTGGTATAGCAGGTCAGCAAATTGAGATGGTTGAAATTCTCCCGGCATCGGCAATAGCAATAGAGTTGATCGAGCACCTCCGGGATTTCGCGGGCTATGATGTAAGCCTTCCTTACCGTGCCCGAGAAAAGGTCTGGTGACAGCGTGGGCCTTATTTCTTTCAGCCCGCGCGGCGTATCGGTGGAAGCGATTTGATTTTGCTCGGCCGCTGGGGCGTGTTCGTCCATGAAATAGTTAATACCGCCGGCCGTCAACAGCACCGCCACCACTACCACGGCTGGCAGCACCGCACTCCATTTGTTTTTTGACCGGGCTTTATTTTGCCTTTGTTGCTGGTTTCGGCGGACGACCCGGCTTTTCTTTTTGGCCATCATGCCTCACTTTCTTAAAGTTTCAGGGTGAACATCATGGATTGCAACTGCAACCCATGTGCCACCCAATTCCGTCACTTTCCCGTCCACTGATAATGGTTATAATATAACGATATTCAAGACCGCCGGCGCAAGGGCCGCACCGACATGGTTCTTTGATGCGGTAATTATTACACGATAGCGCAGACTTTCGTCCGCATCCACGGAAAAATCCGGGTGGAATTTACCCGCATCCTGGCGCTATAGGACATGTTGGCACGGCAAACGATGTTCTACAATTATTTTTACACCTGGATTCAAGATGTTAGAATCGGAAGACGATCTATGGCATGAAAAATGCTCTCTTTCACTTGTAAACAGCCGCCGATAGCTGAATGAACCGTGAACATAGAGGAGATCGACTGTGGCAGAACAAATTGGAATCGTAAGGGACAGCGAAGGAAACGGGCTGGCGCAAGTGGTCACCGATCGCCGCGGGTCTTGCAGCGGTTGCCATGAAAGCTCAAGCGGCTGCCGAAGTTGCTTGACCAGTGCGAAAATGGTGAGCAGCGTCAACAATCCCCTTGGCGCGCGAACCGGCGACCTTGTAAAGATCACCCTGCCCACAAAAACCCTTTATAAAGGTGCGGCGGTATTGTACCTGCTCCCTATTTTCGGCCTGATCGCAGGGGCCTTTGCCGGGTTGTGGCTCGCATCAACCTTGGGTTGGAGCGATTCAACCGGCTCTGTCGTTGGCGGGATTATCGGTCTGGGGGCCGGATTGGGCGGAGCGGTCCTGATGGGGCGCAGGGAAAAGCTGATCAAAGAACTGACCCCGACCATCACCGTCATTCTGGCGGATACGGATGGTTCTCTCAAGCAGCATGGGAAACCCTGTTGTGGGTAACATCGTCATGTCCGGACACTTATGCCGATTCAAAGTTTCTACGATACGAATCAATCGATTGGCCTGGTACCAAACATGCGGCGCGAATTAGCGTTGACTTTGGTTTACGCAGATAATATCATACCAAATCAGTCATATTTGATCGGCAAGAGATTTATGAGATACCGCATAATCATCGTTCTTACACTTTTCGCGATTTTTGGGTTTTACACCCAGCAGGCATCTGCATCGAGTTGTTCTGCGCGCCACAACTGTATGCCTCCGCTGAGTTCGGGCCATACAGGGGGCGCCGGCGATCAGGATTGCGGCTGCCCTCCGGGAAACGTTCAACTCTTGGGCCATTTCTGCGGAGCGTCCCGCCTGCTGCGTGGATTCCCGCAACTGATTCTGCCTTCCGACACCCATCAACCGGTCCATTACGATGCTGGGCAGCCCTTTTCCATAGAAGCGAATATCTCCACCAATCCCATGGCATTTGCCCATGGCCGCTGTATTATCCTCCCCCATTACCCGGTTAACTGCATTGCTGTATAAAGAATACGCAAATCCGGCTTCGCTGCACAGTGTGTGCGAATCCAATAACATTCCGTATTCATAAACGATATATAAAAAACAACTTGTCGCCGCAAATGGCATGCCCTTTGCCCTATTGCCCTGCAGCGACAGACCCCAAAATGTAGAAAAATCCATGAAACGCTATACTTTTGCTTTTTTGACAATTGCCATTGCATTTACGCTGGTCGCTTTCGACCTCCCCTTGATCACGGGACCCCGGCCCGCCGGTGCATGTGGATGGGGTGAAGGCGGCGGTCAAAGCTACGTACCCCAGAGAAGGGATCAGGGCAATGCCTACGCCGCAAGACCGGCCCTGACCAAGGAACAGGCCCGCCAGTTGATCTCCCGGCATGTCACCAAACTCAACCCTGAACTGACGGTAGGCCCTGTGAATGATGCCGGCGAGCTTTACGAAGCCGAAATCTATTCAAAGGATAACGAAGTGGTCCAGATCATCGGTGTGGATAAAAGATCGGGACGATTGGCGCTGATCAACTGACAACCATTCGGTTGCAAGCTATGACCAGCCTGACAGCAACTGTGTCAATTCAATCGAAAGCAAGGCACAATAGGAATAAATGATGACTACGCATTATCATCGCCGGGACCGATTCCTGCTCATCATGCTGCTGGCGATTCTCGTTGGTTTGCCGGCCGGCATATGGGCTTACGAACGGACGATATGGCAGCAGCGGATTCCATCAGACGCCAGGGTGATCACGCTCACCGGGCATACCGATAAGGGATGGATCGTCGGAGACGTAAAAGCATATGAAATCGCCGGGTATGGCATTGTACCACCACAAGCGGAAAGGCCGGTGATCCGCGTCGCCAAAGGTGAACATGTGGTGTTCAAACTGAAGAGCAGCGACGTCGTTCATGGATTCAGCCTGAAAGATCTGGGCATATTCCTGGATGACGGGATTGTTCCAGGAAAGGTTCGAATGGTTTCGTTTGTGGCTGATAAAGTGGGTGTATTTACTTTCTCATGCAACGCCATCTGCGGCCAAAATCATGAAAAAATGCAGGGAACGCTTATTGTGACGGCCTGATGGTGTCAGGATGCACGAATGCTTCCCTCCCCCACAACCAGGGCATAAGCAACCATGAAAAGAAGACAGTTCATTTTATGGAAGGTCGCCGCTGTGACAGCGATGGTCCTCGCAGTTGTTGCAGGGTGGCTAATTTCAAACAGCCAGGCAGTCAAACGGCTTGACCTTCAAATCCTCGGCAACACTGTCGAAGGCCAGGTCGTCTCCGAGTTCGGGCCTGTGGAGAACGCACGCGTCCGCATCGCAGGTGAAGAAGGCCATACCCTTACCGATCGGCAGGGCCATTTCTCCCTTCAATCCTCCCACCTGCCTGGAAGGCGTATCATCATCGCCGCCGGCAAGGAGGGCTGGTTCAACAACGGGTTGATCGTGGCCCACGGTGGTGTGATGCCCCCCATCTATCTCAATTCGGTGCCCAGGGCCGACCGGCCGGAATACCGGTTTATCTCTCCGGTGGTCTGCTCGCGTTGCCACGTCAAGGTCACCCAGTACTACGATAAATCCAAAATGGCGCACACCACCTCCAACCCCAAGGTCCTGCAGATGTATTACGGGACAGATACCGCCAATCGGCCCGGCCGGGGCCCTGGGTATAAGCTGGACAATCCGGGCAGCGACGGTGACTGCATCGCCTGCCATGCCCCTTCCATCGCCGCGTCCAATCCGGGCTCAAAGGATCTGCAGGATGCCCTTTTCTCGGCGCGTTCGGAGTGGGACGGCATCAGTTGCGATTACTGCCACAAGGTGCAACGCGTTCTAAAGGACGACAGCAAACCCAGCGGCTTCAAGGCGACCCTGAACCGTCAGAGCGCCCGCAGCGGCAACTCCATCCTGGTCTACGGACCTTACGATGACGTTACCGCGCCGCCCATGGCGGCCTCCTACAATTCGCTCTTTGACGAGGGGCGCTACTGCAGCCAGTGCCACAGCCATCTCACCTCTCCAGCCGATGGGAAGACCTGGAAATGGCAAAATGTCTATACGTCAGACGAGTGGCGGGGATTCGGTTTGTCCGGGAGCGGCAAGCTGCCGGTGCAAACCACCTACCAGGAATGGAAAGGGTGGCAGGACAGCCTGGCGCCAGACGATCCCAACAAGGGCAAGAAATGCCAGGACTGCCACATGAGCTGGCGCAAGGAGATGCTGCCCTATGACAACTTTGTCATCGACGGCCACGCCCGCGACATGTGGGGGACCTATCGCGATCCCAAGGATATCCGACCCCACCATTTCGACGGCGGCACGGCCACCCAGCTGAAAACAGCCCTTTCCATTGAGATCGAAGGAGAGGTGGAAGACAATGTCCTGACGGTATCGGTATATATCACCAATACCAACGGAGGCCATTGGGTGCCCACCGGCGAAACCATGCGCAGCATCCTGCTGCGGCTCGATGTGCGCGACGAAAGCGGTAAGCCGCTGAAGATGATCGAAGGCGGGCGCCTGCCGGAATGGACCGGCACGGATGATGCCGGAAAGGCCGGCGCCGCATTTGCCCGCGTGCTACGGGATGCCGATGGCCACCTGAACGTGCCCTTCTGGCGAGCGGTGGCGGTGGCTTCCGACACCCGCATCCGTCCCAAAAGCACGGTAACCCTGACCTATCGGTTCAAGGTGAACAATCCGGATGACGAGCCCACGGCTACGGCCGAACTGGTCTACCGGCCGGCGCATAAGGCATTGACCGCCAGCAAGAAGTGGGATGCGCCGGATATACCCATTACAAGTGTCGTCTGGTAGCCCTGTCGCTGCATGAAAAGATGGCAGAAAGAGAACTAATAAAAGGAGATTATTGATTTGAAGATATCGACACTCACCCGATGGATCGTGATGCTGTTGTTCCTGTCATGGCCTTTCTCGCAGGCCCTGGCCGGCACCATTTCCGGAAAAGTAAAGGTCAAGGGATTGCGGTCAGCGGCCAATATTCTGATCTACCTGAACAAGGCACCCCAGCCGGAGCTGGATATCTCAAACGCCAAATTCAGCATGGATCAGCAAAACCTCACCTTCATTCCCCATGTGCTGCCCATACCGCTGGGGGCCACGGTTAAATTTCCCAACAACGACAAGGTGGACCACAATGTCTTCTCCCTGTCGCGGACCAAAAAGTTCAACCTGGGAAGCTACAAGCCGGGGCAATCCCAAAACGTCGTCTTCGACAAGCCGGGCATCGTCGAATTGCGCTGCGATGTGCATGCCGAAATGCTGGCCTATATCATGGTGATGAAGAACCCTTACTTTGCCGTAACGGATGATCAGGGACGGTTTACGATTCCAGATGCGCGCTATTTGGAGTCCCACGGGATTACCGGCATAAAGGATCTGCCGGCCGGAGCGTATACCCTCAAAAATCGCCATGAAAAACTGAAGACTGACAAGCAGAAAGTAACGGTCCCGGCAGACGGAGCAGTTGAGGTGGAACTCGACCTGACGCGCGGCAGACCAAGTGTTCTCTACAAATAGGAGTGTGTGATGATAACGGCGGATGTTTCAATCTGGATGGCGGTTACCGCCGGCCTGATATCTTTTTTGTCCCCCTGCGTGCTGCCACTGGTGCCGGGCTATGTCTCTTTCTTGTCGGGCGTCTCCGTGAAGCGTATGCAGAATGCGGCCAATGGCGATCTGCTTCCTGCCCGTGTCAGAGGCCGCCTGCTGCTGAGCGCCCTGTTCTTTGTCATCGGTTTCTCCCTTGTATTCATCGCCCTGGGGGCCACGGCCACCTGGCTCGGCAGTCTGATCAGCGCCAAGATGAACCTGCTGACCAAGCTGGCCGGCCTGGTGATCATCTTCTTCGGTATCGTCAAGCTGGGACTGATCCGATGGCTGCCGCTTTTCAAAGACGTGCGCTTCAATGTGAACCAGAACCGCTGGGGACTGCCCGGAGCACTGCTTCTGGGCGCCGCTTTTGCGTTCGGATGGACGCCCTGCGTGGGGCCCATCTTAGGGGCCATCTTGATGTATGCCGGAACCCTGGAGAATACAACGCAAGGGGTGTGGCTCCTTCTGGCCTACGCCCTTGGCCTGGGAGTGCCGTTCCTGCTCATGGCCGCAGGCGCCGGCCAATTCATGCGCCTCTTCCGACGCTTTAAAATGCATATGGGGCTGGTAGAGAAGATCAGCGGCGCCGTGATGGTGGTGCTGGGCATTATGGTTTATACCAACACCCTGATTCTCATCCCCGGTTACCTGTCGTATTTCAACCGGTTTACACTGTAATGGGACGGATGAAAAAGAAGATTCCCAGGCGGATGTGGATCGGAACGTTGGCCATAGCAGGACTCCTGGCGGTCGGTCTGACATCGGGGTTCCCTCCGCAAACTCCTTGGGCGGAGAGTACACCTGAAGACAATCTGGATCGCCAATTCAAACGCCTGGGCATCACCCGTATACCCAACATTCCACCGCCGATGGACTTCGCACTACAGGATTTGGACGGCGGTCGGGTACGGCTTTCGGAGCTGAAAGGCAAAGTGGTGGTGATCAATTTCTGGACCACCTGGTGCCCCAGCTGCCGCATCGAAATGCCCGACCTGGAAAAGCTGCATCAGCGTTTCAAAGCAGACGATTTTGTCCTGCTGGCCGTTGATCTGCGCGAGTCGCGCCAGACGGTACGGCAGTATCTTCAGGCCCACAAACTCAGCTTCACTGCTTTGCTGGACAGCGACGGCGAAGTTGGACAAAGATTCGGCATACGGTCCATCCCCACGACCTTCATTCTCGATCAAAACGGCGGCATGGTCGGCAAGGCCATTGGCGCCCGCCAGTGGGGCAGTGACCGTGCTTTTGCTTTTTTCGAATATCTGATCGACGCCCCATTGTCTGCCGAAGACAACGATAAGATCGCCCCCCGGTAGGTATCCATGCAAAGAAGAACCGCCCTGATCCTGATTATCGTCTCACTGGCAGCCGCACTGGCCATACCGCTGGCTGCGCGCTTTATCCCCCGCAGGCCGCAAACCCGCACCATTACCCTGGAAGCGCACAAATACGGCTACTCACCGGAACGCATCTTCGTCAACAAGGGCGATACCATCATTCTCAAACCCACCTCCAAGGATGTCACCCACGGTTTTTTGCTGGACGGCTATGATCTGGAGTTCACCATCAAGCAGGAAGGCATTGCCTATCTGAAATACCGGTGGGAGGACGAGGACGGCCAATCCCATGTGGATTGGGACAAGGTACGCGAAGTTGAAATGACCGCCGACCGGGCCGGTAAATTCGTCTTTCGCTGCACCCAGACCTGCGGAAACCTTCATCCCTTCATGACTGGAGAGCTCATCGTGGGGCCCAATACCGCTTATGACATTGCAGTGTCGCTCTCCATCTGGCTGACTTTCAGCATTCTGCTGTGGTGGGCGTCCAGACCCGACAGAGAGCCCCCATCGGAACCTGTCCGCCGCCGCAACCTGCTCAAAATGGTCCCCGGCCTGGAGAAGATCGTGCGCTCGCGCAGTTTTCATTTCTGGGTGCTGGTGCCCAGTCTCGTTGTCTTCTATCTCTTCATCCTGAGCGCCTTCTGGGGAAGCCCGGTGGGCAACCGCAACATCGCCATTATCTTCGTCTGGATCCTGTGGTGGTTCGCCCTTAAAGCCATTTTCGTCCCCCTGGGCGCCCGGCTGTGGTGCATGGTCTGCCCCCTGCCGGCGCCGGCCGAATGGATCAGCCGCCGGGCGTTGACGGCCGTCAACTATATGAAGAAACCCTTCAAGGGGCTGCACCATCGCTACTTCGGTCTCCAGAAGGACTGGCCCCGCAGGCTGCGCAATATGCGGCTGCAGAACCTCATCTTCATGACCATGATCTCCTTCGGCATCATCCTCATTACCCGCCCCCTGGCCACGGCCTCCCTTTTCGTCCTGATCCTGGGCGCCACCCTTATCCTGGCCATCTTTTTCCGGCGCCGGGTCTTCTGCCAGTATCTCTGCCCGGTGGGGGGCTTTCTGGGCAACTATGCCATGGCCTCGGTCACCGAACTGCGGGTGATCGATCCCCAGGTCTGTGAGAACCATAAAGACAAGGATTGCCTGTGCGGCAGCCCCCAGGGGTGGGGTTGCCCGTGGAACCAGTATCCGGGTACCATGGACCGCAACACCCACTGCGGTTTCTGCATGGAGTGCATTAAAAGCTGTCCCAAGGACAACATCGGGGTGTTTGTACGCCCCTTTGGCGCCGATCCGGGCCTCAGGAGCAAGGATGAGATGACCAATGTCCTCATCATGCTGGCTGTCGCCATCGCCTTCAGCGTTACCATGCTGGGTCCATGGGGCTGGATCAAGGATGCCGCCAATGTCACCGAAAGCCGACAGTTGATTCCCTTTCTCGGCTATGTCACTGTGTTGTGGCTGGGTGCGCTGGTGGTCTTTCCGGCCCTGTTCAAATGGGCGACCGGATGGGGCAGCCGGTTGGCCGGACAACCGGCCGCCGGGGATGCCCTGCAGCTCCAGGCGGCCTATGCCTTGATTCCGGTGGGCATCTTCGCCTGGATCGCATTTTCGCTGCCGTCGGTGCTGGTCAATTACAACTACCTGCTGGTGGTGCTCTCTGACCCCTTCGGATTCGGGTGGAACCTGTTCGGAACAGCGGATATGCCCTATTCGCCTTTCATTCCCGAGTGGATCCCCATGATTCAGGGAGGATTGCTGCTGGCCGGACTCTTCCTGGGCATCCGGCAGGGGTTGCGCAGCATTGGGGAACCGGTCAACACTAATCGCGCCAAAGCGCTGGCCATGCTGCCGCCGGCGCTCTTTGCCCTGTTGGCGGTCAACTGCCTTTTGAGACTTTATATGGGATGACCCGGGAGGATCCCGTGCCGATAAAACGCGCATTTCACCAAGGCCTTTCCCGTCTGGCCGCCAAATGGCCCGCGCTCTCCAGAAGACTGGTCGCCTCTTTCAACCCCATTGAATCCGCAACGGTTCCCTGGCATCCGGTACGCAAACCCCTGGCCCAATCCAGGCTCGCCCTGGTAACAACAGCCGGTGTTCATCACAGGCGCCAGCAGCCGTTTGATATGCAGGACAGTCAGGGCGACCCTTCCTTTCGCGTCATCGATGGGCAGACCATCGCAGCGGATTACAACATCACCCATGATTATTACGATCACCGGGATGCCGACCGCGATCTCAACATTGTCTTCCCCATCACCCGGTTAAAGGAGATGGCGGCGGCCGGATGCATCGGCAAGGTGGCCGACGAGCACTTCTCGCTGATGGGCCACATCGACGGCCGGCATGTCCATACCCTGATGGACCGGACCACCCCTGAAATCGTACGCCGTCTCAAGGCGGCCGGCGTGGATTATGTACTGCTGACGCCGGCCTGAGGAATCTGCCACCAATCCGTGGGATTGGTCCAGCGCATCATCGAAGAGAGCGGCATCGCCACCATCAGCATCTCCATCAACCGGCCCTATACCGAAAAGGTCAAACCGCCCCGGTCCATTTTCCTGCACTGGCCCTTCGGCCATCCCCTGGGGGAGCCCGGTCACATCGACCAGCAGACGGCCGTACTCGGCAAAGCCTTTGACGCCCTGTTCTCCATCACCTCACCCGGAGAAATAATGGATGTCGGCTGGCGCTGGCGCCGCAAAGCTTATTCTTCCCCGAGATGGCGCCACCAACCGGAAGGGTGCAGCGCCAAATGGAAGATATGATCCCTGCCTGTCCGGATCATCGCCTTGCATCCGATACCGCCCGATGATAGGTTGGCGTTCGAATGGATAGGCCCAACGATCGACCCAACCCGCATATCGGGGTCCGTGCATTGGAACGATTTTATTTTAAATCCATCCAACATCGACTGATAGTGCTCCTGCTCCTGCCGGTGGCGGTCTTGCTGATCGCATCCGGTATCGGCGGATTCATCTTATCCAGAGATGCGTTGCTCGAACAATGGGAGAACTCGGCCATTTTGAAAGTTGAGCGGGCTGCGCAAAGCGTGGAACTTCGGCTGAACCGAATTATCGAGTGGATGGAGATGTTTCACGAGACAGGCCGGGTAGATGCCCGCCAGCCCAGCCAGCAATGGATCATCCGGAAGCTGGAGAGCCTGGAAGGCGTCACCCGGGCGCAGATGATTCGGACCAAAGACAGTATCGACCATGAAGCCATCATGGGCAGCCCGGCCCTGTATTTACACGGCGAAGAGGAGCGTGGGCTTCATTTTCACGGCGGCCGTATCCTGAAACTGACGGCCCCGTCATTGAATACCCAACAGGGGCTGGAGACCGTGTCGATCTATTCGAAGTTGGTCGACGCCAACTCCCGGGAAGTCGGTCAATTGCGAGTGGATGTAAACTTCGACTATTTAATGCAGGATATCCGCAAATACGGATGGTGGCAAAGCGAGCTGGCGTTTCTCATCGACAACACCGGACATTTCGTCCTTCACACCGCCAGTTACGGCAAACAAAAAGCAGGATTGGGCGAAGTCAACGACCCATTTGAACTGCAAATTCTGGAACAAATCAGGAAAAATCCCTCAGGCACCGTATGGGACAGCGGACACCCGCCAAAGCACATTGCCGGCTATCACACCATCGAATCGGCCCAGTGGTCCATCGTGTTGGTGGCTCCGGGATCGCAACTGCTGGCACCCATTGTTACCTTTCGAAACTATTTCCTGATCGGCGTCTTGTCCCTTTCGGTGATTGTGGTCGCCTTGACGCGCCACCACCTGCGGCGGCTCGTCCGGCCGGTACAGGAACTGACCTTGGCGGCCGAAGCTGTGGCCCATGAAGAATTCGATGTCCATATCGAGTCGCATACCAGGGATGAGATCGGTCAACTGGCCAACAGCTTCAACACCATGGTGAGCGGATTGCGTGAAAGGGCCTATATTCGCAACACCTTCGGGCGATATATCGACCATGGGATTGCGCGCCGGCTTCTCGAGCATCCGGAGGCGGCCCGTATGGGAGGAGACAAGCGGCAGGTGGCCATTTTGATGGCCGATATCCGCAATTTCACACCACTGGCCGAATCGATGACCCCCGAGACGACCGTTTCTTTGCTCAATTTCTTTTTCAGCCACATGATCCGGGTCGTAAACCATTATAAGGGTATTATCGTGGATTTTATGGGAGACGGTCTGCTGGCCTTTTTCACCCCCATAGACGAAGACCAGATCTCAATCGCCCGGTCAGCTGTGGCATGCGGCCTGGCCATGCAGGGGCGCATGACAAAGCTTCGACAGGAAGCCGAAGGCAAGCAGTTTCCGGATTTCAAGATGGGGGTGGGGGTCAACATCGGCGATGTGATCGTGGGTAATATCGGCTCCGAAGAGAGAACCAAGTACGGCATCGTCGGTTCGGCCGTCAATGCCACCCAGCGCATCCAGAGCCTGGCCGAGGGAGGCCAGGTGGTTATCTCCGAATTCACGCGCAACATGCTGGGAGATCGGGTGGAGATCGCCCGGCAATTTTCAAAGGTCCCCAGAGGTTTCCATCAGGCGTTGACGCTCTATGTGGTCAGGAATTGCCGATGTGAAATTGAGAACGGAAGCGACGCGGCCTTTCTATGACCGGCAACTGAAGCCGATCTTCACGGATATCCTCTCACCAACTGGCAGCTTGGAAGAACATCATATCGGAGGATAACGGTCACTGCCTGCCAGAAAGGAATCTAATCGAAACTTATTCAGACAAAAAATAAACGCGAGATGTTGACCATCTCGCGTTTTCTTTTGGTAGAAAGGGAAGTATAGGAATCAGACTTTGAACTGCCGGACCATCGTATTAAGCTTTTCAGCCAGTTCGGAGAGCTCGGTGGAGCTGGCATTGACTTGCGAGCTGGCATTGGTGATCCCATCGGAGGCCTGCGTCACATCGGCGATGTCAGCCGCAATGGTGTTGGCGGATTTGGAGCCTTCGGCAATGGTGGTATTGACTTCGCCAACCCCTTCCGATGCCCTGGCCACATTGCCGGCAATATCTTTGGTGGTCACTGACTGCTCCTCCACAGCCGCGGCAATGGTGGACACCAGATCGTTGACCTGACCCACGACAGTGGCGATTTTTTCTATCTCGGTCACCGTACCTTGGGTCGAGTTCTGGATGCCCTCGATTTGTTGCTTGATTTCATCCGAGGCTTCGGCTGTCTGTTTGGCCAGCTCTTTGATTTCGTTGGCCACAACGGCAAAGCCCTTGCCGGCCTCTCCGGCACGCGCGGCCTCGATGGTGGCATTCAACGCCAGCAGGTTGACCTGCTCCGATATTTCAGTGATGGTTTCAACGACCTTGCCGATCTGCACGGCGGCATTGCCCAGTTCCTGGATCTGATCAGTGGCATGAGAGGTCTGGCCGACCGCCTCCTGGGCGATCTTGCGGCCCATTTCCGTATTACCGGCGATTTCGCTGATGGTAGCGGTCATCTCTTCCGCGCCGGAGGCGATGATGTTCAGATTGCTGGTGGTTTCATCCATTATGCCGGCGGCTGTGGAGATGGTGGTGCTCATCTCTTCGGTGGCGGCTGAAACGGTTACAGCTTTCCCGGAAGTCTGTTCGGCGCTTTCCGACAGATGCCCGGCGATGTCAGCCAGGTCTTTGGAAGAGGTTGTCAGATTTTGCGCATTTTGGGCAACTTCAGCAATGATACGCTGGATTTTTTCGATAAAGGTGTTGAACCAGCGGGCCAGTTCGCCCACTTCATCGCTGCTCTTTAGGTCGATGCGCTTGGTCAGATCGCCATCGCCCTCAGCTGCATCCCGCAACCCCGCAACCACCCGATTGATAGGCTTGACCACCGTTGAAGTGATAAGAAAGATCAGCACTGTGGCGACGGCGATCACCACTGCGGCCACCAGCAGGTTTATGCGGCCTAAACTCTTAACGGGAGCCAGGATTTCGGCTTTGGGAACGTTGACGCCAACCATCCATTCCTGCCCATTGACGGCATTGAAGGCCAGTTCTTTTTCTACACCTTCATAAGAATAGGAGATGAGTCCATTTTTTTGAGCCAGCATCTGTTTGCCAAAGTCGTGCTTGGCAATGCTTTCTTTCATGATTTTGGATGCATCGGGATGGGAAATGATCAGACCGTTTTTGTTAATGGCAAAGGCATAGCCGCTTTGACCGATCTTGATGGGATCGATGAATTGACTGGAAAAGCTTGCAATGCTCACCACACCGGCCAGAACGCCCTTAACCCGGCCTTTATCAACCAACGGAGCAGCGATGAAAAAAACCGGGTTGCCGCTGCCGCGGCTGACGGCCGCATCGGAAACGAACGCGTTGCCGCCCATGGCGCTTTTGAAATAGGCGCGGTCCTTTACGTTGATCCTACCGATGGTCGCCTTGTTGCTGGAGGCAATGATCGCCCCGCTTTCATCAGCAAGGAAGAGATCCTCGTAGTAGCCATAGTCGGATTTCAGGCGCGTCAGTTTCTGGTTGGCCGAGACCCGCGCCGCCTTACCGATAATGGACGGCTTGGTCGCTTTAATATAGATCTCCTCGCTGGACCAGCTCTTCAGATCAAGCTTGCGGTCGCGAATCCAGGATCCGAGGCTTGATGCTGTTGAAACGGCGCGCTGCTGGATCGTGTCGAACAGAGACGCACTCAATGCGTTTTTGGATTTTACGTACGAAACGGAAGCTGCAACGCCCATTCCTACGATGATCAGCGCTATGGTTGGCATCAGGAATTTATTTCGAATGTTCATTTTTATCATAGGGCATTCACTTTATGTTGAAGGTTGCCATCATCGCATACTTTGATTGGTTGAATTATACTGGGTGCTTTCGGCTGCCTGGGGCCAAATCACAACGACAACGATCGAGGCGCTGACGCGATATGGTATTGCAACGCTTTCTACCGCAATGTCTTGTTGAGTTCTTCGACTTTGGCGGTATCGCTATAGATGCCGGCAAAGATGGTATACGGGGTTCCTTCAACTCTGATGGCATAGGCGACCTTGCGGGAAGGTTCGGTTTCACCCGGTTTGGGCCAGTTGTATTCAGCCCAGCCTCCGCCGGATTGTTCACCGGCCTGGCAGAGTGCGGTGTTGAATTGGAACGCTTTGCCGAGATCGACGCCTTCCAGTTTTTTCAGCGCAAACGGGTGCGCCACCATAGCGGTGGGGCAACGTTCTATATAGGCATATGTGTCTTTATAGACAAACTCGCCCTTGGGATCGTTGAAAGCAGGAAACGACTCTTCTCCCAAGGTCTTGACCACTTCGTAGGCTTTAAGCACCAGATTATATACATCCTCGGTGGTTGCTTTGCTGTCCGCCGCATGGGCATAGGAAAATGAGAACAGAATGGCAACGGCCGCTGCAATTGCGATTTTCTTCATGTAGTTCCTCCAGATCCAGATCGGAAAATCCATCCGATAAAATTTATTGTTTGCTACCGCCTTTTTTTATCGTCCAATATAATTGAATCTTTAGGCGGAACAGCCAAACTTGTCCAAAAGTCGTCCGAACAGCGGGGCTCCCGGCAGAGCGTAAAAACATGGGACGTTTATATACAAAGGAAATAGGGTTCTGCGGTGGGTGTGTAAAAAAGTGTCAGTCGGTCAGCTTAAGGGAGGGAATGGCGAACATGGGATAATCCCGATCGACATTTCCGATGCCCAACCCCAACTTGTCATTGCTGCAAAACATCTGCACGGCGTCATAAAAATCGTAAAAGCCGTGGGGCGCCACATCATAGTCGGCAAAGGCCAGGCAAGGCAGTTCTCTGCTGTTCAGCGCCTGCTGCAAATGGGGATGGGTGACGATCAGCAATTGCAACCCTTCGGGTCCCAACCCCGTCCAATCGCCGCGATTTTTCCGAAATGTTGAAACCGTAAGCTTTTGGACCGCCTTGGGGATGCAGATGTCGCAAAGGTAAAACCCCTTTGGCCGGGAAGGCGCCTCGGGAAAGAGGCGGATATGGTCGGACTTGTCAAAATCGATATACTCGCACTGCCAGGTGCGGTTTTTCCACCTTTTGAGTGCGTATTGCCAGGTGAGTCTTCCGGAGAGCACGGCATCGGATGCGCCGGCACCGTCATCTCCGAAACCATAGCATAGAACTGTGCCGCAGATGCGATCTTCCGACAATTGGTTATTGGCCGAAAATGAGTTCACCGCCTCGAACGCTTCCTTTGAGATCTTCCATTTCATCTTTCGGCTGGCGCGCCGCCAATTGCGGATCTGGTCTTTTGCTGCCAGGAAGATTTTATCGGACCTGCGTAAAAAGTGCATTGTTCTAATTCCCATCTATGGAAAACGCCTGTATGCGGTCCGGTCATCAAGGTTTAGTGGGGAAAACAACCGCCCCTGATCGGCAAAGTGGGCATCGGACCATGTCTGAACAAAATTGTACTGCTTCAGGCATCCAGTTAAAACTGTGAAACCGCATCTGACACGATAGGCTGTATTACATTTCCTAATGGGACATGGCCAATAGGGCTTGAATGTCCAGGATTATGCCGATGGAACCCATTTTCCCAGCCAATCCGATAGAGAGGGTCGGCTTCTATGGCGGTCGAATCGCTCAGGGGCTGTGGGGGGAGCCACTGAACCTGGCCACCGATATCGCTTTGGTCGTCTATCTCCTTATATTCTTCATAAAGCTGCGGAAGGAGGGCTTTGCGGACAAACCGGTATACGGCCTTGTGATGCTGGGGGGATTGGTGGGCCTTGGGAGTGTCATTTTTCACAGCTATCCCACCCGGGTGACATTGCGGATGGACATGATTCCGATAACGATATTCGGACTTTGCTATGTCTTCTTCACTTTGCGCCGATTCCTGCAGTTGACGTATAGAAATTCTATTCTCTTAACTTTATTATTTTTACTGTACTCCATGGGATTTGAAGCAGCGGTTAAAATCCTCAAGGTACCCGGGATGCATCATTTATCGTCGATCTTCGCTTTAATCGTGATGAGCGTCATATTGCGCCACAAGCAGCGCGATCCCAGGATTGGCAAAGGGTTTATCATCGCATCGGGGATCTATGTCCTCGCCCTGTTTTTCAGATTTCTGGATCTGATCGTCTGGCGTCTTTTTCCGCTGGGTACGCATTTTTTGTGGCATGCCGGTACGGCCTGCGTATTGGGCCTGCTGCTGCACTTGGCTGCTGTTGACAAAGAAAGTGGATATCATACGAGGCAGACCATCGAACCTTGATATACCGGAATACGACTGAGCTGTCGTTTACCCGACGCGGGTGGGGCCATCTAAAATGGGAGGCCGCACATTATCATGAAAAATAACGAATTTCAGGTATTGCAATGATTCGAAGTCACTGCGTCTAGCTCACCGAGGGAAAGCCATCGCTCTGCCAGACCGTTTCTTTTATAGCCCCCATTGGCGCAGGTCAGTGATCCCCCCCATGCGCTCTTTTTAGCATGTCTTATTGGCAATACCCCCCCGGTACAAGTGCGATCTCCATCCCAACATAGTCCCTGACGAGGAACCGTGTAACGACATAGGTGAGCTCGATTCGGTAGCATTCATTCCCGACGTCAAGGAGAAACGGTTTGCCGAGCGGCACCGCCGATTCCGTTTCACGCGCGATACTTCCCTTTTGAATTGAAAATTCCGAAATGGCGTCCTCCATTTTGTAACCTATTTTTACTTCCATACCAAGCGCCGTCAAATCGTTCCATTGACTCGTTTTTAGCAGATAATGCCGTGGCCAATGGGATGCGTCTCTCTTATTGGCTTCTATGGCGCGTTGGATGGATTCAACGTCCTGAGCCAATACAGACAACCGCTTTTCTATATTTTTCGTTGCAGAAATTTGTGACTTTTCCGACTGCGTTTGCCGGCCTTTGATGTCCGCTATCTCACGCCGTTGCTGCGCAATTGCCGACTTAATAGCGATCAGCTGTTGTTCCGCATCAGACAGTCTTGGCGCGAGGGACGACTGGTTTATTTGTGCTTCCTGAACCGGTACGGTCTTTGCAATCCTGCCTATGAATTCCGCGTTGTTCTTAAGTTCATCCGCGATTTTTTCAACAAATCCTGGCTTTGATGCAAGCTCACGAGAGGTCGATCTTGACATTCTCATGCCAAACGCGTCATCCTTTTTCAAAAGGGATACGATTCCCTCTTGCATGTCTGTTTTAGATGCTATTTTGTTCGATGTAACTGTTAAAAAGGCTTTGTCAGCGGAAAGATTCTGAGCGACCAATTCCGGTGTACCGGCGACATCCACCTGCTGCTTCACGATATCCTTCAGTGTGGTCCCTTTATACAAAATCCAGCCGGTCAGCGCTAAGGCAAGCGCAATAAGCCCCCATAAGCACCAGGTGACGACTTGTCTAAGCTTCAGTTCTTTAGCCACTGCTGCATCAATGGATGGCCTGCTGAGTCTATCTTCTGAATTCATCCTTCACCTCAACAATGGTTCCTTGGCGGGTCAATAGGTCGTTTATTTGAAAAGTACATATACGAGAACCGAAAGGGCCAAAAAGAGCACTCCGGTTGGAACGAGCAACTTGAAGATGGAACCGGTCTGCCCCATCACACCGTGCTGTTTCATCTCGAGATAGAAGTCCGAAAGCCAATCCAGCAAAGAATCCTTTACCATGGCGCAAAGATGTTGAGGTGAATCATAGAATTTGATCCACAAAGCCTCTTCGTTGGAAAACCCTCCTATTTTTTCCAAAAAGCGCCTTTGTCTTTCATCAATCTGATCCATATTCATGTTCGCTTTTTGGAAGGCCATAATTTCAATAGCTTGCTTTTTTTGGTATTGCCGAGCCGAATCGAACTCCCATTCAACGATCGAACGGTCCGATTCAGAATCCAGATCCGAGCCGTAACGCTCGCCAAGTATGCCGATAAAGGCCGAACTCTTTCGCAGAACGTCATTGATGCGGTCTCTTGGTTTTTTCCCTCCAGCCCGCTCCCTTTCATAAAGATAGGGGGAAAATGAGGCCGGCAGATCCCCTGCTACCATCTCCCGTTCGGCTTTCAAATCCGATGTAGAGCTGATGAAGACGACCAGCTTATTGTTGATCATTGCAATGCCCCGCTTGAAAAATACCGGAAGGTTCAGAAGCCCGGTTGTGACGATCCCACAATCCTGATCAATCGCGAACCATTGCATATTTCCGCTGAACGAACGGGGCAAACGAGAAGTTCACGTATTTCTTTCGTTATCAGGTTACGCTATACACTTAGTGGGAGTCCGATCATTTAGCAATATCATAAATACCTTACAAGTCCAACAATCGGTTTTAGCTTATGCAACGGCCCCTAAGAGTCCCCCTAAAGGCCGCTGCGGTAGCCGGCCTTGGAAAAATAGAAAAAATTTGTAATGATTTCGAAATTTGTATAGCTGTCTATCCTCAGCAGATGATCTTTTTGGAAAGGATACAAGATGACACTGCGCACTTTCATCATGATCGCGATTCTATTCGGCGGGCCTCCCCTCGCCCATGCTCAGACGTCCGAGCGCATCCATGCACTGGCCAGCCATGCTTTGGATAAAGGCAACTATTCTTATCGTGCCGGCATCGCCAAATTATATGGCATCCGCACAAACGGTCCGGATACCCGCAACGGCGCGTTGGCTTGTGCAAAGGTAGTGACGATCGTTTTGCAAAAAGCCGGCATTGTCGACCGGTATTCACTGGGTGTGCGGCATGTGGAAGCGGTCTTGAAAGACTGGCCTAAAGTTGACAATCCAAAGGATTTGAAACCAGGCGATATCGTGGTCTGGGTGAATCGGTTTAAGGGGCGCAAGGACCGGTCGTGCACCGGCGGCGGCAATTGCCACGTCGGCATCTATACCGAAAACGGCTATTTCCACAACAGTCCGATCACCAATGCCCCAACATTTGGAGGCTTCTCTTTGTGGGCCTTTAAATTCAAAACCGGATATCGCGCCCCGGACTAAGGGGTTGGCCGTATGCCAAGTCGAGTTTATTTGGGATGTTCACTATTAGCGGTTTTGCAGAAATTGCCGCTGAATGTGATAAATGGCTTTGGTCAGTTCCTGGTGATTTTCCTTGTCAATGTTCATGAACTCAAGGGCATACTTGTAACGCTTGCGTTCCCTGTCCCGTTCTATTCTTCTCACTTCGGCTTTTTTGACGAATACGGTTTTCTGTTCCATTAATTTGTCGGAAGGAAAAACAATGCGGATTTTGTAAAGCCGTTGATTGACTTTGAATACCGATCCGGTCGGATTTTCTTGGTTGAGTTTGCTCAGCATACCAAAGGCACCGCCCAGGCTGATATTTATCAGGTCGATTTGCCCTTCCAATTTGCCGGTGGAAAAATAGAGCCGCGTCCCCGGCAATGTGTCGATCCTGAAATTTTTCCGACGCTGCAGACGCTCAACATAATCGGGGAACGGCACTTTTAAGGTGCTTCCGCTGAGCGTGCCGCTGCTGGTGCTGAAGAGGTATTCCAACTGGTCTTTCCCGTTGAAGTTGAACCGTATGTCTAAGGTTTCGGTTTTCGCGGTTGCCTGGGTGAAACCCTCTGGGCAATCCACCAGCAGCCGGTTGCCCTCCGGGGTCCGCTCCGCGCCGATGATACAGGTCAACCGCTGGAAATCGGTTCCCGCAACGTACATGGAAAGGATCGTTTTTTCTGTAATCAGGGATTCAAACAATGCGTCAAGCTTCGGTCCTTCAATTTTCCCAGGATCTGGCACTCTGATTTCTCCGGATGTGAATTTGTAATAGCAGCTGACCCAAACGGGCTCTTCAATCCATTAGTTTATCCCATCGCCTATCAGCAGCCGGAACGCTCCATCAATGATCCGGTGCCTGTCGTGTCCAAACCACCATAGTTTGAGACATGCCGTTTTCCTAACTTATAAGGTTATTATCGGACGTTTAGCCGAGCGCTTGACCAATTTGTATACCAAGCGATGCCAAATTCTTAGGTAAACCTTTCCGATCCCTGACGGCCAACGCGTGGTGGTGTGCTCTGTCTAATACCCCTTGCCCTTTTTATCCACCATGGGCACGAACCGGACATCAAAGATCCGCTCTCGTTTGATTTTCCCGTTGATCTTTCGCAGGAGAAGGAGTTGCTGGACGCCGCGGACCGGCCCCACGGGAATGACCATGCGGCCGTTTTCGGCCAATTGTTCAATCAGGGGATGGGGAATGCGCGACGGGGCAGCTGTCACGATGATGCCGTCAAATGGCGCCTGGTCCGGCCATCCCTTGTAGCCGTCGCCGATGCGGGTATGCACGGTCTCGTATCCCAGTTCCTTGAGGGTCCGGGCCGCCCTTTCCCCCAATGGAGCGACGATCTCTATGGTAAAGACGTCGATTCCCATGGCCGCCAGTACAGCGGCCTGGTACCCCGAACCGGTCCCCACTTCAAGGACGCTCTGCCCTGGTTTCACATCAAGCAGTTCGGACATGATGGCGACGATATAGGGCTGGGATATGGTCTGACCGTGCCCGATCGGCAGCGGACCGTCGCGGTACGCGTTGCGCTTTTGGCGCTCCGGGACGAAGCAGTGGCGCGGCACGGTCTTCATCGCCGCCAGGACGGCAGGATTGCGGATTCCGCGGCCGGCGATCTGGCGGTCCGCCATCTTTTGGCGCTGGTTTGAATATTCCCCTGTGTCGCACTCCGCCCAAGCAGCCACAGTAAAAAGCATTGCAATCCCCAGAGTGGCCATTACCAGGATGGCCGCTTTTTTCAATATAAATATTTGTCTAGGCCGCCGTTCGTTTCGCTTCATAAAGTGCCAAATTCTTCTTCAGCATCGATCCGGCCATCAGATCCTCTAATGCCTGCCGGTAATTTTCGCTTTTTACACCGGGAACCAGTCCCTCTTTATCGATGCGCGCCAACAATGCCACGTTTTGCATGCGGACATCTTCCAGGTCCGGATGATAAACTTCTATGCGCTCTACGCCCATTTGCCGACAGAGCGCCTCTACGGCCTCTGCCGACACCTCCCGGGCGGTGCCCAGGCGCACATCCAGGGGCTGCCAAACGGTGTTGTAATAGATCAGCGTGGCGCCGTGCTTTGCAAAATCCGTCAGGGCGCGCAGGGCTTCATGGCGTTCCAGGGATATGAGCAGATCAGCCTGATGTCGGGGCACCAGCGGGGTATGCACCTGCGTGCCGAGGCGGATCTGGGATACCACGATCCCGCCCCTTTGAGCCAGTCCATGGGTGTCCACACCTTTGACAAGATGCCCGGCATAATCGGCCGCCCGCAGAATGGCTTCGCTGAGCAGGCCGATGCCCTGCCCCCCCACGCCGGTAAGGTAAATGTTGAATTGTTTCATGGGCGTCCCACCTCTTCTCAGGATACGATTTTCGGTGTCGTGACGGCCTGGGTCGGGCATGTCTGAATGCAGGAACCGTCACCAATGCACAGGTCCGTGTTGACCGCCACGCTCCCGTCTTTATTTCGGCTGAAAGTGGGGCAGCCGAACTGGGCCACGCAGGTGTGGAGGCGCTCGCAGATCTTTTGGTCGATATCCACCTGGCGCAATTGATAGTTCGGCTTCTTGCGGGCTTCACGGGTGAACTTCAGCATGCAGGGATGCCGGGCGATCACCACGCTGAATCCGTCAACCGCCACGGCTTTTTTCACCAGATCGGCGAGGCGTTCCTGCTGGTAGGTGTCGGTTTCGAAAATGGGATCGACGCCCAACCCCTCCAACACGCTGCGGATGGGAATCCGGTCGGTTTCAGCATTGAAGTTGCGCCCGCTGGCCGCATGGTCCTGATGGCCGGTCATCGCGGTGGTGCCGTTTTCCATGACGATCATGGTGACATTGTGGCGGTTGAAGATAGCATTGATCAGCCCGGGCAGACCAGCGTGAAAAAAGGTGGAGTCCCCCATGAACACCACCACTTTCCGGGTGGTGTTGAAAAGAGACAAACCCGATCCGATGCCGGTGGAGGCCCCCATGCACATGAGCAGCTGGCCGACTTCGTATGGCGGCATATACCCCAGGGTGTGGCAGCCGATGTCCGCCACGCTGATGTCGCTATCGGCCAGGGCCTGCTTGATGGCATAAAAGGCGCTGCGATGCCCGCAGCCGGGGCACAGTTGGGCCAGTCTTCGCTGTCCAATTTGCTGGTAATGGCCGTTTTCAGTCCCGCGTCGTAGGCGATGCTTTTGACCTCTTTGCCCAGTTCGTCATCCAGTTCTTCAAGGACCTTCACCTCCTGGTGGTCGGCCAGAAAGGCGCGGATCATTTGGTGGGGCAGCGGATAGACGATGCCTAGCTTAAGGATATCCGGCTTGTGCCCACATCCGTCCAGCACGTCCACCAGAGACTGGAACGGCAGGCCCATGGTGATGATCCCACGTGCTTTGTTCTGGTTGTCGATGACCTGGTTGAGATCCGACGTTTCGGCGTAGGCCCGAACGGCCTCGAGGTTGCCCATCGCCCGCCGCTTCATGGGAAGCACCAGTTCGGCGATGGGGATGTAGGGTCCGTTGGCCGGATCAAAGCGCGGGGTCGGGTCTAACTCCCGGGGAGTCCAGCCCTCGAATGCCACCTTCTCCTTGGCATGGCAGACATGGGTGGTCAGCCGCAGGATCACCGGCATATGCCGCTCCTGGCTCAACCGGGCGGCGGCCTTGTAAAAGGTGTAGACCTCCGTCGGGTTTCCAGGTTCGAGGACAGGCGTGTAGCACATCTGCGCCAGGTGGCGGTTGTCCTGTTCGTTTTGCGAAGAATTGGCGCCGGGATCGTCACCCAAAACCACTACCATCCCGCCGATGATGTTCATGAGGCTCAACTGAACAAAGGTGTCGGCAGCCACATTGAGCCCCACGCTTTTGAAAAATACCGTGGAGAGATGGCCGTTGACCGCCGCGCCATAGGCGACCTCGGTGGCTACCTTCTCGTTGGTTGAAAATTCGAAATAGAACGGCCGATCATCGAAGGGAATCGTGCCGATGGCCGTGGCGATCTCCGGCGTCGGGGAACCGGGATACGAAGTGACCACCCGGGTGCCGGCCTCCACCATAGCGCGAACCAGCGCCGTGTTGCCCATGACAATCTCTTCAAAAGGCTCCTGTCGGAGCAGCATCTCATGCATCAGTTTCATGTTTCGCCTCTAACGCCGTTTGGATAGAAAAACTGGATAACACAGCGCGCTTGTGTTCCGAACAACTGAAGGAAGGCTGTCCGCATAAAGCGCGAATTTTAAAAAGCGTCACTTCAACAAGAATTTGATCACGCCGTACCTTTTCCAGGCTGACACAACGCCCTCAGTTTAGCATTGTCCTTCCCACTGTCAAGCCATAGGGGTGCGGCTAAGGAACGATTCGGGGGTCGGCCTGTTGGTAACAATGCATCATATGTTGAAAGTCGCAATTGCACCGCTTTCCTGACGCTTCACCATCCAGGATTCTTAATCATTACGGCCTACGGTATTTCTATCAGCGGCAAGAATTTCCAGCGGATTTGGATTTATCTCCGGATGGAAAAGGGAAAAAAACGGTGGTGGTGTCGTAGGCGCCAGTATGGCAATAGGTCACAAATACGGCGCCGGCCTCAAAAAGGACCCTTAAATCAATGGGTTGCGTGCCGCACGAAGGGCAGACACCGGTTTGATCAACTATTGCAATTATTAATATTAATTTGTATAAAAATAAGTTAGGATCAAATTCGTCTGCTGGCGTCAAGTCGTTCGATTCGTTTTCGAGCTGCTCAACCCATACCACCAGCGCCATAATCGTCTGTTCTATCGGCTCGATATTTTGTACCCCGTTTCAAGCGCTGCGTGCCAACCTGCTTCTGAAATGTGATGTTAAACGTCAGATAAATCCCGTGAATTATTGTAAAATTATGATGCGTTAGCATTATAGTTGGTTTTGTGAATTGATGATAGGCCCCTATATTTTCACTTTGCCCATTCCCACGCTATGAGAAATTGAAGTGAAATTATAGGGTCAATTCTAAGGTCTATCCGAAAAAAGTTACGGCAAACCGGTGGCAGGCAACGCAATAGGAACAAACAGAAATGCGGGGTTTGTATGGCTGGGGATCTATCTTGTGAAGTGCTGAAAAGACAAACAAAAGCATTACAAGACGAAATGAAACAACTCAAGCAGGATAGGGAGATATATGCTGAAATATTTATGCTCTCTCCAAACCTCATATGTGTTGCTGACATCAATACCTCTAAATTTTTAAAGGTCAATCCTGCTTTTACAGCCCTGCTCGGATATGAGGAAGAGGAGTTGCTACGCCATTCTTTTATTGATTTTATCCATCCAGAAGATATCGAACCCACGATCGCCATCGTCAATGAAAAATTAAAACTTGGGAAAAAGGTCTCAAACTTTACAAATCGATACAGATGTTCAGACGGAACATACCGCTGGCTGGAGTGGATATCCCGGCCCATGCCTGAACGGGGTATTACCTTTGCTTCAGCCCATGATATTACGCAACGCAAGGCCATTGAGGCTTCGCTGAGGGAAAGTGAAGAGCGACTGGACTTGGCATTGTCAGGCGCCAACGAAGGCGCTTGGGAAGGGAAAATTGTAGCCCGTAACGAAAAGCGTGCGCCCACACGATTTACCGGGACACACTCGGACATTGCTGATCACAAACTGATGCAACGGGGTCTTCAGGAGAGCGAGGAACGGTACCGTGCGCTTCATGATGCCTCATTTGGCGGCCTTTTTCTCCATTATCAGGGAATTGTATTAGAATGCAATCAAGGTCTCTCCGACATGACAGGCTACACCCTTGATGAACTGATGGGTATGGATGCACTCAACACGCTTGTCGCTCATGACTGGCGGGAGACCGTTGCGAAAAACATTGCGTCCGGTTTTGATCAACCCTATGAAGCTGAAGGGATCAGAAAAGACGGAACCGTGTTTCCCCTCTATATTCACGGCAAGAATGTCCCTTACAAAGGGCGCATTGTTCGATCTGTCGAATATAGAGACCTGACCGAAAAAAAGCTTGCAGAACGAACCCTGCAGCAGAACTATATTCAACTAAAGGCGATTTATAATACGCTCCCGGTCATTATTTGGTCGTTGGATGAAAAAGGAATATTTACCTTGTCCGAAGGAAAGGAGCTACTTACTCTGGGACTTGAGCCGGGTCAGGTTGTCGGCATGTCTGTTTTTGACCAATATAAGGATCATCCAAAACTTCTTGATGGAATAAAAAAAGGCCTAAGCGGCAATCTCTGCGAATTTGAATCCGATCTCAACGGAGCGACCTATCACATTGTCCTGACCCCCTCATTCGACAAAGAGAAGACGGTGAGCGGCCTAAACGGTATTGCTGTAAATATTACGGAAAAAAGAAAGACCGAGGAGGAAATCCGTAAACTTCGAAACTACTTATCCAATATCATCAACTCAATGCCGTCATTAATTGTCGGTGTGGACCGCAAATGTTCTGTCACCCAATGGAATAAAACAGCCGAAAAAGCGACCGGGATATCAGCTGAGGATGCAAGGTCCAAAATCATTTCTGATGTACTTCCACAGATGGCTTTTGAAAAAGGAAAAATTATCCAGAGCATCCAGACCCGCCAAATCAACCAGGAGAACAACAAGCCCTTTAAAGCACAGACCGAGATGCGCTACGTTGATGTAACGATTTTTCCGTTAATTGCCAACGGCGTTGAGGGTGCTGTCATCCGGATAGATGATGTCACCGATAATGTGAGATTGGAAGAAATAATGGTACAAAGCGAAAAAATGGTTTCTGTCGGCGGACTTGCTGCAGGCATGGCCCATGAGATTAACAACCCCCTGGCGGGCATGATTCAAACCGCCAATATCATGAAATCGCGACTCGCAGACCTTCAGATACCGGCCAATTTGCGCGTTGCAGAAGAAATCGGCATTCCTATGGAACATATCAAAACCTTCATGCAGAAGAGAGATATCCTGAGAATGTTGGAAGCCATCAACGAATCCGGCCGGCGGGTGGCTGACATCGTCGATAACATGTTAAGTTTTGCAAGAAAAACGGAAGCTACTTTCTCTTACCATCACCCTGCACAACTGATGGATAAAACCCTTGAGCTTGCTGTCACGGACTATGATTTAAAAAAACAATATGATTTTAAAACCATTCAAATCATAAAAAAATATGAGAATAACCTGCCCATGCTTCATTGTGAAGGGGCCAAAATTCAGCAGGTACTGCTGAATATCCTTCGAAACGGTGCTCAGGCCATGCAGGCGGAGCATACTGAAAAAGACGCGGCTCCTAGTTTTATTCTGCGGCTTTCAGTTGAAACTGATACGAACATGCTGAAAATAGAGATCGAAGACAATGGTCCCGGAATGGACAAACCCACCCAATCCCGTATCTTTGAACCGTTTTTTACAACGAAGCCTGTAGGGGTGGGGACGGGTCTTGGACTGTCGGTCTCATATTTTATTATTACACAGAATCATGGTGGAACAATGGATGTGGCGTCGATCTTGGGAAAGGGATCTACATTTATCATTCGATTGCCTTTGGAGCAAAATAGTTAAATCAAATCGATATGAACAGTTCTCCAAAAATACTCATCATAGACGATGAAAAGCATATTCGTCAGAGTTTTGCAGATTATCTGGAAGACCGTGACTATAGCGTTCTGCTTGCAGAAAATGGGAGGATAGGTTTTGAGATGTTAAGATCCGTGAGACCGGATCTTGTCCTTCTGGATCTCAGGATGCCTGAGATGGATGGCTTCGAACTGCTGAAGGAAGGGAAGAAACTTTTTCCGGATCTGCCGATTATCATCATTTCAGGGGCCAACCTGAGAGCTGACGTCGTCCGGGCGCTCAGGTATGGTGCCTGGGACTATTTGGAAAAACCAGTTCTGGATTTCTCCATTTTAGGACACTCTGTCGAGAAAGCCCTGGAAAAGGCTCGACTGAAAAAAGAAAACAAGGCTTACCAGAAACGCCTTGAATTCATGGTAATAGAAAGAACCCGTGAACTCGAACAAGCCAATACTAATCTTTCTCACGTCAATGCCCGTTTACATAAGATAGTTGAAACCACCCAAAAATTGACCGGGTGTGTGGATTTAAAACAATTTGGGCTCAAAATTCTTGGCGAATATGCATCTTATATGGCGGCATCCGGCGGCAGCCTTTATTTGGTCGAGGAAAATGGATTAAGACTCATGTCCTCGCTCGATCCAGGTCATGCTTCCGCATTTTTATCTTTTCCGCTACCTGAAAACTCCATTCTCAAGATAGCAATAGATGGCGGTCAACCCCTTCTTATACGCAATATTGAAGAAGAAAAATGTATTACGCCCAGCGGATGGATAGATTATACTGACGGCTCCCTTCTTGCCTTTCCGATTTGCGACAGCTATGGCAACGATATTGCCGTTATCACGCTCCACGGTAAAAATGGTGCCCCTTTTGTTGAAGAGGATAAGGAAATCGGAGCGATACTTGCGTCCTACAGTTGCGAAACCATTCGAGCCATCAAAGCATATGAAAACACAAAAAATACTCCGAACTGGCGATAATGGAAATCAACTCACGTGACAAAGCCCTTAAATATTTGAAACAAGTCTTGAAAGGAGCCAACAGAGCGGGAGAACTCGTTACACAAATACTGACCTTCAGCCGTCAAAGCAAATCTGAAATGATCCCTATGCAGCTTTCCCAGATTATTAAAGAAGCAGCCAAATTTTTACGGTCATCCATTCCCTCCACAATTCAAATTATTGAAAAAATAGATTCCGAGGGTATTGTTTTGGCCGATGCGACCCAAGTTCACCAAGTCGTCATGAATCTCGGCACCAATGCATATCATGCCATGAAGGATACCGGAGGAATATTATCTTTAAAGTTGCAGGACATAACGATCAGCAAGGATAACACAGATGATTTTTGCCATCCCGGTCAATATATCATGCTTGAAATTGAAGATACGGGCTGTGGAATTGACAAAGAAAATCTTGATCGGATATTTGATCCCTATTTCACAACCAAGGAAGTTACGCAGGGGACAGGGCTTGGATTGGCTGTTGTCAATGGTATCGTCAAAAAACATAACGGGTTTTTAAAAATATCCAGTCGAGTTGATATCGGCACTGTTTTTAAACTGTTCTTCCCGGTTTTCGGTCAAACGCTTGAGCCGGTTTCCAAGACCGAAATCAATGGCTTCAGTTATAAAGGTACGGAAAGAATCATGCTTGTAGACGACGAGCAAGATATTTTGTATACAACCCGGGAGCTTCTTTCCAACATGGGATACAGTGTTTATTGTTTCAACGACAGCGCAGCTGCTTTAATGGCTTTCAAAGAAGATCCTGATAGCTTTGATATGGTGATCACCGATATGATAATGCCGAAAATGGATGGTAAGGTCCTATCTAAGGAGATATTATCTTTAAAAAAGGATATTCCGGTATTATTATGTACAGGCTTTAATGACGCCCTCAATGATGAGGCTGCTAATCCACTAGGTATCCGCCGATATCTTCAGAAACCGATCATTGCCAGACATTTGGCATCCGTCATTCGAGAAGAACTGGACAAGTAGATTTAACCCCTATGGATTCAAAAGAAAAAATAATCTTGATCGTTGATGACGAGCTGCACATCAAACAGAGTTTTTCTTATTTTTTTGAAGACCGGGAATGGCAGGTTTTTACAGCCGACAGCGGAGAAGCAGCCCTTGAACTGCTAAAAACCATGACGTGTTCAGTTGCAATAGTCGATATTCGCATGCGCGGTATGGATGGAGAATCTTTTATCCGGATAGCATCTGAAAGATATCCGTCCATGTTTTTTGTGGTCTGCACAGGTTCCCCGATGTATGAAATATCGGAGGATCTGATTCAACTTCCCTGCGTGGTGGACAAAGTATTTGGAAAACCGGTCATGGATATGAATGGATTGGAGGAAACGATCCTAAGACTGATAGAGGGTTGCATTTAATCCCGATTCCCACCGACAAACGGCCTTCCGGGATTTTGGGATAAACCCTTTGATGCCATCTCATCGCCCTAAATTTACCCGAAAAAGCCTCTCCAAGAAGGCAGAAGCAAAAAGAAAAACGATAAAAATGAGATCAGCAGAGAAACTGCTAATAGCATTAGTTGAATAGTACCTGTTTTTGTTCCTTTAGCGAAAAAATTCCAAAAACTGACATAAACCTGTCCCAGCAATGAAAATGCATAAAACTTAACAAATAATTCGGTGGAAAAACTTAATGGACTTTTGGTATGCAGTCCTCCGGAGATAACAAGCAGGCTTGCAATTAATAAGAAAAATACCACAAATATAAAAGGAATCCAAACACTTGCCGTATAACTGCTTATGATTCTTTTTATCATAGGCACCATATTGACCGGATTTCCAACCCCGTGCGGTGTTCATGCATTTATTCAGCTAAGGCTTTACCCCTTTTAAAGATGGAAGAAGGGTACGCTTTTTTACTGCGTCCGGTTTTTGCACAGCAGTGCCCGGAAGTGTCTGTTTCGGATTTTTCTTCTTAATAGCGGTTTTATTATGCGGGTGCATGGCACCGGCGAGTTTAAAGCTCACATCATCGGATACCCGAAGGTTATCGGAAACCTTTATTTCAGCCTCCACCCGCCACTGACCCATTTCAGGGAAGGCCGAAGCTGGTATGATGACACGGCTCTTACCGTTGAGACTGCTCACCACCGTCATCCTTTTTGGAGTGGACGGCCAATGCCCTGAGGGTGTGGGGGCGCTCCACCACCAGGCCAGATCAACGCCGGGGGTCCCCAGCCAGCCTGTGATCTGGACTTCCAGCAATACGTTGCCCATTACGGTTTGGCCGGGTTTCGGCGAAATAATCTTCACCCCGGGCGACGTACCGGGGATAGAGGCCACCGGCCATTTGACACCTTCTGCCGCCTTTGCCGAGCTGCTGGTCAGGGTCGCCGACGGCTTGACAGCCAAGGTAGCCTTGCTGAAGTGAATCGGATCCAACGTAATATCTGAAAGATCCGGTCCGGTGTAAGAGATGAGCTTCATGCCGATATCGTCCAATACAGGCCCCTTGTAGACAATGGGCGGAAGAACGATGTCGGGCAGATTGGCGAATTGAACATCCGGCATACCGCCGGCCGGTGTCGGTTTGCCGGCCGAACAGGGCACTGCCGGCAGGAAAAGTTGCATTGCTATAATTATAAGGCAAATGCGCCAGTGTCGCATACCATCCTCCTGTCTGGGACGGAATCGGTCCATCCTTCCGGATCTTGGATTATGATACCATCCTTAGTGTATGATCGTACCAGGCGTTAATCCTGATGCGTTCATCTTTGCGCATACACCTGAATTGGGCGCGGTTCCCCCCTTGGAGAATCCGATGAACATGATCTGATCCCCCAGTTTGGCCATCACAACGGCAGCGCTGCAGGTCTTGCCGGTAAGAGCCCCGGTGACCGTCTGGATGGGAAGAACAACGGTCCCGTTGTAGCTGCCGCTATCGAGGCTGATATTCAGCGGCATTCCCTCCTCCCCGTCCTTGGTCATTGCATAGCCAACCGTTTCTCCAGCGCCATCCAGAAAATAGACGGTGGCCATTCCCACAAATTTCGCATTTTTCCAGGGGCCGGGCATCTTTGAGATCTTTAATGGGAGCTTCACATTAAAAAGCGTCTGGTTCATCGTCACAGCGGGCCCCAGATTCTTTTTCACTTGCATACCGAACTTTTGGGACAGGCTTAAATTCGCGATCATGTCGGCACCTAACGGAGCGGGCAGCTCTCCGAGCAAAAAAATACCGAGCAAAAGCACTGAAATTGAGAGCAGTTTTCGCTTACAGGCAGCCATTCCTTTCATTTTCGCCTCCGGGGACAAAGTTGCAGGTTCCAACGAACCCTGATTCTGCACAGGCAAGAGAACATCATCGGCATTGGGCCAAAGCGCCCTCGCAAGCAATGCGCACAAAGGAATATTCTCGTTCCATGCCCGGCGGAAGAAGGTTTTTAATGTTCAAACCTTTCATCGGCAATTCCTCAGCGGGCCAAGATTTTGGCTCAGTTCGCCACAACATCGCCGGGTTACCTACACAGTGGGTTATATCGCTGCAAAGGTTCACCAACAATAAAAATTTTATGCAAGGGATTGATCCTAACGGCGTCCTTGATCGACTGGATACAGCAAATGGTGCGATGTTATCTTGTGAAGACGACCAGCAGCAAACCGATTAAGCCAGGCAAAGCCTGGACAAAGATTATTTTTCGATTAGCAGTGAATGCGCCAAACACACCGGCAACAATTATACATGACAAGAAGAACACTGTGATATCGAAACCGGCATCGCCCTGCAGCAGGCCCAAAATAAGCCCGGCCGCAATAAAACCGTTGTATAATCCCTGATTTGCAGCAAGCACCTTCGTTGTACCAGCCTGCTCTATGGTTTGCCCAAACACCTTCAGTCCCATTGGTTTGTCCCATAAAAACATTTCCAAGATTAAAAAACACGCATGAAGCAAAGCCACCAGACCGACCACTACTACGCTAATTAAAGTCATTTCAGAATAAGCTCCTTCATCATCAATATGCCGATCAAGTATCTGATAAAAAGGATATGTATTTCATTCATTCGGTATTATCTACCAGCTTGTTCTGGCACGCAGTCGCTGCTTAGGGGAACGCGGGCTGTGCGCATCCACGACCGCAGCAGGCTATGTGCCACTCCTTAATGGAAACTCATTCCTACAATGAACGCATCTAAATTTACTCAATTGAAGTTCCAAGGGATAATAAAAGTCTAAAATAGCCATAATCCTATTTTTAGATTTGTTTGGTAGATCGTCGTAATCAATTATCGCCTACATTCTTTCATGTCAAAGAAATAATTAGATTTTCCGGATTCAAAGAGCGCTGGTACTGCTATTGTCGATCACCGACGTGTCTAATTTTCCTTCTGCCCTTGACAATTGGCGCTTAGCCCATTAGATTATTGACCGACCGGTCGGTATTAATTATCACCTTTACGGTCATCGCCATTTGAACCGCCAAAACAGCAGAATGGCAACGAGAAAACAATGGCCCGCAAACCAGATCCCCAAAAAAGAGACCGCATCATCGCCGCTGCCTTGACCACCTTTGCGCAGAAAGGCTATGCCGGCACCCGCATCATTGAAGTGGCGCGGGCGGCCGGCATCGGCAAGGGCACCATCTACGAGTATTTTCGCAGCAAGGAGGAACTCTTCTTTGCCACCCTCGAATACCTGCTGGCCGATGCTGAACAACAGATGAGCACCCTGGCGGAGACACTGACGGGTTCCGTTGCTGACCGGCTGATGAGCCTGGCCGATCATGTGATCCGGGACTGGATTGAGAAGCTGGAGCTTTACGGCCTGGTGCTGGAGTTTTGGTCGGCCACGGCGGCGCTGCCTGGACGTCGGCGTTTCAGGGATGCCTTCAATGACGGATACGCAGCCTTTCGCAGCTCGCTGGCAGCGTTGATCCAGGAAGGTGCAACCAACGGCGAGTTTAAAGCCGATATTGATCCCGAAAAAATCGCCTCCGCCCTGATCGGTTCATGGGACGCCTTGCTGTTCCAGGCGTGGCTTGATCCGGATTTCGACCCCCTGGGAACGAGCCGTGATCATATGCGGGTGGTTGTAGCCGGGCTGCGGCAGCCTTCCAACCTGGAGGACTAAGCTGTTGTTAATCCCTATCCGAGGAAAAAGCGAATGGTGAATTTAATGAAGACGATCACCGCTATTGCCGCTGTGATCAGCATCCTGTTGACGAGCGTTGGATCCCTGTCCGCCCGCACCGCGCAGGAGATTATCGAGGCGGGATTCAATCACTACCGTGGCAAGGCGTCGGAGGCGACGTTCGAGATGGTGATCCACCGTCCCAACTGGGAACGGGTGATGGAGCTGGACGCCTGGACCAAAGGCACCGACCGCAGCCTGGTGCGCATCACCGCCCCGGCCAAAGACAAGGGCAACGGCACTCTCAAACGGGGGCGGGAGATGTGGACCTACAATCCCAAGGTCAACCGCGTCATCAAATTACCGCCCTCGCTGATGGCCCAATCGTGGCTGGGATCGGATTTTTCCAACAACGATATCTCCAAGAGCGACAGTATCCTCACCGACTACACCCACGAGTTGGTGGGCACCACGACCCACGAGGGCCACGACGTCTTTATCATCAAGTCCACTCCCAAGCCGGATGCGCCCGTAGTATGGGGAATGCAGATCATGCATATTCGCGATGACGACGTGCTTCTTCTGGAGGAGTTCTACGATGAAGATCTCCAGCCAGTTAAGCGGATGACCGGTGATCAGATACAAATGATGGGCGGTCGCATGTTTCCCAAGGTGTGGAAGATGCAGGAAAACGGCAAGGAGGGACAGTACACCCTGCTGCGCTACCATCGGCTGGCCTTCAAGGATGACCTGCCCGATCGCTATTTCACCCTCAACCGCCTGAAAACAAAACAACGGAGATAGAAGGTGTTGATCGACGTTAAAATGGCTTGGCGCAACATCTGGCGAAACCCCCGGCGCACCATTCTCACCGTGCTGGCCATCGCCTTTGCCTGTGTACTGCTGGTCTTCATGCTCTCCTTTCAATTCGGCAGCTATGACACCATGATCAATGCTTCGGTCAAAATCAATACCGGCCATCTTCAAGTCCAAGCCGAAGGATACCAGTCCCGCAAGAAGATGGAGCTGGTCATCTCCGATCCCCGTCCGGTGGAACGCATGCTGGATGGGATCGCCTCGGTCAGCGCTTACACTTGCCGTGCCAGGGGATTTGCCCTGATCTCCACCGAAAAACGCTCCTACGGCGCCATGGTGGTCGGCGTAGAGCCCGACCGGGAGGCAAGGGTCTCCACGCTGAAAGATATCGTTCAAAAGGGAAGATATTGGAACAGTCCCCCAACCCCGGAAGATCTTTCCGGGGCACTGGTGGGAAGGCTGCTGGCCCGCAACCTGGGTGCCGAGGTGGGGGATGAGATCACCATCCTGGGCCAGGGCAGGGATGGATCGGTGGCCGCCACTGTGCTTACCGTCCAGGGCATTTATGCATCCGGCATGGATGAATTCGATCGCAGCGCGGTGCATATTCCGCTGGCCACCTTTCAGGAAGTATTCTTCATGGACCAGGCGGTTCACGAAGTGGTGGTGATCGCCGACCGCCTGTCGTCGGTTCCGTCCATCAAGGCAACTCTCCAAAACCAGCTGGCCCGTTCCGCTGCACCGGAGAAGCTGACCGTCCTGGACTGGGACGAACTCATGCCCGGCCTGCGCCAGGCCATCCGCATGGATCTGGTCAGCGGCAGCATCTTCTACATGATCCTGATCATGGTGGTGGCCTTCAGCATCTTGAACACGTTTTTGATGGCCATTCTGGAACGCACCCATGAATTCGGCGTCATGATGGCGGTGGGAACGCAGCCGGGGCGGCTGACGCGCCTGGTCCTGACCGAATCCGCCGGCATGACCCTGGTGGGCGTCATGGCCGGCGTCACCGCCGGGTGCCTGCTGACCTGGTATTTCCAGTTGCACGGCATCGAGATCTCAGGCTCTGCGGAGCTTTTCAAACAATACGGCATCCCACCGCGCCTATACCCGCAATTGTCGCTCCTATCCGCCAGCATCGGCCCGGCGGTGGTCTTTGTCATCACCTTTTTATCGGCCCTCTACCCGGCCCTGAAGATCCGCCGGTTGAAACCGGTGGAGGCAATGAGCCATTAGTATGGACTTTCAACTCGCATGGCGAAATATCTGGCGCAATCCCCGTCGCACGGCCGTGATTCTGGTGGCCGTGGTGATTGGGGTCTGGAGCATGATCTGCATTGCGGCTTTGATGCGCGGCATCGTGGGCGGCATGGTCAAGAACAACATCGATACCCTGACCGGGCACATCCAGATCCATCAACGCCAATACCCGGATGACCCGGTGGTGGATTACCGCATCACGGACCCGCTGGCCATCCAGTCAATCCTAAAAAAGGAACTGCCCGAGGGAAGCATGTGGTCGACCCGGGTCAGGGTCAATGCCGTGGCCAGCAATGCCCGACACAGCACAGGCGTTTCCATGATCGGCATCGAACCGGAAAGGGAAGCCCACATCTCTTTCATCGGCGCGGCCGTTACCCAGGGCCGCTACCTCGACGAAAGCGACACCTCGTCCATTGTGATCGGCAAGGCGCTGGCAGAAGAATTCGAAACAGAGATCGGAAAGAAGATCATCCTGATGTCCAGGGACGCCCCAGGGGACATCTCTTCCCGGGCGTATCGCATTGTAGGGCTGTTCCAGGCCGAAATGGAGGCCACTGAGAAGGGCTATGTCTTTATACCGATCCACACCGCGCAGAAGATGCTGAAGATGGGCACGGCTGTCTCAGAGATCGCGATACTGCTGCCTGATGCCGACTTGAGCGAAACCACCACCGCGCACCTCAAGGACAAGATAAGAGACGGGGATCTGATCGTCCGCTCCTGGCAGACAATTCTGCCGCTGGTGACCGCCGTACTGAAGCTGTACGATACCTTTGTCTTCATCTGGTTTCTGGTGATCTTCGTGGCCATGGGATTCGGTATCGTCAACACCACGCTGATGTCGGTATTCGAGCGTATGCGCGAATTCGGACTGCTCAAAGCGCTGGGTATGCGGCCAGGACGCATTATTCGGGGAATTTTGACAGAGTCCGCCGCCATTCTGCTGCTCGGCATCATTATCGGCAACATTCTGGGGCTTTTGACCAACTGGGGACTCTCCTTCGGAGGCATCGACTTGTCCGAACTGGCGCAAGGCGTGGAATATGCCGGTATGGCCCGCATCATCTATCCCATCGTGCTGGTCAAAGATATCCTGGCCGCAAACCTGGTGGTCCTGCTGCTGGGGTTGATCGTCAGCCTCTACCCGGCCGTAAAAGCCGCCAGATTTACGCCGGTGGAAGCGCTGACACATGTATAAAGATTTGGTTCGTGGTTCAAAGTTCAGGGTTAAAACCAAAATCGGAACATGCCAATGTACATAGTCGGTGCAGATAGACAAAAGCGAAACGCTTTCACAATTGTTATCAGCATCAAAAACAGAATCTGTGGGTTCAACCATTGATCATAAACCAAGAACTATGAACTATGAACCTTGAACTTTGAACTTTGAACTTTGAACCATCTACGGAGTAGATATGCCCATCGTCACATGTCATGATGTCACCAAGACTTACCGGCAGGGGAAAGTAAAAGTTACGGCACTGCAGTCGGTCAATCTGGAAATCGAAGCCGGCGGTTTCGTGGCCCTGGCCGGACCTTCCGGTTCCGGCAAAACCACCTTGCTCAATCTGATCGGCGGATTGGACCGGCCGGATGAGGGCCGTATTGTGGTGAACGGCAACGACTACAGCCGGTTGAAAGACGCGCAGATGGCGGAATTGAGATTGCAGCACATCGGATTCGTCTTCCAGGCGTACAACCTGATTCCCGTGCTTTCTGCGGTTGAAAATGTCGAATACGTCATGCAGTTGCAGGGCGTGACGGCCTCGGAACGGCGACAACGGGCCCGGCGGATCCTCGATGACGTGGGGCTTTCAGAGAAATATCACCGCCGGCCGTCGGAACTCTCCGGTGGCCAGCAGCAAAGGGTGGCGGTGGCACGGGCCATCGTCTCCAATCCCTCTATCGTGCTGGCTGACGAGCCCACCGCCAACCTGGACTCCAAGACCGGCAAGGGCCTGCTGGAACTGATGCGGGAGATGAACACCCGGAGGGGGGTCACCTTTATCTTTTCCACCCACGACAGCATGGTCATGGCCTACGCACAACGCGTGGTGATCATCAAGGATGGCCGCATCGATGGCGACCGGATGAAATCTAAGGTGGCATAAATAAACCCCAATGTAGCATAAAAAAGATATACAGCGATTACATAACATTGGGAGTCGTGAAGCTACCGCACATCAGGGCGCAATAAGTGGAACAAACCAACGGTGAACTGAAGGATCGGGTTTATTATATGCTATCTTTCCCCTACGGGAAAGCCGGAGGACGCCAGACCCGGCGATGGCCGACCTTCGTCATCGCTATGGCCGCGGCAGCTTTTGCATGGCTATGCACCGCCGCGGCCCCAACCCTTCCGGCGGCCATGGCTGACGATTCCAGCTCGGAATGGGGAGGCCATATCCGCGTCATCGGCGCCCTCTCCAACCCCGACGACACCTCCATCTATCAATTCGCGGACACCGGAACCCTTTTCGACCGTCAGGGAGAAGTGCGCATCAAGTACCAGCGTTTCATGGGATCGCAGTGGATCTTCGAGGCCCACTACGAACTGGTGGGCCGGCAAGGCGACACCTTGCAAAACAACAACCGCCTGCGGGCTATTTTACCGGCGGAAACAGCCGCCCGACTGACCTCCAAGCAAGGAATCGATGACGATCGACGGCTGATGAATCTGACCCACGCGCTTGGAGATGGTGAAGACTATCTCCTTTTCCATCGCCTGGATCGCTTCAACCTCACCTTTCAAACGCCGTCCGCTACATTTCGCGCCGGTCGCCAGGCGTTAACCTGGGGCAACGGTCTCCTGTTCAACCCCATGGACCTCTTCAATCCATTCGCTCCCACGACCATTCAGCGTGATTACAAAGTGGGCGATGACATGTTCCACGTTCAGTTGCCCGTCCGAACCGGTGAGGTTCAATTGCTCTATCTGCCCAGGCGCAATCCGCTGACCGGTGACATCGACACCGATCAGTCATCGCTGGCCGGTAAATGGCATTTTCCATTGGCCGGCATGGAATTCGATCTCATGGCCGCCCGGCACTACGATGATCTGGTGTTGGGCGCCGGCGCCACCGGCTATATCGGTGGGGCGGCCTGGCGCACCGATGTCGTCTATACCCTTGCCGATGAGGACGCCGATATTAGCGCTTATTGGCAAATCGTGGCCAACATGGACTATGCCTGGCAGTGGGGAGGTCGGAACCTCTATGGCTTAGTCGAATTCTATTATAACGGCCTGAACCGGCATGATGATTACACCGCGGCCCTCTCCGATCCGGCGGTCTCCGGAAAAATCAACCGGGGGGAGCTGTATACCCTGGGAGAAACCTATCTCGCCGGCCAGCTGGGAATCGAGCTCCACCCCCTGGTCCAGCTACGACTGATCGCCATCGTCAATATAGGGGATCCGTCGACCCTCGTCCAGCCCCAACTGGCCTGGGATGTGGCCCAGGATCTTCAACTGGTTCTCGGGGCCGAGTTCGGCTGGGGCGGCGATGCATCGGAATTCGGCGGATTTGACGTTCCCGTCGGGATCACGACTGTTAAAGTCGCCCCAACCAACAACCGATACCTATGGCTGACCTATTATTTTTAGGTTTCGGTGGGTTGCTCCGGCGCGCAGGATTTGACGCCGCGCCTCACCTATACTAATCTCCCTTGGGGGATGTGGTATAGAACCGCTGAATATCGAACAAGGAATTTCGAATGTCGAAGTGTGGAGTCGCTGCGCTCTGCCTTTTTTAAACGTAAAATGGCGGGATACCTTACTTCAACATTATGCGGTTCCGCCTCGATATGCGATATTCATTAAGGCCGCAATCAAACTCAAGGAGCGTCTGATATGGGAACAAACAATCTGATTTTTCTGGAAAACATCGAGTGGTTCGACGAGAGCGGGAAGGAACTGGTCCATCGGATTCCCGAGACCGGATCCGGCGAGATCAAATGGGGGGCCCAACTGACCGTACGCGAGAGCCAGGTAGCGGTCTTTTTCTACAAAGGCAAGGCCATAGAAGCATTCGGCCCCGGACGGCATACCCTGAAAACCGGCAACATCCCCATCCTGACCAAGATTGCCAGCCTGCCATGGGGCGGCACCAGTCCGTTACGCGCCGAGATCTATTTCGTCAACATGAAGGTCTTCACCAATCTAAAATGGGGAACCCGTGATCCGGTCGCTTTCAAAGACAGCGAATTGGGGCTTATCCGATTGCGCGCCTTCGGCGTGTTCAACATGCAAGTGGTTCAGCCGGTGCTTTTCATCAACAGCATGGTGGGCACACAGGGCATTTTCACCACCGAAGCGGTGGACGAGTACCTCAACCGCGTGGTGGTGTCGCGCTTCAATGACTATATGGGCGAAACCATCGATTCGATCCTCAATCTGCCCGCCAAATATGACGAGCTGTCCGAGGGGCTCTCCCAACGCCTCCAGGAGGATTTCAAACATTTCGGTCTGGGGTTGACCCATCTCTATATGAATTCCATCACCCCGCCGCCCGAGGTCCAAAAGGCCATCGACGACCGCAGCCGCATGGGTGTCTTCGATGACATGAACAAATTGATGCAGATGAAAGCGGCCATGGCCATGGAAAAAGCCTCGGAAGGAGAGTCCAGCGGAGACGGCATGGGCGCCGGTCTGGGGTTGATGATGCCGGCCATGTTTGCACAGTATTTTGCCGGCCAACTGCCGCCGGGTCAGGCCGCAGGAACGCCTGGAGGCGGGCCTTCGGGGGCACCGGATGCGTCCTTCAACTGCCCGGAGTGCCATCACGGTATCCCCACCGATGCAAAATTCTGCCCCAAATGCGGCCATCAACTGCTGGTTTTTCATGAGTGCGCCAATTGCGGCAAGAACCTGACCCCCAACGCCAAGTTCTGTTCGCGATGCGGTCATCCGGCCGAAGCGAAACCCAAAACGAAGAAATGTCCCGGCTGTGGAGCGGAAAATCTGGGGGACGCAAAGTTTTGTGCAGAATGCGGGGAGAAGTACTGAGGCCGGTGTCGCATTTAAAAGATGGCAAAAGATTTGAAAAGCATAGGGGACATTGGGGTTAATCCATGACGTCTTTCATCATCGAGCACCAGTGTCCCCAGTGCGGGGCCCCGGCGGAGCTGGAGGAGACCGATCGCCTATTCCGGTGTGAATTCTGTAGAGTCGGGTCCTTTCTTTCCATGCCGAAGTTCTTCCGCTACACCATTCCCCACAATGCACCGTCCGGAGAGGAGGTGATTTACTACCCCTACTGGCGCTTCAAGGGTATGCTCTTTTCTTGCCTGGACCGCAAGATTGAAAAGCGCTTCCTGGACGTCAGCCAGCAAGCATTGCGATCCCACCATTTTCCGGTAAATATCGGCTTCCGGGGCCAGACCCAGAAACTGCGATTTGCCGCTGCGGAAGAGGAAGGCGCTTTTATCAAACCCCAAAGGCCGTTCGGAGAGGTCCTCGGGGACTGGACCCGGCAATACAGCGCCAAGCTGCGCGATAGGATTCTGCACCAGGACTATATCGGCGAAACCTACAGCCTGATTTATGCGCCCTACTACCTTAAACGGCAGGTAATCGACGGCGTCCTCAACCAGCCGGCCTCTTCGTTGAGGGTCGATGAAATGGAAGACGGACTGCTCCAAACCGAATCGCCGCGTTGGCCGATCAATTTTCTGGCCACCCTGTGCCCACAATGCGGCTGGGATCTGGAAGGCGACCGGGATTCACTGGCCCTCAACTGCAACAATTGCCACACCGTCTGGTGGGCCAAGAAAGACGCGCTGAGCCAGCTCAAGGCCGCCCATGTAAAGCGCTCCGGCGACGGGTGGGTCTACCTGCCGTTCTGGCGAATTCAGGCCGATGTCAGCACCGTCGCCCTTAAAAGCTATGCCGATCTGATCAAGATTGCCAATCTTCCTAAAGTACCGCAGCCGGGCTGGGAGCAAAGACCGTTTTATTTCTGGAATCCCGCCTTCAAAGTCCGTCCCCAAAGCTACCTGACCATCGCCACCAACGTCACCCTGAATCAACCGGTGGAAGATCTTGAATCCGGCCAGCCCAAAGGAGAGCGGCACGCGGTCAATCTGCCGTTGAACGAGGCGGTGGAGAGCCTCAAGCTTAATCTGGCCAACTTCATGAAGCCACGGGAACGCCGCCAAGAGCTGCTCCCGCAGATCACCGTCAAAGCGCGCCGCTTTTTATTGATTTACATTCCTTTTAAAGACACCCATCACGAGTTGGTCCAACCGGACCTGAATCTGGCGCTTAGCAAAAATATGCTGGCCCATGCCAAAAATCTCTGACTTTAATTTTCGTTGAACCCCCAGCCCATTTGTGTTCTAATTTGAATGTTTAACGGAATTGGGCCGGAACACCCCATAGGAAACATTCATCGGTAACCTTGACGCGGCACAAGGGCATGCAGATGGAATCTTCCTTCCACTGTCCTTCAGATCGGAATAGGAACGCCGGATATCGGTTGTTGCTGAATTGGCCTATTGATCACAGCGCCACCTCTCCCATCGCCCATACGCCCGATGCGCTATCGAAAGAACGCCTCGCCGCCTGCCAGCGTCAAGCCAAAACCCCAATGTTGCATAAAAAAGATAGCAAAAGGATTGAAAATCGTTGGGGGCCGTGAAGTTGCAATGTATCAGCACATCATACGAGGAACAAACAAAAGGTGAACTTGAGGATTGGGCCTATTATAGGCTATCTTTTTTTATGCAACATTGGGGTCAAAACACCTGTCAGAAGGATCGATTGCCGACGGTTACGGCCCCCGGGGTTGGCGTACCGCTCAAAGTGACTTAGATTAAAACCAATACTCATCAAAGGAGCAGCCATGGCAGATCCCCAGCAGCAACAAACGTTTCTTCGACGATCGCTGGTACTCAAGATATTGCGCCGCGCCTTGGCCTTGGTCACGCTGGCATGCGTGCTGTACCTGCTTGTGGCCGGCGTGTATGCTTCCAAGACGATCTATAAGGTAAAGATGAATTATGCGGTGGTTCTCGAGCGGTTCGGCGGTATCCGCGAAGCGGTGACCGATGTGGGATGGCACATTCGTCTGCCTTTTTTCACCCGCATCGAGCAGGAAGTCTCTCTTATGAACCAGCGTCTGTTGTTGGGCGGCCAGGAAGACCCCATGCGGGTCATTTCCAAGGGCAATGTGGCCTTGTGGACCTCCGCCGTGTTGACCTATCGCATTCGCAATTTGAATACCTGGGCCATCGAGAACCTGGATCCATCAAGACTGCTGCAAAGCGACTACGACGGCATTGTCAAGGATTTGATACAGGCAGAGAATGTGGATCAACTCGTTTCCGGCCGCGTGCAGATCAAAGAGCGGATCTTTGCCGCATTGAAAGCACATCCCATCAATGTCGGCGGTCCGACGCTGGAGGAGAAATACGGCATTGAGATCGTCAGCTTCGTGCTAAAAGAGACCCGCTTCGGCGACAAGCTGGTGGCGGCCACCGAGGAAAAGAAGCGCCGGGAATTGATTGCCGAAGCAGAAAATTATGCGGCCGATCAGGAAGCCAGCCGTATTCGCAAGCTCTACGCCGCGTATGTGGACGGTATCACCAACCTTCAGAAAAGTGTCGGCCGAACCGATGGTGCCACAGATGAAGCCATTCTGCAGTTTCTGACCCAGCAAAAGTGGGCCACGGCCTATGAAAAGAAACAGGAGGGCCAGCATACCGTGGTGATCCAGAACACGCGCGACACCCCGGACCTTACCCTGCCGGCACCCGGACCGAATAAACCACCTGCCCCGCCCTCTAAAAAATAGGAGGCCAGCCATGCCGCGCCGGCTCACAAAAAAGACCACCTATGTCAGGCTGCCTGAGAAGCGCATTCAGGAGATCAAGGCGCTGGTCAGCCAATGGCCTTATGAGACCAAGGCTTTCATGCGGGCGCGTCTCAATCAGTATAAACCACCGCACGGGTGGATCAACATGGCCCTGGAGACTTTTCTCTCCTTCTTCATCGACGCGCCGGATAAACGGTTCAATGTCCTCAAAGATCCGGAGATTCTCACCGACTGGCAGAAGCGCTTTGAAATTTCGGGCCAGACCAATCCCCAGGATGCATGGAATCGCATTCTCGAAAAAGAAGTCACCGCCAAGGACTATCTCTATCTGCTGTCGCTGCTGGACAAGAGTTTGAGAGATGTTCATGTTCCGGTGGAGCTTGAAGATCTGTTCGAGAAGGTCTATCGTGCGCACATCCGCAAGGAATATGTCTCTGACCCGAGTATCCCGAAAGCGCCGCTGTTGCTGGTCATCGGCCCCAGCGGGAGCGGAAAGACGTCCACTGTCACCGAATCCATCGAAAAAGTCATCTTCGGCGACAAAGTGCTCTCTGAAATCGACCTGCGCCTGAAAAAAGAGGAACTGCTGGCCGACGAACCCATTTGGAAATCAGTGGAAGAGATCGATCCCACCCTGGCCATGGAGATCGCCCGCACCAAGCGGCTGAAATTTTACAAACGGCTGGGCCGCATGCCGGTGATCAAGTGGATATTTAAAAAAAGAATCAGACTCAACCTTGCGACCCTGGAAGAACAAGGCATCATGGTGGATTACGCCATGGTCACCCCCAACGACTACCAGACGGCATTGGCCGGCGAGCCGGGCAACTACTTTAAAAGAGCCCTTGGCGATCCCCGCAAAACCGCTGTCCGGCACATTGAAGAGGCCCACAGCGCCTTTGGCCGGGTGGAGAGCCACTCCGGCGGCGCCGAGCGCCAGCAACGCACCTTGATCGACACCTCCAACATCGTGCTGGACGAAATTATCAGCGGCAAGCGGGACTGCCTGCTCATCGCCACCAGCGATCAGCCGGAACGGTTCGATGCCGCCATCTACCGCCGTTTCGTTGAAAAGGGCCACATCATCAACATTTCCGACTACTGGAAAAACGCCACCAACCTCAAGGAAGTGGTCCGACTGGAACTGCAGCGGCATGATATCCAGGTCTGCGACCCGGAAACCCTGCCCGAGGGCCATAGCTGCGCCGCCATCGGGCTGAGCGACCTGGATAAATCCATCGAACAGCTTTACAAGGTATTTGAAGAGCGCACCCTGAAGGTCATCCCCTCCTATATACGCAAATTGATTCACTCCATTGTGGAAATCAAGAAGGATTTCTCCCCGGAATACCTTAAGGATGCTCTGCTGGTCCGCCGCGCCTTTGAACTGGTGGCCCAGAACTCCTATGGCGATCTCTACAAGAAGGTCATCGACCGCATGGACCGGCAGGTGAAGTGGGAGGCCTATGTCGGCAGCATCAAAGACACTTTCTCCGAGATGACCAACAATTGCCTCTACTACGGGGTGAGTGAAGAAAAGGGAGTGGTCTTGAACGGCCCGCCCGGAAGCGGAAAGACCTTTCTGGTGCGCACCTGGCTCAGCGAAAACGACGACGTACACGACATCGCCACCAGCGCCAGCGCATTGCAGGACCCGGTCAATCCCATTGACGGCGCCGTGGACAATCTGGAAAAGGTCTACGATATTGCCAAGATGATCGCTCCCACGGTGGTCTTTTTTGACGAAGGCGACGCATTGGCCCCCAAAAGGAGCCAGTCCGGCGGTTCACCGTCTGACAAGATCACCAATAAGTTTCTCAACCTCATCGACGGCGAGGTTCCCTTGCACAGGGTCTTCACGGTCTTGACCACCAACCGGCTGGATATTCTCGATCCGGCCCTGATTCGCTCAAAGCGGCTGAAGGTGTTGGAGATCAGCGGCCAACTCAGCAAACAGGATATCGCCGACATCGTCGAAGCGACATTGAAAGATGTGCCGCTGGCCGACGATCTGAAGGTCGGTTCCATCATCGAAGGCGCCCGGGGATTGTGCAACACGCCGGCCGACTACGCCGCCTTTGTGGAAAAGGCCCGTGCTCTGCGCAGCACGGAATTCGAAGTATTGCAGCGATATCGTGATCTAATCGATGCCCCCAAAGAAGTCAAAGCCAACTTCATCAAATTCAACTTCAAAACCCTGACCGGTATCCTGGACGCCCTGGACGTCCCGGCCACCTATCGCAAAGAGATAAAAGAAAACCCCATGCGCCTGCTGGCCCACTTCGAAGAGATCAACCGCTACCTCGAGCCCATCGGTGGAGCGGATGAATATCCCCTGATGTGGTCTCACCTGAATTCGGCCAAACAGGAAATCTCCCAGAGTCCCACCAAAAAAGGAAAAGTCCAACTGGATGAATTCCTGGAAGCCGAGCTGAGTCAGGAGCCCCAGGTGGGCTTTATCATCGGCGTCGGCGCCAGCGAAGTGTCCGGCGTCCTGCTGCCCATCGCCACAAGCCTCACCTACCGCGGGGCGTCCCAGAACGTTATGGTCACAGGAGCAGTCTCCTCCTCATCGTCCGCCGCTGCTCAAATGGAGATGGCGGTAAAAATGACCCAGCAGTCGGCGGAAGAAGCGCTGACCATGGTGAAAAATTATCTCCAGGGGCTTGATACCAAAGTGAGCGCCGCTCGATTGCTGGGGGATTTTCTCGAAAACTACACCATCCACCACCAGCTGCTCTCCGCCTCTTACAATGTGGGCGGCCCTTCAGCCGGTTATGCCCTGGCCATCAATACGTTGTCGGCCCTGATGATGATTCCGGTCTACAACGACTTCGGCATAACCGGAGCGCCCTGGACCAAAGGCGTCAAACCGGGAGAAGTGGGCGGATCGGTGATCATCGGCGGACATAAAAAGAAGACGGAAAAGGTTCTGACCTACCTGCGGCGCATGTACATGCCCCTCAAAAACTATATGGACCTGGAGCCCGATCTTCTTTCCGGATATTGGTCCCAGGACAAGGATGTGCTGGGCGTCACCCATTTCGGAGAGCTGATCCCCGAGGTGGTATGGCTGGGTCCCGACTACGAGCACCGTCTGCTGGAATTGATCAGCCTGCGCATCACTTACAAGCAAAAAAAGTACAAGGGAGATGCCCTGCAGGCCGACACCAAACAACGCATTCTCATGCTCAAGGAAGAACTCAGACTGGAGGTCGAAAAGGAGTTGCGCGCCAGGCTGGCCTCCCTTCGGCGCTACTTGCGCAGCCCGGGCCGTGATCCCCATCTGTCGCTCCAGGAGATCTACCGCTCCAAACCCGGCAGACCCGCCGACCTGGCCGACACCTTCATCTCGATCTTCAAACAATTGCGCCGAAGAAAGTCAACCAAAGAGCCGGTGGAAGGGCCGGATGAGTATTGAATCCTGCAGTTTGCAATGTTTGGCCTATTGGACCACGAAGAACACGAAGGGCACGAAGGGATCATAACACGAGCTTGATTCCTTCCTTCAATCTTCTCACATTGAAATTCATGAGAGAACCTGTCTTAATCCCGGCCAATCTCATGTAAGTCAGCAGCTGTGCCTCGTGAATCCCTTTAATCTGCTCGACACTTTTTAATTCTACGATCAGACGATTCTCTATTAGTAGGTAGGTTCGATAACCACAATCCAGCCCCACACCTTTATAATCGACCGGTTGTGGTTGCTGCAGTTTGAAGTCAATGCCATTGATTTTTAGCTCGTGCGCAAGGCATTGCTCGTATGCCGATTCAAGGAGTCCAGGTCCAATTTCACGGTGGACTTCAAGAGCGCATCCGATCACTCGATTCGTGAGTACATCAAATTCCATTCTTCGTGTCCTTCGTGCTCTTCGTGGTGAAACAACACTTGGCATGAGTGCATTGCGAACGCAAAGCATGAAATCGAAGGAAGATAGAAAACCGCTTCTCCGGCTCTTACCGTACCAGTTCTCGCCTCAGCATGTCTAAAGCTGCCGTGGCAAAAATGCGCTTGTTCATCAGTCGCCGGCCGAAATTGAACTGCAAGCGCCGGGAGCGGGTCCGCTCCGGTGTCGCCACGGCAATGCAGACGGTGCCCACTGGTTTGTCGTCCGTGCCGCCGTCCGGCCCGGCAATGCCGGTGGTGGCCACTGCGTAGGTGCTGCGACCGGCTCTTCTGACCCCTTGGGCCATCTCCATGGCCGTCTCCTCGCTGACGGCGCCGTGGTCGATCAAGGTCTGTTCGCCGACCCCCAGCAAATCGATTTTGGCCTGATTATGGTAGGTGACAGCCGACAGCCTGAAATAATTGGAAGATCCTGGAGAATTGGTCAGCCAATTGCCGATCAGCCCGCCGGTACAGCTTTCGGCCACGGCCAGTGTGGCCTGCCGCGCCATCAGCAACCGTCCGATTTCATCGGCCATGGAACGGCCCTCCAAAGAGAAAAGATGGGCACCCAGACGATCCGATACCCATTGGGTGGCCTTGTCCAAAAGTGCCTCGCCTGCTGATGCGTCCGCGGTGTCCAGGTAGAGTTTGACCTGAATTTCCGGAAATTTGGCGCGCAGCCCCAGGGTGATTTCAGGAAATTCATTGGTGACGCCCTCCACTTTCTCCCCCACCATGGATTCGGGCAGGCCAAAGGTCGACAACGTGCGAACCAGGTAATAACGCCGCTCTCCCCCCTGCAGCTTTTCGATTCGCGGCAGCACTTGATCCGCCAGCATACGCTTCATCTCATACGGTACGCCGGGAAGAAAAAAGAAAGAGCAACGGTGGATTTTGATGCAGAACCCGGGGGCGGTGCCCACTGGATTGTAGAGTGCGTCGCTTCCCTGGGGAAGCATGGCCTGCTTCTGATTGGAGGGCGAATAGGGCCTGCCACGCTCTTCGAAAAACCGCTTGATGTCATCCATCGCCCGTGCATCGAGCACCAGCGGCACCCCGCACGCCTTGGCGACAGCTTCGGCTGATCTGTCGTCCACCGTGGGCCCCAACCCGCCGGTCACCACCGCGATATCGGCCCGGTGGCTGATTTCACCGATGATGGGAACCAGTTCCTCCAGATCGTCGCCCACGCTTTGGTGGCGAACGACGGCCACCCCACAGCGCTCCAAGGCTTCGGCAATATGGGCGGAGTTGCTGTCCACCAGGGCGCCGCTCCGAATCTCGTCACCTGTGGCCAGGATCTCAGCAATCATTATCACATCCGTTTGTAGGTTATCGATTATGCATCATATCGTAGCAACGGTTGGATGTAACACGCATTGAGGGCACATGCAACGGATCTTGGAAGGGATGAACATTGTAAACATTGAACGTCGAACACCGAACATCGAACGTCCAACGCTGAACAAGGTATTCTGCCGATCTATCTAAAGATGGAGCGGAGCGACTTCCCCGGTTCGATGTTCGATGTTGGGCGTTCGATGTTGAACGTTCAAATTCGGAATTTGTGCTGAAACGAGGCCAGCTCATGACATGGGAACCACAAGACCAAAACGAAAAACCGGCCAAAAGGCCGGTTTTTTATTTTTGGAGTGGAGGCGGCATCCAGATTCGAACTGGAGAATGGAGGTTTTGCAGACCTCTGCCTTACCACTTGGCTATGCCGCGGTTTCTGGTTCCTGGTTCTTGGTTAAGGCAGAAGCAGAAACCTGGTATTGATTTGAACCGGTGCTGACAAACGATTATCGCCACTCTTTTACCATGTTATCCGAGCAGATTCAGGATCCTGGGGCTTAGCCAGAAACCAGGAACCACAAATCGAAAACCATCACGGAAATCATGGCCCTTATTCAACCGCTTAGGGCTTCAGCAACCCCCTGAAACGAACAAAGTAATCGACACCTGACCAGATGGTAAAAATGACGGCTCCGCGTAGTGCAACAGGAGCGGAATGATGGCGGCAATCTGGAACCCGGTTTTGTATTTTCCCAGCCAGGAGGACGATACATCAAGCTCATGCTGGGCAATGATGTTGCGCAGTCCGGTGACGGCCAGTTCCCGGCCGATGATGACGCAGACAGCCCAGGCCGGTACCCAGTTTACTGCGCAAAGCATGATCAGGGCAGAGGAGACCAACAGCTTGTCCGCCAGGGGATCCATCACTTTTCCGAAATTGGATACCATCCCCTTTTGGCGGGCCAGGTGGCCGTCAAAATAGTCGGTGATAGCCGCTGCACTGAAGACCAACGCTGCCAGAAAGCAGGTGAGCCGGTTGGGCACGCTCATCAGAGCGATGATCACCGGTACCGCCACAATCCGGAACAAGGTCAGGGTGTTGGGCTTGCCCAATAGGGTCTTCAATCGCTCCTGAAACTGCATGGAACCCCTTCTCGCTTCAACAGATGGTCATGAACGCTTTGATTGTTGTGCCACATAACGGTCACGGCACTTGTTGCTGCAAAAATATAATACATCGTGCGATGTATTCACGGTTACGGCATTGCGTTTAGGGAAATAGGCCCCGCACTCAGGATCTTTGACCATCACATCATCAACCCGGTCCGGCGGTTGGCTGGCCGGATCGAACCGACGCCCCGTTCCAGTGCTGCCTGACAGCGATTTCAGAACCCGATAGACCACCACCCCCACAATGGCCAGAATCAGCAATCGAAGGAACATGGCTTCATCCCTTGCTCGTCTATAACCAGTTGATTTAACAGCTCTTGCACAGTCTGACCGAGCCCTGGATGCGTAACATCTGGGTCTATATCACAAATGGGTTGCAACACAAAGCGTCTTTTGTCCATGCGCGGATGGGGTATCACCAACCGCTGGGTATCCAGGATCAAGTCGTCATAGAAGATGATATCGAGGTCCAGAATGCGGGGGCCGAACCTCACTCCGCCGCTTTTTCGCCCGACGGCTTTTTCCACTCCCTGGGTTTTGGAGAGAAGATCATGGGGAGAGAGGGCCGTGCGAACCTGGAGGGCGGCGTTGAGGAACCACTCCTGCTCCAGGTAGTCCACCGGCTCGGTCCTGTAGAAAGGGGATTTGGCCACCATTTCGACCGTACCGTCATGACAGAGCTGCTGGATGCCGTTGCAGCAATTTTGCAGCGGATCACCCATATTGGATCCGATGGAGATATAGGCCAGGTGCCTGCTCATATGTTTTCTCCATATTGCCAGGCATCCGGCAGCAGTTGCCCCTCGTAAATTATCCGCGCATCGCCTTCCAGATAGACCTCGCAATAGCTTTCGCCGTCTTTTGCAAAGTAAACGTTAAGCAAACTTCCGCTCCTGGTTCTCAGGGTGATGGGAGAACCGATGCCCTTTTTCATGGATAGCACCAGAGCCGCTGCCACGATGCCGGTGCCGCACGCCAGGGTTTCATCCTCAACCCCGCGCTCGTAAGTGCGCACCGCCCATACGCCGTCGCCCTGGAATGCCATGAAATTCACGTTGGTCCCGGCCGGCGAGAACTGCGGGTGTTGCCGAATCCGGCGCCCTGCTCCCACCACATCGGCGGTTTCGATATCGTCCACCGTCACGACCACGTGGGGGACGCCGGTGTTGAGGCTGCTATAGGATATGGTTTGCGATTCCAATGGAAGGTCGGCATTCTTCACCAGATCATGGGGATCGGTCATTTTGATCTTGACCCGATCTTCGATGACCTGGGCGCTAATGGTGCCGGCCAGGGTCTCGAATGCCATGGTGGCATCCGCGATGCCGTTTCCATTTGCAAACCGCGCCACGCACCGCGCCCCATTGCCGCACATTTCGGCCACACTGCCATCGGAATTGAAAAAACGCCACTTAAAATCAACCCGGTCCGATTCCTCCACGAGAATGAGGCCGTCGGCCCCCGCCGACAGCTTTCGGCAGCAAACGCGGCGGGCGAATTGCGATAAATCGACGTCCGGGACAATCCCCTTACGGTTGTCGATGATAATGAAATCATTTCCACTGCCGCTCATTTTGACAAAAGGAATTGTCATGGTGGCGTATCCTTATCCGTGGTTTCGGGCGAATCCTCGGCACTGGTAATCACGACCCGATTGGAATCCGGTCCTTGTGCTCCGGAGGACTGGTAAGGCCTTACACTATAAGTGTATCGAAATCCTTCAACCACATCCTGGTAGAATTCCAAGGCATGCTTTTTCTTGCGCTGAGAGCGGCGCATGGTGATGGTCTCCACCTTCTGAAATACCAGCGGACACCCCGGGCATTCCGGTCGGATGAGGGCGGACTGGGCGCGCAACACGATGTAGCCGACGGCATGGGCATTTTCCGGAGAATGGTGCCAGGTCAGCCGTACGGTGCCATTGTTTAACCCGCCGTGAAGATCGGTCACCTGAATCAAAGGTGCGCGGCGCGGTGCCACCGGCGGCGCCTTTTTCCCACAGCCGATGACCAGCATCGCCGTCAGCACCAGTGTCCACACAGCCGGCGTTATGATCTTCGCCTTATCGCTCATTTCACTTCGTCCGGCGCTGCATTCTTCTTCGCAGCCATCTCCAGCAAGGCCAATGAGATAGCGGATTTGACATTCTCCAGTGCGGTGCCGCCGGCAGAACGTCTTCTCGAAATCATATGCTCAAGGGTCAGATGTTCGAATATCTCTTCTTTTATGGCCGAAGAAAAGGCTTGGAGCTCCTTTAGGGAGAGCTCATGCAGTTCTTTGGATTTTCCCAAGGCATAGGCCACTGCCTTGCCCACCACCTCATGGGCCTTGCGAAACGGTACGCCCTGGCCGACAAGATAGTCGGCCATGTCGGTGGCATTGAGAAAGCCGCGGGAGGCCGCTTGCCTCAGAGCCGCATCATTAACGGCGATCTTCGGCATCATCTTGTTGAAGATATCAATGGTGCTCTCCAGGATATCGACGGTGTTGAATAGGGAGGCTTTATCCTCCTGCATGTCCCGGTTGTAACTGAGGGGCAGTGATTTCATCAAAGCCAGCAGGCTCATCAGATCGCCAAATACCCGCCCTGCCTTGCCACGCGCCAGTTCCGGTATGTCGGGGTTTTTCTTCTGGGGCATGATGCTGCTGCCGGTAGAGAAGGCATCGGGCAGCTCAATGAAGCCGAACTCCGATGATGACCAGAGCACCAGTTCTTCGGAGAGCCGACTGAAATGCACCATGCAGATGCAGGCTGCCGAGAGAAACTCCAGGATGAAATCGCGATCCGACACAGTGTCCATGCTGTTGGCGGAGACCGCCGGAAAATTCAGCAACTCGGCGGTGTAGTGACGGTCGATGGGATAGGTGGTGCCGGCCAGCGCGGCGGCGCCCAGCGGCATTACGTTGGTGCGCTTGAGGCTGTCGGCAAAACGTTCGGCATCGCGCTTGAACATTTCATAATACGCCATCCAGTGGTGGGCCAGCAGAACCGGTTGGGCCCGCTGCAAGTGGGTATAACCGGGCATAACCGTATTCACATGTTTTTCGGCGCAGGCCACCATGGTCCGGCACAGTGCGGACAACCCGGCAATGACCCGCTGGGTGACCTCTCTGAGATACATGCGGGTGTCCAGGGCCACCTGGTCGTTGCGGCTGCGTGCCGTATGCAGTTTTTGCGCGACCTTGCCCACATCCTGAAGCAGGCGCGCTTCGATGTGCATGTGAATATCTTCAAGGCTGTCGTCGAATTCGAAATGGCCGTGGTCCAGATCCCGCTTGATGCGGCCCAGCCCCTCCACCAGTTGGCTGGCCTCCTCATCGGTGATCACACCGACCTTGGCCAGCATGCGGCAATGGGCCATGCTGCCTTCGATGTCATAGGGATAGAGCCGTTGATCCACCTGGATGGAAGAAGTAAACGCCTCTACACTGGCATCCGTTCCTTCGGCAAACCGTCCGTCCCAGGGTTTGTCGCTCATAGTGATGTCCTTGCTTGTACCCATCCATAAATGGCATCTTGCGACTCAGCTCGGTGTTCTCACTCGGCTGAAATAATGGCAAAGCCATTCAGTGTTTTTGCGACGTAGCGTCGCTACGCCCCGCTTCGCTTTCGAGGCTACGCCGTCTGGTTTCAGCCTCGCTGCGGCCTTGATCTGGACCGCAATCTGCCATTTCTGGATGGGCACTAATTTATTTTTGCATCAATTTCCGGATCCGCAGCCGCAGCGCATTGAGGCGGATAAACCCTTCCGCGTCTTTCTGGCTGTAGACCGTGTCATCTTCAAAGGTGGCGTGGGCCTCGCTGTACAGAGAATAATCCGATTTACGGCCCCTTACGATGCAGTTGCCTTTGTAGAGCCGCAGACGGACCACGCCGGAGACGTTTTGCTGGGTCTCGTCGATCATCTTCTGCAGCAACTGGCGTTCGGGGGCGAACCAGAAGCCATTGTAGACCAGCTCCGCATATTTGGGGATGAGACTGTCGCGCAGATGGTGTACTTCGCGGTCCAGGGTGATGGACTCCATGGCCATGTGCGCCTGTCGAAGGATGGTGCCGCCCGGCGTTTCGTAGACCCCTCTGGATTTCATGCCCACGTAGCGGTTTTCCACCAGATCCACCCGGCCGATGCCGTGTTTGCCCCCCAGCCGGTTGAGTTCGGCCAGCATTTTGCCGGGCGACAGGGCCTGGCCGTTGACGGCCACAGGATTGCCGGCGTCAAAGGTGATCTCGATGGTCTCGGGTGTGTCCGGTGCATCCTGGGCAGAGACTGTCAATTTGAAGATATCCTCCGGATAGCCGGCCCACGGATCTTCCAATATACCGCCCTCGTAGCTAACGTGCAGCAAATTGCCGTCTGTGCTGTACGGTTTGGCATGGGTGGTCGGCACGCTGATGCCGTGCTTTTTGGCAAACGCCATTAAAGCGGTCCTGGAGTTCAAATCCCAGTCGCGCCACGGGGCGATGATGGTGATATGGGGGTCGATGGCAAGATAGCTGAGCTCGAACCGCACCTGGTCGTTGCCCTTTCCGGTAGCCCCGTGGCTGACGGCATCGGCGCCTTCATCGGCGGCGATCTCCATCTGCCGCTTGGAGATCAGGGGGCGGGCAATGGAGGTCCCCAGCAGGTACTGGCCCTCATAAATGGCATTGGCCCGAAACATGGGAAAGACATAGTCGCGAACGAACACCTCTTTGAGATCTTCCACATAGGCTTTAACCGCTCCAGTCTTGTAAGCGTTTTGCTCTACTTCACCCATGGGTTCGGGTTGTCCCAGGTCAGCGGAAAAGGTCACCACTTCGCAATCATAAGTCTCCATCAGCCATTTCAGAATCACCGAGGTGTCCAACCCTCCGGAATAGGCCAACACCACTTTCTTAACTTTCGCGCTCACGTTTCTCTATCTCCTTCTATATCTTCACCTTATGAAAAACTTCATCCAGGCATTCCACCAGCCCGTCAATTTCCCCACGGCTAATAACCAAAGGCGGCGCCAAGCGCAACACCTTATCTTGAATACAGTTGACCAGGTAGCCCCGCTCCATGCATGCATTGACGATACCACCATCAGCCCTTTGCCGCGCACGGCCTGGATCACGCGGTGTTTCTCTTTCAGCGTTTTCAACCGGTCGGACAGATAGGCTCCCATCTCGGCCGCCTTGTCAAGGATCCTGTCCTCTTCCAGAATCTGAAGCACCTTCAGGGCCACGGCCGTCACCAGCGGCGTACCGCCGAAAGTAGAGGCATGGGCGCCGGGAGTAAAAGCGGCCGCCACCTTCTCGGTGGCCAGCATGGCGCCGATGGGCATGCCGTTGCCCAGGGCTTTGGCCAGGGTCATGATATCGGGGGTCACATCATAGTGTTCGTAAGCAAAGAGTTTGCCGGTCCGGCCGATGCCGGTCTGGACCTCGTCGAAGATGAGCAGGCACCCGGTCTCGTGGCAGAGCTTGCGGACCTGGTTCAGGTATTCCGGGTCAGGACAGATCACGCCGCCTTCCCCTTGGATGGGCTCCAGCAGCACGGCGCAGGTGGACGGTCCCACCGCGCAGCTCAGATCCTCGATATCGTTGAACGGGACAAAATCGAACCCTTCCAGAATGGGATCGAACCCTTTGCGGACCTTCTCCTGCCCTGTGGCCGACAGGGTCGCCATGGTGCGGCCATGGAAGGATTGCTTCATGCTCACCACCCGATGGCGCTGGGGCTGCCCCTGGTCCTGAAAAAATTTCCGGGCCAGTTTGATGGCCGCCTCGTTGGCTTCGGCCCCGGAGTTGGCAAAAAAGACCCGGTCCGCAAAACTGCGCGCCGTCAGCCATTCAGCCAGTTTTGTCTGCGGCCGGGTGTAGAACAAATTGGAGACATGCCACAAGGTTTTGGCCTGCTCGGCCATCGCCGCCACCAGTTTGGGATGGGCATGGCCCAGGTTGCAGACGGCAATCCCGGCGATAAAATCCGTGTAGGCCTTGCCCTGATCGTCGTAAAGGGTGCACCCTTCACCCTTGACCAATGCAAGGGGATACCGCGCATAGGTCTTGGCGATCACCCGGTCCGCCGTTTGTTTGATATTCATGATTCTATCGTCCTTATAACGTCACTTCCGTGCCGATCCCCTGATCGGTAAACAGTTCCAGCAAAATCGCATGGCGCCGCTTGCCATTGATGATGGGGACCTTTTTGACCCCGCCCCGAATGGCTTCGGTGGCGCATTCGATTTTGGGAATCATGCCGCCGGTGATCTCTTTATCGGCGATCATCCTTTCGATCTTGGCGGCATTGATGGAGGAGATCAACGCACCGTTGCCGTCCAGCACACCGTCCACATCGGTCATCAGAATCAACCGCCCGGCGTTGAGGGCCATGGCCATCTGACTGGCCACCAGGTCCGCATTGATGTTGTAGGTTTCACCGTTGTCCCCCACGCCCACCGGGGCGATGATGGGAATGAAGCCGTCCCGGGTCAGGGTCTGAATGATGGCCGGGTGGATGCGGGTCACTTTGCCCACCATGCCCGGATCGATGATCTCCGGCGGCTTGGTTTCGTCTTCCTGAAAGACGATCTTCATCTTCTCGGCACGGATCATTCCGCCGTCCTTGCCGCTGAGCCCAACCGCCTTGACCCCCTGCCGGTTAATCTGGGCCACGATGGCTTTGTTGACCTTTCCTCCCAGCACCATCTCCACCACATCCATGGTGGGGCCGTCGGTCATGCGCATCCCGCGCACGAATTTGGGGGTGATGCCCATCTGGTCCAGTACTGAATTGATCTGGGGGCCGCCGCCGTGCACCACCACCGGATGCATGCCCACCAGCTTCAACAGGGTAATGTCGCGGGCGAAGTCTTCTTTGAGCTGATCGTCCACCATGGCGTGACCGCCGTATTTGATCACCAAGGTCATGCCGGAGAATTGTCGGATATACGGCAATGCCTCGATCAGAATTTCGGCGATATTGGTTTTGGATAGTGCGGATTCCATACGGCACTCCTATAGGATGTAGCGGCTCAGATCTTCATCGTCCTTGATGCTGGAAAGCTTTTTCTCCACGTAGACCGAATCGATAACGATTTTGTTCGAATCCAGATCGGGCGCATCAAAAAGCACATCTTCCAGCAGGCACTCCATCAGGGTGTGCAGCCGCCGCGCGCCGATATTTTCCGTGCGCTGGTTGACCTCCTCGGCGATGGCCGCCAGCTGTTCCACGGCATCCTCTTCAAATGAGAGGTCCACGCCCTCGGTACGAAGCAATTCGATATACTGCAACAGCAACGCATTGTCGGGCTCGGTCAGGATGCGCACGAACTCTTTCTTTCCCAATGAGTCGAGTTCCACGCGGATCGGGAAGCGCCCCTGCAACTCCGGTATCAGATCCGAAGGCTTGATGGTATGAAAGGCGCCGGAAGCGATGAACAAGATATGATCGGTGCGCACGGGACCGTACTTGGTGGTCACGGTGCTGCCCTCCACAATAGGCAGCAGATCGCGTTGTACCCCTTCGCGGGAGACTTCCGGGCCGTGGCCTTCGCTCTTGCCCACGATCTTATCGATCTCGTCCAGAAAGATGATCCCTGACTCTTCCACCTTTGTCACGGCCTTGCGGACCACTTTGTCCATATCCACCAGGTTCTGTGCCTCTTCCTCGGACATGGTCTGCAGTGCTTCCGGTACTTTGATTTTGCGGCGCTTGGTGTTCTTGGGCATGATGCCGTTGAGCATGTCTTTGAAATTGATGCCCAATTCTTCCATTCCCACATTGGAGAAGATCTCCACCACCGGCGTGGACCGCTCGGAAATATCCAGATCCACATACCGGCTGTCCAGTTTGCCGGAATGCAGCATGCGGCGCAGCTTCTCCCGGGTGGTGGAAGATGCCTCGGCCGGCAGCGCTGCCGGTTCGGTAAAGCCGACAGCGCTTTCATCCGGACCGGTCGCCTTTGGCGGCGCTTTGGGAAGCAGCAGATCCAGCAGCCGCTCTTCCGCCACCTGGCGGGCTTTCTCTTTCACGGATTCCTGTTCGCGCTGGCGAACCGCATTGACCGTCAAATCGACCAGATCCCTGACCATGGATTCCACGTCGCGGCCCACATAGCCGACCTCGGTAAATTTGGAGGCCTCCACCTTGTGGAAGGGCGAGTCGGTCATGCGGGAGAGGCGCCGGGAAATCTCGGTTTTCCCTACTCCGGTGGGGCCGATCAGGATGATGTTTTTGGGAGCGATCTCCTCACGCAGATGTTCCGGCACCTGGCGGCGGCGCCAGCGGTTGCGCAACGCAATGGCCACTGAACGCTTGGCGTTGTGTTGGCCGATGATATATCGATCTAAAGCTTGTACGATTTCAATGGGTTTAAGATTCTGCATCTTCGGATATCTCTTCAATGGTCAGTTCCGGGTTGGTAAAAACGCAGAGGCGCGAAGCAATCTGCATGGCCGCCTTGGCCACCTTGACGGCATCCATTTTCGTATGCCGCAGCAGGGCCATGGCGGCCGCCTGGGCGCCCACCCCGCCCGATCCAATGGCCAAAACGTTCTCATCGGGTTCTATCACATCCCCGTTTCCTGAAATCAGAAAGAGGTTGCTGCGATCGGCCGCCAGCATCAAGGCTTCCAGTCGACGCAGGTATTTGTCGGTCCGCCAGTCACGGGCCAGTTCGACGGCGGCACGGGTCAGGTTGCCGTTATAGCGTTCCAGCTTTCCCTCCAGTTTCTCCGAGAGGGTCAGCGCATCGGCCGTCGCCCCGGCAAACCCTACCAATATCTGCTCGTTATAAATGCGACGCACCTTGCGGGCATGGTGTTTGATCACGGTGTTGTTCAGCGTCACCTGGCCGTCACCGGCCAGGACCGTTTTACCGCCGTGCCGCACCGCCACAATGGTGGTGCCGTGCAGGGTGCCGTCATGGGAGGAAGTTCTCATGGTCGTATTTCACTCTTTTCGCCTCCCCTTTTAAGGGGAAACCATCCAAAATTAAGGTCACCGGCCCAAAAATCGGCCAAATTGTGAGACTTGCATAATCGGCCCGGCAAATACAAGCTAAAAAATATCCAGGGGATTGTAACCGCAGAATATCGAACAAGGAATGTCGAATTTCGAAGTGTGGAATCGCTGCGCTCTGTCTTTATTATCTAAAATGTCAGAATACCTTACTTCGACATTCTGCGGTTCCTTGTACGATATTCGACATACCTATGGTTCCTTGTTCGATATTCAATATTCCAATGTCACCGTTCCAGCCTGCCGTCCAGCACCCGGCGCAATTGCGCTTTTTGCGCCCGGGCAACACGGAGTTTTTCTTCCAGGCCGACACGCTCATCGAGGGTTGCCGCAGCAAGCGCCGCCTCCAGTCGGTCCACCTCTTGTTGAAGGCGGTAGAGATCTTTGGCTAACAATTTAATCGACATTCTATATACCCGAGCCTTTGCCCCGCTGTCATATTTTGCGAATGTGGTCCATTTCCTGGTCCAGGGGGGCCATTTGCTCCTCATGCCCCTCCTCCCGGAGTCGTTCCCGCAATTCATCCAACTTCCGCTGAAGCTCGGGCAGCCATTCTTTTTTGAGTCTCTCTCTTGCCGATTTTTCCTTTTGCCCCAACTCGGTGGCCAGATCTTCCAACGCTTTCTTCAGGTCCTGGTACTCCTGACTTTCGGGGAACGATTTAATATCCCGCTCGAATTGTTCCATCTTCTCCATTATAAAGGCCATGCCGGCATCCAGTTCTTTACGGATCTTTGACGCCAGGTCTTCTTCCGCCGGAACACCGGCCACGGTTGCGCCGTCGGCCAGGGGCGTTCCGCCCTGCCGGGTCAATCGAATCTGAACCCCCTTTCGCCCCTGGCGATCGGGATCGTCGACAACCTGAAATTGCGCATATTCAGTGGCCGCCGAGACGAACCCCTTATCGATGAAGACTTGTACCGTATAAGTGCCGTCCGAATGATACTGGACGGATTGAACATGGCCGGCCACATTGTCATCGAACAGCACGCGGTCATCTTTTTCCAACCCGGACAGGTGTTCGAAGTTCACATTGACCACGATGCCCCCGCCCAGGGAGCAGGCCGCCAGGACCAACACCGTAAATGCGCCCAGAATTGCTCTCCACATCTTCAACTCCTCCTCCTTATTCCGGCGACCATTTCATGGATTTCAGGACATCGAACGGTCCGCCCGGGTCCTGATCGCCGCAACGGCAATCTTCCATGTTAAGGTTGCAGCCGCACCGTGCGCAAAGCCCCTTGCAGTCCTTTCGGCAAAGGGGCAGGTAGGGCACGGCCAGCACGATTTGCTCCTGAATTGCATCGGAAAAATCGATCTCATCGCCCTGATAATGCATCATCCCGATCTGCTGGGCGGTGAGTTCAACAGATGCGCTCGCGTCGCGATGCAGTTCGGCAGGTATGGTTTCGGAATAGTCCAATGTAAACAGGCTTTCCAAAGGACGGAAAAAGGATTCCAGGCATCGGACACACGCCTGCCGGGTGGTGGTGGTGATCCGGCCCTTTACCCGGATCATGTCCGGCAGGGGGGTCACCTGCAACACAACCGTCACAGGAGTGGTGAAACCGCACTCCCCACTGTCCACCAACGCCTTGACGGAAGCAAACCGCTCGGCTTTTTCTTCAAATTTCAGGTCCAGACCACTGGACGG
>JARRKU010000055.1:0-20671 GCA_037387725.1 Desulfobacteraceae bacterium
GCAATCAAAAACGGCCTTTTAAGATTGAGGTCATCGACATCCGGGACGCGGCTCCGGGGGTGCCGGTGCCCGAGGCCCTTCTGGGCATCGAAAAACTGATCTTGTCAAAAAAACCGGCCGCACTGGTCGTCGGCCCTTTTCGCTCCGAAGCATTGTTGGCCAGCATGGATCTCATCGCAAAGCATAAGGTGCCGCTGCTGGGCACCATCGCCATGACGCCGGCCACCGAGGCAAAGATCAAAAAAGATCCGGAAAAATACAAATATATCTTCCGGCCCTGTCTCAATGCCAAGTACCTGGTTCAATACCTGGCCGGGACCATGGCTTTCATCAATAAGAAATACGGTTTCAACAAGGTCTACATCATGAACCAGGATGTGGCCTGGGCGCGCAAGACAGCAGAGATCATTACCAAGGTCTATTTTGAAAAGGCCGGTTGGACCGTTGTGGGCCAGGAAAGCTATCCTACCGGAACAACGGATTTTTCCTCCACCCTTTTGAAAGTCCGCGCAAAGAAAGCCCAAGTGATTATGCCGATTTTCGATATGCCCCAGAGCGGTATTCTGGTGAAGCAATGGAATGCCATGCAGGTCCCCAGCCTGATGGCCGGCTTTATCTCTCCGCTGGCCGGCCCCGGTGCGTGGAAAACATTTGACGGCAAGATCGCCGGCGCCATGAACAGCATTTTCGAAGTGGGCAGCGCCATCTCTTCGTCCAAAATCGCCCCTTCTGTTGCATTTGAAAAAGCCTACGCCAAGCGTTGGGGAAAACCCCTGGAAGCCGGCCATGGACCGGCGCCATCCTATGAGTCGGTGTACATTCTGGCTGAGGCCATTGAACGCGCCGGCAGTCTGAATGCGGACGCCATCGTTGATGAATTGAAAAAAACAGACCGCCAAGGCGTGATGGGCCGCATCAAATTCGATGACGGTCACCAGGTTGTGTACGGCATGAACCCCGAAGAGTCGGCCGTGGCCGCTGTATTCCAATGGACCGCGGACGGCGGGCGCAAGATTGTGTTCCCCGCCTCTCTGGCCGAAGGCGAGATTGCGCTTCCCAAAGGATTGTCCTCGGCTAAATAACCCAGGATGTGTGCAACGTCGGGGGAAACCCTGGCGTTGCGCCATTTTCGTGGATTGATCACCCGTCGGACATCTCAATAATTCCTTTTCCTCCGGAGATATGCCATGCTTGCTGGAACCATTATCTACGCCATCATCAACAGCGCCATTTTAGCCATGATCGCCATGGGATTCAATCTCACTTTCGGCATCAGCGGTGTGGCCAATTTTGCCTATGGCGCCTTTTACGTCCTGGCCGCCTACGGGGTCTGGATTCTGATCCATCTGGTCGGACTGCCCTATGCCGCAGCCGCGCTGATCTCCATCGGGTTGACCACTGTGCTCGGCGCTCTGATGTACCGCCTGGTCCTGATGCGCGTCAAGGGCCAGGCGCTGTCCGAAGTTATTGCCACCTTCGGTATCGGCCTGGTGATACTGGAGCTGTTCCGTTACCTGGGGTTCGTGGGCTTCGAGTATACTTTGCCGGTGCTGAGCGACAAGAGCCTCATTATCGCCGGAACCTATGTGGACATGCAGCGTATTCTGATTGTGGTCTTGACGGCCGCCATGATCGCGGGACTCTGGATTTTTGCCCACCATACCTCCTTGGGGCTGGCCTTCAGGGGGATCGCCCAGGATGAACGCACGGCGCTGACCTTTGGCATGGACTCCGACCGCATTGCCGCCTTGGCGGTTTCCATGGGGGCCGCCCTGGCCGCCATCGCTGCCGTGATCATTGTCCCGCTGGGCAGCATTTCACCCGAAGAGGGCTATGATGTGTTGATCAAAGCGCTGGCCGTGTGCATCATCGGCGGTTTGGGCAGCACCGGTGGTGTGATCCTGGCCAGTTTCGTCATCGGTTTTGCCGAGCGCTTCACTGACAGCTACATCGGATCCCACTGGACCATGATTGTGAGCCTGGCCGCCCTTTTGGCGGTATTGGTGATTAAGCCATCCGGTCTCTTTGGCCACCAAAAAGAACTTGAAGAAAGGATTTAGGATCGGTGAATAAACGAAAAGAGAGGATCGACCGGGGTATCCGGGCCAGATCACAAGATATCTTCGTGCTCTGTTCCTGGCGAGAAATGCTCTACCTGGCCGGTCCTAGACTGCTCCCCATTGCCCTGTGCCTGCTGCTGCCCTTGGTTCTCGATGTGTATTGGCAGAAAGTGTTGCTCTCCGTGGCGGTATTCGCTCTGCTGGCCATCTCATGGGATATCCTTGCCCAAAGCGGCATGATCTCTCTGGGCCAGGCGCTCTTTTTCGGCTGCGGCGCATACAGTGCCGGTACCATGAACCACTACTGGGGCCTATCGCCATTGCTGACCATTCCCCTGGCGGCCATTTTAGGCGGTCTCGTCGGTACGCTTCTCCTGCTGCCGGTGCTGAGGTTGCGGGGTATCTACTTCTCCATGGTGACCCTGATCCTGCCGTTGATGCTGGTGCGCATCATCGAGGCCACCAAAATCTTCGGTGGTACCGAGGGCCTGAGCGGCATGCAGCCCTTGCCCTCGATCTGGTTCGAGCTTTACCTGATCCTCACCCTTACGCTGGTGGCCCTGTTCGGACTGCGGCGCCTGATGGATTCGGATTACGGCCTGGTCCTCAAAGGGATCAACGACAACGACCGCTCGGTGATCAATGCCGGGATCAACATCTATTGGTTCAAGGCCCAGGCCTTGTTCATCGCCGCTGCGATCGCCGCCTTTGCCGGCGCTTTCATGACCCATGTCTATATGTTTGTGGGCATGCCCGTATTTGCCCTGGATTATTCCATCCTACCCATCGCAGCGGCGGTGGTAGGTGGGCCGGGAACCCTGGCCGGCGCCTTTACAGGGGCCCTCATTCTGGTGCCGCTCTCCGAAGCGCTCCGGGGCATCGGCGGGCTGCGCATCGTTTTTTACGGACTCTTCCTGGTGGTCTTCATCGTGGCCTTGCCTGAAGGCATTTTTCACTACATCCAGAGGAAATATCATCAATTCGAACGTTGGGTGGAGGTGGACGCATGAGTGCGACAGCATTGCTGGAGGCGGTGAATCTGAGCAAAAATTTCGGCGGTGTTCGCGCGCTGTCCAAGGTCAATTTCCAACTGAACGAAGGAGAACTCCTGGGTGTTATCGGCCCCAATGGTTCGGGTAAAACCACACTGGTCAACGCCATTACCTGTTTTGTCCAGCCCAGTTCGGGGAAGGTGTTGTTCAAGGGGCGTCCCATCCAAAACCTGCCGCCCTACAAGGTTGTGCGGCTGGGCATTGCCAGAACGTTTCAGATGGTGCGGCCCTTTTACCAGCTGCCGGCATTCAAGAATATGATCATTCCCCTCTCATCGCCCAGGGTGAAGGGGCTGCCCGGCGGCCGCTACGGCGACCGCGATGCAAAGGCCCTGGATCTGCTGGAAGAGGTCGGTTTCGAACGGGATGCGCATGTGGCCTATAAACTTGCCGGCGCTTTGCCCCAGGGCTATCTCAAACGGTTGGAGCTGGCCAAAGCCATTGCCTTGCAACCGGAACTGGTGATCCTCGATGAATTGTTCTCCGGTTTGAGCCTTGCTGAAGTGGCCGGTATTCTTCCGATCATCGAAAAGTTGCGGCACCAGGGCAAAACCATCATCATGATCGAACATCGTCTCAAGGAGTTGTTCAGAATCGCCGATCGGGTGATGGTCATGAACTTCGGCGAGAAGATCGCCGAAGGTTCGCCCCAGGACGTCATGGAGAATGAAGCCGTTAAATCAGCCTATCTGGGCAATGAAAGGGAAGATGGAGATTGATATGCTGGAAGTGGATGACCTGATGGTATTTTTTGAAAACGCCCTGGCGCTCAATGGATTGAGCCTGAGTGTCAGCAAAGGGGAAATCGTCGGCGTGATCGGATCCAACAGCGCCGGCAAAACCACGCTGATGAACGCCCTTTCCGGTTTGATCATTGATATGCGCGTCAAAGAGAAACGAAAGGGGGGACAGCGCATCAGCACCTACGGCCATGTGAGATTCAACGGCGAAGAGATCACCGATTGCACCCCACGGGAGCGGGTGAAGCGGGGGATTGTGCTTTCAAGGGAGCGCCATCCGATCTTTCCTGAAAGCAGCGTGATGGAGAACTTCAGGATCGCCGGCTATCTGCGCAGCAAATCGGAAATCCGTGAGGCGACGACCTATGCGTTCTCGCTCTTTCCCAACCTTAAAAAACTGCACAACAGAAAGGCTGGATTTCTCAGCGGCGGCGAGCAACAGATGCTGGCCATCGGCATGGCGCTGACGGTAAAGCCGACATTGCTCCTGCTGGACGAACCGCTTTTAGGGCTGAGTCCCATGATGCAGCAGGTGGTGATGGACGCCATTATCGACCTGAACAAAACCAAAGGCATAACCGTAATTTTGAGCGAACAGTTCGCCAGGCCGGTCCTGCCGGTCATCGATAGAGGCTATGTGGTGGAGAACGGCATGCTCACCCTCACGGGTACCGGTGCTGAACTGATGGACAACCCTGAAATCAAAGCCGCCTATTTTGGAGTCTGATCTATGAATTCACAGAAGCATCATAATATATTCGACGCATTCTGCGCTACGGCTGATACATATCCCGATCACACGGCCGTTGTCTTTCTGGGGACGCGCTACACTTATGCCTGGCTGCGTGATGCCGCCTATGCCTTTGCTGCCGCCATGGAAGAAAAAGGTATCGCAAAAGGTGATCCGGTCATGATTTATCTTCCCAATTCGATCCAATGGATCGTGTCATGGCTGGGCATTCAGGGCGCCGGCGCTGTTGGTGTCCCCATAACACCGATTTATACCCCCCATGATCTGGAGTATATCGCCAATGACAGCGGGGCTACGGCCATCGTCTGTGCGGACACCAACTTCGGATATGTCCAGGAGGTGCTGCCGGACACCGGACTGAAACGGGTGGTCGTCGCCAAGATGACCGATCTGCTTCCCGCATGGAAGCGATGGTTCGGCCAGTTGTACGACGTGGTGCCCAAGGGCAAGACCGCCAAAGACCAGAGTATCTTTGCGATCCGACAGTTGCTGAAGGAATTCCGGGGGCGCCGGCCTTCCGGCATTGATCCGGACGGCGGGCAGACAGCAGAAATCCTCTACACTGGGGGGACGACCAAATTCCCCAAAGGGGTGCCCCTGAATCATGATCTTTTTCTGTCCTCGGCCATGGAGAACATCAACATCAGTGAACATCTGATGCCCATCCGGGAGAATGTGATTCTCGGCAATGCGCCGCTGTTCCACGTTCTAGGGCAGATGTGCAGCCTGTCGACATTGCTGGTGGGCGGCACCCTGGTGGTCCAGCCGCGCATCAACCTGGACGCCACCTTCGATACCATCCAGCGCTTCAAGATCCGATCGATGATCGGCGTGCCGGCTTTGTTCCGCATGATGCTGGATCATGTGCGCCTGGATCAGTATGACCTGAGTACGGTGGATTACTGGTTCAGCGCCGGAGACGTGCTGCCGGAAGAAGTCGGCCGGCGGTGGGAAAGAAAATTCGGCAAGAAGATCTATCAGGGCTACGGCGCCACCGAGACCTGCGGCGGTGTGGCCATGTGCCCCACCAACATTGATAATCCGCCGAAAAGCGTCGGGCGTGTTTTGGTCATCAAATCCGTTCGCATCATCGATCCGGCCACGCTGGAGGCAGTGCCGCCCGGGGAGAAAGGTGAGCTGATCGTATCGTCCCCTCATATGGTCAGCGCTTATCTGAACAAGCCCGAGGAGACAGCCGCGGCGTTTATCGAGATGGACGGCAAGCTGTGGTACCGAACCGCCGATATCATGCGCATGGATGACGACGGCAATCTCTACTTTGTGGACCGCACCGTGGACACCATCAAGCACAAGGGCTACCGGGTATCGGCCTCAGAAATAGAAGCCGTCCTTCAAGAGCACCCGGCGGTTGTCGCGACCTGTGTGGTGGGTATCCCGGATGAAAAGGTGGGAGAGCGCATCAAAGCCTATATCGTCCTCAAGGAGGACGTCAAGGGAATCACCGGTGTCGACCTGATCAAATGGTGCCGGAAGTCTTTGGTCGCTTACAAGATTCCCCACTATATCGAGTTTCGGGACATGCTGCCCAAATCCAAGGTGGGCAAATTGCTTCGCAGAGAGATAAGGGATGAAGAAAAGAGGCGTGTGGAAGCTTAGGGCTTAGAAGAGGTAATGATGAACTTTACGCTGTCAAAGGAACAACAACAGATTATTAAGGCGGCCCGCGAATTTGCCATGGCCGAGTTTCCCCAGCGGGCTATGGAGTTTGACCGAGAAGAAAAATTTGATCTGGATATCTGGCGGAAAGCCTGTGAGCTTGGATTTGTGGGCGTTTTTATCGGTCCGGATTATGACGGTGCCGGGTATGGTTTTCTCGAACACTGCCTGATCAATGAGGAGTTCTGGGCCGTGGATCCGGGGATTGGCGCTGCAGTGCTCTCCACCACATTTGGTGCCGAATTGATCGGCCGATTCGGCACCGAGGAGCAGAAGCAAAACACCCTGCCGCGTCTGGTCGACGGAAAGGCTATCATGGGAACCGCCATCACCGAAGCGGATGCCGGCTGCGATGTCACCAGTGCGGTGACCACCGCCGTTAAGCAGGGCGATCACTGGGTGATCAACGGCACCAAGATGTTCGCCACCAACGGCTCCCTGGCGGAATTTATGCTGGTGTTTTGCCGGACCGATCCTGAAAATCCGAACCGCCACAAACGCTTCAGCTTTTTCCTGGTACCCACGGACACCACCGGATTTAAGGCCAACAAAATTCACGGGAAAATGGGGATCCGCGCATCGAACACGGCAGAACTGGTATTGGACAAGGTTCGTGTGCCGGTGGACAACCTGGTGGGCAAAGAAGGCGAAGGCTTTTACGAATTGATGTACTTTTTCAACCACACCCGCCTGCACATTTGCGCCCAGGCCGTGGGACTGGCCCGGGCCGCTCTGGAAGAGGCGATCCGGCATACCAAGGAGCGCAAGCAGTATGGCGTACCCCTGGCCTCTTTCCAGGTGACCCAATTCAAACTGGCTGAAATGGCCACCCAGATTCGTGCCGCCCGAAACCTTTACTGGGAAGCGGCCTGGAGAGCCGACCAGGGAAAACCCGACCATGCCCTGGTGGCCATGGCCAAGTGGTATTCTGCCAAAGTGGCCGTGCAATGCGCCGATGAGGCCCTGCAGATGCACGGCGGCTATGGCTACATCGATGAATACAAAGTCCAGCGGCTCTACAGGGACGCCAAGATTCTGGAGATCTACGAGGGGACCAAGGAGATCGAAAAGACAATTGTCGCCAAATCACTGCTGGGGTGACGCCGATTATGAACCTAAATATTTATGGGATTGAACCCATCTGTGCCGCTCCTTCGGAGCTTGTGGGTTCGGGGGGTTGAGTCCCCCGGGTTGACACCCGGGGCTATATTCTTTGCCTCTTTCAGAGGCATTAAAATGAATACAGCTCGTAGGTTTGGCTAAGCAAAGCCCAGCAATGGATATCCGATACTTGACCGCTATCACAATCCTCGCCATGATAGCCTTTACCGTTGGGCTTCACGCGTTCAGCCCAACCACCCGTTGGCCAATGATAACCGGTTACACACAATTTGAGCTATAATGGATAACCGTATAAATGAATTTTACCGGTACTATCGTCCGATCTTCAATATCCGATTTTCAGGATCAGGGCCGCACCCGTATCACCGTCCGCACAGCCGGCGAACAGCAGATAGCCGCCGCCGGCCATTGCGACCTCCTCGATGCCTTCGATGATGGATCGACCGGCCGTCGGAGCCTGGGGATGACCGAATATCAGGGAGCAGCCGTAGTTATTGAAGCGCATCACATCGATGTTCATCTGATCGGACATGTAGATGTCATTGGCGGCAAAAGGGTTGTGGGTTTTAATGGCTTTCATTTCCTCTACACCCAGTCCGGCCTTTTCCAAAGCCATTTTCGCGGCCGGTACCACGGCCATGGCCATGAACCCTTTTTTTGCGCGTGCATATCCGTAGGAGACCACCTGGATTTCGATTTTGGGATCGGCGCTCAGCTCCCTGGCGCGATCCCTGGTGGTCACCGCCAGGCCGCAATTTCCGTCGGCCGGATGGGTTTGGGAACCGAAGGTATGGACCCCGTCGGGCAGCACGGGGCGTAAGCCGGCCAGACCGTCCGCCGAGGTGGCCATGACCCCTTCGTCAGCCGAGAGGGTGATGCTTTTCTTCTTGGAAACTTGGATTTCCACCGGGAACATGTAGCGTTTTTGAAAGGCGTTGTCATCGGCCAGGGCGTCCTGGTACTGCTCGTAGCGGCGCAAGGTGACGGCATCGCATTGTTCTCTTTGAATGCCGGCTTCCTCGGCCACATTTTCGGCGGTCTGGATCATGGCGCCGCCGGCCCAGGGGTCCATGCCAAAGTGATCCATAACCCAGTCTTCGGATACCACTTGTCCGCCGGGACCCTGCGGGTTGGGCCAGATCGTATGGGGACCGTTGGACGTGCGGTCCACCATGAGGCAGTAGGCGGTGGCGTACATGCCGGTTTCTACACCCATGGCGGCCTGGTAGATACCGGTGGTGGATGTCGAACACGCCTGGCTGAGAACCACGCCGGGAATACCGGTCGCTCCGATCAGGGCGGAAGCCCACGGCCCGCCGTAGAACACCTTGGGCTGGCCGATGGTGATGCCCAGAATCAGGTAATCGAGCATCTTGGGGTCCCAATTCTTGGTGGCCAGCCACCGCCTGGTGGTTTCGGCACCCAAAGTTATGGCATTGGCATTGGCCAGGGTTCCCTGCCATCTGGCAAAGGGGGTGCTGTAGTAACCACCGTACGGGATATAAGCATTTTTCAACATGGAATTGTCCTCCTAACCAATCATTATCACGGAAATTATATGAGATTTATCATCCCGGCGGTCTTGCCGCCAGCGTGCCTGTTTGGATTGAAAAAGTTATAAAATAAATACAATATAACTATATTGTAGTGGCCCATTTGTCAAGCCAATAAACGTCTCGAATCCGGACTCTAAAAGGGGCGCACGTGCTGCGGGTCTTGATGGATCAATACACCTTGACGCACAAGAGATGGGTGTTGTATTAGCTAAATCTTAGCTATATCTTATTAGGCCATGAGATCGTCTGACCGTCTTAAGGGCTGAGATACCTGATAAGCAAACGCCGATCATAAAAACGCTGGACTTGGTGAAGGCAGACATCCCGGACGGGTGTCAAAAAGCATGGTCGCAGGAAAGGAATGGAAAAAGTGTCGGATAAAGTCAAAGAAAATGATCTGGCCGGCAGAGCTAATACTGATATATCTGGCGAGAGAGAAAAGGTTAAATTCGAAATTCATGGCGAAGAATTGATTGAAAAAATAGTTAAAGCCAGCGGTAACAGTGGCAGAGTCTATCTGCCCCCGGATTGGATTGGGCATCGTGTGAAGATTGTTCGCATTGATTGATTGGCATTTAAATATCGCGAACCTATGCCTCGAACCGAGATCGGGGAGATTTCCGCAGAGATAAACAGCTGGAGGACCGAGCGTTGGAAAATGTTACCATTAGAAGATTAAGTGCTGCTGACACGGATGGAATCAAACGAATATACAAATCCATTACGTTGCAGGCCGACGACATTGATATTGAAGAAGTCATCGCCGACCGGGCCTTGAAAGGTACCGATGCCTGCTTCGTGGCCGAACACCAGGGCCGGCTGGTGGGTTTTATCCTGTCCTATCTGTTGCCCGGCAGTTTCGGTCTCCAGCAAAGCGCCTGGATTCCGACTTTCGGTGTTGAACCCGATTTCATGGGTCACGGCATCGGCCGGAAGCTCGCCGAATCCGTTTTCAATTTTTATAGGGACCAGGGCGTTCAAACTGTCTATACCTCGGTGCGGTGGTATGACACCGATGTGTTGTCCTTTCTGCGAACCCTTGATTTTGATCGCAGCGAATTTATCAATCTAGAGAAACGACTGGATTGACCCCAGCGCTGCTAAAGCCGGAGGGCTCCATCCGGCGTACCCCGCCAAAGGCGCAGCCGTGTGCAAGAATTTCGGGTAGCGGCTATCTTTGTCCGGACTGTGCTTTGCCCCCTATTTGAGCAAATGGGTCTGCCCTGTTTTGATGGCATCAACAATGAGTTTTCCAGTCACTTTGAGTTTCCCCAATCGGCCTTTTTTGCGGGCCATGATGATGTCGTGAAGGTCTTCCCGGGTCTGGGGTGGTCTTACCTCGCGATGCTTCTTTTCCAGCGACAAGGCGTTTTGCGGGCACGTCGGTATACAAAGGCCGCATCCGATACACCGGTTCAGATGTATCGCGGCCAGTTGTGTCTTGTCGGATAGGGTCGCCGCGCCCACCTGGCAGCGCTTTTCGCAGTTGCCGCAGCCATCACAAGCTTCCGTATCGACCCTGGCATAAAAATTGGTTGCCCAAAAATCGACCGGAATGGGCAGCGTCTTATGCATTTTGAGCATTCCGCAGCAGCATCCGCAACACGAGCAGATGAATTCGGCTTTTTCCGAATTTGACGGCTGCATAACCAATCCCTGATTTTGGTTCTTTTCCAGAATGGACAGGGACTCATCCAGTGTAATCTCTCTTCCGATGCCCTTGCGCAGAACGGATTGAGCCATGCCGCCAACGGCAAAACAGGTTTCCTCCCGGTCGGTCACCTGGCAGGGCTCACCCTCCAGTTTCGTTTTTTCCCGGCAGATGCATGAAAAGATAACAAAAGGCGGTTGTGCCTTTTGCAGGAGTGCTTTCATCTCGTCGAATGTACTGACGTTGTGCTGCGGCTGAATGCTTTTAGCGATGGGGATGGTGCGCATCTGGGGCAGCTCCGTGCCGAGGAATGCGACCCCGAATTTTTTATCCTCTGTATATTCATCGAAATCTTTGATAAATTCCGGCGTAAGCTTGTTGAGTTGTGATTCGTACATTCCGACAACAAGGGGTGAATTGGCATAATATGGGGTGTCATTTTTTGTCTTCAGCTCAATACATCCCTTCTTTTCCATCCCATCGAGCTGTTCTTCGAGCTCTTCCATCGAACCAACCAGGTGTCTTGCTCGTTCAAACACCCTTTCCATCGGTTCGAATTTGTAGGTCAGACATGTGGCGAGCATCGCCTCCCGGGGCGAAAAAAAGTGCTTCAGCAGGCGCATCTCAACGCCGGACTTTGTGGCGGGGTAACCGAATGTCTGTTCGTCTAAATGTTTCTGCAGTTGGACATACACCTTGTCATTGGCATCCATATTACATCTCCTTTTTTCGGCAAATCCGTTCCCTTGGCTTGGGATAAGAGCCGCCAACGGACTGCAGATGTGGACAAACGCATTAAATATTTAAATGCGGCTATCGGAAATGCTTAAAATTTAATACCTAAAACGGATGAACTTACCGCGGTCCGCGAACTTCATAAGAAACAATTTGAGCTTTATGGAAAACTACCTGTAAAGCTCTATAGCCTGTTTCTCGCTGGGTGTCAAAAAAATCGGGTTGTGTCCGGTTGAAAGCAATATGAAGATTATTCGTCGTGAATGAAATGTTCTTGTCCGTTATAAATGAGAAACTGGTTGCCTTTAATTCGCGCGATCATGATCATGCCAAGATCCTGGGCAAGATTCAGTCCCATATAGGTGATGCCGGACCTGGAAATGATGGCGGGAATTTCCATCAACGCCGCTTTCATCACGATCTCCGAAGTGAGGCGTCCGGTGCTGTAAAATATTTTGTTCCGGCCGGAAATTCGATCAAGCCACATTATGCCGGCGATGGTGTCGGCCGCGTTGTGACGGCCGACGTCTTCCACGAATATTTCCACATCCTCGGCGCTGCACAACGCACAGCCGTGCACTGCACCGGCAACCTTATAAATTTCGTTATATCGCACAAGTGACTTCATCAACCGGGTGACTTGTGATTGGCGCAGGGTAATGGGACTCAGCTGCGTATCATAGAGGTCATCAATGGTGCAGCTGAAGATCGTTCCCTGTCCGCAACCGGTGGTGACCGTTCGCTTGGTAAGCTTCTTCCCGAGCTGCCCTCCCTTGCCGTCTTTGGTTTTGATGTGGACGCATTCGGTCTCCCAATCGACCCGCACCGATTCAACGGATTCTATCTCGGTTATCAGTCGCTGGTTGCGCAGATAACCCAGGGCAAGCTGCTCCGGGTGATTGCCCAACGTCATCAAAGTGACGATTTCATGTCCATCAACCAGGATGGTCAGCGGCAATTCACCGGCAATTTCAACCTCTTTTGCTTCCCCATTCTGGTTTGTCACCGATACGGTATGAGTGGGGCTCACTCCGGCATTGGTCATTTTCGGTCGGTAAGCGTTCACGTGTTTATCCGCATGGGGCAGCCTTTTTCAAATAGCCTGTAACCTTTCGAGGCTATCTTCCTTGTTTCTTAAATGCTTCGTTCGAGATTAACGGTTTTGGAGGGGCTGAATTGATTTGCGCTAAAAAACTGTATCAGCTGTGAATCGTTCCAACTGACCAATGTATTGATCTTGTTGACGCCGATCTGTTTCAAATGATCGATGAATTCATTCATCAATTTTTTCCCGACCCCTCTGTGCTGACACGAAGGATCGACACCAATGGTATCGATACTGGCCACTTCCTGGAAAATGCCGAATTCTCCCATGTAGAGCTCTCCCATCAGAAACCCCACCACGGATCCGTTCTCATCTTCCGCCACCAGTGATGTCGGCAGATAGTCATTGGACTTAAAAAGCCTTTCAAACCTTAGCTGATAATACTCCAGTCGCGACGCCTTCATGATCTTTTCATCGATTTGAACCACGGCATCAAGATCGCTATCCTCCATAAGTCTGATTTTAACGTTATAATCGGTCATGGCATTGCCTTTTCAGTGGAAGTGTTGCGCTTTTCCTTTTTCTTGCCAGCCCTTATCCGTTTTCTCTCCTCATCGGACGGCGGGGGCGGGACCGGTTCACCTGAAATTTTGGAGACCGCTCCGAACCGGGACGGACAGGCCTCCAGGCAGGTGCCGCATTTGATGCACGTGTTCTGGTCGATGACATGGATCAGGTTCTTGGCCCCATCTATGGCTTCCACCGGGCATCTCCTTGAACAGATCATACAGGCTTGGCATTTTTTCGGGTCGATATAGTACGAGGGCACCTCTGAAAACAGTTGCTCGACCTCCTCCAGGGTAAAAAGGGTTTCGCGGTCGGCTTCGTTTTCCAACCGGGTGGTCAGCTTGGTGCGCTTCTCGATTTTAATATAGGGGACCAGGCGTGTTGCTTCAGCCAGGGGTTCTTTCAGCTGCGACAATTGCATCGCTTCGGCTCCTCCCAAAGGTCCTATCCCCTTTATTGTGCGACAAAAATTATCCACTGTTTCGACGAACAGGTTTCCTTCACCGCCGGACATAAATTCGATCTGCAGGCGTTGGGGATTCAAGCCGATGTATTCGAGAATTCTTTTGCCGAGCAAGGTCAGGTTCAGGGCATGGTAATTGCCGTGGGTGACGTAGTTGCATTCCCCCAGCCGGCAGCCGCCGATAAAGACGCCGTCCGCCCCGTTGGCAAAAGCGCGCAGGATGTGGGCCAGATCCACCCGGCCCGAACACATCACGCGCACCAGTCTGATATCTGTCGAATATTGTAGTCTGGAAACTCCAGCCAGGTCAGCAGCCCCGTACGCTCACCAGTGACAGACAAGCCCGATGATTTTGGGGGTGAACAGGTGTCCTTTTGGCATAGGTCGGTATCTCCTCGGTTGTCAATCCGCGTCCACGGATTCGGGAACCAGCGCATCGATCTGGCTCAGTATCTCACGGTCGGTAAAATGCTTCAACACAATGGCCCCGGTGGGGCATACGGCGTTGCACAGCCCGTCTCCTTTACAAATCACCGGGTTGACGATGGCCTTTTGGCCGCGTTTGGTTTTTCGCATCTCAATGGCATCGTAGGTGCAGACGGCCACACAGGCATTGCAGCCCATGCAGGTCTTCTCGTTCACTTCACAGACCGCCCCTGATACGGTTACGATATCGTTGGACAGCAAAGCCAGCGCACGGCCGGCCGCCCCATAGGCCTGGTTGACGGCCTCGGGGATATGTTTGGGATAGTGGGCCATGCCGCAGAGAAAAACGCCGTCGGCGGCAAACTCCACCGGCCGGAGTTTGACGTGGGCCTCCTGGAAGAATCCGTCCGGTCCAAGGGGCACCTTGAACAGCGCTGCGATCTCCCTGGCGCCGGCCGACGGGATCACGGCTGCGGCCAGGGTCAGCAGGTCGGCATCGAAGGCCAGCTTTTCGCCCAAAATCGGATCGGTTACCGCCACCTGCAATATGGGGCGGCCGTCTTCGGCCTGGGCCGATTCCACGGCGGGCGGGTCCTCCGGCGTCCAGCGGACAAACCGCACCTCAGCATCGGAGGCCTGACGGTAGTATGCTTCGTTGAATCCGTAAGTACGCATATCTCTGAAAGCGATGGTGACATCCATATCCGGGTTGATGGCTTTCAGCTTTAAAGCGTTTTTGACGCTGTGTCCACAGCATACCCGGCTGCAGTAGTTGCGGTCTTCATTGCGGCAGCCCACGCACTGGATCATTACCACGCTTTGGGCCTGGGTCACCGTATCATCTTCCTTTGCGATCCGTTCGCCCAGTTCAAGATGGGTCAGCACCCGCTCGTCTTCTCCGTAACGGTATTCGGTGGGTTTGTACTCATCGGCACCGATGGCGATAATCGCAGCCCCATGCGCGATGGCCGTTTCACCCCTTTCGGAGGTGATCCGGGTCACAAAATTGCCCACGTATCCGGTGGCCTCGGTGATGACAGCCTCGGTGTATACATGAATCGCAGGATGACGGTAAATCTTGCGGATCAGCGCATCGAGATCGGACTGGACATCTTTGCCGTCCAGGGTGGCATGAATTCTTCGCGCCGTACCGCCCAGTTCGGATTGCTTTTCCAGCAAGTAGACCTCATGGCCCTGTTCGGCAATGGACAGCGCGCAAGTCATCCCCGCCAGGCCGCCCCCCACCACCAGGGCCGCTTTGTTGACCGGCAGGTCGAACTCCTGCAGCGGTTCCAGGTCGGCGGATCGGGCCACGGACATGCGGGTGATGTCCTTGGCTTTGGCCGTTGCGGCCTCCTTCTCCCGCGAGTGGCACCAGGAGCAATGCTCCCGGATGTTGGCCATCTCGAAATAGTACTGGTTGATGCCGGCTTCGCGAAGGGTGTCCCGAAAGAGCGGTTCCAGGGTCCTGGGGCTGCAGGCCGCCACCACCACCCGGTTGAGCGACTTCTCCTTTATGGTGTCCACGATCTCCTTCATGGAGTTGGTGGCACAGGAAAAAAGCTGTTCCTGGGCGTGGACCACGTTGGGCAATGTCTGCGTATAGGCGACCGTGGAAGGCACGTCCACGACCCTGCCAATGTTCGCGCCGCAATGGCAGACGAACACGCCGATGCGCGGCTCATCCGAGGCAGCGCCCGTTTCCGGTGGATAAACCTTTTCCGCGGTCAGCTTGTCCCTTCGGTAGTCCAGGAGCTGGCCGCATTGAGATCCGGCTGCGCTGGCCGTAAACACCGATTCAGGAATATCCATGGGGCCCTGAAAGGCGCCGCTGACAAAGATCCCCGGACGGGTGGTGGCCATGGGGTTGGCGGAGTCGGTTCGGCAGAAGCCGTGGTCGTTGAGTCCAATGCCGAACGTCTTCGCCAAATCCTGATAATCATTGGGAGGGTTCAGCCCCACGGATAGCACTACCATGTCAAAGGATTCCTCTTTCACCCCTTCGGATTCCGAGGCGTAGCGGATAATAACGTTTCCGGTGTCGGGATCCTCACCCACGATAGACGCATAGCTGCGGATAAAGCGGACATCGGGAAGCTTCTGGGTTCGCTGGTAGTAGACTTCGAAGCCTTTGCCATAGGACCGGATATCGTTGTGGAAAATGGTGCAGGCGGCGTCTGTATCATGGTCTTTGGTCAGAATAACCTGTTTCTGAGTGTAGGTGCAGCAGGTGGCCGAGCAGTAGCTGTTGTCTCCTTCGGTGACCCGCCGGGAACCCACACACTGGATCCAGGCGATGTTGTGGGGGTGCTGCTGGTCCGATGCGCGCAAAATCTCGCCTTCGTATGGACCGGTGGCGCACATCAGCCGTTCGTAGTCCATGCTGGTTACGACGTTTTGGAGCCGCCCGTAGCCATACTCCTCTTTGACCTTGGGGTCGTAAACGTCATAGCCGGGGGAGAGCACGATGGCCGCTACGTTCAGTTCCATCTTCTCCGGTTCCTGGTGGAGATCGATGGCGTCGTTCTGGCACGCCCCTTCGCAGATGCGGCATTTCTTTTCCTTAAGATAAAGGCAGCTGTCATCAATATAGGTGATCAGCGGGATGGCCTGGGCAAAGTAGATATGCACCGCTTTGTTGTTGGAGATGTCCTGGTTGAAGCGATCGGGATACTCCACCGGGCAGTACTCCACGCAGCTGGTGCAGCCCGTGCACTTGTCTTCGATGATATAGCGCGGCTTTTTGGTCAGCGTGACCGAAAAATTGCCTGCTTCTCCGTCGACGCGATCGACTTCAGTGTAAGATAGCACTTCGATGTTGGGATGCCGGCCGACCTCGACCAGTTTAGGTGAAAGAATTCACATGGAGCAGTCGTTGGTCGGGTAGGTCTTGTCCAGCTGTGCCATATGGCCGCCGATGGCCGGCGACTTTTCAACCAGGTAGACCTTAAAGCCGGCTGTGGCCAGGTCCAGCGAGGCCTGAATGCCGCTGATGCCGCCGCCGACCACCATCACGTCTCCAAAGTTGTCTTGACCCGATCCCTGACCCAGCTGTTCAATTAATTGGTTTTCCACTGTTTTATGCTTCCTTATCCGGTTTGTTCGGTTGGTTCGATGGCTTCATAGACTATTTCCGCAATATCCTTGATCTCCAAGGATTTGTCGTCTTCGAGCCCCAGCCGGCTGTCTTCGAAATTGGCAATGCAGTAGGGGCAGGCCGTGGCCAGCACTTCGGCCCCCAATTCGATCGCCTGTGCCACGCGCAGATCGGAGAAGCGTTCTCCCTTGACCGTCTCCATCCAGATACGGCCGCCCCCACCCCCGCAGCACAGGCTCGTTTTACGGGACTCGGTCATCTCGAGCAGTTCCAGACCGGAGATTCCCTTTAAAATGTCGCGCGGTTCGTCGTACACACCATTATGGCGTCCCAGGTAGCACGGGTCGTGATAGGTGACCCTGCGGGCGAATTCGCCGGAAAGCGTCAAGCGGCCTTCCTGGATGAGTTCACCCAGCAGTTGGGAGAAGTGCACCACTTCAAAGTGTACCATGAACTCAGGATATTCATTTATAAAGGTGTGGTAGCAGTGGGGGGAGGATACCACGATCCGTTTGACCCCGCTTTCGATGAAGGTTTTGATGTTTTCCCGGGCCAGGCGTTTGAACAAATCCTCGTTGCCGGTTTTGCGGATGCTCTCGCCGCAGCAGTTCTCCTTTGCACCCAGGATGCCGTATGCGATCCCGGCCTTGTTGAGAATACCGGCGGTGGCCCGGGCCACCTTTTTCAGACGCGGATCGTAGCTCAGGTAGCAACCCGGGAAATAGAGCAGTTCCATCTCCTCGGTGAAGGGCTTCACCCCCAGCCCCTCGGCCCAGCCGGCCCGCTGGTTGCGGTCTTCACCCAGGGGGTTGCCCGCGCCGGTGAGGCTGGCGCTGACGGCGCGCAACGGTTTAACGGCATTGGGGAAGATGTCATACTCCGTGGCCAGCCGGCGCAGGGATACGCCGGATTCGATTTGACGAACATCCCGGGGACATTGCTGGGGACAGCTGCCGCAAGTGGTGCAGCGCCAGATCTCCTCGCTTTCGATGTCCGTCATGCCGAAGGTGGCTTGCCGTACGATCCTGCGCATGCTGAAATCAATGAAACGATTCCACGGGCAGACCGCATCGCACAGTCCGCACTGATAGCAGTGCTTGAAGGCCTCGCCGCCCTTGTCCTTGATCTCATCGACAATCTCTTTGTAATCGGCTACCGTCTCCAATGGTTTCTCTTATCCTCTTTTGAAATTTCAGTATTGATGCAACGTGGCATTTAAAATGACGTCGCAGGCGTCACTTTTCACCCTTTTTGGCCGCAGCCATCCGGGCCATGGCATCCTTGATCTTCTGCAGTCCGTGTTTTTCGATCAACGATTCCAATCCGGTTTCCAACTCTTCCGGTTCGTCCGCCACCTCGACCTCTTCTTCGCGTTCCTCCAACACCAGGGCGTTGGTGATGCACCATTTGACACACAGGGGTTCGTCTTCGCCCTCACACATATCGCACTTGAGGGGAAGCCCCGAATCGGGTTCCTTGAAATCTTCCCTGGACGGGCACGGCGCACGGCAAAAGGCGCACTCGTCGTACTCTTTGCCGTCGATGATATACTTGTCCCTACCGGCGCATTCCGCCCCGGCGGATTCGCCCCCGTAAACCGGCACATAAATGTCCTCGAGGGGGCGGCTCACCACCCGGACGCGGGCCCGCGCCGGGTTGTTGCTGCTGTATTTGGGCTGGGCATGAAAGGCCGAGCAGATCATCTCGCAGGCGCGGCAGCCGTTGCACAGGTCGGCATTGATTTTGATGGTTTTGACGATCCTTTTTTCAGTGGCCACGGCTACACCTCCTTGTCGGTCCCGTCCGGGGTTGCCGGAGAAGATGCATCACCGTTCTCCGAATAGATTCCCCGTTTCTCGAAATCTTCGTACACAAAGTCCAGTCCGAGATCGTTCAGGGTTTTCTCGGTGGGGATGCCCTGTTCATTCCATCCCTTGAAGGCGTAATAGGTGTCCAGCAGCTCCTTTTCCAGCTCGGGAAAGCGCTTCTTCCAATGGTTGGCCGGCGGCTTTTCGTCCTTCCGGCGCATGCCTTTGCGGGTATTGATGGCGCGCACCAGGGTACGGTAACGCTTAGCCGCGCGGGTCAACTTCTCTTCATCCATCTCAAAACCGGCCCCTGCAGAGAAAAATTTGGGATAGTTGTGGATATGATAGGGCGGTTTGAGGGGAAAGGATGACAGCCCGGCGCACATGCCCAAGGCGTCGTCAATGTAGTGCATGCGTTCCTGCCAGTCCACGATATCGCAGCACATTTCCGGAGTGGGGTAGTAGGGGATCGATTTTTCCCCGCGGGGCTCCCAGTCTATGAAATACTGTTTGAATTTTTCGTGGGGCACCTGGAGCCAATCCTTGACGAACGCCTCGCGATGCTCCCGTTTGGGGTAGGGCGCCTGGGGGAACTGGCCTTCGATCTGGGTGATGTTGATCTTCTCGCCGGTGGCGTACATGAGAAAATAGATGGGGTTGAGCATGGAGAGCTTCAGGGGCAGCTGCTCGTGCTTTTTGATGGTGTTGTGGGCGTAATCTTCCGCTCCGTTTCCGATCGCCTTGGCCGCCCAGTAAGTGCCGTTGGCCAGCACGTCTCCGATACCCTCCCGCCGGACAATACGGTCCAACAGCCAGTAAAAGCGTCCTTCGTTGTCCTCGGGCATGCCCGGAAAATCGTCCTCCTTCAGGATGCCGTTTTCCAGCAACTCCAGGGCGAAGGCCATCACCTGGGGGGTCGAAAATCCGTCCACTCCGTATTCGGTGGCGCTCTGGGCGATCCCCAGCCCAAACTCCAGGTTTGAAAAGGCGGCCATGGTATACGTCAATTTGGAGAAGCATTTCATCATATAGGTGGGCTTTCCCGGTGGGGAAATGGTCGCAGCGCAGTTCATGGGGCAGTTGAAGCAGCTGATCAACCGCGTGCGCATGCTCTCCATGGTGCGGGTCCATTCCGTGGCGACCTCTTCGGTCCAGAACCCTTTTCGCCGCTCCCGTGAATTGCCCCACATGAAATTTTCGGTATGCCACTTCTCGTCGTGGACCTTCATCTCTTGGGGAGAACCGAGACCGGCCAGTATGGGCATGACCCCGGGGATGGGGTTGGCATTGCGGAATTGGATGTACTCCAACACCTCATTGCACAGTTGCATATACTCCGCTGGACGCGCCAGATGGATGTCTTTGGTGCCGCGGACCACTACGGCCTTTACCCTTTTATCGCCCATTACCGCTCCGATACCGCCCCGGCTGGCGCTGGATCGGCCCTGCTCGATGGAGGCAAAGTAGACCCGGTTTTCTCCGGCCAGGCCTATGGCGGCCACCTGGGCTTTGGGCTCATTCAGCTCTTTGCAGATTTGGGTGGCGGTTTCTACGGACCCCTTGCCCTTGAGATGGGTGGCATCGCGGATCTCCACCTTGTCGTCCTTGATCCATATGTAGACCAGATCGGGGGCTTTGCCGCGCAGAATCACCTTATCGTAGCCGGCATACTTCAATTCCGGCGCCCAAAACCCGCCCATCATGGAAAATGCCAGCAGCTTGGTCTGGGGAGACATGGTGGTGACGATGGTCCGGTTGCAGCCGGTGGCCGGGGTTCCGCACAGCAGACCGGCAGCGAATATCAGCAGGTTGTCCGGCGAAAAGGCTTCCACCTCAGGCGGTACCCGGTCCCACATGATCTTGGCATTGGTTCCCAGCCCGCCCAGATACAGCTCCGTATCCTTGGGATCGGTGGCCACCC
>JARRKU010000055.1:20716-30609 GCA_037387725.1 Desulfobacteraceae bacterium
TTGGTTCACCGCAGGGTAAGTCCCTATTCTTTAGCCAAAAAAAGGGTTCACTGCACCATGGGACGATAAAATTTATGTTACAACATGATCACAATTTAGCTATATAGTAACTATATGTCAAGCGAAAAGCGGGTTACCGAAAAAGCGGTACTGTCTCAGATGATTTACCGCCGAGACCATATATTTGGGGCAGGATAGGTCAGAGGTTCAAAGCGCGTTCGTGTGCAGTGTGCCGTAGCAGCGAACCGGGTGCAAAAGCCTTGCACCCGGCTCGATAGCTATTGATCGGGTTATTCCTTGGGCTGCCCCATGACCTCGGCAAACATCTCCATATCCCAGGTGCGGGAAGCGGCAACGCTTTGCCGGAATTTTATAAAGTCGATGGTGTCCTGTCCGGTGATCTTCTTGGTATTGAACGCTCCGAAACCCAGGTAGGCCTCTCCTGACATGTTGGCCGCCAGCCAATGCCGGTTGCCGTTTTTGCATATATCCCAGAAATACTTCTTTTTCATCCGAATGCCGTCGATGGACTTGATCAGGCATCCGGGGAACAGGTTGGCGAACTGCCAGACGATTTTATCCACTTCCTTGTCCAAAAGTTCAAAGTCAGCCTTGGCCTGGTGCTGCTTGACGAGCGCACGGGCCGCCTTCATCTTTTCGCCGGTTTCATATTCTCCATAGACGATCTCGCCATCCTCGATATATCGGTCTGTAATGATCAGCGGGTTTCGCACCCATTGACCGTCCACTTTCAGCACCGGCACACACTTGCTGACCAAACCTTTCATCTTCATCTTGTAGGCCGACCACATTTCGCAGGAGACACAATTCCACATGGCGTCCTCCATGCTCAGATACCAGGGCAGAAAATCGGTGGAACCACCGTCCGGGGCTGATCCATGTTTGGGGCCGGCTTGACCGAAGATGGCCAGATCAGAGGTGATGGTGATGTCGCAGGCCATGCCGATCTCCTGGCCGCCGGCCACGCGCATGCCGTTCACCCGGCAGATCACCGGTTTTTTGCAGGCCAGAATGGAATCCACCATGCGGTTGAACAGCTCCATGTACTGGCCGTATTCATCCGGCCGACGGCTGTAGAATTCACTGTACTCTTTGGTATTGCCCCCCGTGCAGAAGGCGTAGGGACCGGTGCCGGTAAAAACCACCGCCACCACGCTGCGGTCTGTGGAGGCATTGTCAAAACCGGCGATGACGCCTTTGACCATCTCGGTGGTGTAGGAGTTGTATTGCTTGGGATTGTTGAGGCGAATCCAGGCCACAAACAGGCCATCCACTGTATTGCCCTGGGGATCCTTCAAAGGTTGTTTTTCAAATACAACGGACGGGGCTTCTTCTCCCCAGTGGGGGTCCCGGTGCAGGTTGTGGTCTTTCGTCTCATTGTCCCGGGGCATCCAATCTAATGCCATGGCGTCCTCCTTTATTATATTGCGCTCGAATTTGATTTTAAAAGTCCGGTATCAGTACGATCCGCTTTTCCGGCGGGGTTTTATGCAGCTCGTCGAATGTATCCGCAATGGTGCTCATGGGCCGGGTTTCAACAAATGGATCCAGGGCCACCTTTCCGGAGAGCACCAGTTCCAGCACCATGGGATAGTATTCGGGCAGGCATCCCCAGGTACCGATGATTTCTGCGTCAAAAGCCATCAGACGGCTGATGGAGTAGTTGACCTTGCTCATTCCGAAACCCACGATGATCAATTTTCCCGTAAAGCTGAGCAGGCTGAGCGCCGTCTCCTGCCCCGGCTGGGTTCCGGTGGCTTCAAAGATCTTCCATCCGTATGACGGCAGCCCCTCCTTTTTGCGGATGGCCTTGATTTCTGCGGCCACTTCTTTGGCGTTCTTCCCGCTGGCGTTGACCACGTGATCCGCGCCGTAGGATTTCATCTTCTCCAGTCGCTCATCAACGATATCGATGGCGACAACCGTACCGGCTCCCAGGGCCTTGGTCTCTTGGACGATATACTGGCCCACACCGCCGATACCCACAACGATCACGTTGTCGCCCACCTGCAGGTCAGCCCGCTTGGTCGCCTGAAAAGGCGTAGTGGCTGCATCGGCCACCACGGCCAGGTGCGCCAGTGGGATATCCCCACGGTTTTTTACCTCGCACAAATCGATGCTGGGAACAGGGATGTGGCTGGAGAAGCCGCCATAGATCCCCAGGCTGTTGCCCGGCATTTTCTGGCTCAGGCAGCGATTGCCGCGGCGGGTTTTGCACAACGCACACTGCCGGCATGGCATTACCGCCGGTACGAGCACTTCCTTGCCGATCCAGGCAGGATCGCCGGCCACCACAGTGCCGGCAATCTCGTGTCCAAGGGTCAGGGGAGGTTTCTGCACCGTGGGAACGCCGTCAAAGAAGTACCCCAGGTCTGTGTGACATACGCCGCATCCGGCGACCTCCACCAGAACTTCGCCGGGTGCCAGGTCGGGTACGGCGATCTCCTTTTTTTCGATGACTCCGGGAGTGATATCACCGCTCTCCTTGTCTCTCCGGGTAGGCTGTACCATCTGCCAGGTTTGGATGTTCTCCGGTATGGCTGCCATACGTTCCTCCTTCTGCGCCATGCTGGCTAAAATCGTTGTTGAAATTTGGGTCCGCATTCAAGGAAAAGAATATAGTTTCAATATTCTAATCCATGGATTAGACGAAGCGACAGATTGTCCCCTTCCTTTTCAGCCAAAGGAAATGCGATCTGCTGTTGGCGACCGGATGAGGACAATGGGGCAAAAATTACAACGTAGCTATTATGTATCTAAAGCGGTGGTTGCTTGTCAATCCTAAAATGGCGTGGGCATGGTGTCCTGAGCCAATCGATACTTTCTCCTCATCCGTCGATATTTTTTCTTGACCAAGATAAAATGTAGCTGCTATGTAACTACTATATAACTGACGGTCGTCCTGCGATTGAATCGCTGTCAGGGGCCAATAATATTTATAACTAATAATTCGAGGTTGTTATGCTACTAAAGAACAAGAGTGCCATCGTCAGCGGAGGATCTCAAGGGATTGGAGCGGCCATCGCCCTGGAGTTCGGTCGCCAGGGCGCCAATGTCTGTCTGCTCTACCGCAAACATGAAGAGACCGCCCAGAACCTTGCGGAGCAGATCCAAAAGATGGGGCCCAAGGCCATTGCCGTCAAGTGCGATATCGCCTCTTTTGCCGATGCAAAAAGGGTGGTGGACACCGCCGTGGAACAATTTGGCGGAGTGGACATCCTGGTCAACAATGCCGGCATGAACTGGGATGGCGTCTCCTGGAAAATGAGTGAAGAGCAATGGGACCGGGTGATCGAGGTCAATCTCAAAGGATATTTCAATTTCACCCGCCATGTGGCGCCCCTGTTCAAAGAACAAAAATCCGGCAAGATCATCAACGTGACCTCCATAAACGGCCTGCGCGGTAAATTCGGGCAGAGCAACTATTCAGCGTCCAAAGCCGGCATTATCGGCTACACCAAAGCCATCGCCAAAGAGCTGGGGGCGTTCGGCGTCAATGTCAATGCCGTGGCGCCGGGATTGATCGAAACCGCCATGCTAAAAGAATCCGATGCAAGAGACAAGATCATCGATCTGGCCATGGGCGAGATCGTTCTAAAGCGCGTGGGGTCTCCCGAAGATGTCGCCAACGCCGTTGTCTTTCTGGCTTCGGACCTGTCCCGCCACATCACTGGCGAAGTCATCAAAGTGGACGGCGGCCAGTATATCTAATCCAAAACCATAGGAAGATGCCATGAAAAGAGTAGCCATAATCGGCGTGGGGCAAAGTACTTTTGTGAGGGCCTATCCGGGCTCTTTGCGGGAGCTGGCGTTCGAAGGATATAAAGAGGCGATCGCCGATGCCGGAATCACCGGCAAGGAGATCGATGCTTCCGTGTTTTGCTCAGCGCCGGAGTATGACAAACAACGCTCCCCATCGGCCGTCGTCGCCGAGTACCTTGGACTCAATCCGCAGCCGACCTTCTATGTCGAATCGCTGTGTTCTTCGTCCAGCACCGGTCTCAAGCTGGCGTACACCATGGTGGCGGCCGGCGTCCATGATGTTGTGGCGGTGATCGGCCTGCAAAAAATGTCGGAAATCTCTTCTGCCGAGAGCCAGGAGCGCATGGGACGCGGCGCCGACATTCAGTGGGAGAGCCCCTTCGGCACCATGATGCCGGCTTACTACGCCATGCACGCCCAGGCCCACATGGATAAATACGGCACCACCCTGGAGGATCTGGCAGCGGTTCGCGTCAAGGCATCCACATATGGCCAGATCAACGAAAGAGCGGTCTTCCGCAAACCCGTGACCATGGATATGTTCACCGATCCGGAGAACAGGATGTCGGGTCCGGTATCCAGCCCCTTGAGGGTGGGGGATTGCTGCGCCAATGCCGACGGCACATCGTGCCTGATCGTGGCCAGCGAGGAAAAGGCCAAGTCTTTCAGCAAAAAACCCATTTGGATTCTGGGGGTGGGGGCGGCCAGCGCCAGTGTCAACCTGTCCGGACGGGACCGGCTTTACGGGCTGAAGGCGGCCGAGCAGGCCGCCCAGCAGGCCTACGCCATGGCCGGTGTGGGCCCCAAGGATATCGATGTGGCCGAAGTGCATGACTGCTTCACCATCGCCGAACTGCTGGCCTACGAAGCACTGGGGTTCGCCGATCCCGGCGGAGCAAAAGAACTGATCCAGAGCAGGGAGACTTACAAAGAGGGCAGCATTCCGGTCAACGTGGATGGCGGTCTTCTCTCCAAAGGCCACCCCATCGGCGCCACCGGCGGCAGCCAGGTTCGCACCATTGTCCTCCAGCTGCGCGGGGAAGCCGGCGATATTCAGGTCAAGGATCCACAGATCGGACTAGTGCATAATATTGGCGGCGTAGGGATTTACGGCAATGTGACCATTTTGGGCAACGCGTAAGCGGGAGGACGATATGAGTAAGAAAAAGGAAGATGTCCGCTTCGGAAAATTCGGCACCGTGAGTTTTACCCGGACCACGCGGGTCAACGATTTTATCGATCATCTGGAAGATGGCAAGGTGATGCATACCCGCTGCAACAGCTGCGGGGCGAATTATTTTCCGCCCCGGGCCGACTGTGCGGAGTGCCTCTCCAGTGACATGGCGTGGCGCGAGGTGACCGGGACCGGCAAACTGGTCTCTTACAGCAGGCTCCAATACGCTCCGGTGGGATTTGACGAGGACCTGCCATACAGCATCGCCATGCTCGATTACGGCGATTACCAGGTTTTCGGGCGTTTCGACAAAGATCTGGATATGGCCAAGGTTAAAATCGGCATGTCCATGACCACCGTCGTCAATGAACTGCCCAACGGCCAGCTGAACTTTGTATTTAAAATCAACGCATAACAAGAGTGAGGAATCCAAAATGCCGGACCTAAAACATCTGCAGGTGGATCTTACCGACGGAGTGGCCCGCATCACTCTGGCGCGGCCCAAGCACAATGTGCTCGACATCGAAATGATGAACGAACTCAACGGTCAGCTGGAAATGCTGCTGGCCGATCAGACCCTGAAGTGCGTGGTGCTTTTGGGGGACGGACCCAGCTGGTGCGCCGGTGTGGAGGTGGGGGATCACAAACCCGACATGGTGGATGAGATGATAGCCACCTTCAATCGCATCTTCGAGTTGATCCAGCAGTTCGAAGTGCCCCTGATCGCAGCCGTTCACGGCGCCTGCCTTGGAGGCGGAATGGAACTGGCCATCGCGTGCGATATGGTCATTGCATCTGAGAAGGCTGTTTTCGGACAGCCGGAGATCAAGCTGGGATTCTTTCCGCCCTATGCCGCCATCCGTCTGCCCCAGTTGGTGGGACCGGCCAAGGCCATCGAGATCTGCACCACCGGCAAACGCTACTCGGCTGCAGATGCCGTCCGCATGGGATTTGTGACCCAGGTCGTGGACCCGGATCAATTTGGGCAGGCCGTGGAAAAGCTCATCGCCGAAATCCAATACAACAGCCCTTTGATCATCCGCCTGAACAAGCGGGCCGTCCGACAACACCTGGGCCTGGATTTTGAACAAGCCCTGGCCGGTGTCAGCGACCTGTTTCTCAACACGCTCATGAAAACCGAGGACACCCTGGAAGGTATCTGCAGTTTCGAAGAAAAGCGCAGACCGACATGGAAGAACAAATAAACCTGACAGCTGGATAAGCAAGCGAGCATTAAGGAGGCGCAATGTCCGCAATCAATAAAATCGGTGTCATCGGGGCCGGCAACATGGGCAGCGGTATCGCCCAGAAAATCATTCAGGAAGGCATTCCGGTGGTCATGGTGGATACCAAGGAGGAATTTGTCCAAAAAGGATTGGCCACCATCAAGCTTTTGCTGGCCCAGGGTGTCGAGCGCAAGATTTTCACCGAACGCCAAGTCGAAGAGATTCTGCAGCGTCTGACGACCACAACTGATATGACCCAGGTGGCCGATGCCGATCTGGTCATCGAAGCGGTGTTCGAAGATAAGGCTGTCAAAACCGATGTGTTTAAAAAACTGGATGCCGTCTGCGATCCCAAGACCATATTGGCCACCAATACCTCCAGTTATTATGTGAGAGATTTTACAAGCGCCATCTCGCGGCCCGACCGCTTTGTGGGCTATCACTACTTCTACCATCCGGCCAAAAACCGACTGCTGGAGATTATTCCCCATGACGGCACCAGCGAGGAGACCATGGAGAAGGCCGTCCTGGCGGCAAAGTTGCATGGCAAGACCGCCATCGTGGTAAAAGACGCGCCCGGATTTGCGGTCAACCGGTTTTTTGTCCCTTTTCTCAATGAAGCCGTACGGCTGCTGGAAGAGGGGGTGGCCGATATCGCCACCATTGAAGCGGGCGCCAAGCGCGGCTTCAAGATCGGCATGGGACCGTTTGAGTTGATGAATGTCACCGGCGTACCCATTGCCCTGCATGCCGCCACCACCCTGGGAAACGAGCTGGGTCCCTTTTATGCGCCGGCGCCGATGCTAAAGGCGCAGGTGGAGAAAAAGGAGAACTGGACCCTTGATGGCGAAGTGGATGAATCCCGGGTACAGGCGGTTATCGACCGGCTCTACGGGGTCTGTCTGGGCGTGGCCGCGGCCCTGGTGGATGAAGGGGTGGCCTCTGTCGAAGACACGGACCGCGGGGCCAAGATCGGCCTGCGCTGGATCCAGGGGCCGTTTGAGATCATGAACAAGATCGGCGTGGGCACCACTTGCGACCTGGTGGAGGCCATCGCCGCCAAGTACCCGGATTTCAAAACGCCCCAGCTGCTGATCCGACAGAAAGAAAAGGGCACGCCTTTCGCGTTTCAGTTCGTCGATCTGGACGTCAAGGAGGGCATCGCCTATATCACCATCAACCGGCCCGAAGCCATGAATGCCCTCAACGAGGCCACGGTGGAACAGCTGGAGACCCGTTTTGCAGAGGCCCAGGCCGATCCCCAGGCCAAGGCGATTGTCATCCAAGGCGCCGGCAAAGCCTTTGTGGCCGGCGCCGATATCCGCTACTTCGTCAAAAACATCCAGGCCAATCGAATCGAAGACATTGAGGCGTTTACGCGAAGGGGGCATGAGCTGCTGCTTAAAATCGAAAACGCATCCAAACCCACCATTGCGTTGCTGGACGGGCTCTCCCTCGGCGGCGGCAGCGAATTGGCTTTGGCCTGCCAGGCCATCATCGCCACCCCGGCCGGCTCCCTGGGCTTCCCGGAGACCGGTATCGGCATCTATCCCGGGCTCGGCGGTATGCTGAGATTTGCCTTGCAGGTGGGACCCGACCTGGCCAAATACTATGTATTCACCGGTGACACCCTCAGCGCGGGCCAAGCCAATGACTTGGGCCTGGTGGCCCGTCTGGTCAAACCGGCTGAAGTGGATCGGGCCATTCGCGATTTGGTGAGCCGGGGCGTGCCGGACAAGAACCGCCCCCGTGAACTGCCGGCGGCCGAGCAGGCCTTGGCCCAGCTGTGTGCCGGAGACAATGCCCAACGGTTGCTGACCGGTCAGCCGCTCCAGGCCGCCGATGGAGACCTGGCCGTCAAGACGGCCAAGAAAATCGGTTATAAAGCCCCGCTGGCCCTGAAGATGGCCAATGAGATCATCGACAAGCAAGCGGGCCAACCCGTTGCGGCCGCCGTAGAGATCGAGCTGGCCCGTCTCAACGAGATCTTCACCACCGCAGACGCCTTGGAAGGGTTGACCTCTATGGGACGCAAGCGGCCGGAGTATAAAGGTATTTAAAAAGGAGAAACCATGGATTTTGCCCTGACCAAAGAATTGGAGATGCTGAGAAAAGCGGTGCGCGAGTTTGCCAACAAGAAGATCGCCCCCAATGTGGAGCAGTGGGATAAGGATCACTACTTTCCGTACAAAGAGGCCATCAAACCCATGGGCGAGCTGGGCTTCTGGGGTACGGTGATTCCCGAGGAGTACGAAGGCGAGGACATGGGGTGGCTGGCGGCCATGATCGTCACCGAGGAGATCGCACGGGTGTGCAGCTCCCTGCGGGTGCAGGTCAACATGCAGGTGCTCGGCTGTGCCTACACCATTTTTACCTACGGCAGCGATGAACTGAAAAAGAAATACATTCCGGGGTTGTGCATGGCCGATCTGATCGGCGGCTTCGGCATCACAGAGCCCGATGCCGGGTCGGATGTGATGGCCATGGTTAGCACGGCCGAGGACAAGGGCGACCATTGGCTGATCAACGGCTCCAAGACCTGGATCTCCAACGCCGACGTGGCCGATGTGCTGATCTACTACGCCTACACCGATAAGGATGCCGGCTCCAAGGGGCTCTCCGCTTTCGTCATCGAGCCCAAGAACTTCAACGGCGTCAAGACCAGCAAGCTGGACAAGATGGGGTCCTTCTGCTCGCCCACCGGGGAAGTTTTTCTGGACAACACCAAGGTGCCCAAGGAAAATATTCTCGGCAAGCCGGGAGACGGCGCCAAGATCGTCTTCGGTTCCCTGAACCAGACCCGCCTGTCGGCGGCTGCAGGAGCCGTGGGCGTGGCCCAGGCGTGCCTGGAAGTGGTCACCAAGTACTGCAACGACCGCAAACAGTTCGGCAAACCCATCGGCCAGTTTCAGATGAACCAGGACATGGTGGCCCAGATGGCCATCGCATTGGACCAGTTGGGGTACCGCAAGGCCAACCGATAATTTAGGAGCGATCTTAAGTTGAGCGAAGATATTAAGACCAAAACGCAAAAAACCGCTGCGCTTTACTTCAAGGATGTAAACGAAGAAAAACCCTTTAATCTTTGGAAGGCATTCGATCCGGAGCTGGCCAAGCAATTGTCCCTTTTCATTACCGGGCGGTTGTACGCCCGGGAAAAGATTCCGCACCCCACACGCCAGCTTGTAACCGTTGCGGTGCTGACGGCATTGGGGCGCGCCGATGAGCTCAAACTGCACATTCAGGCTGCGCTGAATGTGGGCTGCAAGCCGCGGGAGATTGCCGAAGTGATCTTTCAAACATTTACCTATGCCGGCATCACCACCGTCAACACCGCGCTGAAGACACTGCGCGATGTGTTGAAAGAAAAAGGATTATGGCCGATTGAGACCGAATGACGGAAAACCACTGAGATAAGGACGCAATGCCAAGAAAGGGTTAGACCCCATGAAATCCTACTTCAGAAAAATGAATCCTTTCGGCAGCAATCTTCCCGATAAGGCAAACAAAGAGACCCATGAGAATGTCCAGAACATCTTCGACGTCGAAAAGGAGATTGCCGACGCCGTGGAGACGGCCAAAAACGCCGGATTTTCCACCGAAAAGATCAATGCCCGGGGGCAGATGACCCTGTGGCAGCGGCTGGAATACCTGGTAGACGAAGACACCTGGTGCCCGCTGCACACCCTGTACAACCCTGAGGACAATGT
>JARRKU010000056.1:0-42370 GCA_037387725.1 Desulfobacteraceae bacterium
CCGTAGAGGGTTTTAAACAAGAATTCCTGGGAGATATCTCGCATGTCCCGATAGTAGTTGAGCCCGATCTTCATCGCTTCGGAGAAGCAGTCTTCCCACAGGACCAGCGGATTGTCCGCTGATGCCGGGCTGCGGCGGGATTGGACCTGCGTTGCGGCCCATTTTACCGGCCATAAAAAGGTATTCCGATCCGAGAGCATCCAGCGCTGCATGCGCAAAGGGTGATGCATGCGGATCCAACTGTCCATCGGAGGAGTAGAGGCCAGCTTGACCCACGGGCTGGCCAAGGTGCGATAGAGCTGATCATTGAAGCGTGAGATGCTGTTGACGGGGACAAATGCATCTTCATCTGCCAAGCCATCGTCCAGTTCGAGCAGGTCCTCCATTTCCCGGGCTTCAAAGCGGACCTGATAGTCGTCCCGCCCCGGGGTGGCGCTGCCCTTCTCAATGACCATTTCATACAGGCCGGGCGTCAGGTATTCCAGCCATCCGATGTTGCCCAGGATCATGCGGTGCTCTTTTTCGGCCACCTTTCCGGAGACGAAGATGCCCAAATGACCGATATCTTTATGCACCATGTAGATGATGACCTGGCCGCAGCGCTTGATCTCTTCAACAGTGCCGTAGACTTTGTAAATCCAGTTCAATGCCTGGGGGGGCGGCGTGATATTGTCTCCGCCGGATGCGAATACCAGGATCGGATCTTTGAAATTCTTAAGATTGACGGCTTTGCGTTCGTCCAATCGCAGGTGGCCTTGCTCCAGTTCATTGCCGATAAAGAGCCCTTCCACAATGAACCGGATCTCTTCGGCCGTCATCTTGAAAAAACCGCCCCACCACTTTTCAAACTCGACAAACCGGTGCACTTCGGTATCGATGTTGGCAAACAGATGGTAGTATTTGGTCCAATAGCTATTGGCCGGGTTAAGGTCCTCGAAGCCGGCCACCAGATGGGCGCCGTCGAATCGCCCGTATCCCAGATCGCACCACAGCGACGTCAGCCAGCTGCCGCCGAGCAGGCCGCCTTTATAGCGCATGGGGTTGGCTCCCTCCACCCCACCCCAATAGGAGAGGGGGGAGCCGGTGAGCACCATGGGGCCGGTCACATCGGGCCGGTCCGCCCCGATCAGGGCCGTGGCCCAACCGGCCTGGCAGTTGCCGATCACAGCCGGTTTGGGGGCATCGGGGTGACGCGCGGAGACTTCCTCCAGGAAACGGATCTCGGCCTTCTGGACGCGGGCGATGGTCTGACCCGGCTCCGGGTTGGTATAGAACATGATAAAATAGACCGGGTGGCCATAACCCAGGGCCAGACCGATCTGGGAATTGAGCTTGGAGCCGCCGATCCCCGGACCATGCCCGGCACGGGGGTCGATGACCACGATGGGGCGCAGAGGCCGGCCATCGGGGTCCACCTCCTTGCCGTGGCGGGTCAAGCGCCGATCCGAATTCCTTTTCTGTTTTCGGCGATCCTCGGACGTGCGGCGGTTGAGAATCCGTATCAAGGCGTAGTTGACCGGCTCATCGAAAATACGGCCATCCATGACCATCTCGTAATCAAAGACCAGCACCGGCGGCTGGCCGGCTTCAAAATGGTCCAGATAAGCGTTGCCGCGTTTGCGCAAGACATCCCAGAAGAGAATGGTGCGCTGGGTGCGGTCGATCCAATAGTCCCAGGTGTCGGCCAAATATGGATTGATGTGTTTTATATTCGGTAGGTTGATGGATTGGTTCATGCCCTTTTCCTTTCACTCGGATCGATATGGAATTTTGCCGCGGCCACTATAGGACAAATTTCTGCCTTCGTCCATCAAGAGATTTGCGAACGCACGAGGGGACTTGTCTGGAGGGGCTTGGGGATCGGTTCACTCCTGGTTGAGAAGCGTTTGAATTTTGCGGATCAACTGGTCCGCTGTAAACGGTTTGTGCAGGAAAGGCGTTCCCGGCGCCAGAACGCCGTGATTGACAATGGCATCATCCGTATACCCGGAAATGAAAATGTATTGGTCATGCCGGCTGCGATGGGGTTCAGGCATAAGAATGCTCACATTTTGTCCGATTATTTCTCTCTGGCGGTAGCCAAAAATTTTTTCAGCAGCCGGATTAAATAATCGAAACAAAAGCCTGCCTCTGTTTCATCAGAGGCAGGCTTGTTTTTTCTCGGTTATGCAAAGGTATGCACAACCCGGTGTCGTTTAGGTCACGCTATTTCACGCGGCCTTCGCGCCAGGCCTGGATCAGTTTGTCGTAATCCACGGTTTCGCCTTTTGGCTTCTCATTGACCTTGGCCTTGGGTGAACCAGGCTTTTTCAGCCAGTAGGATTCGTCTTTTTTGGGGTTCAGCTTGGGGCCGCATTCGCCTTGCACATCGGCCCGTTCCATGCGCTGCATAACGCGATCCATCTCTTTTGCCAGGTTGTCCATGGCCCTGTCCACCGTGACCTCACCGGAGACCGCTTCGCCGACGTTCTGCCACCAGAGTTGCGCCAGTTTGGGATAATCCGGCACATTGACGCCGGTGGGTGTCCAGGCGACCCGGGCGGGGCTGCGGTAGAACTCCACCAGCCCGCCAAGTTTGGGGGCGCGCTCGGTAAAGGACTTGTGGCGGATATCGCTGTCCCGGATGGGGGTCAGTCCCACATGGGCCTTTTTCAGGGACGTGGTCTTGGCAACGCAGAACTGGGCGAAGAGCCAGGCGGCTTTCCGCCGCTCAAGGGGCGTGCTTTTCATGAAGGTCCAGGAACCGCAATCCTGGTACCCCAGCTTCATCCCCTCTTCCCAATAAGGGCCGTGGGGGGAGGGCGCCATGCGCCACTTGGGGGTGCCGTCCGCGTTGACCGTAGGACCCGGTTTGACCATGCTCGGCACAAATGCCGTGTACCAGAAGATCTGCTGGGCCACATTGCCCTTGGCCAGGAACGGCAGGTAGGTGTAAAAATCCATCCCCAGGGTGCCCGGGGGGGCATATTTTCGGAGCCACTCCATGTACTTTCGAAGGGAATATTTGGCGGCCGGGCCGTTGGCGGCCCCGCCCCTTGCCACACTGGCGCCCACCGGCCGGCAGCCTTCCATCCGGATGCCCCACTCATCCACGGGGATGCCGTTGGGAATCCCCTTGTCACCGGCACCGGCCATGGAGAGCCAGGCGTCCGTGAATCGCCAACCCAGGTCCGGGGCCTTTTTGCCATAGTCGTTGTGGCCATAGACGGCCTTGCCGTCGATCTCTTTAACATGTTCAGTGAAAAACTCCGCAATATCCTCGTACGCCGACCAGTTGACCGGCACCCCCAGCTCGTACCCGTAAAGCGCCTTGAACTGCTTTTTGAAGTCCGGACGCTTGAACCAGTCATACCGGAACCAGTACAGGTTGGCGAACTGCTGATCCGGAAGCTGGTACAGCTTGCCGTCCGGTCCGGTGGTGAAGGATTTTCCCATGAAATCGTCTACGTCCAGGGTGGGCAGGGTCACGTCCTTGCCCTCTCCCGCCATGAAATCGGAGAGGGGAACCACATAACCGTACCGGGCATGGGTTCCGATCAGGTCGGAATCGTTGATCCAGCCATCATAGAGATTCTTGCCCGAGGCCCATTGGGATTGAAGCTTTTCGATCACATCCCCCTCCTGGATCAGGTCAAAGGAGATCTTTATGCCGGTAATCTCCTCAAAGGCCATAGCCAGGGTTTTTGCCTCGTACTCGTGGGTTGCAATGGTCTCGGAGACGATCCGAATCGGCGCATCCTGGGACATCTTGACAAACGGCTTGGCCGCCTTGATGAAGAATTCCATCTCCTTGAGTTGTTCGGCTTTGGACAATGTGGACGGTTGGAATTCTTTTTCGACCCATTTCTTGGCCGCTGCCATGTCTGCGCTTGCCGGGCTTGCGATAAACGTCAACAAGGCAGCTGCAACTCCTGCCAAGAGGATCATCCCTGGCCTCCTCCTGTGCATCATACCTAACATATGGCTTCCTCCTCCAGGCCTTCGGTGTTATCCTCTTTTCGACGACCCGGTTTACATCGCCGGCGTGAAGGCCGCTAACGCCGGGCAACATAAACGCGATCAATGCTATTTTGCTTTTCTGTCTATCCCCAACGCATAACAATAAACATCCAGCAGGCGGAAATCGGAACCGCAATCCATAACGTCAGATCGGTAAATACGATCCATGCAAGATGGATGTAAGCGCTGCCCAGCAAGCCCAGGAAGAAACGTGTCCCGCGGGTGGTCGGAATTCTCAGGAAACCTCTGCGTTCAATGGTGGGCGATATCAGCTCCCAGACAAGCATCCCCATGATCATGGAGAAAATGGTGATAAAGAAAATGGCCGTCGGCAAGGTCCAATACATCCATTCGAGACCCATTGTCATTCCCCCTTATACACGACCCAGGGCAAAGCCTTTGGCCAGATGATTACGCACAAACCAGATCACCATGGCGCCCGGAACGATGGTGAGCACGCCCGCGGCCGCGAGCAGGCCCCAGTCGAGTCCGGTGGCGCTGATGGTCCGCGTCATGTGGGCGGTGATCGGCTTGGTCTCGGTAATCGTCAGTGTCCTGGCAAAAAGCAATTCAACCCAGCTGAACATGAAGCAGAAGAAGGCGGTCACGCCAACCCCGGCCCTGATCAGCGGGATGAATATGGTGATAAAAAAGCGTGGGAAACTGTAACCGTCGATGAATGCGGTTTCATCGATTTCCTTGGGAATACCGGACATGAACCCCTCCAGGATCCAGATGGCCAGGGGCACATTAAACAGGCAGTGGGCCAGGGCCACCGCGATGTGCGTATCAATCAGTTTCATGGCGCCGTAGAGCTGGAGATAGGGAAGAAGAAAGACGGCCGGCGGTGCCATGCGGTTGGTCAGGAACCAGAAAAACATCTGACCGTCCCCCAGAAACCGGTAGCGTGAAAAGGCATAGGCCGCGGGCAGGGCAAACGCCAACGACAAAGCGGTATTCATGCAAACATAGATGATGGCATGGACATATGCCATGTACCAGGTGCGATCGGTGAAGATATGAATGTAATTGTGAAAGGAGATATCAACCGGGAAGAGTTTGAAATCGGCCAGGATGTCCGCGTTGGTTCTCAACGACATGTTGAGCATCCAGTAAATGGGGAGAATCAGAAACAGGAAGTATAAAAGGAGGGCGATGGTGCGCTTCTGAATTTTCATACCTTCTCTCCTTTCCCGACATTTAGCAGGACCTGGTAGAATATGAAGCTAAAGAGCAGGACAATGATGAAGTAGATCAGCGAAAAGGCCGCGGCCGGTCCAAGGTCGAATTGCATGGTGGCCAGCTTGACCAGGTAGATGGACAGGAAAGTGGTGGTATTGCCCGGGCCGCCGCCGGTGAGCGCAAAAGGCTCCGCGTATATCAGGAAGCTGTCCATCCATCGCAGCAGAACGGCAATGGTGAGCACGCCGCGCATTTTGGGCAGCTGGATATAGATGAACGTCGCCCAACCCGACGCACCGTCAATTCTGGCGGCCTGGTAGTAGGCCTCGGGGATGGCCCGCAGACCGGCATAGCACAAAAGGGCCACCAGCGGGGTCCAATGCCATACATCCATGACCACCACGGTGATCCAGGCATACAGTGGTCTTGCCGTGTGGTCAAAGGTGTCGGCAAGGATATGCAGGCTGTTGATTCCCACGCCGAAAAGACCGATATCCGGCCGGGTAAAGATGATCCAGATGGTTCCAATCACGTTCCAGGGGATAACGAGCGGCATGGCGAGCGTCACCAGACAGGCGGATACGCCCCAACCGCGTTTGGGCATGGCCAGGGCAATCATGATCCCCAGGGGAATCTCGATCAGCAGGGTAACGCCGGAAAAAAGGAACTGGCGCCACAGGGCGTCGTGCAGGCGATAGTTGCCCAACATCTCCTCGAACCATTCCATGCCCACATATACGGCCTGGCCTGGTCCGAAGATGTCCTGGATGGAGTAATTGACCACGGTCATGAGGGGGACGATGGCGCTGAAAGCGACGATAACAAAGGCGGGTAACACCAGAAACCAGGCATTGTTGTTCTGCCACTTCTCCATTTTCCGCTCCTATCTGACCAGATACCCGTCGGCAAACAGCCGGATCCATTGAGACGGGAAGACGAGCCAGGCTTTTGTTTCGGGGACCGGCCGGTCCTCCTCCAGCTTGGCCCGCAGGGTTTCGCCGTTCAAGGCGACCGTTACGATCTTGTAACTGCCCAGGTCTTCCACGGCCTTGACTTTGGCCGGGACCCCACCGTCCACTGCCTCGGCATGCACTTCCAGGTACATGGGCCGTATGCCCATTTGCAGTTTTCCCTTTGCCTTGTTCCCCTTTTCCGCCAGCTTCTCGTCCAGGGTAATGCCGGCTCCGTTGAACCGCGCCGTGCTCCCTTCAAGGGTGCATTCCACAAAGTTCATGCCCGGACTCCCAATGAAATACCCTACAAATGTATGTTCCGGGTTTTTAAAAAGATCTTCAGGAGAGCCCACTTGTACGATTTCGCCTTCGTACATGACCACCACCTGATCTGCAAAGGTCAGGGCTTCCACTTGATCATGGGTCACATAGATAAACGTAAGTTTCAGCTGCTCGTGGATCTCTTTGAGTTTGCGCCGCAGGTCCCATTTCAGATGGGGATCGATCACCGTCAACGGTTCGTCAAAGAGAATGGCCGCCACATCATTTCGGACCAGTCCCCGTCCCAGGGAGATCTTTTGTTTGGCATCGGCGGCCAGCCCGGCGGCTCTCTTGTTCAGAAAAGGTGTCAAGTCGAGGATCTCGGCCACTTCGCGGACCCGGCTTACCACTTCGTCGCCCTTCTGGCCCCGGTTGCGCAAAGGAAAGGCCAGGTTGTCAAATACCGTCATGGTGTCATACAACACCGGAAACTGGAAAACCTGGGCGATGTTGCGCTTTTCCGGCGGCAACGCGGTGACGTCCGAACCATTGTACAACACCCGGCCTCTGGTGGGGGAAAGCAGTCCGGAGATGACATTCAGCAGGGTGGTCTTGCCACAACCCGAAGGTCCCAGCAGGGCATAGGCGCCCCCGTCCTGCCAGGTGGTATGAATACGCTTGAGGGCGTAATCATCCGGCCCTTTGGGATTGGCGCGATAGCTGTGGGCCACTTCCTGCAATTCGATGCGCGACATCGTCGTCTTCTCTCCTTCCGCGTCAAGTTTCTGCATTCGCTTTGCTACAGCGATTCTGTAGCGTTCAGAGAAGCGGTTTCAGGTTAAAGGGGCCTAGTGTCAACGGCGTCAACTTTCCTGAAACCTGGCACCTGATTTATGTCTTCCTGCTGCCTAAGCGTCTTTCTCTTCCAGCTTAGCCTCCCTGCCGGCTTCCGAGTACCCGGACGGCGAGGCCACCAGCTCGCCGTTCGTGTTGTATACGAAAAAACGGGACGGGTTGACATACACCCTGACGGTGCTGCCGATTTTGATTTGCTGGACCCCCTGGTCCTGTGCCACCAGAGGGGTATTGCCGTGCTTGATATGAATAAAGGTCTCCGAGCCGTTGATTTCGCTCAATTCGACCCGGCCTTCGATTTCCGTGTCCCGGGGACCGCTGGGTTTTAAAAAAAGGTGATTGGAACGCACGCCGAAGCGGTAGGCGCCAGGGGATAGCTTGCGCATATGGCCGTTCAAGTCGAAACTGATCTCCTGTCCCAGCACGGCCCGCCCTCGTTCCACGCGTCCGTCTAGGTAGTTGATGGGCGGATCGCTGAATACCTCGGCCACGCGGGTTGTGGCCGGATTGTGATAGACATCGGGTGTCGGTCCCGTCTGCAGGATCCGGCCCTCGTCCAAAACCACGATATGGCCGCCCAGCATCAGGGCTTCGGTGGGCTCGGTCGTTGTATAAACCACGATGGCGTCCCGGCGCTGGAAGATATCCTGCAATTCGACACGCAGCTCTTCACGCAGTTTGTAATCCAGGTTGACCAAAGGCTCGTCGAGCAGCAGCAGTTGGGTTTCCTTGACCAGGGCGCGCGCAATGGCCGTGCGCTGCTGCTGGCCTCCGGAAAGTTCAGCCGGCAGACGGTCGAGCAGGCTTTCCAGGTGAAGCATTTCGGCGGTCCGTCGGACCCGCTGATCGATTTCTTTTTTGCTCATGCCGGCCAGCTTGAGGGGCGACGCGATGTTGTCATAAACCTTGAGGGACGGGTAGTTGATGAATTGCTGGTACACCATGGCCACGCTGCGTTTTCGTACGCTGACACCGGTGATGTCTTTGCCATCGATCAGGAGGCGACCGCGGGTGGGCCGGTCGAGTCCGGCCATAATGCGCAAGAGGGACGTTTTGCCGGCCAAAGTGCGACCCAGTACGACGTTGCGGGACCCCGGGCTCAACTCCAAGTCAATGCCTTTCAGATACATCTCCTGCCCGACATAGCGGTCAACGCCTTGAATCGACAAGCTCATGTTGCGCCTCTAATCCGATTGAGTAGATATGAATGCGGCATGAACGACGCCGAATCCCAATCAATGGGTCATGATTTGTAAAGGTATAGCATTGGTCAAATATTTTCGCAAGTGAAAATAAATACGTTCAATTTTGGGTTATTGCCCCAAACTAATGGATATTTTTTCATTTACGAAAATCAATACAGGTTCAGCAGGGCTTTTGGTCTGTGCTGGTGATATGTCATTGCAAACGAGACGAGCGCAGGTGCTGTGCGGTCAACTATAGCACGAAAAGGTGTACATCCGCATTGTTCATTATTTCGGGCAGCGGCGACGGCGGTTGTCTGTCGGTGAACAGGACATCGATCTCTTCAATGCTGCCCAGGCGAACCATGGCGTTTCGACCGAATTTTGTGTGGTCGGTTGCCAGAAAAACCTTACGGGAGTTATCGATAATGGCCCGGGCGGCGCGCACCTCCCGGTAGTCAAAATCCAGCAATGTGCCGTCGAGGTCGATGCCGCTGATGCCGATGATGCCGTAGTCGACTTTGAACTGCTGAATGAAATCTATGGTGGCTTCGCCGATGATGCCGCAGTCCCGTTGGCGGACCAGGCCGCCGGCCACGATCACCTCGAAGTCGGTGTTGGTCGACAGGATGCTCGCCACATTGAGATTGTTGGTAATGACGCGCAGCCGTTGGTGGTTGCATAAGGCCTGGGCAACGGCTTCGGTGGTGGTCCCGATATTGATGAAGAGGGAGGCGTGATCGGGGATTTGCGATGCCACCATCTGTGCGATGGCCCACTTTTCCTCCCGACAACGGACTTTCCGGTCATGGTACGCCACATTCTCGGTGCTCAAGTCGGCGCCGGCGCCGCCGTGGTACCGGTTGATCATGCCTTGTTCGCTTAGCGTATTGATATCGCGACGAATCGTTTGCGGTGTAACGCCGAATTCACGGGCCAGATAATCAATGGTGACAAAGCCCTTGGCTTGGACCAGCTGCTGGATCTTGGTCTGACGTTCCTTTGGCGGTCCGGCTTTGCCGTTGATGGCTCTGGAATTGGGCGGTGCGGCTGCGGGGTGTTCGAATCCTTCCGGTCCGGTCGATTTGGCGTTCTGACCCATCGCTGATCTCCATTGGCCTGTTGAATTTATTTCGTTCGTGAAAAAATGTTGTTTAAAATTTTCATAAACGAAAGTTTAATCGTGACAGTTTGGGGTTATTGTGGTAAATTTCGAAAAAATAGCATTGGTTTTTGCTGATCCTGCATCCATTATTGCCATAACATCTGACCATGACTTTCTCAAGTGAAAACCAAGTACGTCGCATTTCGTCGCATTTATAAATGGGACCCTCCATTATTCGCGTTCCCGAAAGGAGGGGGCAAATGCAAACCCAAGTACTCATCATCGGCGGTGGAGCCACAGGGACAGGGCTGGCCAGGGATTTGGCCCTGCGGGGGGTTCACTGCATTCTGGTTGAAAAGCAGGACATCAACGCCGGCGCCTCCGGCGGCAATCACGGCTTGCTTCACAGCGGCGCCCGTTATGTGGCTTCCGATCCGACCTCTGCCTGCGAATGCAAGTTGGAGGCGCGTCTGCTCAAAAAACTGGCCCCCCACTGCATTGAGCCCACGGGGGGGCTTTTTGTGGCCGTGGCCGGGGACGACGAAACCTATATCGCCGACTTCCCGGGAATGTGCGCCGATGCGCATATCGATGCCCGGCCGCTGGATATTCAGACGGCCAGGGAGATGGAGCCGGCGCTATCCGATCACCTGATTGCCGCCTACGAGGTGGACGACGCCACCATCGATCCCTTTAAATTGTCCTTGGACAATATCGCCCACGCCCAGACGCTCGGCAGCCAATTGTTGCGGTTTGCCCGGGTGAATGGATTTGACATCAGCGGCAATGCCATTAAAAAGGTTCGGTTGTGCAACCGTGAGACCGGAGAGGATTTTTCTATCGAAGCCCAGGTGGTGGTGAACGCCACCGGCGCGTGGGCCGGTGAAGTTGCAGCATTGGCCGGTGCAGCCATCGGGATGGTCTATTCCAAAGGCAGCCTGCTGGTCACCCAGGAGAGGGTCTCCCGCCGTGTGGTCAATCGACTGCGCCCGGCCACCAACGGCGACATCCTGGTGCCCGGCGGGACGGTTTCTATTCTGGGCACCACTTCCGAGCGGGTTGAATCACCCGACGTCATCTATCCCAAAATTCATGAGGTCGACCACATCATTCAAGAGGGGGCGGCCATGATGCCCATCCTCGGAAAGATCCGCTACATCAGAGCGTATTGCGGGGTCCGGCCGTTGATCAGCAGTGGAGATGAATTTGACGACCGCAGCGTGAGTCGGGGGTTCGCCTTGATCGATCATGGTTTGGATCCACGGCCCATCAAGAATTTTATCACCATCAGCGGGGGCAAGCTCACCACCTGCCGTCTGATGGCGGAAAAGACGGCAGATCAGGTTTGTAGTCTGCTGGGCGTGACCGCACCCTGCCGGACCCGGACGGAGCCGCTGCCCAACACCGTTGATGCCCGCTGGACAGAACCCGGTCTGGCGCCCAACATGTGGTTTCGTAAAAATGATCCGAACGATCTACTCCTGTGTGAATGCGAAATGGTTCCCCGAAGCGTGGTGGATACCATCGTCTCGACACTGAGACGACGCGGTGGCGTGCCTGATATGAAATCGATCGGCTTGCGAAGCCGGATCGGCAAAGGTCCCTGCCAGGGAACCTTTTGCAGCTTGCGGGTGGCGGCTTATCTCTATGACCGGGAGGCGCTGAGCAAGGACCAGGGTATTGGCGCGCTTTGCGCCTTTCTGAGGGAGCGGTGGCGGGGGCAGCGGCCCCTGATGTGGGATACGGCCTTGGCCCAGGCTGAGCTGATGGAGGCCATGCATTGCGGTTTGTTCGGACTGGAACTTGAAGATGTCTGATCTGAAGGAGATCAAAACGGACCTGATGGTGATCGGTTCCGGTATGGCCGGTATGGCCGCGGCCATGTTCGCCGCCGGTCACGGCATTGATACGGTCCAGGTCGGTATTTCCGGTGAGATCAACTTTGCCAGCGGGCTGCTGGATGTGCTCGGCGTGCACCCGGTGGCCAAGGGGACCCGGTGGGCGGATCCGTGGGAAGCCATCGAGCGGTTGGTGCACGATGAACCGCTCCACCCCTATGCCAAGCTGGGGATCGACCGGATTCAGTCCGCCATGGATCTTTGTCTGGATTTTTTGAAGCAGGCCGGTCTTTCCTATCAAACCAGCGGCCGGCGCAATTCAAAGATCGTAACGCCGGCAGGGACGGTGAAAACAACGTACGGCGTACCCCGCAGCATGTTTGCAGGCATCCAGGCATTGGACAACCGGACACCGACCTTGCTGGTGGGACTTTCAGGCCTGAAGGGCTTCAGCACCCGACTCATCATGGAAACCATGGGCCCGTCCTGGCCGGCCCTTGAACGGATAACGGTCGATCTTCCCAACAGCACAGGGGAGCTCTATGCCGAACATGTGGCCAGAAGCATGGACCTGGCCGCCAACCGCCGCGTCCTGGCCGACCTGATCAAGCCGGGGATCGGTGAATGCCGGGCGGTTGGATTGCCCGCAGTGCTGGGCATCTACCGCACCAATGCGGCGTTGGACGACCTGGAGACAGCGCTGGGCATACCGGTTTTTGAGATTCCGACCATGGTGCCGGCCGTCACCGGCCTTCGATTGCGGGAGGCGTTTGAGCATCGACTGGCCCAATTGGGGGTGCGGGCGCATTACCAGCAGAAAGTATTGGAGACGGAGGCGTTGCCCGATGGCCGCTTCCAGTTTCTCGTGGGGCACCAGGTTCCTGAGGCGCGCGTCCTGGCAAAGAGGGCGATTCTGGCCACCGGCCGGTTTTTCGGCAAAGGATTGCACGCGGACCGCCTCGGTATCCGCGAGTCGCTTTTTAATCTGCCGGTGGACCAACCCGATGAGCGCTCGCGCTGGCACCACCGGGACCTGCTGTATCCCGGCGGCCACCCCATCAACCGTGCGGGGGTCATGGTGGACGCGCAGTTCCGGCCAATAAACTCCAACGGCGATGTGATCCACTCCAACCTTTTTGCGGTGGGATCGATCTTGGCCCATCAGGACTGGATCCGCCAGAAATGCGGCAGCGGACTCTCCATTGCTACGGCATATGGTGCTGTGCGCACGGTTGCATCATAGATCGGCGCCAGTCGGATGGTAAACGGCAGCCAGGCTTTGGCCGCGATGTAAGGCTTATGCCATGTTGATGACCTATACCCCATATGTTGCACTTCTCTTCTGTGTGGCCGGCATCTTCTGGCGGGTATGGCGCTGGTGCAGTACCATGATCGGACCGGAAGCAATCGATTCATCTCCATGGCATCGGTTGGGCGTCATGGTCCGGGCTGTCGGCGCCGCTGTCTTCAGCCGCAAGTTGTGGGCGATCTGCCGCACGCTTATCGTTGATGTCCTGGCCCAATGGCCCATTGCCCGGCAAAGCAAGGTCCGGTGGTTGATGCACGTGGGACTCTTCTATGGGGTTTTACTCCTGGTGCTGTTGCATGCCCTGGATGACTTGATATTGGCGGACTGGATGACGGATTACGCTTCCACCCTCAACCCATATATGGCGCTGCGCAACGTTCTGGGATTTCTGATGGCCGTCGCACTGGTCGCAGCTTGGGCGGGAAGACGCCGAAATCCTGTTCGGAAACGCTTCACTTCAGCCAGCGACCGTTGGTTGTTGGCCGTATTGGCCGTCATCCTGATATCAGGCATCATCCTGGAGGCATCCCAGATCATCTCGGCGCCGGTTTTCGACGAGATGGTGGCCGACTATTGGGGCAGTGAAGAGGCGCAAGAGATTCAACCGTTGAAGGCGTTCTGGTCCCGGCGGTTCGCCGTGGTTTTCGAGGCTCCGGTGGATGGGAGCGCCGAAAGCCTCGCTGCGGGCGAAGAACTTCATATCGCGTACTGCGCGGACTGCCATTCGGCTCCCCGATCCGCCTTTATGGCCTACCCCCTGGCCAGGGCCGCCAGACCGGTGGCCCCCCTTCTAAACCGGATGCGTGTGGATCTGGCGCTATGGTACCTGCACTTCATCGCCGCTTGTCTTGCGCTGGCGCTGCTGCCGTTCGGAAAATTCTTTCATCTGGTGTCGGTTCCGGTAAGCCTGATGGTGCGGGCGGGCGGTGACGCAATCGATACGTTGCCGGAAAACCGGTCCACCCGGCGGGCCATGGGCGTGGATGCCTGCACCCATTGCGGCCTGTGCAGTCAGCACTGCAGCGTGGCCCCCATTATGACGGCCATCGAAAATTCATCCATTCTGCCCTCGGAGAAGATGGGGATGGTCCACCGGATGGCGCGACAGAAACTCTCCCCGGCCGACCTCCGCCGTCTCTCCCAGGGGAGCGAAATTTGTACGAACTGCGGCCGGTGCACGGATGTCTGCCCTTCGGGCATCGATCTCCACGATCTCTGGCTGGCATCGGAAGCCGATTTGCACGCGAGCGGGTACCGCCCGCCCCATGGATGGATTCGAACGCGCTCCATGGCCCAGTGGGCCGACCAGATCAAAGAAGACCACGCCGCCGGCGCTGAAGTGGAAGAGCGGTTGCCGGGCCCGAAATTTACCGAGAATCCCGATACCTTCTGGGCGTGCGTCCAGTGTACGACGTGCACCACGGTCTGCCCGGTGGTTGCAGCCAGCGATAATCCCAAAGCGGATCTGGACATGACGCCCCAGCAGGTGATGAATCTGATGCGGCTGGAACTCAAAGAAGCGGCCATGGGGTGTCGCATGGTGTGGGATTGCGTCACTTGCTACAAATGCCAGGAGCATTGTCCTCAAGGGGTGCCGGTGGCCGACGTGCTCTACGAACTGCGCAATGAAGCCTGTCGACGGCTGAATCCGGACACAGATCAAGGCACCCATACACGCGCCAAGCGCGGTTCCGGGAATCCGCAAGAGAATGGGACGGAGAGATTCCATGACGATTGACCCCATGTTGCTTAAAAAAGATAGACAACGATTCCGGAACGGATGAAGGAGCGCCCATGACGCTGCAGACCTATCTTTACTTCCCAGGGTGCAGGATCCAGCGGTTTCTTCCCCAGTACGGTACCTCGACACGCACCGTGATGGCCGCGCTCGGTATCGCTTTGGATACGACGGAACTGAACTGCTGCGGCTATCCGGTGCGACACGAAAATTTCCATGCCGGTATGGTGGCCGGGGCCAGGAACCTGGCCATCGCCGCTGCCAAGGGGCTGCCCCTGATGACACCGTGCAAATGCTGTTACGGCAGTCTGAAACATACTGACTTTTGGATGCGGCGGGACGGCCGCCTGCGCCGCCATGTGAACACGCTTCTGGCCGCCGAGGGCCTGTACTGGACCGAAGATATCGTCATCCACCATCTGCTCACCGTCCTGGACGAGGTCGTGGGTGCAGACCGTGTCAAAAGCCGCATCGTCCATCCGCTCAACCAATTGCCGGTGGCGGCCCACTACGGTTGCCATGCCCTCCGGCCGGGGAATGTCACCCGGTTCGACAACCCGCTCTCCCCCACCATTTTTGAGCGGTGGGTGGCGCTGACCGGCGCCAAAGCCGTGGACTGGTCCCTGCGTCTGGAATGCTGCGGCCACCCTTTGTGGCGGAAGAACAACCGCATTTCCTTGTCGCTGATGAACACCAAGCTGGCGGATGCCCGCCAGGCCGGCGCCCGGCTTGTGACCACGGCCTGCACCTATTGTCAATTGCAATTCGATACCGTTCAGGCCGACCATCCGCCGCAAAGGGGGCCGGCTGTGCCGGCGGTGCTGTATACCCAGCTGCTCGGCACTGCGATGGGGCTGCCGGATGAGGTTTTGGGATTGAAGAAAAACCGGATCGAATGGCGCCCGGAGCGCTTGTAAGAGAATATGTTTATTGCAACTTTAGGTAGAAGAAGGCCGCAGGAGCGTCCTCAGGCCCCTCGGTTTTTATTGGGTAGAAGATATGCTATGATCGCACCGATCGCATCTCATCGCCCGATCAGGCCGCTTTTCCGCCAATCCAAGGCATAACCCGGGAAAGAAGGAGAGATCTATGTCGAAATACATTGGTGCATTGGATCTTGGGACGACCAGTAATCGCTTCATCATCTTCGACCACCAGGGCCGGATGGTCGGCATGGACCAAAAGGAGCATGAGCAGATCTTTCCCCGGCCCGGATGGGTGGAACACGATCCCATGGAGATATGGCGCAACGCGGTCACGGTGATGGAAAACGCCGTGCAGAAAGCCGGCGTGGCCGGCCGCGACATCCAGGCCGTGGGCATCACCAACCAGCGCGAGACAGCCGTCGTCTGGGACCGCAAAACCGGCCAACCCTTTCACAACGCCATCGTATGGCAGTGCACCCGCACCGACGAGATCTGCAAAAACCTCATGCAGGAGGGGGGAAAGGACCGCTTCCGGCCGTCCACCGGTCTGCCCGTTGCCACCTATTTTTCCGGGCCGAAAGTCAAATGGGTTCTGGATAACATTCCCGCCGCCAGGCAGGCGGCCGATGCCGGCAATGCGTGTTTCGGCACCGTGGAGAGCTGGCTGGTGTGGTGGCTCACCGGCGGGCCCGACGGCGGTACCCATATCACCGATGTCACCAACGCCAGTCGGACCTTGCTGATGAATCTCCAGGCGCTGGACTGGGATGACGAGATATTGAAAATCATGGGAATTCCACGGCAAATGCTGCCCCGCATCGTACCGTCGGTGGATCCGCGGATGTGGGGGCACACCGCTGCCTCCGGACCGCTGGGCGCCCGGGTGCCGGTGTGCGGCGCCTTGGGAGATCAGCAGGCGGCACTGGTGGGACAAGCGTGTTTCGATGTCGGGGAGGCGAAAAACACTTACGGCACCGGTTGCTTTTTGCTGCTCAACACCGGCGCCGAAGCGGTGCCGTCGCGCCATGGATTGATTACCACGGTAGCCTATCAGCTCGGCGACGCGGCGCCGGTCTACTGCCTGGAAGGGTCCATTGCCATTGCCGGCGCCCTGGTTCAGTGGTTCCGCGACAATCTGGGGATCATCCGCAGCGCACCTGAGATCGAAACCTTGGCCGGAACCGTGGAGGACAACGGCGGCGCCTATATTGTGCCCGCCTTTTCAGGGCTTTTCGCCCCCTATTGGCGTTCTGACGCCCGCGGCGCCGTAGTAGGCCTGACGCGCTATGTGAACAAGGGCCACCTGGCGCGGGCGGTGTTGGAAGCCAATGCCTATCAGGCCCTGGATATTGTGGAAGCCATGAACAAAGATGCGGGTGTCCCTCTTAAGCGTCTGAAAGTCGACGGCGGCATGGTGGCCAATGAGTTGTTGATGCAATTCCAGGCCGACATCTTGAATGTCCCGGTGATAAGGCCCAAGGTCACCGAAACCACCGCCTTGGGGGCGGCCTACGCCGCCGGCCTGGCCACCGGCTATTGGACCGGATTGGAGGAGCTGCGCCGCAATTGGGCCCAAGACAAGGTCTGGCATCCCGACATGGATGCAGCCGTGCGGGCCAGAGGCGTCAAAGGCTGGCAAAAAGCCGTGCAGCGCACGCTGGACTGGGTGGAGTAGCTGGTGCCCATCCAGAAACGGCATCTTTTGGCCCAGGCCGGTGTTCTCACTCGTTTGGAATAATGGCGTAGCCATTCATTTTTTGCGACGTAGCCGAGCTACGCCTGCGGTTCCAAACTCCCTGCGGCCTTGGCCTGAACCAAAATCTACCATTTCTGAATGGGCAAAAGTTAAGGATGACGGAATGACCGACTTTTCTTTCAGCACCGCCGGGCGCATTATTTTCGGTGCCGGAGCGGCCGGCGGGGTCGCTGCGAAAGCCGCACAGCTGGGAGGGTGCGCCATGCTGGTCACCGGCAGCCAGCCCGAGCGGAACGCCGCCCTGGCCGAGGATTTGAAGCGTGCCGGCGTGGCCGTCCACGGCTTTACCATCGACCGTGAACCGGATATCGATGGGGTGGCTAAAGGGGCCGAGGAGGCCCGTCGCCGGCAATGCGATCTGGTGATCGGCATCGGCGGCGGCAGCGTGCTGGATAGTGCCAAAGCGATTGCCGCGCTGATCCCCAACCGCCGGCCGATCATCGATTATCTGGAGGTCATCGGCAGGGCCATGCCGTTGGAGCATCCGCCGGCGCCGTGCATCGCGATTCCCACCACTTCCGGCACCGGTAGCGAGGTAACCCGCAACGCCGTTATCCGCAGTCCGCGGCACCGGGTCAAGGTGAGCCTCCGTCATCCGGAGATGCTGCCCGATCTGGCGGTGGTGGACCCGGCCTTGACCCTGACCCTGCCGCCGGAGACGACGGCGGCCACCGGTTTCGATGCCCTTGCCCAGCTGCTGGAGACGTTCGTATCGATCAAGGCCAATCCCCTTACCGATGGATTGTGCCGGGAGGGACTGGTGCGCTGCGCGCGGGCGTTGAAGACGGCCTTCCATCATGGCGCAGACCTTGCGGCCCGCACGGAGATGGCCATCGCCAGCCTCTTCAGCGGTCTGGCCCTGGCCAACGCCGGTTTGGGAGCGGTGCACGGCATCGCCGGGCCCCTGGGCGGTATGGTGGATGCCCCCCACGGCGCAGTCTGCGCCTGCCTGCTGCCCGCTGTGGCCGCGGCCAACATTAAAGCTCTGGAGGCGGCTGATCGACCAGGTTCCTATCTCTTGCGCTACCAGGAAGCCGCGCGTCTGTTGACCGGGGACAGCGAAGCGTCCCCCAGGGACGGCGTGGAATGGCTCCGCTCTGCGGCCCGGGAGCTTCAAATCCCTGCGCTTTCCCATTGGGGATTGACGGAGGCCGACGTGGCGGAACTGGCCGGGCATGCCCTGCGCGCCAGCAGCATGAAAGGCAATCCGGTGGCATTGGCCAAGGCGTCCCTTACGGCGATCATAGCCCAAGCCTTGAAAGGCGTCGTCTAGTATGCTGCACGTGCTGATCATCGGCGGCGGCGGCACCGGCGGGGCCCTGGCCCATGACCTGACCCTGCGCGGCTTTCGCGTCACCCTGGTGGAGCAGGGCGGTTTGATGAGCGGCACCAGCGGCCGCCACCACGGTTTGCTCCACAGCGGTGCGCGCTACGCCCTCCACGACGTGGCGGTCGCCCGGGAGTGTTATCGTGAAAATCAAATCCTGCGGTGGCTCACCCCACAGGCCATTGAACCCAACGACGGGCTTTTTGTGGCGCTGGGGGACGAGGACATGGACCATTGGGACCGTTTCCTGCGGCGCTGCCGGGCAGCGGGGATTCCGGTGCGGGAGATCGGCCCGGCCCGGGCGCTGGCGCTGGAACCGGAGCTGACGCGGGGAATAAAAGGCGCCGTACAGGTTCCGGACGCCACCATGGATGCCTGGCGGCTGCCCCTCCATTTTTTTGCCACCGCCCAAGCCAACGGTGCTTCGATTTTAACCTTCAAACGCGTTGAACGCATCGTACGGCGCAACGGATGCGTGACCGGCGCCGAGGTAGAGGACCTTCGCTCCGGCCGGACCCGAATGCTATCGGCGGACCTGGTGGTCAATGCCGCCGGTCCGTGGGCCGGAAAGGTGGCGGCCCTGGCCGGAATCGATGTTCCCGTGCGCCCCGGTCCGGGCGTCATGGTCTCTGTTTCCGGTCGAAGGTGCAACATGGTGATCAATCGGCTCCACCCGGCCGGTGAAGGAGACATCCTGGTTCCCCAGCGCAACCTGACCATCATCGGCACCACTATCTGGTTGGCCGACGATCCGGACCAGGTCCGGCATCCCGCAGGCCACCTGGAAAAACTGAAAGCATTGGGCGCGCGGTTGATGCCGGAACTGGCCGGGGCGCCGGTGCATGCGGTATGGTCGGCCAGCCGCCCTTTGCTGAACGAAGCGGATATGGGAGATCCCATGCGGACCAGCCGCGGATTCGCCTGCATCGATCACCAGGAAAGAGACGGGCTGGAGGGGATGATTTCCCTCATCGGGGGCAAGGCCACCACCCTGAGGGCCATGGCCGAAGAGGCCGCCGACATGGTCTGCCGCAAAAGCGGCCATGCGGCCGCCTGCACCACGACCACAACCCCCTTGCTGCCCTACCGGCGGATGATGCAATCCGCCGAAGATTGGATCTGACCTTGAGCGTGCAAACCATCGACTTTCGCATTTTACGATTTAAGCCCGGGCGGATCGATCCGCCGCAATATCAGCGCTTCCCGGTGGCGAAGGCGCCGATGACAACGGTGCTCGACGGGCTCGAAGAGATCCGGCTGACCCAAGACCCTACGCTGATGTACCGGCACTGTTGCCATCACGCCAGTTGCGGCACCTGCGCCTGCACCATCAACGGCACGCCGGCCTTGGCCTGCACCACGCGTATCGCCGATCTGCAGACCGATACCGTCACACTGGAACCATTGGCCCATCTGCCCTGTCTTGGCGATTTGGCCGTGGACATGCGCCCTTTTTTCAAGGAGATGGATCCCGGGTGGGCCAATATCCGCCACAATGAAGAAACCGACAAGAACCGCATTCCCCAGGGGATCGACCATTTGATGCGACTGGAAAATTGCATCGAGTGCGGCTGTTGCACGACGGTTTGCCCTTTGATGCCGGGGGCCGAGGGATTCATGGGGCCCGCCGTTCTGTCGGCCGTCCACAACGAGATCCGCAACAGGCCCGCCAATCGGGAAAAATTGCTTCAAAAGGCCGCCGATCCCCATGGTGCCCCGATGTGCCGCCGCCACCTGGCCTGCAGCCGTGTGTGCCCTTCAAAGGTATACCCGGCACGCCACATCGCCGATTTGCAAAGGGGGATCGCCGGTCGCACCGGCCGGGAACAGGCCATCAAGGGCAAGGATCCGGAACTTTAAACTTTACCCTTTAAACTATGCTTTCATATAACATATGCCTCTAAAAGAAGCGCTGAACCTTATTTTGGGTTATAGGTCCGTATTTTTATGCAACTATAGGGTTGATCAAACCGAACAAGTTTGTCACATAGAAAATGATGATCAACGATCAGGAGGTAACCTATGTCTGTAGAAAAGACTTTTGTGATCGCCATTGTCCTGACTTTCTTCATCGTAACCCCGTTCGCCGTGATTCTCCTTTTTGTTATCCCCTGATGGCGTCCATCCAATCCCGGATAATTGTCGGAGTTCATCTGTTATGCATGAAATTTTGGGAATCTGTGTCTGCCATTATCGCCGGGATATGTTATGCATGCATCAGAAATGGAGGCCTTTATGATACCCAGCCAGCGCCACTTGTTTGACTTGCCGGATGATGTCGCTTACCTGAATATCGCCTACACGGCGCCCCTGCTCCATTCCGCAGCGGATGCGGGCCGAGACGCCATCCAGGCCAAACAAAAACCGTGGACCATCGCTGCAGCTGATTTCTTTAAGTCGGTGGAGACGGTGCGTTATCTGTTTTCGGAAATCGTCGGCTGCGAAGAGGATTGTATCGCTATTATTCCAGCCGCATCCTACGGGATTGCGCTGGCCGCAAGAAATCTGCCCATTGAAAAGGGCCAGACCATTGTGGTGCTCCAAGACCAGTTTCCATCCAATATATACGTCTGGCGGCGTGCTGCTGTTGAAAAAGGGGCCTTGGTCAAAACCGTTCCCCGGCCCCGGGACAGCGACTGGACCACGGCTTTGCTGGACGGCATAGGCCGCGATGCGGCTGTCGTGGCAGTGTCCAATTGCCATTGGACGGACGGCACTTCGATCGATCTCGAACGCATCGGAGAGAAATGCCGATCCATCGGAGCAGCCCTGGTGGTGGACGGCACCCAATCCATCGGTTCCTGGCCTTTTTCCATCGAACGGATTCAGCCGGATTTTCTCGTCACCGCCGCCCATAAGTGGCTCCTGGGACCGTACAGTTTCGGTTTTTGCTACATCTCCCCCAAGTGGCATGGCGGTCAGCCCTTGGAAGAAAACTGGATGAACCGGGAAGACGCCCAGGATTTTTCGCGGCTCGTGGATTACCGCGATGAATATCAACCGGGTGCCAGACGGTTTGATATGGGGGAAAGCAGCAATTTTATCCACTCCCCCATTGCCGCTGCGGCACTGCGCCAGATACTGGCCTGGGGGGTAGGAAATATCGCAGCCACGCTGCGGCATAAGACCGATGCGATCGCCGGCAGGGCAAAGGAAACCGGATTTGCGGTTGCGCCAAGGCAATTCCGGGCGCCCCACATGATCGGCATTGTCAGCACCGGGGGGTTGCCGGAAGATCTGCCGAATCGGCTGGCCCAGGAAAAAATCTTTGTCAGTGTCAGGGGTAATGCCATACGCATTGCACCGCATTTGTATACGACGGAGAAGGAAATAGAGCGCCTTTTTAATGCACTGCAACGCGCGCTTTCATAAACCGTGGCAGGAGGGCTGTGGAAGAATTGGCTGTCACCTTGACAATGCTGCGGGCCTCTGGCGACACCCCTGCCCCGGGGGGGCTGGCCCGGTGTGCTGCCGCCTTTGGGCCACTTCTGCAAGATCGGTTCTATTTGCTTTCAAACCGGCTGCGTTGCACCCGGTTGCAACTGCAACGATCGAAACATTGAGGTGATTCTTCCCGTACGGCCGATGACCGGAAATCTAAACCATCCGCTTCACGGGTGGTCGTTGATTCTTTCTCCATCTTGTCGTTAGGCCGATACGATGCGCTTGACCCATCTTTTCCATTCGGGCAAAACCCAGCTTTTAAGGATATGGTTTCCCGCTGCGGATTTAAATTGTTTTGTCATTGATTTTACGTTGCCGCCATCCGATGAAAGCAATCCTAAAAATCGGAGAATGGCCCAAGGCAGGTGTACTTCTTCCTTTTTGCCCCAATATCCCGATTCGGCGTCTCTCAGCACATTCTCATACTGCCGGGCCATGGCGAGGAAGGCTTCTTTTTGTCCGAGTCTCAGAGCGGCCTCGCAGTATTTGGAGACGACAAACTGGGTGAGATTATCCGGTGGCAAGGTGCGCAGCCCGTCTCCGGCTTCTGTTAGAATTTGATCCAGCTTTTGCTTGAGTTTCAATTTTCGGCTGCGTTCTATGGCGATAATCAGATTCGACACGATCCATAGCTCGCAGCTATCGTGATTTCGCCAGGAAGAGAGCCATTGCCTGGCCATTTCGGCCTCTTTTTGACTTCCGGTAACGTATGCAAAACCAACGATTTGCCAAATGCCCGTTTTCGACTGTGAAAGTTCCCTGTGTCGCTTTGAAAAATCAATCAGGAATCTGCGCTGGTTGAAATCATCCAACCGGCTTAGGATAGCGGCTGTTATATTTCCGCGCTCGTCATCCCGTTGCACGGCCAAGTCCAACATCCGATGCAGACGCTTGACGGCTTCCGGATAGATGCCGAGAAAACGACATAATTTGGGAAACCAGGTTTCCGTTTTCCAGATGCTCCCCACAAAGCCAAGGATCTGCAGGAAGCAATTGGATTCAATATACGTCCCATTCTCCCATGCGTCGACGGCGGTTGAGACCAATATGGGCAGCTCGTTATAGTTTTTGAAAGATTGCAGGACGGTTCCCCGGCACCACTGGCCGACATCGTAAGGCAGTTGAAACATTTTCATCGCCACCTGTACGGCTTGGTCGAAATCCTTCTGATCGACCTTTAACGCTACACGGCGTGCCAGAAGATAGGGCGAAGTGGGACGACGGGATTCGATGGCGTCCAGAACCTTCTCAGCCGCGTCCAGGTCTCCGGCGTCCAGCAGAATATCAAAGCGCAGACAATGGGCCTTTTCGTTCTCGGGGAAATTGTGCAGCAGGGTCTCCCATTCCGCCTGGGGATCGACTTCCCCCGCCTTGTGAAGCAGGTAAAGCTTGTCGCTCATGAAGCTCGGATCTTCGTTCATCACAGGATGAACATTCTTTAAAGTGCTTTTGGCCAAAAACCAGTTCTCGTCGGCTTCGATCCATTCGATTAACAACAACCAGGCCCAGCGCTCTCTCGGCCACTCCTCGACCACCTTGACCAGTTGTTTGAGTGCCGCCATCTTATCGCCTGCCTGGCGCTCGATCCATGCCAGGCGCGTCAACAAAGCGCCTTTGTCGACATGATGCGGCAGTTGTGCTTTGATGATGGACCGGGCGTCGTCATAGCGATTTTGGTTGGCATAAAGCTGGGAGAGCCGGTCTGCAGCGTTTTCGTAGCGTGGATTGAACGCCAACGATTTCAGATAGATCTCCTCCACGGTATTCATGTCTGAATTTAAAATGCTCCGCCAAAGGGCATCACCGTAGTGTTTCCACAATGCGGCCCCTTCGGGATAGACTTCGGTCCCCAGGCGGGCCACTTCGACGGCCAGCGCATCTTCTCCGTATTCGAACAACAGATCCACCATTCGGATTCGAAAAGTGATATCTTCGGGAATTTTTAGCAGGCTCTCATCCATGAGCGCCTTTGCTTCTTCGATTTGTTTCGATTCGAACAGCAGCCGTATGAGATCGTTTCTCAACCATGTGTCCAGGGGGCGAACGTGAATGCCGTCTTGCAAAATGGTTTTCGCCTTGGAGATTTCGCCTTTGCGTTGAAAGTATTCGGCAAGCTGGCGGCGCTGTATACTGCTCAAAGGAAATTGCTTTACAATTGCATGGGAGGTTTTCACCCAATTGGTGTCATCATTCAGTACCCGATAAGCACGGGAGAGCATGTATCTCAGAGCGGGCTCGTATGGAAAGCGTTCGATAAAGTCATTTAACAGCCCCACTGCCGCTTGCGCATCCGTTCTGCCCTGGCCATAATCGAGCAGAAGGGCGATCTTTGCCTTGGAAACTTCCGGGTCCTTTGGATAGCGCTCCAACCATCGGTCCACAATCTGGTGGGCCGCTGCGCTGCCGAAACATTCAGCCGCCATTTTGGATAAGGTTTCAGAAAGATAGAGAAAGTCCGGCGTGAGAAACATGTTCTTTTCGAACAACCTGAAAAGGGAACGGCGCTCATCTTCAGGCAGATGGCCGGTGAGCGACCACATGCTTTGGTAGGCATATCCATACGCCGGATCTTGCTTGATCGCTTTTTTATACAGGGAGATGGCCTTTCCTCTTTCTCCCTGGTAACTGGCCCAATCCGCTTCAAGCGCAGTGATGACCGCATTGTCGGGCGCCAAACGCTTGCATTTGGTTATGGTTTCTTCGAGCTCCTTGCCAATGGCTGTCATATCACGGTGCTCCCCGATGTCGATGACTTGAATCAGTAAAAAGCCCAATTCGCGATATGCCCAGACGTCAAATGGATTTCGCCGGATGCGGGCGCGCAGCACTTCGAGCTGCCGGTCATATTTATGGAGTTCTTTCAACTGATCCAGAAAGATCAGTTCGATTTCATCGTTGCCCTTGTTCCTGCTCCACCATTTTTCGGACAGGTCAAGCGCGGCGTTCTTACCTTCCGCCATGGCGAAAAACGCCAAATATTCCCTCAAGACGACCGGATTTTTAGGTTCTTCGCTTTTCCACTTTTTGCAATGACGCAGCGCCCGACGCCACTGCCCCCGCATCTTGTAAAAGGCGGTGGACGCGCTATGATACAAGAGATTGTTCCCCGACTGCTTCAGTGCTCCCAGGCAATCGAAAGCCTTTTGCCCGGCCCCCATCCGGCTCCAGAATTTAACCGCCCAATGGAGGAGATACGGGTCATCGGGGCGTTCCGCTGTCGCTTTCTTCATGGCAGCCGTCGCATTATCCGGTAACCCGTAGTCTTCGTAGGCTTCAATCATGCTGATCCATACTTCACCGCCGCCCAGACTGTCGCCGAGTTTTTGCGTGCGTCGTTCTAGAAAGGCCAGCCCGTCGTCGAGCTGTCTGACCTTGGCCAACGCGTTCAAATATGCCCTGGCATAATGATGGTTTTCAAGATCCAGCATGGCCGAGCAACGATACGGAAGAATACTTCTTGGCGTATCTTCTTTCATGCTGTGATAATCACCAAGGGCATGATGACAACCCGCGTGGACGGGTTCGCGCTCGATGGCTTCCCACAGAAGTTTTTCGACAGTTGTATCGCCCAAATCCATCATGGCGCCGTATGTCGCAAACTGGGCCACATACTCGGCCGGCACATATTGCCATTTCTGGGCCGCACTGAAACCCGGTATGCGTTTTTTCAGAACCAATTGTGCGAGTACTTTTCGGATCAGATGGGTGTTTTCGGTATGATAGAGGCTGTTGAGCAGTTCCTGCCGTACGTGCTCGCAATCCGGAAACATTTTGAGCAGCTTGAGCTGCCGTTTCAGGGCGGACGCACTCATACCCATGCGGCTGGCATGAATTGCTTCCAGCCGTGTTAGGAAGGGATGGCCGGGATGGATCACACCCAGTTTCTGTATTATTGAAAGACCGGCCGTGTTTCCCTTGGTCTCAACGGTTTTTAGATAGTCCAGATAGGCCGCGTATGGCGCTGAAGCGGTCGTCGGAATCAAAGAGAGCCGCTTGGCCTGTGATTTCGGTACGATGGCGAGCGCCTCCAACCCAAAGGGAATCTCGAACTTGCCCAGCTCTGACAGCAAATATTTTTCCATTCTGGCTTGGCCGGGGTCATGCACCAACAGCACGCCGGCTGCCGTATCTACGCCAATGGCGGCCATGGCATGGTATTGTGAGACGGTTTTCACGCAAATGACAAAGGGCAGCCCGTTTTCCAATAATCGCACTGCGATCTGCGCATCGGCAATAAAAGGAACCGCTTTGTAATCCCTTTGCTCAAGCCAATCCATCACCCGCCAGAGGGCTGTGCCGCGGAAGGTCAACTCCTCGGAGAGCGCATCTACGTCGATATATCGGTCAAAGCTGGATAGCACCGAGGCAACGCTTGCCGGCAAGCAGGTGTTGTGCTTCTGAAAGACAGGCGCATGGCGTGTAATGATCACGTCGGATGTTTTGGCGGATTCGATATTTTTGAGGACCGACGCATAAAATGGGTGTTCGACGACAGAAGCTTGTGACCGCATGCTGTCGAAATCACGGAGCAACCATGCAATCTCCGTCTGGATGATGGCATGCGTCGAAGCAAAGTGGTCATCCTTGAGGGGCGCCAATGCATCCAACCGCTTCGACAGGGTCTGCGCCTGCTCGGCCAGCTCACGGGTTTTGGGTTCGGATTGCCTCTCGGCATTCGCGCAGAGATACCATAAAATGGTCAGTAGTGATTCGTTGGATTGGGTGTGGTGCGATATATTGAGCAGCCGCTCTGCAGCCGCCCCTACCCCCTCCTTTTTGGCAAGGATGCGTCCCAGGGTAATAGTGCCTTGGGGCATGCCGGGCGACATCGCCCAGGCCTTTTCCGCGGCTCCAAGAGCATGCTGCCAGCGATCCTCCATGCAGAGCACTTCAGCCTGACAGCAGTGAATCCATGCTCTTTCCGTACTGAGCGTGAATGCTTCATCAAGATGGCGATGAGCCGTTTCGAAATCTCTGATTGACGCATAAACACATGCCGTTGATCCAAGCCAGGATGCCTTATCTGCATCGTTTTCAAATGCATCCGCAGATGTCTTTTCGATTTCCTGAAGATGAGAGATCAAATGATTGTGGGAATCGGCTGTACGGCCTGCGAAGTGGCGGACCAGCGGATCGTTGGGAGACCGGTCTCGCGCTATGTCGAAGATGCGGTTGTGTAATTCGAAGCCTCCCAGTCGTCTTGCCAGGCGGCCCAATAATATGATGCTTCGGATCGGCAATTTCCTGACGTTGGAAAGATCTTCAAAGTAGGGAGTGCATTTCCTATAGGCATCAATGAACCGGTTTTGATCGTACAGTGATTCAACCTTCTCAAATGAAGGGTCGGTTTGAACGGGCGAATTTTTTATCCGATCCGATGGCGTCGACAAATCCATATACCACACCTTTCCATATCAGCGTGGGGCTCACGTCCGATTTCCATTGCGATGGTGGGTTTAAGGTCAAGCAAATGCTCTTTTTTTGTGGGCGTTCAGCGATATGTATCATCAGATCTGCGCTGGGACAAGACTTCTTAGCGCAATTACACTGCGATCGCCGACGGGACCGGCGGTTGCGCCAAGGCAATTACGGGCGCCCCACATGATCGGTATTGTCAGCACCGGGGGGTTGCCGGAAGATCTGCCGAATCGGCTGGCCCAGGAAAAAATCTTTGTCAGTGTCAGGGGTAATGCCATACGCATTGCACCGCATTTGTATACGACGGAGACGGAAATAGAGCGCCTTTTTGCGGCATTGCAGGGTGCGTTCTCATAATCCGTTGGACGGGTTCGTCACGGTGCGCCTGACTTTCCAGTTGACCGGATCATTCATTCGCTACCGCTATTGGATCGTTTCGGTCTTGGATTGGGCTGGCGGGTCGGCGGGCTGGGATTGTTTCAACTCCATCGTGATGGAGTAGTACTTTTCGTCCAACATTGCCTTGACCTTAAGTCCGGACCGTTTGAAGACTTTGATCATACCCACATTGGAGGACGATACATCGGCGTAAAAGCCTTTCAATCCGCGCTCTCTGGCCAGCCGCACCAACATCTGGAACAGGTAGCTGCAGATTCCGAGGCTTTGGTAGTTTTCATCCACCACAAAGGCGACTTCCGCCCACTCGCCCCGGGCATCCGCCAGATAGCGGCCTTCGGCGATGATGCGTTGCCGGCCTGGGCCGCCCAGCAGCCCCACAAGGGACATGTCCTTGCTCCAGTCCACATTGACGTAGGCCTGCATTCTGGCATGGGGCATGGCTTGAATGGAGGCAAAGTAACGAGAATAGACGGCTTCATCCGAAAAACGGTAAAAGAGACGCCGCATCTGCTCCTCGTCCGAAGGTTTGATCGGCCGGAATTGCACGGTTACATTTTTCTTGAAGACCCTGGTTTCGGCGATGTGGGCCGGGTATTGCCGGGCACCGGTATCCAAAAAAATCTGGTCGGGATAGAGCAGTCTCGCCTGCTTGGCCTGGGCGACCAGTCTGGCCCGGTCACCGGGGTGCGCGATCTCCACCAGCGCCTGGGCCCTTTCACGCAAGGTCAGCCCCTTAAGACTGGCCACGCCGTATTCACTGACCACGTAGTCTACGGCTTCTCGGAAATCCATGCGGTTCCGGGATCCCTTGATGGACGCCACAACGTTGGCATGCCCGTCGCGGTTGCGGCTGGGCAGGCCGAAGATCGTAAACCCTTCCCTGGAAAGCTGGGCGCCCATGAAAAACTCCATGACTTCAGCGGATCCCGAACTGACATATCCCTTGCCGGCAATCAACTGAATGTGTCCGGTGAGATCCACTTTGTAGGCCGGTATAATGGCGATGAAATGCGGGTTGCGGCCGATTTGAATCGGATCGTAGACGATATCCACCGGATGAAACAGCACCATCGGGTTTCGATCCAGCCACTGAAACAGGTCGGCCGTACCGTAAGCGTAAGAGGTCAGGCATTTTCCGCGGAATAGAGACTTGTACCGGTTGGTGATGATACCCTGTTTGGCCAGATCCATCAGAGCGTCGCTGAACACCGGCGAATGGATCCCCAGTTGCCGCTTGCCGGCCAGTGCCCGGCCCAGCGCATCGTACAAGGGACCGATGGAAAAGCCCAGGCAGCTTCCGTCTTCGATCAAGTCGGCGATATTGGCTGCGATTTTTTCGTAAACCGGATCCAATGGCCACCGTGAGAAATAGATAGGAGGCAAGCGCCCATCCACCAATCTATTGAAATCATGGATATTAACAAGGGTATCACCATAGGTGCGCGGCATCTGGGGATTGATTTCGCCCACCCGCAGCTGGGCCTGTTGCATGGCCACCCGGGCCACATCCACGGCGACCCCCAAACTGCAATACCCGGATTTGTCAGGCGGCGTGATCTGCACGATGGCCGCATCCACTGTGATTTTACCGGTTTCCATCAATCGGGGGATCTGGGAAAGACGGCTGGGGATCAAATCCACACGGCCGGCGGCGATCGCCCTCGGCAAAACTGGCCAGTTGGATCAGTTCAAGATCCACTAGCTTGTTGCAGTGCGATGCCAGCAGATGTTTCACCAGGGTCCGCGGCTCGGCCACACCGGTGCCCACAAAAACGCGCATACCCGGACGCATCATGTGAATCACCTGTTCCGGTGAAACCAGCTGTTTTTCCCATCCCATGACGTTGCCCTCCAGCGGTTTTTCAAATCAAAGGGTCTGGATCACGGATGTCGGCGGCGTCGTGCGCTTCTGCCTGCTTCAAAGTATTACGATAAGCTCCCGGAATTAATTGTAATCCAATGGAAGTGGGGGTACTTCAAATAGAACGGTATGCGGCTGATGGCAGGTTTAGGGTCACTTTAATCCAAGACGATACCTATAATATAATTCATGAAAAACTCAAAAAAAGCCCCGAGGATAGAGATTTTTCCATTTTCAGACGACCCGATTGCAGCCGTGACGGCAAGTCGTTGTGCATCCCCCAACGCTGCGACGAGCGTGTACCGATCGGTGCAGGGCTTGATCCGGTTTGTGGCAGTGGATTTTTTGAGGCGCTTAATGCGCCGGGCGGTTGTCCTCATCCGTCTGCGTCGGGTCGGACAGGGTACCGCGGGGCTGCGGAAGTTGGGGTGCGCCGCTTCCCGCAATCTGTGGACGGTGTTGTTGGTTTCCCATCAGCTCCAGCTGCAGTCGATACTTTTCAACATCGGCCTGGGTTTCAATGGCCTTGCGGGCCAGCAGATATCGTAGAAAAATGATCCAGACCACCAGACCGAGAAACACCCCCACGATGCCCAGCGCCACCCATTTATAGCGGGCAATGACGGCCACCCCATGGCGGCCGAACTCCGACAATAGGTGGGGAACGGCCCACAAGCCCATGGCAAACAACAGCACAAAGCTGCCAATGGCAAAGATATTCATCCGGCCCACCCGGTTGATGATACGGTCCAATCGATCCGCAGAAGCGTTCCGGGTTCGGGAGGATTCGGATTTGGGAAGGGGGTCGGGAGGATTCGGATTTGGGAAGGGGGGCTTCTTTCGAAAAGAAGAGCGCCTCATAGGCTTTGACGAAAAATCCGAACAGCAATACCGCCCCGATGGGCAGTCCGGCTGCAGCGGCGAACCAGGGGCGAAATGGGAACGGACGCTGTTTGGTGACAACATTGACCTGGTAATTGGCCAGCGGGCCGAAGGTCTTTTCGAACGCCGCCTTTTCCCGGCTGTTGAGTGTTGCGGACTTGACTTCGTAGATCACGTTGGATTGCTGATCGAGCACCTGAACATAAGAGTGGCGGCCGGACGACATGGAGGCCAGTGCGAAGATTTCCAATTCCACCAGAAACAGTCCGACGGCCAGGATGATAAAGAGGGTTTTGTTTTCCTGAAAGTGATTGCGCCACTTGGATTGGGTGCCCATATGCAACTTTCAGATCAAATACGGCGGGGGGCGGAAAAAGCTGCGAATTGAATCGGAATCCAACCCGGAAGATTGAATTCATCTGTTTATAACCGTCATCGGTTTCCCTTTCCATTAGCACGATCCGGATTTTATCTTCAAGGAAGAACCGAAAATGCCTCGTTTTTCCGGAACCGTCGACCACCCGCGCAAAGCAAGTGGCCGATGGTTCCGGAGGATACCTGCCCCAATGGTGCAAAAATCGGAGGGCTTCAGAATGGGGGCCTAATTTGAAAACTGTACCGAGCCATCAGAAAGCTGAACGATAAAGACCGTCCCATCGGCCAGTTCGACTTCTGCCGTATTATCACCCAGGTAGGTGGCGATGAAATGGAAGCTGAATTGGGTGGACTGTTGCCCGAAAGGCCCGCTGCGCTCGTGCGATCCGCTGATGGAGCCTTCGATGGTGCCGGATTCGGGGAAGGTGTCGCCCGCATCCAGATCCACGGTGATATCGGTTAAAATAAGGGTGCAATCCAGGGCAAAATGGACATCGGCCCCGGTGACGAAGGTCGTTCGGCGGTAGGAAGAGTTGTTGGTATGGATGCCATTGATCCAAACGGTGCGCGATAAAATTTCGTCCACCGTAAAATCGGAACGGTTGTCGATGTTCAGCTCGGTGAAATATCCCTGGCCGTTGGATATCGCGCCCTGAATCCGGCTTTCGTAATCGATGCGATCCGTGGTATTCGGATCGTAACCCGGCTGCAGGAAGTCCATTGCATCATAAAAGTCTATCGTGACAGATACAGAGAAATTGTGGACAGCGCTTGCACTCAGTCCTTGTTGCTGCCCTCCTGACGCAGCCACTGTCGCGGTTGTGATGTCTTCTGTAATACCGCCTTGTTGGGTTGAAAGGGCCGATGCAACCAGTTCCGCCTGTTCTTCGCTGCTCAGACTTGCAGGACCGCTTTCCGGGTCGGAGGGCCCGCTGCCGCCGCAGGCCACCGTGATAAAACCAAACGCTAAAATGATCATCCATTGAATTGCTTTCATCCGTTTCCTCCTTTCAAGACATTGTTTCAATGTCTTCCATGATTTGCGAAACGATCCGCTGGTAGATATTTCCTCGCCTGTCCGGATACGACATGGTTTACATTTACTGCCGACAGCATCAAAGGTGAAGTTAAGTAATGCTAAGGTTGGTAAAGACATTTCACGGTTCTTAACAAATCTTAACAAACGCATTGTGAGGGATTTGGTATGGTGTTAATAAATGCAGAATACGCGGCGCTGTACGGAAGGCCGCGCGATAGATAGGATCAATGCACCATGAAGACACAAACCATTCTTCTTGTCGATGACGACAAAGCGCTATGCGCTCTGTTGGGAGAGTACTTGGCTGACGAGGGATTTAATCTGGAAACCTGCCATGACGGCAATTCCGGGCTCGAACGGGCCCTAACCAGTGAGCACGATCTGGTGATTCTGGATGTCATGCTGCCCGGGTGCAACGGGTTTGAAGTTCTCAAGCAGTTGCGGCGGAAAAGCGATGTGCCCGTGCTGATGTTGACCGCGCGCGGTGATGAGGTGGATCGCATCGTAGGGCTTGAAATCGGCGCCGACGACTATTTGGGAAAGCCGTTTAACCCCCGCGAGCTGGTCGCCCGCATGCGGGCCATCTTTCGCCGGCTCCATCCTCAAAAGAGCAGTGATGATCCGGCTGCAGTGCCGTCAAAACTTTGCGTGGATGATATCGAGCTGGAGCACGGCACGCGTCGCGTCTTAAAGCAAGGCCGCGCCATCGATCTTACGGCGGTGGAGTATAACTTGCTCACTGCCTTGCTGCAATCCGCCGGCCGGGTCGTCAGCCGTGAAGAATTGAATCAGGAGGTTTTGGGAAGAGCATATTCTCCCTATGACCGAAGTATCGATGTGCATATCAGCAAATTGCGAAAAAAGCTGGGCGAAAAAGTCGGACAGGCGGATCGTATCCAGGCCATCCGGGGGGAAGGCTATCTGTATTCAGTCCTGGAAAAGGAGTAACGCATTGCGCAATCTGTCGCTCAAAATATTTCTCTGGTTCTGGTTGGCTGTCTTGATGGGGGCTTTGGCGTTTGGCGCGGTCGCCATCAGTTTTCCCTCGCAGACCTTTCTCGGTCGGGCGGCGCAATATTTCACCTTTAACCTGGACACGACAGGACGCCTGGGTATCGATCTGTATGAGCAGGAGGGACCCGGTGCATTGGAGCAATTTCTGGGCCGGATCGAAACCATCTCGGCCTTCAAGCTGTACATCGTGGACCGGAGCGGCGCTTCGCTGAGGTCCCGACCCGTGCCACCAGGTGTCCAGGCGTTGTCCCGGCGCGCCTTTTCCGAGGGCTCGGTTCAAGCCCGGGGCTGGACCGTCCATCCCATATTCGCCCATCCGGTGGAAAGCCGCACCGGTCAGGTTTACGTGATTGTCCTCGAGTTGCCGGCTGGTCTGGTCGATTTGCTGGTCCAGATGTCCCATGCCATTGCGCTGCGATTTTCAGCGGCGCTGGTGGCGTCCGGGGTGGTCTGTTTTCTGCTGATCCGATATTTGACCACGCCGATCCGAAAACTCCAGACCGCTGTCCGCAAATTCGCCAAAGGCGACCTGAGCGTACGTGTGGCGCCGAAAATGGGATCGCGCAAGGATGAGATTGCCGCCCTGGGCAATGACTTCGACATCATGGCGGCGCGCATCGAAACCCTCATGCGTGCGCATGAGCACCTGCTGCGGGACGTGGCCCATGAACTGCGTTCACCCCTGACACGCCTCAATGTGGCGCTGGAGATCGCCCGCAAACATGGCGATGAAAAGATGACCGGTTATCTGGACCGTATTTTTACAGAGTCCCAGACCCTCAACGGCCTGATCACCCGGGTGCTGACGCTATCGCGCCTGGAAAACATCAATGTCGAGCCTCGTTTGGAGCCGATACGCCTTGAAACCATCATCGATCGGATCGTGCGGGATGCCAGTTTTGAGGGGCAGTCCGATGGATCAGCCGTTAAATTCCATCTCGAGCAGGGGATCCTCCTCAAGGCGGACGGGCGTTTGATCCACAGCGCCATCGAAAATGTGGTGCGCAATGCATTGCGCTTCAGTCCGAACAGATCCGAGGTGGAGATCACCCAGCGCCGGATGGTCCATCATCAGCAGACCATGGCCGAGATAGTGGTTGCCGATCGCGGCCCCGGTGTCGACCCCGAGGTTCTCGAAGATTTGTTTCGTCCCTTCTTCAGGGTGCAGGAAAGGCAGGAAAAGGCCCGCAGCGGTGCGGGCATCGGTCTGGCCATTGCGTATCACGCCGTCACCCTGCACGGGGGCACCATACAGGCCATGAACCGGACCAATGGCGGCTTGGAAGTTAAAATTCGCCTGCCGGTTGATAAAGAGTAAAAAGCGTACTTCCTAACCTCTCAATGAACGTCTATTAGCGCCTTGAGCTGCCGCACGGTAGCGGCGATATCCTCCGCACCGACGATCTCCGTCACCAGGCAGACGGTGCGGGCCCCCAGGGCCAGCACCCGGTCGATATTATGGATTTTAATGCCGCCGATGGCCACGGCCGGCAGGGGGACGTGTTGGATCACATGGCTCAGGTAGTCCAGTCCCACCGGGTCGCAGACATCGTCTTTGGTGTGGGTGGCGAATATGGGACCGGCCCCGATATAGTCCACATCTTCCTTCAGGGCGGCCGCGGCCTGTTCCGGACCGTGGGTGGAGAGGCCGACGATCTTGTCGCCCACCCTCCGGCGCACCGCCGAGACCGGCAGGTCATCCTGCCCCACGTGAACGCCGTCGGCATCCACCAGCATGGCCAGCTCCACATAGTCGTTGACGATAAACGGTATGCCGCTTTCACGGGTCAACCGCCGAATGGCCAGGCACTCTTCATACATGGCGCGAAAGCTTTTGTGATCGTGTTTTTCCCGGTATTGCACAATAGCTACACCGCCGGCGATCATCTCTCTGACCACCGAAACGTTGTCCCGACCCAGGGAAAACTTTTCCGCCGTGATGCCGTAAATACCGGCCGGCAATGACATCGAGTTCATGGGACCTCCTGGCAGACGATGATTGGGTCAGAACAACTCCCAATCCTTATAGACCGGCTGTTTACCGCCGGCTTTGATGGCGGCCACCATCTCCGGCACGCTGCGCTCGTCCGAAATTTCAAACTGCTCGCAATTTGAATCTTCCACCCCGGTATACCCGCCCACATCGGTGCGCGATCCGGCGGAGAGGCGGGTGGCCCCCAACTGCATGAGATGGTCGCGAAAGGCCGCCCGCTCCCGGGTGGAGATGGGAATGCCCGCCCGGGGCAGAAAGAGACGGAAAGCGGTCAGAAACTGTACGAAAGTCCGGTCGTCCACCGTAAAAGAGGGCTGAAATCCCCCTTCGGCCGGATTGATGCGGGGCATGGAGATGGAGATCTCCGTATCGAGATAGCGGTGGGTCAGGTAGTGGGCGTGCATCCCGGTGAAAAAGGCCTCCTTGACCGGATCGGCCAACCCCAGAAGGGCGCCGACATTGACCCATCGGAATCCGGCCTCGGCCGCCCGGGCCGGCGCTTCCAGACGATAGCGGTAGTCGGTCTTGCGGCCCGCCAGGTGCACCTGCTCGTAGACGCCACGATCGTAAACCTCCTGATAGATGGTCACACCGTCCACACCCGCCTTCTGGAGCTGCACATACGCATCTGTTTCCATGGGAAACATCTCGATGGAGATGGAAGCGAAGTAACGCTTGAGCAGCTCCATGCATTCGATCAGGTAGTCCATGGGGGTGAGCTTGGGCGCTTCTCCGGTGAGCACCAGCACATGGCGCATGCCGGTTTCGGCGATCTTCCGCGCTTCGATATCGATTTCATCCAAAGTCAGCTTGCGCCGGGCGATGCCGTGGCGGCGGTTGAACCCGCAGTAGACACACTCGCTGTTGCAGAAGTTGGAGATGTAGAGGGGAATGTAGAGCTGGATGGTGTGTCCGAAATGCTGGATGGTCAGCTGCCGGGATTTGCCGGCCATGGCCTCCAGGTGGTCTACCGCAACCGGTGCGAGCAGGGTCAGAAAATCCATCGGCGCCAGCCGGTCACGGCCCAGGGCGCGCCGAACGTCTTCGTCGCTCCGGCTCTGCAAAAAGCCCTGAAAATCGAAATCTTCATAGCGGTTTATCGTATCAATGAAAGACATGGTGTGATGACAGCCTACTTTCCTTGGGACCTGAAAAAGCCTCAGGACCGGTTGTTCCCCCATTGCCCCAACGTTGCAAAAGTCGGAGGGCTTCAGAGTACGGCCCCTGCCGAGGGCGCAGCCGTAGTCATCTACTGCAAGCCCTCGGCAACGCCGGATCTGGAGTCCTCCGGCTTTTGCAACATTGGGGACTATTCATATAAGAACCCTGTCAAAGGCGACGAAGCCACCGCTTTCTCCCGGGTTGGCGCCATGGTGGCGGTATAGGCCATGCGGCCGGCTTCCACGGCCATGGCAAATGCTTTCCCCATGGCTTCCGGATCTTCGGCCGTGGCAATGGCGGTGTTGACCAGCACGGCGTCGGCGCCCATCTCCATGGCATCGGCCGCATGGGAGGGCCGGCCGATACCGGCGTCCACCACCACCGGCACCGTGCAGCATTCGATGAGCAGGGCGATGATGTCGCGGGTTTTGAGCCCCTGGTTGGAACCGATGGGGGAGCCAAGGGGCATGACCGCGGCCGCCCCGGCATCCTCCAGCCGCCTGGCCAGGGTCAGATCGGGCATCACATAGGGCAGCACCACAAAGCCTTCGGCCGCCAGCATCTCGGTGGCCTTCAACGTCTCCAGGTTGTCCGGCATCAGGTATTTTTGATCGGTGATCACCTCGATCTTGATGAAGTCCCCGCAACCCGCCGCCCGCGCGATCCGGGCGATGCGCACCGCTTCATCCGCCGTGCGGGCGCCCGAGGTGTTGGGCAAAAGGGTGACCGATTCGGGAATGTAGGACAGAATGTTGTCGCCGCCCGCGTCGGCATCCACCCGTCGCAGGGCCACGGTAATCAATTCCGATCCAGAGGCGGCCAGCATTTTAGGGATCAGCGCCTTGTCCGCGAACTTGCCGGTGCCGGTAAAGAGGCGGCTGTTGAACGTTTTGCCTCCCAATACGAGCCCGTCTTCCGTCATCTCATCCTCCTCCCACGAAGCTGAGCAGTTCCAGTTGATCCCCCTCACTAAGAAGGGTGTCTGCCCACAGATCGGCTTTAATCACCTGGCCGTTGTATTCCACCACCAGGGTTTTGGGGTCCAAGCCCTTGTCCTGGAGATAAGCCGCCAGATTCCCGGCTGAAATGCTCTCCGGTTTTCCATTGACCTTTATGTTCATAGTTGCGCTCCAAATAAAAAACCGTACCCGGCAAATCGGATACGGCCACCACCTGCGGCGGAAAATGGTTGATCCCTTGACATTCCGCCCTGATCTGAAAAGCCGCTTCCCTTCGCCGGTATTAACCGGATCAGGTTCCAAGGGTTGGGAAAATCCTCTCAGCGGAAACCGCACCCCTAGCGTGTCCCGAATCCTAAACACTCTGTTCGATAAAATCAAGCCTAATAGGTTTTGCGCAAAAATTTTAACTTAGCTGTATTCGGGAACAAAAAGCGGAAGACAATTATTGTTTGACATCAACAAGCCATTGCAATACAGACACGGCTAACATTTCAACTCAAGCACCACCTCGCACTTTTATTGGCTCAGCCAACTATATCGCGCATTAAATAATTCGGTATGATTTCAGCCCGACCTGAGATCAATGTTGATTCTGCGACTTTATCGCCTGAAGACTGCTGATTCGTACATGGTTGAGTCGATCGAAAATTATCTTGCGAACGATTTTGCCAGCTGAAAGGAGCCTTTTATGGCCTTCGATGCGTTTATCAAATTTAGTTCGATTGAAGGGGAAAGCAATGATGACCGGCACAAAGGCTGGATTGAAGTACTCAAATACGGTTTGGGAAAAAGGCAGCACATCACCAAAGCGCCCAGCAGTTGCGGCGGGGCCTGTGCCGGAAGGGCCGATTTCCTCAATCTGGTTTTTAAAAAGGAGATCGATGCCGCAACGCCCCTTTTAACGCTGGCATGCGCCGAGGGACGCCATATTGACGAAGTGGTTCTGGATATTTGCAGGGCCGGCGGTGAAAAACTGAGCTTCATGCAATACAGGTTTCAAAATTGCATTATCCAACTGGTATCAACCCTGGGAAACCGAAATCAGGGACTGGATCTGGTGTGGGTCGATTTCGGCAAAGTCATATGGGACTATACCCTGCAGAGCCGATCCCATGGCGGCCCTATGGGCCATATTATGGCGGGCTGGGATCGGCAAACCAATTCAAGAGCATAATCTTCAGCTGGGGAACAGGAAAAAATTATGGAAAAAATCGGAATTTTTGGTGAATATTTTCATGGTGGCAACGAGTACGCCATCAGGCATTTTTCCGAAGCGGACTACTGCGACGATGAAGTGATGCGTTTTGATCGTAAAGAACAATTAAGGGCCTACCTGTTAAATCTGCAAAAAGATCCCACCACCTGGACCGTCCTGAACACCGTGGCCAGGAATTTCGGACTCGACCCATGCCAAACGACAATCGACAGTTGCGACGGGGAAGATCTGAATTTTCTCTGCGACAAAATCCTTGGTGAGGAATGGGTCCTGATCATCCGAAAATACCATGGCATGAAGAGCGTGAAGCTTGCGCGATGTTGCATTGATCTAACTCAATGGATAAATGAAACGATTGCTGCCACTGCGATTACTTCGTCAATCATAATCGCCTTGCCCTTTTTTAAGGCCTTTTTTTATCCTTATCCTGAACAAGTCGCGAGTATGGCGTCATCGGCAATGAGCGTTACCACCGAAGACTGGAAACAATTGGCTGATGCGATCAAAGGTATTGACCAATTTAGTCGTGAACGCATCAGAAAAAGAACAGCAGAGCATTCAATTAGCCATCATAAGAATCGAAAATTGCAGCAGTTGTGGGAGGAAATTTCTTATGCTTTTGCTTAATTTAAAACAAAACAATCCTTATTTGGCAATGTCGCTGATAGTGTTATCAATCTGTTTGACAACGAATGTTGCATTCTCAAAAGAGGAAAACAACGCCAACCTCAGTCGATCTTTTTCAAATCTCATAGAATCAACACCTAAGGAAAATCGCTATCTTTTGGATGGCTGGAACGATTATTTGACTGAAGTCCTGGGTTATTCCAGTGCCGAGCATTTAAAGGTAATCGAACAATTAACCCTTGATTACGCCAAAAGCTATAAAGCATTTAACGAAATGTATGGAAAAGACCTGGAGCAAGACAAAACCCAATATTCGTCCCAATGGTTGGACGATTTAATTGCGAAATTCGGTAAGAATTTCGTTTGTAGCAACAAAAGAGCCATCTTACTGAATCTGATGGTGGCCTTTGATAGAAAAAGTGCAAAGAAATATGATCAAATTGCAAACGATGTTCTTTGTAAAGAACAGATCCTATACCTTGCTTACGAGAGGTATCTTGGAATTTTTATGAAATATTACAAACAATTAAACGAAAAAGACCAAAAAAAGATGAATGCCTGGAAAAAGGTGGCGGAAAAGTATTTGTCTATCACAAGCAAATCCCACTTTGCCTTTATTTATTATGGCAAACACATGGAGAATAAAGTTCATGATAATGCACTGCAAAAGGAGAACAATGAGCTTTATATGTACTTTAAAAATGTAGCTCTGCCTTTCGGCAGTGGGGCATTGTCCAAAGCCTGGAAGGATATGGACAAATTAGTTGCGATGTGTCCAGGGCAAAGCTTAAAACATCCTGAGAATGACTGAACCGTAAAGATGAATCTAATTCAAAAGGTATAAATTAAGGGGATTTAGGGGACGTTGTTGATTATTATGACATATTCATGCACGGTCTGTTCGCCTTGCGTTCAGTCAGCTAATTATGTCCAATTAGTCAACAACGTCCTGTCCCCAAAATCCACCTAAATCCACTAAGTCCCCATATTATAGGAATTTTCATCTTTATCGCCGTCCCTCTTGCGACCGAACCAAAGGACCGTGAGCATAAAAATTGATTCCACTCATTTGCATATGCCCATTTTGTTTTCCCGTCCGGTCGCGCAGCAAGTTCGATTTCACAGATGAAAAAAATGACTATAGGGATTGACCCGTCTATAGGTTCACAGTTTATAGGATGCATTGTCATGGCCGTGACAGAAATAATAATGTACAATTAAGGAGGCTTACAATGCAAGGTAACGTTAACAAAGAAGACTGGGTTGCCATGTTTCGGGAGGTCGGATTGTCTGACGAGGCTATGAAGAAGTGGCACCATCTGTTCGAAACCCGCCACCCTGACGGACATGAGGGCTTTCTGAACTGGCTTCGAATTCCCTCTGATGAAATTAACAAGATCCGCGCGAATAGCCGGTAGTTAAACTGAGACGGTGGCCGAAATTTGGCCACCGTTTTAAATTGCGTGAAGATTGAAAACTTACTTTATTTCACAATTGGCCCGTTCATTTGGTTTGTCGCGAAGCACACTCTTATACTATGACCGAATCGGTCTGCTGTGTGCCTCTGAACGAACCTCCGCAGGATACCGAATCTATACACAAAATGAGTTCAATAGATTGGAGCGTATTTGCATATTTCGCAGCGCCGGGCTGTCACTGGAAGATGTGCGAGAGCTTTTATCCAGCGGTGCTGCGCCAAGAGCAAAAATTCTTGAAAGTCGCATGCAGGAGCTGGAGGACCAGATCCTATTCCTTAGAGGCCAGCAACACGCAATCATCGCCATGCTGAAAAAAATGACCAACGGCAGCTTTAAACCAATCGTTGACAAAAAAATGTGGGTAATAATGATGGAAGCTGCGGGCATGGACGAATCATCTATGGCAAGGTGGCATGCCGAATTTGAGCATCGTGCACCAAAAGCACATAAAGAATTCCTAATGTCATTGGGTATTCCGAAAAATGAGGTCCGGAAAATACAGGAATGGTCAAAGGAAAACAGGTGATCTATATGGGAAAACATTTATTGAGTTTTTTTATAAATTCTGTAGTCCTTTCTTCTTATCGCAAATAAATAAAACTACTATTCCGAATGGCAACAATTTTACAATTGGGAATACATGGAAAAAATCGAACCATTTTTTGCACAGGACGCCAAACAACCGGCGCCTGTGAAAAACCCGGTTCGGTCTTGCAGGACCTGCGAATGAATGAAATGGCGTCATCATGAGAGTACAGGTTTTTAAAACATGGAACCGCGTTCGTTCTAGTTTCTGGTTTTTCCCTGCAGTCATGGCTGGCGGGGCGATGGTGTTGGCCTTCGCAACCGTCGCCCTGGATACGCTGGTGACGGACTGGTTGACGCTTAAGTGGGGTTTGAATTTCACCGGTGGAGCGGAGGGGGCGAGTTCCTTGCTGGGGGCCATCGCCGGATCAATGATCACTATCGCCGGGGTAGTTTTCTCGATGACCTTGGTCGCCCTGTCGCTTGCCTCGTCGCAGCTCGGGCCCCGTCTGCTCCGTAATTTCATGCGAGACAACACGACCCAAATGGTACTCGGTACGTTTGTCGCTACCTTCCTTTACTGCTTGCTTGTTCTCCGCACCATCCGCCGCGCTGAGGAGATTGCCTTCGTTCCCCACCTGTCTGTCACCCTTGGCGTGCTGCTCGCTGTGGTGAGTGTGGGGGTGTTGATTTACTTTATCCATCACGTGTCCGTTTCTATCCAGGCCAACGAGATCGTGGCGCGGGTCGGAACGGAGTTGATCGAGGGAATAGAGCGCCTGTTCCCGGAAAACATCGGACGGGGAGCACCACGGATTCCGACGGAGCCACCCGACGCAGGCTTCCTCGACACGTTCGATCGGGAAGCGCGTCCGATTGGATCTGCCGGGGACGGTTATCTACAGTTCGTCGATGGGGACGCTTTGATTGCGTTGGCCATGCAAGAGGATGTCGTTATTCGACTGGAACGACGACCCGGCCACTATGTCGTCGCCACCCGTCCGCTGGCGCTTGTCTGGCCAGGAAACAAGGTTACCGATCAGCTTATTGACCGCATCAATTCCGCATTCGCCCTGGGTAACCAGCGTACGTCCGGTCAGGACGTTGAGTTCGCGGTTGACCAGCTTGTCGAAATCGCGATACGAGCCCTCTCCCCCGGGGTGAATGACCCGTTCACGGCGATGGTGTGTGTGGACCACTTGGGATCGGCACTGTGCCGCTTGGCTGAACTAGACATGCCGTCGCCTTATCGACATGACACTCAGGAGAAGATACGGGTTATTACGCCTGTCTTCACGTTCCCGGATGTCACGGATGCGGCGTTCAACCAGATTCGGCAATATGGTCGTTCCAGCACTGCGGTGACCATCCGTCTGCTGGAAACGATTGCCGAGGTTGCGGGATCCGTACATCGGCCAGAGGACCGCGCTGCGCTGTTACGGCACGCCAAGATGATCGCCCGAGGGGCACGCGACGGGTTGCTGGAAGACGAGGACCGCCAGGTGGTGGAAGAACACTTTCAATCAGTGAACCAATTGTTGAG
>JARRKU010000057.1:0-30125 GCA_037387725.1 Desulfobacteraceae bacterium
CAAAATTGCAGGCCGAATAAACATAATAATTTATAGTATGTTGCATTACTTCTCGAATCTGTTCGTTTGTATATTCAAAACGTATCACGTAAACTCTGGAGCTTGTAGGATCTGCTATTAAAACGAACAAATTGAGCTAAAGCGCCATCCACAAGATATAGATGTCATCCTGCTGGATCTCAGGTTTGTAATGGTGGGTTTATCACATCTTTCAATTTTGCAGATTTGCCTGTCAGCCGCGTGGCCGGGCTGGTCTCTTCCACGCTTCGACATTCTGCAGTTCTGATTACAATGAATAATTTGATCTCCTCAACGAACTTTTCGCGCGGGGGGAGGTTCGCCTGCTCCCATCGGCCGCCCGGCCGGTGCGGAACGTTCTCCGCTGACCGAAGGATGGGTCATCCGGGGCGAATCAATGCCTTTGATGAGGTGCCGGAACTCATCCACCGAGAGCCGGCTCTGCCAGTGGCCCGTAATGCGGGCCGTGTAAACCGATGCAGTGAAGGCCAGCACGATGGCAAGGGACAGGCCGGCGGCCGTCCATCCATAGCCGCGCAGGCCGGTTGTTTTCAGGGTCAGGGTTCCCTTAACCGGGCAGGTTTTTATGCAATCGAGACAACCGGAGCATTCCGGACTGCGGATGGAAGCTTTGCGCTCCACGGGAAGGTGGTATGGGCAGTCGCGGGTGCAGCGGCCGCAGTCGATGCAGGTTTTTGCATTGCGATGGATGCGCGTGGGGCCGGCCAGGGCCAGAAGGCCCATCAAGGCGCCGTAGGGGCAGAGATAGCGGCACCAGAAATTGCGGATGAATAGGGATCCGAGGGCAAGAAAAAGCAGCACACCGCCGGTGAGCAGGGACATGCGGGTGAAAAAATGCAGCATTTTGACGTCGGACATCTTGTAGTAGGGGCTTTGCAGGAATCCGATAATCCCCTGGGCGTCCATCTGAAAGATGACCCAGATGAAAAATCCCAGCAGGGCATATTTGGCGCTCCTTAGAACGATATCGATCCACTTTGACGGAAGGAAATTTCGTCCGAACCATCTCTTCCCCAAACGCCAAAGCCATTCCGAGAGGGTGCCCACCGGACAGATCCAGGCGCAGAAGGATTTGCGCAATGTCCAGCAGATCATGGCGGCGAAACCCAGGATCACCATCGCTGCCGGATGAATGGGATCCCAGATGCCGGTGGAGAAGAAGAGCTTCCAGCCCATCAACGCGCCTATGGGTAGAAAGCCCTCCACGCCGGGCGGGCGTTGAATGGTGGCTTGGGGCAAATGCTCGGCCTGGTGGACGTAGAGCGCGAATTGCAGGCCCATCGCGACCGTTATGGCAAAGAAGCCGATTTGAATCCAGTGGCGAAGGTGGCGCTTGTTCCCGCCCTTTGGAACGGTCCCTGGAGACCGTCCATGGGTGGGATTGCTGAAAAGATCTTCTTGCGGTGCGTCCTCGGGTGAGCGGTTCTTTTTTTCGGTAACGGCACTCAGGGTATCAAGTCGCATTGCTTTAACATGGGACGCGGATCGATCAGGTGACGATCAAAGTAGGTGTTGGTGCCGTCTTGCTTAAGGGCCAGGGCCAGGATCTCCGAAAAATGGAAGATGGGCAAAGCTGCTTTGGGATCGCTGCGCAATTCGAGATTCATGTGGCACATGGCACAGGCGGTAATGATGCAATCGGCCTGGGCATGTTTGGCGTTGGCCACGATTTCATGGACCATATCGGTGACAACATCCGGTCGCACCACCGACAGAAAGGTCCCGCAGCAGCGTGAGCCATACCCCCACGAGACCGGCGTGGCTCCCAGACGGGAGAGGATTTTTTCCATGAGACCGTAATAGTTTTTCATATGGCGCATGGCGGGCGGACGGGCCAGCATGCAGCCGTAATACGGGGCGAAGGTCATGCCGTTGAGGCCACCGTTATGCTGTTGGCTGATGGCCCGCCAGTCCATTTGGTCCAATAATTCGAAAAAGTGTATGATGCGCAGATCCCGCGGGGCCGGCTGACCAAACCATTCCTCGTATTTCTCACGCGCCGCCTCATCCTCCTGTAGCTTGATGTTGGCCTGTTGCAGCCGCAGGTTGCAACTGGGGCATGCCACCAGCAGCGGCCGGTCTGTGGGGGCCAGGGAGAGATTGCGCATGGCCAGCTGATCGGCCAGGGTGGGGTCGATGCTGTGAGCGGAAGAGCTGCCGCAGCAGTTCCAGTCGTCCAGTTCCTCCAGGGTGATGTCCAGGTCTTTGGCGAAATTGATCAGGGAGTCGTTGCTCTCTTTGGCGGTGGTGGCCATGGAACAGCCCGGAAAATAGGAGTAGGTCGTTTCAGCCATTGTGATTCTCCTTTTTACGCGTGTCGAAGAAGGGTTTGACCTTTTCCATCTGACCCACCTTGGACGGCAGCAGGTCTAGTTTTCGTTTGGCCAGCATTTTCAGCCCCACCTGCCAATCCTGCAGCCAGCGGCGGGTTGAGAGCTTAAACCGCATCATGATATCCAGCTTGTGGGTACGGCCGTATTTGGAGATCGAGTCCAGAACGGTTTGATGAAATTTCAGCACATCGGGCTCGGCCACATCCGAACCTCTGTCCAGTGCCAAGTGGCGGAGCTTGTCCATCAAACCGGGGATGTCGATGGCCATGGGGCATTGCATGGCGCAGGTATTACATGCCACACAGACCCAAATGGTACCGGTGGAAAGGGCCTGGTCCACCAGGCCGTATTGGATGAGTCGGATGACGGCATTGGGTGCGAAGTCCATGGCTTGAATGAAGGGACACCCATTGCCGCAGCACTGGCAGTGGAGGCAACGGTTATAGTCCGAGCCCAGCTGCCCGTTGAGGTTCGATTGAATAGCATCTACTTCTATGAAGGGTTCCATTGATCATGTCTCCATCAACGCTATCGGCGCTTTTGCTGCGCTGTTGAGGTCAGTACCATCAGTCCTGGGGATGGCGCATTGCAAATGTACTGGACCATCACACAGGAATCATTGACATAAGTCAATTAAATTATACTAAAACAGTATGAATTAAATGGCAATGGATTCGGCTTCAATCGCGAAAGTGCGATTCAAGTGTTTTGAATTATTTTGTTTTTATGTAGGAAATGGATGTTATTGCGACGCTGTTTTGAGTTCTCTATCAATGGCCTTTCGAAAACCTTCAAAGGATTTATCCTTCAGGCGCTTTCCGTTGATGAATACCGTGGGGGTACCCCTTACGCCGATGCGTTGCCCCTCGGTTCGGTCCCGGGCTACCTGGGTTCGAACCTCGGTTGATCGCATTAGGGTGTCGAATTCCGGGGTGTCAAATCCGAATTCCTTTCGGATATCATCAATAACTTTATCGTTTAAGGTCTTGTAATGTTCGAAGAGGCGGTCGTGAAACTTCCAGAACCGACCTTTGAGATGAGCGGCCATGGCCGCCGCCGCCGCCTTCCATGCGTAGCGGTGATTGTTCAAGGGGTAGCTTTTATAGACGATTTTGATTTTTCCCGGATATAAATCCAATAGTCTGGTTAGCGTTCCCACCAATTGGGCGCAATAGGGGCACTGAAAGTCGGTGAATTCGGTGATAACGATTGGAGCGTCAGCAGCGCCTTTGTAGGGGGAGCCGGACGTATCGATCTGTTGATCCGGCACCAATTCGATGATCCGGACGGTTTTATTATTGCGGCCCAACAAGTAGATTTCATCCTCACGGGGCCCGGCTTCGATTTGGTCATATGCGGTTCCCACCTCAATGGCGCCTCTGAAACTGCCGTCATAGGTGTAAGCCTGCAGGGTTCCATCCTTCAAAAGCAGGTAGACCCATTGGCCATCCCGGGAAACAGCCAGGTCCAGCGGCGGCGTTCTTTCCTTTGATCTGGTATTTTGTCTTTGTTTCGTGGGTGCCGTCAGGGCGTTGTACCGGTGGCACGATTGAGCCGGCACCATATCAAATGGAACCGGGATACCGCAAGTGGAACATGGCAGAGATCCGGAGCCAGCCTCCGAAACCCACTATTCGGGCAGCGAGGTCGGCAAGGCATGGGTAAATGGCCGTGCGCAACCAAGCAGCCTTGAAACCCCCTTTCTCCAACGGGTTTGTTGAATTGAAATTAAGCCCCCAACCAGAATAACATGCCTTTGAACAACATCCACAACAATACCAATAGGGTTGATACCATGCAGAAGCCGGCGATGATGCGATGATCAGCGCCTTCGCGCTTTTTTTCGTGGTACCCGAGAAGATAAGCGCTCAGGCCGCCAAACAACAGTCCGCCGATGTGTGCGGAATTGTTGATCTGGGGAATCAGAAATCCCAGAACAATGAACGCGACGGCCCAGCCCCCGATCTGTTTATAAACCGTTTGGCCGAACAGACCGCCTCGGCTTTTGCCGTAATAGATGGCTGCGCCGAAAAGGCCGAAAAGCGCGGCCGAAGCCCCGACGGTAAGATAGACGCCGGCAAAATAAGAAACCAGGAACCCACCGACACCGCTGATGGTGAATATGGCAAAGAAGCGGTAGGGGCCGTATAATCGTGTAACGAGTGGTCCAATTTGATATAGCGCCATCATATTGAAAAAAATGTGCAGGGCGCCGCCATGCAGGTAATTGGCTGCGATTAGGGTCCACCACCCCTTTTTTATAGCGATCCATGTGCCCGTGGCTCCCAGTGCACTGAGCCCATAGCTTGATGGTGAGAGAAATCGCATTGGATTGAATCCGCTTCCCATCCCCCCTTTGCTGATCAATAGAGAGTAGATGAACATGGCGACATTGACGTAGATGATCAATCGAACCAGTTGTTCACCCGATCCCCAACCACGGGTCAAAGGGTTGTTCTTGAAGCGCGATCCCGGTGCTTTGATACCGCAATGGGGGCAGCGGGGCTCATCAGTGCTGATCAATCTACGGCAGTTGGGACAGAGAATGGATTTTCGGGACGGGCGGTTCATTTGGTGCAGTGCCTTTCATCATGCATACGAGGATAACCCAACGGAATTAACATAGGACAGAACATCTGAATTTCCATGCATAAACGCGGCTGCACCAAAAATCGAAGCTACCATTTCCACAAGACCGGATCGTCGTCGAGATGATCGGTGACAGACCGGCTGATCTCGTCCATCACCGTCAGGTCCTCGGCCGAGAGGGTGACCTGGGCGGCAGCGGCGTTTTGCCTGGCCTGCTCGGCACTGCGTGCACCGGCAATGGCGCAGGTGTTGGGCTGGGAGATCACCCATGCCAGGGCCAATTGCCCAAGGGTAATGCCCTTTTTGTCGGCAATGGGTGCGAGCCTGGAAAGTGCCGCTTGAACCCGTTCGAAATGTCGGGGCTGGAATAACCGGTTGGAGCTTCTGTGGTCTCCTTTTTTAAATTGATGACCGGGTCCGAATTTTCCGGTGAGCAATCCCTGGGCCATGGAGGAATAGGCCAGGATGGTCATTCCATTTTTCCGGCAATAGGGAGCGGCTTCTGTTTCCACATGACGCCAAAATAGAGAGTAGGGCGGCTGAAGGCTGACAATGTCACCATACTGGGCGGCTTCTTCCATTTGTTCCCGGTTGAAATTGGAGACGCCGATGGCGCGTATCTTCCCCTGGTATTTGAGCTCATTCATGGCTTTGAAGATCTCTTCCATGGGGACAGCCACATGTCCGAAGGAGCCCGGCGGCCAGTGAATTTGGAACAGGTCGATGTAGTCGGTCCGGAGATTTTTCAAGGCCCGCTCACAGACACCGATCACCTGGTCATATTTGAGGTGGTTGGAAAAAACTTTGGTGGCGATAATCGTATCCTGTCGGATACCCATCAGCGCTTTTCCGAGTATCCTTTCGGAGTGGCCGTTGCCGTATACTTCAGCCGTATCAAAGGTGGTGATGCCGGTATCGAAAGCAGCCCGAATGGCCTTTTCGCTCTCATTGTCGTCGATATCGGTCCACATGGCCTTGCCTGCCTGCCAGGTTCCCATGATGATTGGTGAAATCTGAATCTCAGAGCCTCCCAGCGGCCGCAGTTCCATTGCGTCTCCTTTGTAGTTAACAGGTTGACAATTCAAGCAATCAATTTTTCACCTATCTCGGATGGCAAACCTTTGCAAGGGTTTTCCGTTTTAAGAATTTGACACCGTTTTCATGGCGGGAGTATATGTGGACAAGCAATTGATATAACTTTGCCGACGCTTCACCCGGGTCGGCGTTGCCTGGAGCAATCTGCAAATGAGACGTGTGATCCTTTTGACCTTTCTCCTCTCATCCCTTTGGGGGTGCTCATACCACTGGTTTGAGGAACCTTATCCCGATATCCTCGAAGCAGAGAAACAGCAGATCGCCGGTTGCACTCTCCTGGGCATTGTTTCTGAGAGCGCCGATGCTGCAAACCCATGGTCCATCGCCGCCAAGGAGAATATGATCCTCAAGGTCAGGGAGCGGGCCGGGCAATTGGGTGCAACGCACATCGTCTGGTTGCATCAGACGTCGAATATGGCCACGGCCGAAGCGTATGACTGCCCCTGAAAACGCCGGAGGACTCCATATCCAGTGTTGTCGAGGGTTCGCAGTAGATGGACTACGGCTTCACCCTCGACGCCTTGGCTATGGAGCCCACCGGCGTTTTCAGGTAATGCGGACTCCATATCCAGTGTTGTCGAGGGTTCGCAGTAGATGGACTACGGCTTCATCCCTGGCCGCCTTGGCTCTGGGGCTCTCCGATGCTCTCAGGCCGCGAAAGATTATGATTGTCGGTTCCCCGTATCTGAATTCTAATAGATGGAGGAGCGACGCTACGCCACACTTCGATGTTCGATGTTGAACGTTCACAAAAAAGGGTGAAATCCTCTTTCGAGGCGTAGGGCCGGCCTCTGTGCCGGCCTTCTGATGGGCTATCGCTGGGCGCCATCAGACAGGCCAATCCACATCTTCCGTAAAGGAGGGAAACGACCCAAAGCATTCAGGAGTTGTAATCTCAACTTATGACCATCGCACCCGATCTTTCATCTTCCAAACCCACCTTTTCTATTGCCGTTCGCTCTCTGGTTGAGTTTGTTCTGCGAAGCGGAGACTTGCGCTATGAATTCATGCGTTCGGCCAGCGCTGTGGAGGGGATTCGTGCACACCAGCAGATCCAGCGCAGGCGCCCGCCTGAATACCAGGCCGAGGTGCCGGTGACGCAGCGGGTCGAGCATGAAGATTTTGAGCTGTGCATCACCGGTCGGATTGACGGTGTGATGGTGGAGGACTCTCGGGTTGTAGTGGAAGAGATTAAAGCCACCCGCCGACCATTGGAAGATCTTGCGGAGAATTTTCATCCGCTGCATTGGGGTCAGGCCAAATGCTACGCCTATCTCTGGGCCTTGCAACACCGTCAACGGCAAATGGTTGTCCGTCTAACTTACATGCACATGGAGAGTGGCCATGTGCGGGAAATCGAGCGTTTCTTTGATTTTGACGGACTAGAAACCTTTTTTAAAGATCTGGTAAGTCGATATGTCTCCTGGGTCAGCGCAATGGCCGAATGGGGGGCGACGAGGGATAAATCCATAGCTGAACTGGACTTTCCCTTCAAAGACTATCGGCAGGGTCAGCGTGAAATGGCTGTGGCCGTCTACCGCACGATTCGCAGCCACGGGCGCCTTTTGCTGCAAGCCGCCACCGGCATCGGGAAGACCATGGGGGCTCTCTATCCGGCCATCAAAGCCCTGGGCGAACACCGGATCGATAAGATTGTCTTTCTCACCGCGCGCACCACGGGGAGACTTGCGGCCCAATCGGCCCTTGAGACGCTGGCCAGGAAGGGCCTGCAGATGAAATCCATTTCCATTACGGCCAAAGAGAAGATCTGTTTCTATCCGGCCGCTGCCTGCGTACCGGAGGAGTGTGCCTGCGCCAAGGGCCACTTCGACCGGGTCGACGATGCGCTGGCCGACAGCCTGCAAACAAAGGCGCTGACCCGGAAAGCCATTGAGAAGATTGCTGCGAACCATCAGGTCTGCCCTTTTGAATTGACCCTTGAACTGGTGAATTGGTGCGACTGCGTCATTTGCGACTATAACTATGCATTTGCTCCCGGTGTCATGCTGCAACGGTTGTTCGGTGAAGAGGGCGGCGGTCAGGTTGTGCTGATCGATGAAGCTCACAATCTGGTGGATCGCTCCAGGCAGATGTTCTCCGCCAGCTTGAACAAATCCCCTGTTTTGAGATTGAGACGGCAGGTCAAAGAGGAACTTCCCGGCATCTACCGCAGCCTTGGACAGATTAATGGATGGATGGCCGGCGAACGCCGCCGATGCAGAGACAACGGCGGTCGCATCGTTGCCCGGAACCTGCCTGCGGCGCTGATCGAGCGACTAAAGGATTTTCTCCAACGGTCGGAGAAGTGGTTTGCCAGGAACAGACCGGCTGAATTTCGCGAGCAGCTATTGGAGGTGTTCTTTGGGATACTGCACTTTATCAGGATTGCCGAAGGATTTGACGATTCCTATGCATTGATTGAGGAGGCATCGGGTGATGAGCTGATGTTAAAGCTGTTCTGCATCGATCCCGCCAATCAGTTGCAGGCGGCCTGGACGCGGTGCCGGGCTGCCGTCTTGTTCTCTGCCACATTGTCGCCGGCTGGCTACTTCCAAGCCGTTCTCGGGTGTGGAGATGGTGCCAAGGCACTGAACCTTCCGTCCCCTTTCCCATTGGATAACCTGGCCGTATTTGTGGCTGATCGGATCTCCACCCTCTACCGGGAGCGCCGGGAATCCTGTGCTGCCGTGGTCAGGGCCATCATCGATCTGGTCGAACAGCGCCAAGGCCATTACCTTGTTTTTTTCCCATCCCATGAATACATGCGCATGGTTCACGAACGATTTCTCCTGGAATGTCCCTCCATGCAGGTCGTTATGCAATCCATAGAGATGCCGGATGATCAGCGAGATGCTTTTCTGGAACGATTTCATCAAGAGGCGCGCGATACCCTGGTTGGATTTGCCGTGCTGGGCGGTATTTTTGGGGAAGGCATCGATTTAAAAGGCGAACGGTTGACCGGTGCGGTGATTGTCGGGGTGGGGCTGCCGGGTATTTGCATCGAGCGGGATTTGATCCGGGACCACTATGAGGGAAAAAACCGGTTTGGGTTTGAATTCGCCTACCAATATCCTGGCATCAACCGTGTGCTGCAGGCCGCCGGCAGAGTGATTCGATCCGAAACCGATCGGGGCGTCATTCTGCTAATAGATCGGCGCTATAATGAGAAACGGTATAAGTATATGCTTCCCGACGCATGGAATCTACAGCCGATAAATCATAAAACAAAATTTGAAGGGGAAATACGCCGTTTCTGGGAACGCTCCATTTAGGTTGGGTTTGAAGGGAGGATTTGGAGCCGCTTCTAAGGTTTGTCGGATGTTTTAATGGACTCCGGCTTTTCGAGGCAGTATTGCCGCCAGGCGCATTCAAGTTGATCACAGTCGGCCAGGCCTCTGCGGAAGCAATCGGACATCCCCTCCGTCCGTTGAAGGCTTCGGATCATGTCTGTGACGTTGACATATCGGTGCCGGGGCGTATCATCGGGAGCAACGGGGAGATTGCCACCGGTCCCTCTTTTGATCGGTCTGCTTTGAGGAGGTTGGTGTGGCTTGGATCGGTCCATCATATCATTGTCTGGTGTCATCAGGCGGTCTATGTCAAGCTATGCACATCCGAAAGTCACACACATGTGTTGGGGAAAGCGGTGCACTCGTATGTTTGAATTGGGATTAAATCCCGAAGCCCTTGGGAGAAAATCACAAATACGAATATGAGGGAAAACGCCGGTCTGGGAAAGAACGTTCCTCCCCCTTTATTATTTTTGTACCGCTGTGACAGTCTTAGGCGCTTAATGCGCTGGCAAAAGGAGACGCGATTTGAAATCGACATTCCTCTGAAAAGTCCACGGCCGTGTAAACGTTGCTCTCTCTGCGGCTCAGCTGCATGCCTTGGATGTTCTGGAGCATCTGGCAATCTTTGAGCTGATTCATTTTGATGGGGGGAATGACCACCCATAGGGCATTCTCCCGGCTGGAATAGCGGAGGGCTCCATATCCTGTGTTGTCGAAGGTTCGCAGTAGTAGACTACGGCTTCACCTTCGACGCCTTTTCTGCACAAGCCACCATGATAAAGAAGGTGGGCAATGCTCATCCGACTTGCTACAATTAAGAGGCCCACAGGCCGTATGGGTTGATTGTTTTTAAGCTATGCACTATGACGCCTCACGTTCATTGATCCGATACGGCCCTGAAAGGGCCAACGATTATAGCCCTGGGTGTAAACCCGGGGTCTTGATGAAAATGGATTCAACTCCGAAGGAGTGGCAGAACGTTTAATCCAAACTTTAACAACGGGATAGATCAAAATGGGCAAAAGCAGGGAAGAGAAAATAAATGAATACATTCAGCAGGATCCATTTGCGCATTTGTTAGGGGCCGAAGTAGAGATTGTAAGACCGGGTCACAGTCGTGTGACGCTTACCATCACCGAGGAGATGGTGAATTTTCATGGAGTCGCGCATGGTGGTGTTATTTTTTCCCTTGGTGACATGGCATTTGCCGCAGCCGGCAATTCCCATGGACAAACCGCAGTGGCGTTGAATGTGGGGATTAATTTCCTGAAAGCGGCAAAAATAGGAGACCGACTCATCGCTGAAGCAGCCGAACAATCCCTTTCCGGGCCTGTGGGATTGTACGATATCACAATCAGCGATGATCGAACCGGAGAGATTGTCGCAAAAAGTCAAGATCTGGTTTATCGAAAAAAGGACTGGTTCGTTCCAAACGATAGCAGCGGCTGACAATTAAAGGCCTGCTACGCAACTTGATATCTATAGAAGTGGATTCAACGCCTTCATTCGGGCCCAAAATCAAGGCGGGCGGCAGATTTAAACCGGAGGAATAGTGGGCTATTTCGAGGATTTAAATCTGATGCCCAACGCAAAGTTTGGGTCCGAAGGGAGGTGTTGAATCCACTTCTACTCTTTCCAGAGATCCACGTCGATCAGCCCCAACCGGGCAGCGTATCGCACCAGTTCCATGGCGTTATGGATATTGAGCTTGCGCATGATATTGGTGCGATGGTTTTCGACGGTTTTGATGCTGATGCAGAGTTGATCGGCGATGTCGGATTTGGATACCCCTTCGGCGAGCAGTCGCATGATCTCCTGTTCACGGGGGCTGAGCTTGCCATATCCCGAGTCGCTGACCTTGGCTTCTTTGACCGGGGACTGCATGAGCTTGGCCACCACCTCCTGGGAGATGGAGCTGTCAAGATAATACTCTCCATTGGAAACCGCCTCAAGGCCGTGCGCCAGGCGTTCGGCGGCTGATTCCTTTACCACATAGCCTGTGGCGCCTGCCTGGAATGCTTCCACGATATAGTCGATCTTGGAGTGCATGCTCAAAATCATGATATGGGTTTCGGGGGACTGGTGACGAATTTTTCTGGCCAGCTCAATCCCGGTCGTATCCGGCAAGGAGATATCCACAACGGCCACATCCGGCGTTAATTCAACGGCCTTTTCAAGACCCTCCCGACCGCTGCCGGCTTCGTCAATGACATCGAATCGGCCGTCCTTGGAGATAATGGTCTTGATGCCTTCTCTGAACAACGGATGATCGTCAATGATCAGAACTCTGGTCTTCGCCGTCACGATACTGCTCCTTTATTGGAATGGTGATGAAGAGAGCCGTCCCTTTCATAGGTTGGGACCTGATGTCGATGGTTCCGTTGAGCAGGCCCACACGTTCGAGCATGCTTTGCAGTCCCATGCGCTTTTCATTATGGGATTTCGTGCGCCATTTGGGGTAATCGAATCCGATGCCGTCGTCGATGATGCGCAGCATCAGATTGGGAGAAGATGCGACCAGTCGAATGGTGGCCCCCTTGCATTGCGCATGCTTTTTGATGTTGTAGAGCGCCTCCTGGATCAGGCGATAGAGGTTGATCTGGATGTCGTCGTCCAAATCAAGGTCATCCAGGCCGGCAGCGATAAAGTCAATTTTCAATCTATTGGTCTGGGCAAAATCTTCGCAATAGGTATAAAGGGTGCGGACCAGTCCGAACTGATCCAGCCCTGGAGGGCGCAGATCATATGCCAGGTTCCGCACTTCGGATATGGAGCGCTGCAAAATTTCAAGGAGTTTGTCGGTTTGCTCCTTCACCTTTTCATCTTCGGCGAGATGGACGCTGAAAAGGGTCTGCATGCCAATCTTGAGTGAGGATAGATCCTGGGCGATATGGTCGTGGAGATCACGGGCGATTTTATGGCGCTCGTTTTCCTGGGCCTTGATGAGTTCATGGGTGAGGGTTTGAATCATCTTGCGGGCCCGTCTTCGCTCGGTCATGTCAACGCCAACGGACAGAAATTCTATGATCTTCCCTTCGGCTCCCCGGATAGGGCGGTTGGTCCATGCCACAACGACGCGTTCGCCGTCACGCCGGACATTTTCCAGGGCGATATTTTTGTATTGCTCCGGTTGTGTGAAGAAATTCTTTAACCGATCGGAAACTTTGCGACCGTCGCTGTCGACAGTCGGCAGTATGGTCTCGGTGATTTTGCGTCCCAGAATTTCTTCTTCCGTGTAACCAAAAAACTCCTGGGCATATTCATTGAAAAAGGTCACCCGGCTCTGGGTATCGAAACGGACGATCATGCTGTTGGCGTTCTGGACCAGCTCGCGGTACTTGGCTTCGCTGCGCCTGACGGCGGCTTCAGCCTCTTTGCGCCCGGTAATGTCCCGGGCGGCGGTATGGATGCAGCGGATACCGGCCAAGGTCACTTTTTTGCTGCTGAACTCCGTGTAGACCAATTCACCGTTTTTGCGTTTCAAAGTGGCTTCAATGGATACATTGTCGCCGGCCATGGTCCGATTGAAATACACCTCGTAGGCCGTTGGGTCGATGTCGACACCCAGCTCGTGCATCTCCTTGAGAATCAGTTCGGATTTTCGGTAGCCGGTCAACTGGGCGGCGGCATCATTGGCATCGAGAACCCGGCCTTTGTCATCGCTGATAAAAATGCCGTCCCGGGAGCCGTCAAAAAGGCTTCGATACCGTTGTTGGCTCTCTCTGAGGATGCTTTCGATGACCTTGCGTTCTTCGATTTCCAGACGCAGCTGCTCATTGATCTCCGTCAGTTCGGTGGTGCGGGCCTTGACCCGTTCCTCAAGATGGTCCCGATGTTTGCGCAGTTCGTCTTCATTGAGTTTGCGCTCGTGGATGTCCATCATCATGGCATATTTGCTGACGCTGCCATCGAGGTGGCGAATGGGTGCGTTGACCACGTAGTACCACCGTCCGTCCCTTGGGCTGATCACTTCCCAAGAGATGGTTTCACCCCGCAGTACCCGGTGATTGATACACCACGGACACGCCGTGTTGCGCCCGAAGGCTTCGTAGCAATACTGGCCGGTAGCGTTGCGGCCGATATGTTCGATCATGCGATTGTTGAGGTATTCCAGGCGATAATCCATGGAACAGATGTAGATCATGCCGTCAAAGGCATCCTCCATGGCGTTGAAAAGGCGGTTGTTTTCTTTCAGGATTCCGATGAGATTGGCCCGGTCGATGTCGATGGCGTCGATGGCGTCAGGCCCCTTGCTGAGCAAGGTTTTCAGATTGGACCAGGCATTCGGCGCTGGCTTGATAATGCTGGAGCTCATTGTATCAACTCTCCGGCATAGGGGCATTGGTCGTCCCCAGAGCTATCCCCGACTTTTCACCATCAGGGCAGATGCAAGCATGGTTGGCAACGTCAAAATGGCCATATAATCTGCCATGAATGGCCGTTGATTGAAAGAAAAATCTTTGCCTAAAGCCTATTTTTATGCAAAGTTACCGGGCATTGCAGGCACGGGGCCATTTTGGTGGCGCTGGTGCCATAATGTTGGGGATCATGCACAGGATGGTATTATGGAAAACAAAGCGGCGATCATATCCTTTTCTCAGGGTGAGAAAGTCAAAAGCGGGCTGATCTGGTGTTCCCAGTGCGTCCAGCTGATCCAGAATCTGGCGGAGAAAGAGCAATCCGGAGCCCTGACGCTGTTGCAAAGCCTTCTCAATATGGTTGCCAACGAAGCCCAACTGGCCCGAAGCGCAAGCGGTGACGAGGCATGGCTGGAAGCGGAAAAAAGCCTTAGCACAGCACGTGTCATGATTAATTCCGGTGTTAGTGAAGAAGCGATATATCACTTCACCCAGGCATTGAGCCAGGTCAACCGCATCAGCCAGCGCGCCATGACCTATCTGGTGGAAAGCGGAATTTTCAAGTAACCTTATCGTTTTTTATCCCCCGAATTGGGCAACAATGGGGTAGGGCGGAATGATGGAAACCTGTTTTATCTATATGACGACACAAGACAAATCAGAAGCAAGGCGCATCGGGCGCTACCTGGTAAAGTCCAGGTTGGCCGCCTGCGTGAATATTCTAGACCAAATGAACGCCATGTATATATGGCAGGGAGAATTCAAAGATGATCAGGAAGCTGTGATGATCGCGAAAACTACGAAGGAAAAGGTGCCCGATCTCATTGCGGCGGTAAAAGCGCGCCACAGCTACGAAGTCCCATGCATCGTATCCCTGCCCATTGCAGACGGTTCTCCTGAATTCTTGGAATGGGTTGCCGGACAAGTGAACGCCAATGATCTATAAACAGAGGATTTGAATCAGGATGAGAGACGAGCGAGGACTATATTACTATCCGTTTCCTGGCAACAAGAGGGTCCGGATGTATGTCAGGCCATTGATGGGCGAGCCTGAGTTCAGGATGTGGAACCAGGATGATGCCCAGATGTGGGAGGAGCACGGATGGATGCCGTACTCGGCCATCCTTCAAGCCAAAGCCATGTACAAAGGCGGCCCTTTCGATCCGGATAAGGCCTACGATCTCCAAGCGGCCAAGGCATTGCTCGATGAGGCGGGGTGATTCGGATGACCATTGTGCAGGGAAGCTGCGGCTTGTTCGCATTTGTTGTCATCGCGTGGCTTATAAGCGAAGATCGCCGCAGGGTGCCCTATAAACTGGTTGTCACCGGCATTGGAGCCCAGTTGCTGGTGGGGCTTTTTTTGCTCAAACTGCCCCTTTTTCAGCACCTGTTTTTGGGGCTCAACGCCGCCGTGCTGGCCCTGGAAGCGTCCACCAAAGCCGGCACCAGCCTGGTTTTTGGATATCTGGGGGGCGGTCCGATGCCATTTGAGGTCACCGCACCGGGTAACGTATTCATTTTAGGCTTTCGCGCTCTGCCCCTGGTGCTGGTGATCAGTGCATTGTCTTCCCTGCTGTTCCACTGGGGGATTCTCCAGCGTGTGGTCAAAGGGTTTGCCTGGTGTTTGACCAAAACGCTGCGCATCGGAGGCGCTGAGGGGCTCGGCGTGGCAGCCAATGTATTTGTGGGCATGGTGGAAGCACCGCTGCTGATTCGTCCCTATCTGGACCGGATGACCCGCAGCGAGCTTTTCACCCTGATGACCGCCGGTATGTCCACCATCGCGGGTACGGTGATGGTCCTGTATGCCTCGATTTTGGGGGAGGTCATTCCAGGCGTAACCGGCCACATCCTGACCGCTTCGATTATCAGCATGCCGGCCGCCATTTTAATCTCAAAGGTAATGATCCCGGAATCGGACACCAAGACCACCGGAGAACTCCAGTCTGCCATCAGATCCCACAACGGCATGGACGCTGTAACGCAGGGAACGCTTCAAGGCGTACAATTGCTGATCAACATTTTGGCCATGCTGGTGGTATTGGTCGCTTTGGTTCATCTTGTAAACCTCCTGCTCGGGTGGCTGCCCCATTGGGGGGCGGCACCCATCACCCTGCAACGCTTGCTGGGAGTTGTGATGGCTCCCATTGTCTGGCTGATGGGGGTGCCGTGGGGAGAATCGATGACCGCAGGTGGACTGATGGGGACCAAAACCGTCCTGAATGAATTTATCGCCTATTTGGACTTGGGAAGATTGACGCCGGACGCGTTGAGTCCCAGAAGCAAGATCATTATGACCTACGCCATGTGCGGATTCGCAAACCCCGGCAGTCTGGGGATCATGATCGGGGGGCTGGGCACCATGGTGCCGCAGCGGCGGGGTGAGATTGTATCCCTGGGGGTTCGCTCCATTGTGGGGGGCACCCTGGCCACCTCCATGACAGGTGCGGTGGTGGGGATTTTAAGCTTTTTAACCTGACACCAGACGCCGGTTCATTGTATTCAAACCGGGTGATGCACCTGGCTGCAACTGAAACGATGGATGCACTGACGTGCTTTTGTGTTGTTTTTGAACACTGCGTGTATTGCATGCGGTGTTCAAAACAGATCCAAGCCACCGGCTATGCGGTGGGTCGTTGTCTCTATAATTCTGAAAGCACTTTTTTGACCAGGTTGCCGTCGGCATTGCCTCCAAAATGCTGCATGATCGGCTTCATGGCCTGCATTTTATTATTAAATTCGTCGAAATTGATATTGTCCGTTATCCATGCCCGGATCTCTTCTTCACCCGCCGATTGCGGCAGGTAGCTTTCCGCAATGGTCATGAAGGGGGAGGGTTCAGTGGCGCCGCTTTTCTCCATGACCTCTTTTTCCGACTTGACCAGTTTTTTGACGATCTTGATGACGTCGGCATCGCTGATCTCTTTTTGGTTCTGGCGTCCGAACTCTCCCATGATAACCCGCAGGGTGTTCTTCCTGTCCTCATCCTTGGCCTTCATCGCCTCCATCAAGTCTTTTTTAATTTTATCCTGTAAACGCATTTTTTTCCTTTCACATGGACTCCTCGCAATGGTTTGCCATCTTTGTAAGGCAACAATGGGGGACGCTTTCGTTGTAAAGAAGGGGCAAAACGATGGTATGAATTCGCCCCGCTCTCTTATTGTACCTTTTGTTTCTATCTCAAAACAAGTCTGAAAAAGCTATTTGTCCAGTACACATTAGCTTTGTCAATCGGAAATATCAAACGGCGCATAGAGGCGCATGCTTTAGAGGACCTCCATATATTTGGGTGGCTTCGAAGCGGTTGGCAGACCCTTTGGCTATAATGGCGGCGATCCGGCATTGACATGCTTTTCTTCCTCCGGTTGATGTGCGGATGGGACGTCAAGGGGAAAAGTAATGGAAAAGCATGTGCCGACACTTTCCTCGGTCGCCAAACGGATCTCACCATTATGCTTGTGTACGATGGACTGGAGTATGGCCAGGCCAAGCCCGGTTCCTTTTTCTTCTGATTTGGTGGTGAAGAAGGGCTCGAAGATGGCGTCTTTTGCATGGGATGGGATACCGCACCCATTGTCTTCAATCTCAATGGTGAGATGATCGGCCTGCTCAAAGGCGCGAATTGCCAGTCGCCGATCCTCTTTTCCTTTTTCTTCCAGGGCGTCTATGGCGTTCATGGCCAGGTTCAGCAATACTTGTTGCAGTCCATTTTGGTCGGCTCGAATCTCCGGCAAATCTTCCTGGATGTCGAGATCTAATTGGACAAATTTTATTTTAAGTTGATGCTCGACAAGTTTGTTCACCTGATGGATGAGCGTCCTGACCTGCACGGGGGTGAAAATATCCTCAGAGGTTCTCGAAAAGGTCCTGAACTTATCGATGATATCCCTCAGTCTGTTGATTTCACGCTGGATGATGGATATGAACCGGGCTGGCTTCTCTTCTGTGATGATGTGGCTGAGCAGATCAGAGTAACCTGAAATGGAGGTTAGCGGTTGCCCGATTTCATGCACGATGCCGGCCGCCATCTGACCGAAGGTGCCCATTTTTGCGGCCTGTACCACCATGGCCTGGCTCTTTTTGAGCTTTTGCCCCATATTGTTGAATGCCTCGGCGAGAATTTCCAACTCGTCACCGCTATGGATATCAACGCGATGATCCAGGTCCCCTGCAGCGAATCTTTCCACCCCATTTTTCAGTGCGACCACCGGTTGCATTCTCTTTCGAATATTGTGGATGGCCAGCAGGGTGATGATCCAGAAGGTCAGCAATATGAGCAGGAGAAAAGTCGTTGTGAAGTTTGAAACGGGCGCGAGGATCGAAGATTTGGACTGGCTAAGGATGACAACCCAATCCGATATCATATACCGATGCTTCAGAAACAGGGACCAATATGAGCTGATGTATGTCTCACCCCCGTGCAGGCTCTCGAAGATGCCGGAAAATGTATTTTGCCGGTATTTTTCCAATAGAGGCCGGCTGAACTCATAGCTTCTGAAAGAACTGACGAGAATTTGTTTGCCGGGTTGGCAGACCACCATTTCAAGGTTCTGGGGAAGGGCTCCTTCTGCGCCGATACCCCAAAGGTACAATGGTTCGATCTTCGCCATAAGGTACGACACGCCAGTTTGCTCAGGGGCCAGCAATCGTATCATGTATAAGTCCGGCCGGCTGCCCTGGACCTCTTCCATGGCGATTATGCTCTTGCCGGTGCGCAGATGGTTGATGGCTTCGGGACTTAACTCCGGAAGATGGTCAATAGCCGGGCCTGTCAGGGGGGAGATCGATCCCTCTTTTCGGAAAATGGCAATGCTCGTATAGCGGCTGCCCTCCCTGTTCACCGGATCATAGGGTTGAAGCTTTCGGTTAATCCGTTGTCCGCTTGTGATTTCCTTGGCCACGGCGGTAAGCTCGGTATCCAGAAACTGCAAGCGTTCGAAAATGCCGAATCCAATGGCTTTGCACTGCTGTTTTAATCGATAATGGGCATCGGATTTTAATTGTTGTGAGACGTAGAGGTACGAAATACAGGAGATGACGCTCAACGGAATGAGGGCGCACAGCACAAACAAAAGAAATATTCTGAGGCTGATCTTGTTTCTTGTGAATACTTTGTTTATCTGACGTGCTGCCATTTTTCCACCATTAATACCTGGATGCCGGACCGATGTAACCGCCGTCATTGGCGCGGATAATATCATCCCTGCTGGGTTTAGCGGTTAGCGGGGGTTTGCTTTGTCCGTCAGGCCCCATGCTCCACAGGTCAAAAGATGTATTGATGGGAACAAGGAAACGGTCCTTGCGCCAATGGCCTTTGGGCACCAGGGCGAAATTTTGATATTGATATGGATTGCCCCACGGGTCTCTGAGGTTCGCTTTGCCGATATCCGCCAGTGAGGCGGGCAAATTTCCTTCGATTTCGTACGCGGTAAGCTCCTGTTGCAGCGCACGGATTTCCGCAATGACGCGAGTTGTTCTAGCCCTCTCAACATAGGTATTGAACGTCGGCACGGCGATGGCCGATAGGGTTGCGATGATGGCGATGACCAACATCAGCTCGATGAGGGTCATTCCAGACTCCGGTTGAAGGTCGAGGTCGTTTGTCAGTCGATTCGTTGTTTTCAGATCGGGTGCTATGCATCCAGCGGCAACTGCACTGATTATTGCACTGACGTGCTTTTGTATTTCAGGCCTATGATCGGAGATCCAAGCCAGTCGCCTTGCGGAGGGTCTTTGGTTTGGGTTTGGTGGTGCAGGTGCAGTCCCGACTGAACATTCCAAGATTCGCATCGCTGAGATCCAGAAGAGTATGAGCAGCAATTAATGATCGCTTTTTCCACTACCCGCATTATAGCACAATCTGAAGAAAAAAACGTCATAGGTGATAACAAGCTGTTATTAAAATGAAAGCTAATCGTTTGCCCGCAAGTTATAGCCCTTTTCCGTTCCGACAATAATCTTTTCAAGGTTGTCCCGGCACTCATTCAGAAAGGATCGGAAATTCTCATTGGAGTCGCGTTCTTCGGAAAGCATAAATTCAAAGGTTTGGATCATATTGAGACTGGTTCGTCCCCTTTCGCAGACCTTGCGGATGAAACTGGAGGATTCCGGCCCTTCCTGGATCAGAGAAATCATCTCCATGCAGGTGGTTTGCATCTCCGTCAGAAAACCGATGCACTGCCGGTTGATCTGTTCGATTCTCTCCTCGTTTCCATTGACACAGGCTGTCTCCATCTCGTTGACATAGCTCAGAATATCGTTGAAGTACTTATGGTAGTTAATAAAGAATTGACAAAAGAAATCGATTTTATCTTTATGAACATTGCGGTAGCGAAGATAGCCCTCAATCTTGGGCCAGTTTTCGATCACTTCGATGAGCTCTTCAAAAACCTTGGCACGCAAATTGTCATCCAGCTTGGAGATGTATACCGCCCCTTGTACCTTGCACAGGTTCTGATCCTGGGTGAGCACTCCGGAAACGATCAGGAAGGGAATATTCTGGGTGGCATTGTTGCTTTTAATGGCTTCAAATACCTGATGTCCGTCCAACCCCGGCATTTTGATATCACAGATGATCCCCACGTATTTTTCCGGCGACCGAAAGATGGTCTCAAGGAAGGTCTGCGGATTATCGTAGGTGTCGACGGCATAATCGCTGTCTCTGAACATGCGCTTAAACACCTTCAGCCATTTATGTTCATCATCTATCACGGCGATGATCGGTTTGTCTTGAGGGTGCGGCTCCAATTTTCCTCCTCCGGTAGGTGTGCCACTTTGATCGGCTGGATCTCCAGATTCGGTGCAATCAACCTGCAGGCCTGTTTTTATCTATCCCACTTCGCCTGGAAATGCTCGGGTCTTTATTAATATCGGTAATAAATGCCGTAGCTTTAGTTGTTTTTCATCCTGACCGGCTGATGATTGGCTTGAACGAGAATTAATATCTCGACAGGGATTTTCTATGCTTTTCATGGCCAGGCTATCTGTATAATTTTGTGTACATCTGTCAGGTCAATTTGACGCTGGTGACAATGATTCGACAGGTCAGGCTTGGGGTGTTGGTATATCCAAGCGCAATTAATTCATAACTAATTGATTTAAATTAAGAAAAAAATTTGTCTGTATGACACTGCCGGCATGGCGTCATGGCAGAGTATTTGCATAAATTATCAATGTCCTCAGTTGAGCCGGTCGTTCCACAGAGACGTGGACGACCATACCAAGCAGCGGGCGCTTGGATGTTCGGCCATGGGCTGAGAAACAAAAGCACGCCACTGTTGTGTTGTTGCAGTTGGAGCCGGGTGCGTAGCACTCGGTGTAGGACAACCATTTATTTGATCGTTTATGGCTTATTTTCGAACCGGGCGCCATGCTCCGGATTATAGCCGCCCTTTTTGCGGGTGGCGGTCGATGGTGAAGGGATATCAATCATGACAAGTTTGTTGATCGGGTTTGTTGGATTAGTGCTGGTTCCCGCTTTGATTATGTCGGCGGTGATGAGCAGATGGGCTAAACCCCGATCGGATCGTGGTTTCCAGGAAGACAACTTGCGATTCACCATCTCCTCTGACAATCAATCATAAATTAAGGAAATTGGGACGCCGGTTTTTCGATTTGAGCCCCTCTTCGATACGTGCCAGCACCACATCCTTCTCCTCTGGGAATTTGTATCCTTCGTAACTTTGAGTAAACAGCAAATGACCCTCTCGGTCCTTCCAATAATTGCCGGCATGATCAAAGCATACCCTGGCGGTGATTGAAAGGGCCTCCACCATCCGTTTTAATTCCAGCAATTGTTCTTCAGGACTGAGCAGCACGAGCTTTCCGGCTTCCAGATCGGCATGCAATGGGGTCCCAGGCACGACGTAGTAGGGTCTTGAACGGATATAGTGGGGGTTGATCTGATTGAGCACCTCGGCCGTATGCGTGGCATGCTCTTTCCACAACTGCTTTCCGCCCAGTCCCGGCATCCAATATTCCGACAACTGAAAACCGGCTTCCATCGCTTTTGTGCCGCCTTTGACGTGGCCCTCGGCCGTAACCCCCTTTTTTATCCGCTTTAACAATTCGTCATTCCCTGTCTCCAAACCCACATGCAGCCGGTCCAGACCAGCCTCCCTGATCGCCTTGAGCTCTTCCAGGGATTTGTGGACCAGTGTTTTCGACCGTGCATAGGTGGTGACCCTGTTGATGGAAGGAAAGATCTGGCGTAAATAAACCAACACATCAACCAGTGCGTCGGTTTTCATGATCAGGCTGTTGGCATCCTGCAAGAAGACGGTCCTGGCACCGGAGAGCAGCCAGTGGTAAAACATGACAAATCCGGGGTGGTGATCGAGCTCCGGTGTTTTACCCATGAGGGTGATCAACGTTTCCCGCGTCATGGCACCATCGTGCCCAATGGCGTGGGATGTCGCTTGGAGGTCGTCTCTCAATGACGCCATGGCGTCAATATCGCTTTTGATCTCCTTTGGTGTACGAATTTCGAATTTATTGTCCTTGTACATGGCGCAGAACCCGCATCGGTTCCAGGGGCAGTTTCGCGTGAGGCGGATTAATAGCGAATGGCTGCCGCCTTCGCTGGGTGGTCGATAAACGCCTGTTTCAAAGTGATATTTCGATGTCAAAGCTTGGTCCATCCGTCGTCCTTCCAAATGAGTTTAAAGTTTGCATCATGCAGAATATATTTACCATAAGCCTGTGGTCAAATCGCGAATTGTGATTAAGGTATCCCTATCGTTCTTTTGTATACAACTTTGGGGTATACAGCGATAGGGTTCATAAAGGAGTGCCCATGACGTTCGACGATTTTCTTCATTCCGTGCAAGATGGCCATCCGCCCGAAGACCTTCCGGAGACATTGACCTCTCTTTGGTGGGACAGGAAGGGCGATTGGGATAAGGCCCATTTTCTCGCTCAGAACATCGCTACGCGGCAGGGGAGTGCGGTGCATGCGTATCTTCATCGTGAAGAGGGCGTTTTGTGGAATGCAGATTACTGGTATGGCCGCGCAGGCCGGGTTAGGCCGGACATTTCCCTTGAAGAAGAGTGGAACGCATTGGTCGAAGAGATGATGGCAGGCAATTAATGGCGCTAAGCATCTGGATTGTTCCGGCACTTTTGACTGCTCTTTTTGCCGCTTCTCAGGACGCCTGGGTCAAACGCTATTTCTCCAGCATGTCAGCCTATGAAATGGCCGCTTACCCTTTGACGTACAGTCTACCGCTGTTCGCAGCGGCTCTGCCATTTGTTGCTGTACCGCCTTTGGACAGGATTTTTGCGGTCTATTTTCTGCTAAGCCTCCCGGTCAATGGATTCGGATTTCTGCTCCATATGCGGGCCATCCAGACGTCTCCTCTTAGTTTGACCTTGCCCTATCTGGCATTCACTCCTGTGTTTATCTTTTTCACCGGCTTTTTTATCCTGGGCGAGATACCCAATGGATGGGGCGTCGTTGGGGTATGCATCATTGTGGTCGGTAGTTATGTGTTACACATCAATCCGGCAGAATTTTCACCGTTGGCGCCGTTGCGCGCTTTCGGGCGTGAAAGGGGGGCCGCTTATATGCTTCTGGCTGCGTTGATATACGGCCTGGGCGCCGTAACCGGTAAGAAGGCCATCCTCCATTCATCGGTGATGTTTTTCAGTATCTTCTTTTTCCTCTGCTTCAACGGGGGGTTTCTGACGGGTGCGCTTCTGCTTAAAAAAACCAATATTGAACGGATGCGCCGGATGCCCCTGCGGGGCATGGTTTCCGGCGGATTGCTCTTTGTCCATATCGTTTCCCATGGCTTTGCTATTTCGATGACCAAAGCCGTATATATGATTGCTGTCAAGCGTCTGAGTATTCTCTTCGGTATCCTGTACGGTGGTTGGTTTTTTCGAGAGAAGCATATGGCGTACCGGATACTGGGCGCCGGCTTGATGGTGGGAGGGGCAATGCTGATTACCTTGAAAGGATAAACCCCAGGCAAAGGAAGAAGGAATATGGCGATGCGATGGATCATGCTCTGGATTGGGATTCTGGCGGTGGGGTCTGGCCAAATGGCGTTTGCGGGTGACTTTGATGGCTCCAAGACCCTGCAATGCAAGAGCGCACAAGGGGTGCAATACCATTATTCCGGTAACCACCAGCCGTTTGACCCCGAGAGCGTTGGCCTGCCGCAAACCTTTATCATTGATTTCAAACAAGGTTTGATACGGCCGACCCGGCAGAGCGTGATACGAAGACGAAGCGCCATCAAACGCACTGAGCACGTGGAGGAGATGCTCGTGTTGCAAGGTGCGGAAGACGGCGTGGAAGGCGTGGATGACGGCGTGGGCTGGACCCTGGCTTTGATGAAAAACGGACGGATTGTGGTCACGGCTTCCGGAGGTGATGTGGGGTATATCGTTTTTGGCCGTTGCCGAGCCCAAGTCCCCTGATCTCTGGTGCGGGAAGGGCATCTTATCCGCAATGTACGACATGCTCACCATGCATGCAGCAGCAAATGCGCTGCTGTTCAAACGCCGTCGTGGCTGAGCAACCGTACTGTCGCAGACCCCACCACTTCCTGGCGGGAAGGGTTACAAGCCAATTCTAATGTTGAATTCGGATATCTCCAGCCGCATTCCATGACAAAATGCCGATAAAGCAGCCGCTGCTGCCGCTTGACCCGGACGAGCCGACCGCTGGTGCTCCGGAAGTGCTGGTTGTGGGTGAAGAGAGCGTTTGAAAGGTCTGGTCGCTGCCATAGCTGGTTCCTTGACCGTTGGTGGCAACCAGGCGGTAGTGGTACAGGGTATCTGCGTTCAATCCGGCTATGGCAGCGGAAACCGCGGTGTCGGCGGATACTGAATCCACGGTAGTAGTGGTGCCGTAATGGGTGTTGGTGCCGTATTGGAAATAGTAATCCGTCGCAAAGCCGTTGGCATAGACCGTTCCGTTTAAGTTGACGCTGTCCGCCGTAATCAGGGATGCCGGTAGTGTAATCGCCTGGGGTTCATTGGCGTTGCCGCCGGTATATTTAAGATCCAGCAGCGCGCTGGTGGCGCCGATATTGGAAATGCGCATCACCGGCGCAGTAATCCCGTTGCCGGAAAAGGTGACCTGGTAGGTTCCGGCCGAGACAACAGGAAAGGCGTATCCACCACTGTTGGCCGTGATGGCAAAGAAATCGCCGCTATCCGGCATGATGGTAATGCCGGGCATGCCTTCGCCCGGATCGTATTGATCGTTACCGTTGGCATCCTGCCAAACGGTGCCTACCAGGAATCGATTGTAATGGTTGGCGATACGGGTATCCGCGTAGCCGTAGTTTCCCGTCACCACCAGTGGCCCCACGCCAGTGCCCGGATCCGTTTCCTGCACAGCGGCCAGACCGACATTGGTATAGTCTCCATCGATTGACATGATGGCCATGCGGTGTCCGCGCCCGTCTTGCATTCCGGTGCCGTCACCGCCGTCATCTCCCCAATCGATATTGAAAGCGGCATGGCCGTATAGAGCGTCGTCTGCATAGGAGAAGACATTGCCCCTCAGCTGGAGGTATTGAAAACCGGAAGACTGGACAAGGCTGAACTGGCCGACATGATCCTGGGCGTCCCGTGCGATAAGATCCAGTGAATGCGCTCTGGCGGCGTTGTATAACCGCACGTCAAAGGCGGCTGGCGGTTTGGCGGCCAGCGCATTGAACTCCGCCTGAAGCACCGCCAGATCCACGCCCCAGTAATTAATGGCGGATTGGACACGGGCGTCCCCGGTATTGGCCAGCCATGCGCCTTCCTGAGCCGGATTCGTCCGCGCCCGATTCATGAACCAGATAAATTGTTGTTCATTGCCATCCGGGTGCAACTGATCCGAACTCTTGTGATAGGTCCATTCCAGCGCAGCCAGTGGTGCCTGGGACAAGGCGCTGGACGACTCAAAAGCCCTAGCCTGCGACCGAGGCTGCGATTCGATCCGCGGCGGATTCTCTGCCGGAGAGGCGTCCAGCGCAAAAACAGATGCAGGGGATAAGCAGAGGCTGATGGACCCCATCCCCAAAAATACCCATATGATGAATGCCAGGATACGGATTTTGCGCAGATTCATTACCTGTCCTCATGGTGTCAATATGGATTAATGCCGCGGCTGTTCTCAACGCAGAGCGGTTCACCGGTCTAGTGGTATGGCATTTCCGGATATAGGATGCAAAGAGCATGCAAGCGGGATGCATCGCCAAAGCTTGAAGTCGTGTTGAACGCGCTGCGCTACATGATTGCTATCATGGTTTGACGGGATTCAAGCCAGGTGAATGATGAAGAGACCCCCACACGGAGATCTTCCAAGAAATCCGTGTGGCCATCAACGTCCTTGGTATAATGACTATAGCTATAGAATTGAAAGGTGGGGGGCGGCGGACCGCCGCGCCCACCACAGAGAACCACCTGATTTTTGATGACATCGGATCAGCATTGGCGCGCAGATGGTAGACACACCTGCGCCAAGATGGATCATGGTTGGCTTCTCCCGATGGTTCTCTTTTCTCTCTGACGATAAGATAAGCGGATAAAAAGAGTTAGCAGTTGCAGCCTTCGGAATTATTGCAGTCGCATCCCCCCTGCGGTTGGATCGGGGTTTCGCTGATGCCGACGACTTCAATATCGAAGGTCAGAGACTGTCCTGCCAATGGGTGATTGAGGTCGAAGATGATCTGGTCGTCGTCGACGGCTGCGATGCGGGCCGGAAAACGCTGGCCATCAGGAGTGGACAGGGCCAGTGTCTGCCCGACCTGAGGGTCGAAGTCGGGCGGCATCTCGGAACGGGGGAACTCGCGCTGGTAGTCTTCGTTGCGATCACCGTAAGCATCCTCCGGAGCCAGGGTGAATTTCTTCTTTTCGTTTAACGACATGCCGACGACTTGAGCATCAAAGCCCTTGATCATTTGGCCGTCGCCAACTTTGAATTCCAAGGGCGTCCGTCCGATACTGCTGTCGAATTGTTCACCGCTTTCGAGGGTACCAGTATAGTGGACGCTGACGAACATGCCGTTTTCAACTTTTTGCATTTGAATCTCCTTTGGGCCAACCGCTTTTATCGCAGGGCGAATTATAATTCCGTTCAACATAGGACTGAATCAATATAAGTCAAGCTGTGGTCTATTTGGCGGTAAGGCGTTGTATCCCCAGACAGCCGGTCATAATCGCATGCTTGCGGCTGACAGGGTACTGGCGGCAGATACCAGGTTTGACATCATGGATGCGGCATCGCCATCGACTGGAAGCCGGATCTTCCATGAGAAAAGGGCAGGGGGTAACGATACGGCCTGTTTGTGGGGATACCCATATCCGATAGGCCGGATCCACATCATCGCTTGATATCTCGGTCACCCACGCCAGAATATCTGTTCGGCCCAGCGCTTTCCAGTGTGCCACATCGGCGGCGTCCAGTTCGTGGTGATAATCGAGGGCTTTGCAGCAATGACCGCATTGGCGACAACGGAAATCCTTTAAATTCGTCTCGATGCGAATGCCGGTCTCCCCCGTGGCCGGATCGGCCTCCGGAAAAACCCGCGATTGGAAAACCCGTTGGCAGACGGCGACCATCAATTCGGTGGACCACTGGGCTGCGGTAACCGCATCACACATAAATGCGGTGAGTTCGCGACCCTCCAGCCAGTGCATGGCCCTGCCGCCCCGGTCGTTGATCCAGGCGCCTTTTTGTCCGGATTTCCGTTTCATGTGAAGGGTATCGTTGGAAATAAGGCGCAGGACCTCGGCAAAGAGCAGGATCTGTGGTTCATATTGTCTGAAATCGATGCAGATGGCATTGATGGCTTCCCTGGGGGTCAGGAATATGGATGGCTTTTTTGCCATGTCTTCCGCCTGTGGTCTTGTTCAAAGAAAGGGTCAGATCATCTGCAGCAACTCCTGCGGACGTTGAAGAATTTGAACAGCTCCGGATTCCTTCAGCTCCCTTGTCGGACGAAATCCCCATGCTGCACCGATTGGCTGCATGCCGGCCCTAACCGCCGTTTTCATATCCACGGCGCTGTCGCCCAGGAAGATGCAGGTTTCCGGTCTCACCCCCATGGTGTTTGCAGCAAGGAGTGCCTGTTGGGGATGGGGTTTTGGGGGGATACCATCCCGCTGGCCCAGTATAGAACCGAATGCAGCGGTGTCAAAATAGTGATCCATCATGTCAAGGGCAGATTGATGCGGCTTGTTGGTTACCACGGCCAGCTGAATTCCTTTTGAGACGAGATCGGTGATAGTATCTCTGATGCCCGGATAGGGCCGGGTCGATACCGCCCAGTGGTTGTGGTAGTCGGTGATGAAGTCGTTTAAACAGTCGGTGATGATGGAAGACAGGCGTTGATCGGGTGGCAGGGCGCGTTCGATGAGCCTTTTTGCACCGTCGCCAATGAACCATTTGTAGGCTTCGCGGGAGTGAACCGGGTACCCCCGCAAAGACATGATGCGGTTGGCCGCATCGGCGATATCGCCAAGGGTGTCCAGCAGGGTACCGTCCAAGTCAAAAATTATGGCTTTGCAATCCATTGGCATTTCATCTAATCACCCTATGGTGTGTTGATGTATCGTGTATGATAACCGGCTTAAGGATTTCACCATGAACAATTCCCGACTGGTCTACTCCACCGAACAGGGGCGAATCTGCCCCCAATGCAGCCGTGCGCTGAAAAAATGCCGCTGCGGACAGCGTAGCAAGGCAACATCCAAAGGCGCCGGTGACGGCATACTGAGAATCCGGCGCGAGGTAAAAGGACGCAAGGGAAAGGGCGTGACCACTGTTTCCGGATTTGATCTTGACGGCAGCGACCTAAAAGCATTGGCGGCCCGTCTCAAACGGCATTGCGGCAGCGGCGGATCCGTGAAAGACGGTGTCATCATCATTCAGGGAGACCATCGCCAGACCTTGGCAGCCGAACTGTCCGGGCAAGGCTACAAGGTCAAGTTGGCCGGCGGGTAGTTTCACGGGCTATCGTGTTGCCGCGGCCATCAGCAAGTCCCACCAGCTCTTGATTTCTTTGACATTTAGGGCCTCCGCTTCGGTCTGACACTGCACCAGTACACCATGATACGCTTTGTCAACGTCGACCGGCGTGAAGCGAAATTGGTGTGTTTCCAGGATTGCGGCCATTGCATCCCATGTGGGGGCGTCATTGAGTTGATCCCTTAATTGACTGTCTGTTGCGGCGCGCTTGATAAATTTTCGAGCATCTCCAACCGTCATCGATTCGCCTCCCTCCATAGGCTATCCTTAAATAAATCCAATTGGCATGAAATGAAGAAGATTTCAATAGGGCTGGATCGATCGCTCATGGGAGGCCCATGTGCAATAATGTGCAGTGAATTACCGAGCGATGGTAACAGATTTCATAAATCGCTTGCTTTACACCTCCGGCAACCTTTACCTGGTTGTGTACATAATTCAATTAATTACAGATAGATATGCCGCTATTGCAGATAAAATCCGTTTTGGCACAAACTATGCTGCCTTCATTCAAATTGGAATTTCATTCTATGGATAAACGACTTCAGTATCTGCAAATGCTGATCCTGAACAGCGATAAAACAAAGGACTTCAAACATGCCTTTACCTTTAGGACACACGGCTATTGGATGGGCGGCTTGTGAGAGCACAACTATCTCACCCCATCCAAAAGATGAAAATACACTTCTGTCACGCCTGCCTTATTTCTTATTTATTGCGTTCCTGGCCAATCTGCCGGATGTGGATGTTTTATTTGGACTGCTGATTCATGGGAACGGGGCCGCCCTTCATCGAGGGCCGACGCACAGTCTGCTGTTTGCCTTGTTAACGGGTTACCTGGCTAGCCATGGGTGGCGGCTATGGTATCGGATTCCCAGATTTGGTTTTGGGATATGCGCCATCCTGGTATTTTCCCACGTAGTGGCAGACATGACCCTGACCAGCGCTCCGGTATCGTTGCTGTGGCCGATAGAGCTTCATCTGACCACTGGCCACAGCAGTTGGGGGCAGGTGGTCCACATGGTGCTGTATCAAAGCATTCAGGATGCCGGCATCATCGTCGGCAGCATTATCTATGTGGTTGGCCTGCGATTCCTGCGTAGAAAGCGGCCGGTATTTACAAAACTTGCCGTTGCCAGGCGACGCATTAAATAGACGCGATCCTCAAATTCGCCATGGCATTACGCATCGAATGGGCCTATAACAACGTTGTTGGTTCTAAGTTCATAGGGCTTTTCACCCTTTTGTCATCTTTATTACGCAACGTTAAGGTTTATGAAAAGGTATACCTGCACAGATTATCGTAAAGAGATGATGCTGGCCGGCTTGAGAAAGCAGCTAGCTGACCCGGACCTCGGTCCCGAGCAGAAACAACGGCTGGAGGTCGAAATCAAAAGACTTGAGACGGAAATCGGTCTGGACTGAGCAGCCGGTGCCGTCCGTA
>JARRKU010000058.1:0-32665 GCA_037387725.1 Desulfobacteraceae bacterium
CTTCCGAAACCTCGATGGCGATCTCGTACTCCCGGGTACCGAAAACAGCCACTTTGGAAACCGACGGCAATTGCTGAATCTCGTCCTTGATCTGCTCGGCCCACTCTTTGATGCGGCGCTCCGACATGTCGGCCGACACGTATAGCAGCATTACCGGGTCCAGCACGCTCAGTTCCTCGATAATCGGTTTTTCCGCATCATCAGGAAAAGTGGAGATGGCATTGATCTTGGTGCGCACCTCGTCCATGACCTTGTCGGTATCGTAGCTCTCATGCACCTCCAGCCGCGTGGTGCTGACGTTCTCCTTTGATTTGGTTTCGATGAGTTTGAGCCCCTCCAATCCCTCGAGGGCCTCTTCGATCTTTCGACTGATCCCCTCTTCAACTTCTTCGGGATCTGCGCCTGGGTAAGGTACGTTTATCAGGATCATGTCCAGGGAGAATTCGGGAAAACTTTCCCGGGTCATGTACCAGGCCGACAGACCGCCGGCCAGAAAAATCAGCACCAGCATAATGTTGGCAAAGACCGTATTACGGGCAAACGCGGCAAGTGCTTTTTTCATGAGCAATAATCCTTAATCTCCCGAGCCGGTATCATGTGCCGCCGGGGGTAAGCCGGGCACCAGATGGGCAGCGTCGAACGCGCTGAATTATTCGGCGGTGGGCTTCTCCTCTTCGTTCAATATTTCCAGGAGCGCATTTTCCAGGGGATCGACCAGACGCGTGGTAATAACCCGGTCGCCATCGCTGAGACCGCCTGTGATATAGGCAAAGTCATTGTCCACCCGGGCAACTTCGACGGCGATGGTTTTTAGACGCTGGTCTTTGACCATAAAGACAGTATTTTTAAAGCTGACAGCGGTGCGCGGTACTTGATAGGCTTTTTCCAATGTCCGCCCCGGGATCTCCACTTCACAGAACATGCCTTCCACCAGGGGAAGTCCCTTCCCCTGGGAGCGGGCGTCGGCCGCCGATATCCGGACGGCTACGGTAACGGTACGGGTTTTCTGATCGAAAGTGACCACCCGGTGCAGGGTCCCGCGCCAGACATGCCCCTGCTTGTCTTCGGTCCATCTGATTTTACAGGCGACCGTTTCGGGCTGTCCGAACCAGGCGCCTGCGGCGGAGGATTCACCATTTTTGAATTGGAGCCATTGGCGAACGTCACGGCTGTCCAGCGGCACTTGAATCTCCAGCATGGTATCGTCGGCTATGGTAACCAGGGCTTGGCCGGGAACCACGTACTGCCCCGTCTCAACCGCCGCCAGGGTGAGCCGTCCGGTAAAGGGAGCCGTCACGCGACAACGATCCAGATCGGCCTGAGCCCTTTGAAGGCGCGCCTTGGCGCCGGCCAGGCTGCTCTGGGTCTCTTTGATCCGAATCGGGTAGACCGCCACAGACTGGGCCATTTGATCGGCAAGATCCAATGCGGCGTTGTAGGCCTGCTCGGCACGGTCCACCCCGGAGCGGGTGCCGACACTGTTATTCAGAAACAGATCCTTGATGCGATCGAATTCAGCTTTGGCCAGGTCCCGGCTGCGCTGGAGGGTCTTCATGCGTTCCGTGTCGATGGCGAACTGCTTTCGCAACCGTTGCAAGGAAGAAGTCCACTGGGCCACCTCTGCCTGGGACTGGGCCACGGCTGCAGCATAGTCGCGGGCGTCGATATCGAAAAGCAGTTCACCGGCAGGGATCACTTCCCCCACTTCCAGTCGCGGATGAACGGATTGCACCTGTCCGGCCACTTCTGCCGAGATTTTTACCGAGTTGAGGGAGCGGACCTCCCCATATCCCGTGATATGGATAGCCGTTGATTCGGCGGCCACCTCGGTCACCTCCACTTTGAGGGCCCGCTCGCTGCTTACCACCTCTGCCGGTGGTTTTTTAAGGCTGGCCAAGGCCAGAAATCCGCCGACACCGGAAAAAAGGATGACCAGGCAAAGGATGATACGAAGCCGGATATCGCGCCTCTTCTCCGTTTTGTCTTCGTTCTGACGGTCAGACATGACAGCACCTATCATTGAAGGATTGTTGCGATATGGGTTGTTTTGCCTTAACGGCCGCCGGCGTACCGGTGGCCTGTATTGTTCTTATTTACCGGTGCATTGCATTCGGTTCCCTGACAACCTGCCAATGGCCTGGTTCAGCCGGTATATTTTCAGAATCGATTTCTAATGCTAATCAGAACGAAGTGACCCCGGTGTCGCAGAAATTCGTTTGCCCGGTTCCTCGGAGAGAACTGATTTTACATGGGTGAGCACATCACACCATTTCTGGGCGGTTTCTATGCCGATTTTTTCCACCAGATCAACAAAAAACTGAAGAATATTGGAGGTAATCTCCTTGGCCATTTTTTCAGCCTCCGGCGACACCCGCACCACCACCTTGCGTCTGTCCGTGGTACTGTGCTCACGACAGAGAATCCCTTTTTCAACCAAACGGTCCACCAGGACCGATGCCGACGGCGGGGATACGCCTAATTGATCCGCCAGTTCACTCATGGTCGTCTCTCCGGAATCCCAAATGATTTTGATCGCATTGAGTTGGGTAATGGAAAGGTCGTTCAATCGGCCGCTATTTCCCGAAGCAAAATAGGCGCTTTGAATTTTCACAATTCGGTCGTGAATGATTTTACCGGTATTGCAAATGTATTGGGCTTTTTCAATAGTGGTGGTATTCTTCACCAATTTTATCACCTAACCTTTTTAATATTAATATTTCATTTAATAAATATTTAGATATCTAAATATTTATTACCACTATGATACTTAGATACGCCATGTCAAGACAAATGGTGATTTTTTCAGGTTGAAGAATCCTCCGTGACATCGTAAGACCGGCCAATGAACCTGCTTGGCCTGACATACCCCCAATTGGTCTCGCTTTTCCGTGATAAATATGGTCGTGGTGAATTTCACGCCGCTGCCCTCTATCGCGGATTCTATGGTTCGTCTATTCAAGAACCAACCGATAATGAGGCATTCTCCAATTCCAAGGCCCTCAGGCGGCGGCTCCGTTCCGACCTGGAGATCGCCCACCCCACCCAGGTGGCTCAAGCAACCCAGGATGGGGTTACCAAACTGGTATTCCGACTCTGCGACGGCAACACCATCGAGACGGTGATTATCCCCATGGCCAACCATGCCACGGTATGCGTCTCCAGTCAGGTGGGATGCCGCATGGGGTGCCGGTTCTGCCGAACCGGCCAACTGGGTTGGATTCGCCATATGAACGCGGCAGAGATCGTCTCCCAGGTCTACGCCGTCAAAGTCGCCATGGGCATGGATGTGCGCAATGTGGTTTTTATGGGGATGGGGGAGCCTTTGGACAATTTCGATCAGGTGGTCCAGGCCATCAGAGTGATGGAGGACCAAAGGGGATTGAATATCGCCAAAAGCCGCATCACCCTCTCCACCGTTGGGCTGCCCCATCGAATCGGACAACTGGCCGGGTTAAACTGGCCTCAGCTCAAGCTGGCCCTCTCGCTGAACGCTCCCAACGATGTGCTGCGGTCGGAGTTGATGCCGGTCAACCGCCGATATCCGCTGGAGCAATTGAAGAAATCCCTGGCGGTTTATCCATTGGGTCGCGGCAACACCATTTTCATGGAATATGTCTTGATCAAAGGTATCAACGATAATCCGACATATGCGCAGCAGCTGCGCAAATTCATCGGCGATCTGCCGGTGAAGCTCAATCTGATTCCCTACAATCCGGGACCGGGTTCTGCATTCCAGGCCCCTGACGACAAGGATGTGGAGCGGTTTCATCGCGCTTTGATCGATCAGGCCATATTTGTCCGGGTGAGGGTTTCAAAAGGGGCCGGCATCATGGCGGCATGCGGACAGCTGGGAGGCGTTCGACCAGAGGCGGGCTCTTCCCCGAAAAGGAAGACAACGAAATATCGACCCGTCACACCGGCCGATTAGGCGAAGACAGTGGCCGCCTCCAGCTTTTCTTTCTTGGCCATCTGGATCAACTCCGCCAATTTGCTTTCGGCTACGGGAGTCAAATCGACAAAGATGAAACTGGCCCGCATGGTTTTGGGAAGATGCCCCTTTGTCCAGGCTACCGTATCGATGCGCAGCAATTTGGCCGTCAAATCGTCGATCCGGGCAGCGTTCTCTGAAAATGGAATTTTCATTGACAGCGAGAGATCGCTATCCATCAGCAGGTTCGGATTTTCAGTGGTCAGTTCCACCAAGACCCCTCCCAGGCTGAAGTTGATCAAAGCACCCTCAATTTTTTCGTATGGGGATGAGATAATCACATCCGTATCGGGAATGTGATAACGGGTGTTCTTTCGCCACCGGCGGGGATCACATACGAGATTGATGCTTTCGATCAGATCGGCCGGCCGGAGTCGAATCTGAACGACTATCCTGAAACCTTTTTGCAGCAGTGCTTCGCGCGCTTGATCGGACTCGCTGTCGGAGATCACAATCAGGTTCATCCGGCTTCCGGGTTTGATGGCATCCAGTTGAGCGGCAAATTCCTCCAGCGCCATGTCTTTGAGATGTTCGGCCGAGATGATTATGTCCGACGGGCTGTCCTCCAACTGGACCAATGCCTCTTGACCGCTGCCGGCCTCGGCAATTTCAATATCGGAAAGCTCTGCAAAGATGTACTTCTTTATGAGCGCCCGAATGGATCGTCCGGAATGGACCAAAAGAAGTTTTCTGACACGCATAAAAACTCCTGATCAGGTAATAGGTTTTAGTGTCATTAAAAACAAGTCGACCGCTTTTCGCGATCTGTCTGTAATCGCAGAACATATGCAAGCATCGATGAATGGGCGGAACGATAGAACAATGTAACAATAGATGGATGCACCGGTGGAACTTTACTTAATGCATAGCATCGCCATCTCTGAAGCGAACTTTAGATTTTTTTACCCGGCATCAGTATGTTGAGGGAACCCGCTTCAGGCCAGATTAAGGAGTTTGGCCGCGTTGAGACCGCAAACGGCGGCTTTATCGTCCTCGGGCAGCGCCGCTGCGTCGATCTCTTTCAGGTAGCGACCCGGCTTGATCAGCGGGAAATCGCTGCCCAGCAATACTTTCTCCTGCCCGGCCAGAGAGAGGGCGTATTGATAGACCTGGGGCTGGTATAAGTAGGGCGATGCCGCCGTATCGAACCAGACATTTTCCAACGTCTCCCGGACCTCTTTTTTCAGGAGCGCATAGAAAAAAATGCCGCCGCCCCAATGGGCCAGGATGATGCGGTTGTTACGGAATTTTTGAATCATCGCATAGATCTGGGCCAGGGTGTTCGGGCTTTTCCCGGGGTATGCATGGCCGATGGGTTCGTTGGTATGCAGCATGACCGGCCGGTGGTAGCTTTCGGCTAAGGCCATGATGGGTACCAGGCTTTTCAAGCAGGCATCATCGATGCCCGAAGCGTAAAAGGCCAGCTCGCCGATCCCTGACAGGCCTGCAGCCAGGCATCGCTCCACCTCATTGGCGGCCTCGGAATGAAGCGGATCCATGCAGCAAAAACCGATGAGCCGATCAGGATGGCGGCTCACCGCGTCCATGATATAATCGTTGTTCAATTTAAAGAAGTCCGCACTGCGCCATGGAAACCCGAAAATGACGCTTTTATCCACACCGTACCGGTCCATCATGGCCACGGTCTCATCCGCACCCACCAGCCGGGATTTGGGCGAGTCATAAAGCAGCTTGAAAGCAGGCTCGTTGCCGAAATACCTTTCGCGTCCTTCGCGGACCGCTTTGGGAAACGCATGGGTATGAATATCGATGATCATCCGTATAATCTTTTTAAGCCTGGTTGTGGAATGCGGCCGATTGTACTATTTGGAGTTCCACATGATATCGTTGATAATTGACGGCTGCCTGAATTCTTATAGAATATGGCTGGATTTGGCAAGCCAATGGATTTGAAAAACCGGCATCCGCCAATCGCACAAAGGAGACCATTGATGTGTTTCGTCATTGCGGGGGTACAGCCCAGGACGCGAACAATAGACCAAACCCCCAGGCGATGCCCCCGGTGCGGCTCGCACCAGGCCGTCACACAGCAGGTCGACCATTATTTCAGCCTTTTCTTTATCCCCCTGTTGAGGATCAAACAGGGGGACCCATTTTTATATTGCCAGCACTGCCAGCTGCAGGTAGATTCTATGGGCGTCGAAACCGGCCCACCGCCTACAGATGGTCCGCAAAAGCCTCTGTGCCGCCAATGCGGCCGAACCCTGGTGTCTGATTTTCGCTACTGTCCTTACTGCGGCCGGCGCCAATGATGCCAGCTCGCATAAAATGCAGTTCCTTGCGATGGAACACATCAAACCGCCCAACAGTACCATGTGGTGAACCCTGAACAAAAGAGGTGTTTTATGAAGTCCCGGAATCCCCTCGCAATGACCCGCCGTCAATTCCTGTACTTCTCTTCTTTAACCGCAGCCGGATGGGTGCTGGGATGCGCTACCAATCCGGTGACCGGTGAGCGTCAGCTGATGCTGGTCAGTGAAGACCAGGAGATCCGGTTGGACAAACAGCGCTCCCCCCATCAGTTTTCAACCGATTACGGCCCCAGCCAGGATAGCGGACTCAATGCCTATGTTTCCCGGACCGGCCGTCGACTGGCCGATCGAACCCACCGGCCGCAAATGCCGTACTCGTTCAGGGTGGTCAATGCCAATTATGTCAATGCCTATGCCTTCCCAGGCGGCAGTATCGGCATAACCCGCGGCATCATGTTGAAAATGCGCAATGAAGGCGAGCTGGCGGCGCTCATCGGCCATGAGCTCGGCCACGTCAACGCGCGCCACACCGCCGAGATTCTGTCCAAAAGCCAACTCACCAATCTGGTGGTGGGCGGACTGGCCATTGCAGGGGAATCGGCCGGGTACGGCGGCCTGGCGGCTCAGCTCGGCATGCTGGGCAGCGGTGCCCTGCTGGCCTCCTACAGCAGGGATAATGAACGCCAGGCCGATGCGCTGGGCATGGAATATATGGTCAAGGGGGGCTACGGACCGGACGGCATGGTGGGATTGATGGAAATGCTGAACACGATGAACAAAGGACGGCACGGATATGCTGAACTGCTTTTTGCCACCCATCCCATGAGCGGCGAACGCTACGACAGCGCCATCAACATGGCCCGCACCACCTACGCATCGGCCAGACGCCAGCCCCTCTACAGCGAGCGCTACATGGATCACACGGCAGGACTGCGCCGCATGCAGGGGGCCATCGAAGAGATGCAAAAAGGCGAAACCGAGATGGCCAAAAAGAACTATTCGGCCGCCCAGGGGCTTTTCCAAAAGGCGCTCAAGAAAACACCGAGGGATTATACGGGCCTGGTGTTGATGGCCAAATGCCAGCTCGCCCAGAAGAAGATCGACGCGGCCCAACCCTATCTCCGTACCGCCCGGCAGGTCTATCCCCAGGAGGGCCAGGCGCAGTTTCTGGATGGTTACGTTCAATTAAAAAAGAAGCAATACGATGCCGCCATTGAAAGATTCAGCGCCTATGACAAGATCCTGCCCGGCAACGCCAGTATCGCCTTTTTCAAGGGAATGGCCTACGAAGGCAAGGGCGCCAGAAAGCCGGCGGCCGAACACTACTACAAGTACCTGCAGTCCGTTAACCAGGGGGATAACGCCCAATATGCCTATAACCGGCTGGTGGAGTGGGGGTATATTAAAAAACAGTAGCAATGTCGAAGCCAACACAACGCCATGAAAATTCCCGCAGTATCGATCCCATTTCCTGTCGCCGGCATGTGGTTCTGGTGGCGCCGGAGGTGCATTGGAATACGGGCAACGTGGGCCGCACCTGCCTGGGGGCGGGGGCAGTGCTGCATCTGATTCGGCCGCTGGGGTTCTCCTTGGATGACCGCCGGGTCAAACGGGCGGGGCTGGATTACTGGCCCAGGGTCCCGCTCAAGGTCTGGAACGATTTCGATGACTTTCTCGCCCAGGTGAAGCCGGCGCCCGATGAACTGGCGCTGTACACCAAAAACGGTCGCCGCCCTTTCTGGAAAATGCCCAGAATGCGGCGGATCTTCATGGTATTTGGTTCGGAGACCAAGGGGCTGCCGCCTTCGATACTGGAGCGCTACCCCGACCAGACCTATCACATCCCCATCCAAAGCGATATCCGCTGCCTAAACCTGTCCACATCCGTGGGCATCGCCCTCTATGAAAACGTTCGGCAGTGGGAAAAGGACCTCTCAATGTGAAACTGAGTTCATAATTGTTGTGGTCTTTTCGCTATCATTTTGATCCAGATCTTCATCGTCTGCCCTGCCTGCTGGCGGCTTGAAAACCCGATTTCTCATTCAATTATAGTAGGCTACATATCCAAACGGCATATGCTCCCTGCCTTGGCAAGCTCCTTGCTCTAATATCGATCTGTTCACCTTGAATAATAAGGCCAAGGTCACTTGATGGCCGGAAAGCGAGATGGGTATGATTGATTTCATTTTTGCAGGGACGCTGTATATCGCTGTGATGTTTGTGGTTTGCTTTGTTCTGTCGTTTGTCACCATCGGCATCACCTATACCATGGCAAAATTGGCAAAGAGTTTTCTCTATAAATTCAGAGCACCCCACCCGGCACTGAAGTGATGGCGCATCGGCTGGTCCGACCGTTGCAGGAGCCGACCGAACATTAAACCGCAGCGCTCCGCTCATACAAGCAGGCGGCCGCACAGCTGGATTGGATTGAGTACCGTCCATTGACCGGGAAGTCGAGGTGACCTTCCTTGAGCCATGGACCGGCCACCCGCTGCCCCCTCCAAAGGCCCTTTCATCTGCATAGACATGTGGCATATTCCAATCCGGGGTCGGGGTCGCTATCACGGGTGGCACCGGCAACTTGTTGCCGGTGGCCGCAGGCCAGGAGGATGATTCATCCCGGGACCGTCAGATCTACGCCCTTCGATCTGCTGTGCAGATAACCAGATACCCACCGGCCGGGCTCAAGCGCCGATTTTCGGCCTTTGCCGGTGCCACCCCACGGCATTGCCGGTGGTCGTGGCCGGGAGGCTTTGATCCAGATGGTGCATACCTCTTGTTGCTTCGCAACCCTGGCAACCATTAATTTCGATCGATAGGATCGAGGCCGGATCGTTGCCCCTTTGCCATAAACGCCTCAACTTTTTCATAATTGGGACGAAATACAGGTATGGCGGGCTATTCCCGGATAGGGCATCCGGGCCCTGATTCAACAGCAAGCATTCGGCACCGTAACGTTGCGTTCTCCGCCCTGAGCCGCATACCACCGGCAGGGCCGGTGGCCGCTGCCCCAAAGGAGGAAACCATGCATGGATCCCAAAAAACCGTAATCAAAGGCCTTTGTTTCATACTCTGTATGGTGGTGTCCCTTGTCGCGGCAATGCCTTTGATGGCCGAATACACCAATGTGGCTGTGACGGATACCAGCGATCCGGCCTACTGGGTGGACAGGGGCGCCCTCTACGCCACTTATGGCAGCTATACCGCCGCTGTGAAAGCCTACAACAAGGCGCTGACCTTGGATGCCAACAACAGCAAAGCCTATTTCAACCGCGGATTGTCCTACGCCGAACTGGGGGATTACACCTCCGCCCTTGCGGATATCAACAAGGCCATTGCCCTGGATTCAGGCCAGGCAGGCTATTTCTACGGGCGCGGGCGCGTCAAGTTGATCTCGGGAAACAAGGATGAGGCTTTGGCTGACTTTAGAAAGGCGGCGGCCATGGGAAATAGTGATGCCGGCGCCTACCTGGATGCAATGCGCTAACATTATCCGAACGATCGGTTAGACTTGCAAGGGCGCTCCGTTGGGGCGCCCTTTGTTTTCCAACGGCTATCCGGGTGGTTTTGGACCGTCCCGCCGTGCTGGACCCGATCTCTGGCAGGCGCCCCTATCAGATTGAAACCGTCCTCATCCATTTCACCTCACAGAACCTATCAAATCGAAAGTCAGCGCCAGTCTTCCGACCTCACTTTCATCTTTTTGCCAAAACATAACAATTTGTAATTTTTATATATAGATGCATCCCCGCCACACAATGCACATCACTGGTATGCTCGTTGCTCATCAATGTGTCAGCTCGTTGGACGGAGGAGATCACCCATGAAAGCGATTACACAAGACAGCAAAAGCTTACCTAATAATTATGGCCGATTTTACACAAGCTTAATAGTGGCACTTTTCTATGTTGTTGAAATTACGGCTAAAACAACTAGAGCAGCAAGTGGCACGCTTCTTGATCTTATTGGTATTAAAAACAATGAAAGGAACTCCGAACAAATCGGTAAGCGTTATAAGATGAAGAGAACCAAGTTCGTACAACAGCTCAATTTACAACAGAAAATCCGCTATGGCGTGACTTTATATATCGTTGTCATTACGGCCGCCATACCGGCCAGCATTTGTAGCAGCAGCTCGCATCAATCCATCATGTATGAATATCATGGTTCAACCCAATATCTTATCGCCGAGCTTTTTAAGACGCCGCAGGAATTGAAGCCAGAGCGGATGACTTTGGCCGCGAGGCTGGGGATGGAACCCCCGTCCCGGAATGAAGAGCCCAGGACACCACCGTTCCACAGCTACATCATGCAGGCGTCTCAGGCATATGAAGTGGATTCTGCGCTGATCCGCGCCATCATCATGGTAGAATCCGGCAACAATCCACAGGCGGTCTCCCACCGCGGCGCCAGGGGCCTGATGCAGCTGATGCCCACCACGGCCAGATGGCTCGGCGTAGAGGACACATTTGATCCGGAATTGAACATCGACGGAGGCGTCCGATATTTTAAAAGATTGCTGGATCGTTTCGACGGGGACATCGAACTGGCCCTGGCCGCATACAATGCCGGCAGCCGATACGTGCTTAAATACGGCGGTGTTCCCCCTTTCAGGGCCACACGCGTCTACATCAGGAAGGTCTTGCGGTATCAACAGCTTTACGATGAGGAGATGGCGCTGATTCTATCCGGCCTGCGGATGAGCTAGTGTCCATCCATAAATGGCATCCTGCGGCCCGGTTCGGCGTTCTCACCCGGTTGAAATGAAGAAAAAAGAAAGCCGGAGGCGCCATGCGCTCCCGGCTTTAAAATCTTTAAGGCCAAAGCCTACCCCTTCAGGGCAGCGACATAGTCCCTCCACAAAGAGTGGATCAGCTCCTTCACCGAAACGATTTTGTCGACGCGGAAGACGTTTTTTCCGGCAAAGGCAAACCCGCTTTTCAACAGGCCTTTTTTCGCGCTGCCCAGCGCAATGGCGATGCAGAAGGGGCTTTTTTTATAGTCGCATGTTTTAATGCAGTGGTATGGACAGGTAAATGGCTTGGTCTCTCCATTGATCACCTTATCGATAAAGGCATTTCGAATCGCGCGTCCCGGCAGGCCGACCGGGCTTTTGATGACCACCACATCGTCTTCGGTGGCATCGACAAAGGCCTGTTTGAAGGCCGGGTCGGCATCACATTCATGGGTGGCCACAAATCGGGTGCCCATCTGAACCCCTGAGGCGCCCATCTCCAGATACTTGTGTATATCGGCTCCGGTAAAAACGCCCCCTGCGGCAATGACCGGAATCTTCCTTTTCTTATTGATTTCAAAATCCTTGATCGCCTGGAGCACGTCCTTTAATAAATTTTCAAGGGAAAACTTCGGATCGTCCAACTCCTCCGCCTTGAAACCGAGGTGGCCGCCGGCCTTGGGCCCTTCCACAACGAAAGCATCGGGAAGGTAGTCGAATTTGGAAAGCCACTTGCGGCAGATCAGCTTGGCCGCGCGTCCGGAGGAGACAATGGGAACCAGTTTGGTCTTCATGCCTTCTCTCAGATAACCCGGCAGGTCAAGGGGAAGACCAGCACCGGAAAAGATAACATCGATCTTTTCCCGCAAGGCGGTTTTGACCAGATCACTGAAATCGGTCATGGCCACCATGATGTTGACCCCCAGGATTCCTTTGGTGAGCTGTTTGGCTTTACGGATCTCTCGCTTGAGCACGCGAAGGTTGGCTTGCACGCTGTTGGATTTGATGTCTGGTTCGTGAATGCCGGGCATGGCACAGGCGATCACCCCGATACCGCCCTCGTTGGCTACGGCGGACGCCAGTCCGGATTGGGAGATGTTCACTCCCATGCCCCCCTGAATAATAGGGATTCGGCTGACCAAATCCCCAATGGCCAATGATGGAAACTGCATGAATTCACCCCTTACTTAGTAATGCGCTCAACTGGTCGCAGCGGCCAATATAAGCTTGTTCATTCGACGGCTGGCAAATGGCTTCGATGGAATCCGACCCAACCATATTTAATCCACCTGTCTTATCGTATGGCCAAACCGCGAGGGGTAATTCAGGTCCATCATGTTGATTTGCCGAACGGTTCCCCGAGGTCTTGGAAGGGGAAAGGTAGTCCGTATCTAAAAAAATAGCAAGGGGGCTCTTTCGGCGTAGGCTCCATCGACCTGCGGGATGCCCTATAACTTCCAATTTCGTTATCGGCATCCGCTGGCGGAACTCCAGGAAAAATCGACAAGGATAGACAATTCCAGCATCAGTCCGACGACAATAAGGTGTGCGAGGATTGGTTCACGAAGGGACAATTTAATCGGCGGCACTGAAGCCTTTGCCAAAGATCATGTCATGATTTCAATTTCTTGACACGTACGCTCAACCGGCCTATCCTGGCAGCCGGTATCTCTGGACAATTATTCGGGTTTGAGAAGAGCCACATGACCATTATTTCAAACACACCCCGACCTGAAATTTCGGAAGCCGCTATCCTCAGATCGGTGCTGGCCGCACCCGAAGAGCCCCGGCGCGCATTTCTGGCTGGAGGTTTGACCTTCGGTCAACTTTACAGCCATGCGGCAGTCATCGGCCAATGCATCAGAAACCTGCCAGACACCAAACGCCCGATATGCCTCTGTACTGAAAACAAGGGTTTGGTGACCGCCGCTCTGCTGGCCTCTCTAATGGAAGGCATTCCCCTGTTGATCCCCTACGCGTTTGACAGCAACACGGTTAAAGAGGCGCGGAAAGGCCTGCCGTTCAGCTATGCACTGGTTGAGAGCGATGAATCGCTTCCGGCCGGTGTGACCGGATTGGCTTTCCCTGAAGCAGACGCAAGGCCGGCAAGCGATATGCCGCAGAACCCGATGGCATGGGATGCACCATGGCTCTACCTCTTCACTGGCGGTTCTACCGGCACGCCCCGGATTTGGTCCAAGACCCCCCGCAACCTGCTGATGGAGGCGGTCAATATCGAAAAGACGTTCCACGTCACCCCTGACGACACCATCGTGGCCACAGTGCCGACCAACCATATTTACGGCCTGCTCTATGCCATATTGCTACCGCTGGTAAGCGGCGCCTCGGTCGACGCCCCCACCCCCTCGTTTCCCCATGAAATAGCCGACCGCCTGCAAAAAACCAGGGCCACGGTTATAGTCAGTATACCTGCCCACTATCGGGCATTGAAGGAGACGAGGATAGAAAAACACCAGGTGTGGCTGGCCTTTTCTTCCGCCGGGGCCCTGCCTGAACAAGACGCGGTCCGGTTCCATGATGCCACCGGCATCGGCGTCACCGAAATTTACGGGTCCACCGAGACCGGTGGTATTGCGCAACGCACCCGGGCAAAAGGGCAAACAGCCCTCTATCCCTTCGAATGTGCAGACGTCCGCATAGAAGACCAGCATCTAGAAGTCCGTTCACCCTTTCTGTCGGATGAGCTGCCCAGGAACGAAGGCGGTTTTTTTGAGACCGCCGACCGGGCCCAATGGAGCGATCCGCCGGGATTCACTCTCTTGGGGCGCTCGGACGGCATCGTCAAGGTCGGCGGCAAACGGGTCGATCTGGCCCTTACAAAAGAAGCCCTGATGGGCGCGGAAGGGGTGCGGGACGTCTATGTCTACGCCCGACCGGTTCAAAGCGGGAGGGAAAATGAAATCCTGGCGTTGGTGGAGGGCAGTGCAACCACTGACCAGTTGACCGAAATCGCCCATCGCCAACTGCCGCCCTATGCCCGTCCCCGCCACATCAAGATTGCCCCCAAAATCCCCCTGACCAACACCGGCAAATACTACCGCACCGCCATTGAGGCGCATTTCAAGTCCGATGCTTGAACAGAACCGGAGGTAGACCGTGACAGATATTGATTCAGCCAAAAATTCCACTTTGATCGATCAATATATCGAAAACCACGAGAATGAAAAAGCGGTGGACCTGCTGTACAAATTGGCGATACAAAGTGCCAAGAACAAGGATTTTGTCAATGCGGAAGCATATCGTAACCGGCTCTATGAGGTCGACAGCATGGCGCTTTCGCGCATTATTGAAGTGAACGAGGCGATCGAAGCCGAAAAAAGCAGGGCCTTAACACCGGACATGCGCAGGATGTGGCGGCCGTTCTTCCAAGGTCTGACCTCCGAAGAAGCCGGAAGCTTCTTTTTTGCGCTGACAGAGCAGCAGATCGAGGGCGATAAGATCATCCTGAAGCAAGGACAGACCAACGATCGTCTCTATCTCGTCCATCAAGGCAGTCTGAAGGTGGTGTACCGGGACAAGGAGAAGGAGGTGCTGATCCAGAGGCTCGCCAGCGGGGATATATTTGGTCATGACACATTTTTTTCGGTAAACGTATGCACGGCATCCGTCAAAACATTATCGAAGGTACGGGTTAGCTATCTGGAACGCAATACCCTGGAAAACCTGACCGGCGCCCTGGAGTTCCTGGAATCCAATCTGAAAAAAGTCTGCTATTCAGGGGATTCCATGTTCGATATCATGCAACGGCGCGGTGTCGACCGGAGATCCTACCGGCGCATCAATTTGCACACCAAAGTCACCGTGCAGTTGCTTTCCCCGGAATCCAAGGCCGTTCTGCGCCGCCCCATGACCGCCGAACTCTGGGATATTTCCAAGATCGGCCTGTCCTTCTACTTTAAATCTAAGAACCGCGCTGCCGTCCGCCGCCTGGTCGGCCGAACCCTTGGGGTCAGTTTCAGCCTGCTCATCGGAGACAAATACAAAGATGTCAACGTAACCGGCGTCGTACAAGGGGTGGACAGCCACCCCATGGAGGAGTATTCGGTTCACCTCAGACTCAACCGCAATTTCAGCGATCGCGCCATCCAGACCATTCAATCCGTTGCCGCCCAGAGCCAACGGCCAACCCGATAACGGCGCATGAATGCATAAGCGCCGATGTGCGCCATCATGGTTCCTTTGCCGGCTCAAAAGTTCGCATGGCGTAAAGAAAATCGGGAAGATGTTTAAACAGATACCATAGGCTGCGCCGGTGCTGCCAGATGCGCTTCATGAAAGTGCGGCGCCAGCGCTTGTCGGAGTAGAAGCGTTTGACATGGGTGTTGTAGAGCTGATCCAGGGTTTCTTTTGAGTCGATGTCCTTGGGGATGAAAACGAAGTTCAGGCAGTTCATCAGGCGCCAGTCTTCTTCCATCGCCCCTTGCTCGAAGATGGTCTTCCATACCGGCGCACCATGGAAGGGTGTGAATTTGGACATGTTCATATCATCCAGGCCCAGGGAGATGACAAAGTCACTGGTTTTTCGGATGGAGTCCGGAGTCTCGCCCGGCAGCCCCATCATGAAAAGGCCCTTGGCCCTGAGTCCGGCCGCTTTTATGCGGGCAACCGTATCCCGGACCTCGTCAAGGTAGACACCCGGCTTGTGCACCTCCAGCAGATCCGGGTCCCCGCTTTCGATTCCCACCGAGACCATAAGACAGCCGGCCCGGCGCAGCATCCGCAGCAGTTCGCCGTCGGCGTGTCCCACCCGCACGGCGCAGTTGAACTGGACCCCTAGGGGGTTAGCCGCCAACAGCTCGCATAGCGCGGCAATACGCTTGCGGTTGAGGGTGAAGAGGTCGTCGTAGATGTTCAGATGGCGGATTCCGAAGCGCGTTCGAAGATACTGCATATGATCATAGATATACCCGGGGCTGTTGTACCGGAACCCCTGTTCGAACACCGACCGGTCGCAATAGGAGCACTGGAAAGGGCAACCCCGGCTGGTCACCATGGTCGCGCCGGGGGTCATGATGTAGCTGAAAAGGGGCAGCCGGTACCCTTCCGGAAAGTGCGCCAGCTTCTCGTAAGCGGGAAAGGGCAGATCGTCCAGATTTTGAATATGCCGACGCTGGGGGTTGGTGACCACCTGGTCGCCATTGCGCCAGACAAGGCCGCTGATCTCCCTTGGGTCTCTTCCGGCGGCCAGTTCGCTCATGGTGACCTCGCCCTCCCCCATGGCCAGGTAGTCGATATGCTCGAACCGCTCCAGAAGTTCACCGCCCAGGGCCGAAATATGCACACCCCCGAAGATGACCCGGACATCGGGCCTCTCGGTTTTGATGCCTTTGGCCAGTTCATAGCCATCTAGGAATCCAGATGTGGTGGCGGAAAAACCCACCACTTCGGGTCGAAGGTTCAGAATATGCCGGATATTGGCCTGTGTACCTATGGGCACTTTGGGCCCCAGGCAGTCATGTACAACAACGGTGTGGCCTTCATTTTCAAGAAAGGCTGCTATGGAGAGCAAACCGAGGGGCGCCATACGGTTTGCCACGGCTGCCACATCTTTGCGGCCCGGCAGCCAGTTGTAGCCTGCCGGATGGACCAGAACAATTCGCAAGTGTCTACCTTTTTATTATCTAAACGGTTCAATTCTTGGTCAACTTCAGCATGGTCACACGGGTGGCCCAGCGGAAAAACGCTTTGGCGTGTTCGGCTCCGGCCAGCCAGGCACCAACGATAAAGACCAGATGGGAGAGCCCATAGGCCAAAGGTCCGCCAACCGCCACAAGTAGGGGATTATCCCAGGAAACCGACAATACGCCGAGCAGAAACACCACCGGCCATCCGATGGTGTAACTGATTCCGATGATCACCAACCCCCAGATTATGCGAGGGGTCGGCTTCTGCTTGAAACACTCCAGCCCGGCGCCATCCTCAATGGCGGAGCGGACATAAGCGATTCGGGATATGCGCTGAACCAAGCGGTCTAACATCGATCATCGATCCCGTAAATCAGGTTGAATTTTTACGTGTCGCCATGTACACCCTATAGCTGCATAAAAAAGATGGCAAAAAGGTTACAGAGCTGTATAACCATTGAACTGATGGCAATTTGGTACCCGTTCGAGCAATAAACCAACGGTGTATTGGAGGATCGGGTCCATTTCATGCCATCTTTTTTATACAGCTATAGGGCACACAATTTTTGCCGAAACAAACGCCGGCACCCAATTTTCTATATGTGCTCGGGATGAATTATGCAAGGGACCTGGAGCGGCATCGACAAAATTTACTGCATTTCCCTGGCCAACCGGCTTGACCGGCAAAAGGAGGCAAGCGCCCAGTTCGCCGGTGTGGGACTGGCCGATCGGGTCGAATTCGTTATTGTGGAGAAGCACCCTGAGGATTGCGAACGCGGCATCTACGAATCCCATCAGATGTGCATTCGCAAAGGCCTCGATACCGGCGCCCGGCGGATCCTGATCTTTGAAGACGACATCATCTTTGACCGGGTCACACCCGAAAAACTCGCCCGCATCACCGCTTTTCTCGATAGCCATGAAAGCTGGCATATGCTGCTGTTGGGCGGCCTTGTCAACCGCAGCAAGCCCACAAATTACCCGTCGATCCGTCGGGTCTTGTTTCGAAGCCTGACCCACGCCTATGTGATCCACCGCCGGCTTGCCGAAGATATCGTCCGACGACCGTGGGAACAGGTTCCGTACGACGATTTCCTTAAACAGCTGAAAGACCCTGAGACCTACGCACTATATCCGTCCATTGCGTTTCAAAGCGATTCGAGATCCGACAACGAGCGGTACCTGCCCCTGGACCGCATCCGACGCTGGTGCGTAGGACTATAAAAAATTCAACAACGCAACGAATTCTATCACAGCCACCGGTGGCTGGTCATCGGTACCCATGCGGTTGCCATCCTCCTGTTGCTGTGGGGATTGGGCGCTTTCGGATGAAGCACGCCCCTCCCCACCATTTTCCGTACCTGCCGAAAGGGACCGTCCCGGCCAAGGCGTTCGGGATCGGTGCCATTGGGCTCTCCCTGGTGGCTGCGCTGATTCACCCTCTGCTGGCCGCGCTGCCCCTGCTGCTCTTTCTCATCCTGTGCTTCACGGCGCCGCTGCTGCCAGGCTTCAGCTTTTTCCTGCCCATCATCAGCCGCGGCCCATCTGAAAAACAAGCGGTGGCATTAACCTTTGACGACGGCCCCAATCCGCTTTCCACACCGGGACTGCTGGCACTGCTGTCCGAATATCGTGTGATAGCAACCTTTTTCGTCAACGGCCACAGGGCGGAACAATTCCCGGTCCTGATCCGCCAAATCATTTCCCAGGGACACACCATCGGCAACCACACCTACAGCCATGACAACCTGATCATGTTTAAAAGCACCCAGAAGTTGAAAACCGAAATCGAGAAGACCCAGCAAGTTCTTCACGACCTGGATGTCTTCCCCCTGACCTTCAGGCCCCCGGTGGGCGTCACCAACCCCAGACTGAAACCGGTGCTGGAGCAACTCGGTTTATACACGGTCAACTTCAGCCGCCGGGCAGGCGACAGGGGCAACCGGCGGATCCATGACCTCTCGAATAGAATCCTGGGAAGACTTCGTTCCGGAGATGTCATCATGCTCCACGATATCCCGCCCCGCAACGGCGGCACCCAGGAAGCATGGTTGAAAGAGGTCGAACGCCTGATTGCCGGCATCCAGAGGAAAAAGCTGCAGATCATCCCGTTGGCGGAGCTAATCGGCCGGCCGGTAATGGCAGAATTGCAAAAGCCGGAGGACTCCAGATCCGGTGTTGCCGAGGGCTTGCAGTAGACGCGCTACGGCTGCGCCCTCGGCGCCTTGGCTCTGGAGCCCTCCGGCTTTTGCAATTTTGGGCGAAAACGACAGCTCCAGATCCAGCGTTGCCAGGGGCTTGCAGTAGATTGACTGAGGCGATATCCCTATGAAGCGCTCTTCGAAACCAAATAACAAGGCGCTGGTCATCGGCTCCGGTATCGGTGGTCTAAGCATGGCCATCATCCTCTCCAAACTTGGCTATGCCGTCACTGTCGTGGAGAAGAACCGGAAGCCAGGCGGCATGTTGCGCAGCTATGTGCGCCGGGGGATTCATTGCAATGTCGGTCTGCACTATCTCGGCGCCATGGGCAGGGGCCAGGTGCTGTGGCGCTTGTTGGACTACCTGGGGATTGCCGATAGCCTGCCGCTCCAGCAGATGGGCATCGATGCGCCGGTGGACCGCTACCATTTCACCCGCACCGATGCCGGGCCGCGACAGTTTGACCTGCCCGCCGGGTTTGGGCCTTATGAGGATCATCTGAAAACGGCCTTCCCGGATGAGCGAACCGCCATAGAAGGTTTTATGCAACGGCTGCATCAAAGCGCCATGGCACTGGATCGGCTTGACTTCCTTTTCGGCAGAGCCACCACAGCCGACTTCATTGATCAGACCGAACCGCTTTGGGAGGTGCTGGCCCGCCTGGGGTGCTCTCCCGGTCTCAAGAGCGTGCTGGGCGTCCCCTCTGTATGGTTCGGGGTTCCTCCATCCCAATGCCCGCAGTTCTATCACACCATGACCTTGGCCAGCTATCTCTTCTCGGCCTGGCGGATCGACGGTCCCGGGTCCCTGCTGGCCGACGCATTGGTCCAGCAGCTTCGGCATCTTGGCGGCGACATCATCTGTGGCCGCCCGGTCCGGCGCATCAATATCCGCCATGGATCTGTCGCCGGCCTAACCCTGGAGGACGGGCAGCCCTATGCCGCCCCCCTGGTGATCGGCACGGCCCATCCGGGAACCATTATGGATATGGTGGATCCCCAACAGATCAAACCCTCCTACCGGCGCAGGATCGGACGTCTGGAGAATACCGGCGGCATGTTCGCGGTCCACGCCACCGTGCCGGCCGCATCGATCGCCCCCATGCCGTACAATCTCTTTTCCATGCATGCCGGAGACGACGGCGCGGTAAGTGATGTGGTCTACACCCAACTGCGGCCCGGTTCAAATCCGGATACACTGGTGCTTTCGCTGATCACACGGGGACATGATGAACTTTGGCGGCCCTGGCGGGCGACCCTCAGCGGGCAGCGGGGACCGGATTATGAAGCGGCCAAAAGAACCCTGGCCCTGGAGCTCGTTGAAAAGGTCCGTCCTCTCACCGGACGGCTGGACGGACTGGAGCTCATCGACACTTACACGCCGCTGACCCTTCGGGATTGGGTCAACACCCCAGACGGCTCGGCCTATGGTGTCATGAAATCCCACCAACAGATGCTGTCGGCCGCCCTGCTCAACCGCACTTCCATCAAAGGGCTCTACCTGGCCGGCCAGAGCGTGATGGCACCGGGTATCCTGGGCACGATACTCGGCTCACTGGCAACCACCAAATTTATTGTGGGGGCGGAGCGCTTTGCAAAAGAAGTACGACTATAGGGTCTCGCTATATCGCGGGAGGACTGAACGTCGAACATCGAACGTCCAACATCGAACATCGAACATCGAACGGATGAAGTCGCTTCGCTCCGTCATGATATAATTCGGCAGAATACCTTGTTCAGCGTTGGACGTTGGATGTTCGATGTTCAGATCTTATGGCGGAGGTCGGCCTCCGCGCCGACCGGAAATGCGTCCAATCGATTTCTCAACGGGCGCGACGGGAAAACATCGCCCACGCCACGCCCATACAAGCGGCCGCGAAGAGCAGCAGCAGGACCACAGGCGTCGCCACGGCGCGTAGATCTCCTCCCCGGACCAGCAGTTCCAGGCAGGCATTCTGGGCCCATGCCAGAGGAGAGATGATGCTGATCTTCTGCATGGGAAGGGGCATGGCGTAGACCGGGACCATGATACCGCCCAAGGCTGCAGCGACCACGATGGAGATGGGCCCGAACATGGCGGCCTGCTCGTAGCTTTTCACCACCGTACCCAGCAAGATGCCGTAGCCGGCCGCTGCTATGGCGGCGCACAGGGCCACTGCCAGCAAAGTCCATGGCGCAGAGCCCAGCACAAAGGCAGAGGTGCCGAGAAGGGGCAGGAGCCACCGACCGATCATCAGGATCAGACCGAACTGGACCATACACACCAGCAGATAAGCGCTGACCTTGCCGCTCACCAGAGCCAGATATGACACCGGCATGGTTCGCATGCGTTGCTCCACCCCGGAGAGACGCTCTTTGATAAAGGAACCGGCCATGGGAACAGCGATGAAGAAAATGCCGAAGAGTGACCAGGCCGGGACATTCTGCTGTACGGCGTTGGTTGGTTTAACGGTAGCCTTTCCCGCTACCGATATGGCCCGGACCTCAAAAAGGGGCTGCGGCGTCCAGTCCAGGTTAATGGCCGCTGCCGGATCCGGCGCCATGCCGGCTGCCATGGGGCCGAGGGCCGACTGGAGTGCTTTTTCAAATTGAGTGGGCAGCAGTTCCGAAAGCTGGGTCATCTTCTCCTGCACTTCTATCTGCAGGAGCATCAATTGCAGCAGATGGCGCACCGCCGACCGGTATCCACCGGTAACCGCCGGGTCGAAATAGACGTTTACAACTGCAGAAGTGGGAGCCGCATGGTCGCCTTCCGCATTTAGCGCCTGGATGGCGAATTGCCGTGCCTGTTTCCGAACTTCTGCGCTCAAGCCCTCCGGAATCACCAGACAAAGCTGGAACCGGCCTTTGGCCACGGCTCTGCGGGCGGCGGACACATCCGGCACCATGCCGTCGAGGGCTTTGACCAATTGAACCCCGTCGGCCTCGGTGAGCGCAGATTCCACCTGCCGGGCCACCCTGCCGCCGTCCAAATCGACAAACAGGATCTGTGTACGGCGCTCCCCCATGGTTTTCATCACATTTTCCTGAACCAGGGTGATCACCAGGACAAGAACGGCCGGCATCACGAAAAGCACCAGCAAACCGGACCGATCCCGGCTCAGCAGCAGCATTTCCTTAAGTGTGGCGGCGAGCCATCGTCTCACAACAGTTAATCCCTTAAATCCTTTCCGGTGAGCTCCAAAAACAGATCGCCGAGGTTGCGGCATTGAGGATGATCGGCCAGCAACGCCTTCGGCGCACCCATTTCCAGTATCCGGCCTTTGTCGAGGATGGCCACACGGTCGCACAGGCCCTGGGCTTCTTCCATGTAATGGGTAGTATAGACCATGGTGGTTCCGGCTGCTTTAAGTTCTTTTAACTTCTCCAGGATCAGTTGCCGCGATTGGGCGTCAATGCCGACGGTGGGCTCGTCGAGAAGCAATACCGGTGGTTGGTGCAGGATACCGGCCGCAAGATTGGCGCGCCGCTTCATACCGCCGGAAAAGGTCGAAATCCGTCGATGGGCGTGGGATTCCAATCCCACGGCATTCAGCGCCATCCGGATGCCCCCTTGAAGCGCCCTACCGCCCAAGCCCTGAAGTTTTCCGAAGAAGGAGAGATTCTCCCTGGCCGACAGTTCAGCAAAAAGGGCGATCTCCTGGGGAACCAGACCGATCAGCCGCCGGGCCTGCCTGGGATTCCGGGCACAATCGATTTCGCCCATGAACACCCTGCCGCCACTGGGTGGCAGAAGGGTACTCAGAATTGAGATAAAGGTGGTTTTACCGGCGCCGTTGGGGCCCAGCAGACCGAAAATCTCGCCCCGCCGGATCTTCAGGCTCAATGCGTCCACTGCAGGCTGTTCGGCCCCATGATACCGTTTGGAGAGATTATCGATTACCAGCGCGTTTGGGGAGGTGTCCGTCATTGGCCATTCATCATAAAGCATTCAGGGTCCAAAAGGCCGGGCTTTGGCCAAACCATATGAACCGCAGAATATCGATCAGGGAACCGCAGAATGTCAAAGTAAAGTATTCTGCCATTTAATATAAGAATGATTGAGCGCAGCGAATCCACACTTCGATATTCGATATTCATTATTCGATATTCTGCGGTTCGACGGCGGTCAGTTGCATGTAGCAGTGGGAGAATCGCCCACTCTCGGGAATGAAGCACAGCAACCTGTCGCCGGCGCTGAGCTTGCCCGAGTGCATCAATTCGGCAAGAATGATAAAAATGGAAGCGCTGCCGGTGTTTCCCATGGTGGCCAGATTAGTAAACCAGCGGTCAAAGCCGATGTCAAACCCGATCTCCTGCATCCCCCGGTAAGATCGCTCCCTGAAATAGTCCGAGGAGTAGTGGGGAAGGTACCAGTTGAATTGATCGGCGGAGAGGCGATGCTTTTCGATGCTCGATGCCAGGGCCCATTTCATGGACTCCACGATGTATTGATCCAATTGGCGGACATCCTGTTTAACCGCCATGACATGATTGTTTCCATTCATGGCCGCCTTGTCTACCTGACGCCAGCCGACCACGCGGCCGTCTTCCGTTTTTATGCCGCCGGCGTACATGCAGGTGTCCAGCTCACCGGCATAGGAGATGTGGTCGATCCAATCCACCCGCAGCGACAGTCGATCCGCATTGGGTTGGTTCGACAAATAGGCTGCTCCGGCTCCGTCGGAGAGCATCCATCTCAGAAAATCAGCGTCAAAGGGCAGGGTGCAGCGCTTTTCCGCATCGTCCCCGTTGCCGCATTCCGGGGCGAAAAATTGAGAGCGCAAAAAAGAAGAAGAGAGCTCGGAGCCCACGGCCACGGCGTTGGTCGACATGCCGGTGGCGATGTTCATGAAAGCGTATTTGAAAGCGATGATGCCGGAGAGGCAGATGCCGGATGTGGTCACCGTCTCACAGGCCGGCATTTTCAATTCGCCCTGCACCATCAGGGCATGGCCGGGAAAGAGCAGGTCGGGTGAAGTGGTCCCGCAGCACAGACATTGGATATTGGCCGGTGTGAATCCGTCAAAGGGCTTCAACCGCCGGATGGATTCCGCTGCCAGTTGGGCGCTGGTATGGGTCATCTGACCGGTCTCGCGATCGATAGCATAGAAGCGTCTCTTGATACCGTTGGTTTTCAGCACAATGCGTCTGGCTCTGGAGGGAAGGTTGTCGACTTTGCCGAGAACATGCTCGATATCGTCGTTGAAAACCGGCTCGTTGGGCATGAACATCGCCATGTCGTTGATAAAGACATCCATCAATCAATTCTTTCCTTTGGTCGGTGCCTGGTGCAGCGGCGCCAGAAAGCGCTTCAGCATCTGAGCGTAACGGTTGTAGAATTCCTGCTCCGGCATAAGGGTCGGTACCACAGCGTTGGTGAAGGTGTAGTAATCCAGGTCGTGGTTGTTGATGCGCGGCTTCATCTGTTCATACAGGGTCGTCCCCGGTATGGGGGTCAGGATGGATGGGATCGGCAGGTCGATGCCGCTTTGGGCGACGAACCCGGTCAACCGGTCGAAGTCGTCCGGGGAATAATCGGGCGAGACGATAAAGTCGCCGACGATGCGGATGCCCAGATCCTTTAATATACGAATCGCCTCCAGGCTGGCCTGGTGGGTGCTGCGTTTTTGAAAGGAATCGAGCCGGGCATCGCTGATCTCTTCGAATCCGATCACCACGATGGACAGCCCGGCCTTTTGCCATAGCGCAATTACCTCGGGATGGGCGACGACGGTATCGGCCCGCACATCGGCCACCAGCCGCTTGTTCACCCCTGCGTCCATGATCCGCCGGGCCAGCCGCCGGGCATTGTCGATATGACCGAAGGTATTGGCGTCCACCAGACGGATGATGGGGACCTCCGCAAGCTGACCGATGTCCCGCAGCACGGCGTCGTCACTGCGCGCCAGATACTTGGAACCGGTCAGGCCGGAAATCGAGCAGAACGAGCAGTCATGTGGACATCCGAAAGCGCTGGCCACAAAGCCGACTTTTCCGCCGGCACCGCCCATCACATATTGATCCCGGTGCCGGGCCACCAGATCGTAACGGGGTGAACAATGATCCGCCAGATCCGCGTCAGTGTATCTTCTGGGCTCAAAGGCCGCCGATTGCGGGTGATTGCACATCACCCCGGGAATGGATACCGGACGGCCAAACTCGAGCGCATCCGCCAGTTGGCGGAAGCTGATTGCCCCCAGTCCCACCACAACGTAATCGATACAATCATGATTGAAAAAGGCGGGATCGCAACTGGCATGGTGGCCACCCACCACCACCGGCACATCGCGGTGCGCTTTGAACCACCGGGCAATTTCCAGCATGGTGTTGGCTTCACAGGTTACGCCGGTGATACCCACCAGGTCGGGTTGGAAGGCCCGCCCCTGGTCTTCCAGACCTTCAGGATCGGATTTCAAGTCGATGATGGCTGTTTCATGACCATCAAGGTTTCCGGCGAGCATTTCCAAAGCCAATGGCTCTCCGCGGAAAATCATTTTGATCGATTCGATGCCGTATCGTTCTTCGGGGATGCTTTTACCGCAATTGGGTGGGTTAACCAATAATATCTTCATATAACCGTGGTGACCGATCTATCGTGGCCATTGCCGCCAGAACCTGTGGATTAATCCTGCATCCTCTCACGCCTCTTGTCCTACCGGCCATTGAAATTGAAATCTGCGAAGGGCAGTATGTCAAGAAGGCTTTGGCGTGTCAACACTCATGGAACGCGGATCGATCCACCCGCCCTCCTCCGCGTGCAACAGACCCCACCGCGCCTCAAAAAGCGTCCGCAGCATGAGACACCGTCACCGTCTCACCCTGAAAAGAGGGCCGAAACGGCGGTCAATCCCCTTAAAGCAAATCCATAAATTGCCGATCATAAGACAATGGGCTGGGGCCGCTCCGTGCCGCAGGTCCATGAAAGCGGGTATCGGGATGAAATCCATATGAATTCAGAGGGATGTACATGGGACTGATTGCCGTCGATCAATTGAAGCAGGGGATGGTGCTGGCCGAAGATGTCGTAGATATCAATTCGCGGCTGCTCCTCAAAAAGGGCGGCGCTGTCGAACCCAGGCACATCCGCATGTTCAAGATGTGGGGGGTGGGAGAGGTCCATGTTCAAGGCGAGGTCGCAGCCGACGCTGAGACCGGGGCCGGATGCGACCCTGCGCAATTCGAAGCAGTGGCCCGACTCACAAGCGAACGATTCCGTTTCAACGACCTCAACCACCCGGTGATCAAGCAGCTGTTTACAATTTCGGTACACCACCACAGCATGTGCTTCGACCCAACAGCCGACAAGGTCCCCATCCCGGTATCCAAGCGCGAAACGCCCGGGATCACCGTCAGCGACATACGGGACCGGCTGAAACGAACAGAGATCAAACTCCCGGAAATCCCCTCCATTGTCTATGAACTGAACGATGTCATCGTCGATCCCTTTGCATCGGCCGACGACATTGCCCAGGTGGTCAACAAGAGCCCCAGCCTGGCGTCGCTCCTGCTGCGCATCGTCAATTCAGCCTTCTATGGCTTTCCGGGTAAAATCGACCGTATCTCCAGAGCTGTCGCCCTTATCGGGTCCAAGGAGATCTCCTCACTTGCCCTGGGAATCAGCACCATGCGCCTGTTCGATGAAATCCCAAAAGAGATCATGGATGTCCGGTCTTTTTTCAAACACAGCCTGGCCTGCGGGATACTCTCAAGGATATTGGCCGCCCATCTCAATATCAGCCAGACCGAACAATTGTTTGTCTCGGGCTTGCTGCACGATATCGGCCGCGCCATCGTATTTAAATACTTCCCCCAAGAGGCCATCGCAATGCTGGCCGACGCCCGATCAAGCGGAAAACGGCTTTATGATGTGGAATTCGACACCCTGCGATGCCGGCACACCCAGGTGGGCCGGGATCTTCTCAGAAAATGGAAACTGCCGTACAGCCTGGAAAACGGCATCCATGCCCACCACACACCGTCCAAAGCCCAGGAGGTCAACAGGGCCGCCGTGGTGCATCTGGCCGACCTGTGCGTCCACGCCCTGGAACTGGGGGCCAGTGGTGAACAGGCGGTCCCGCCGCTGGACGAGAACGCCGTCCAGACCCTGCCCCTGGGGCCGGGCGTCCTGAAGACTGCCATCCCCCAAACCCTGCACCAGCTTGAATATCTGGAGAGCGCCTTCCAGGAGTGTTCCCATGATGACTGAAGCGGACCACATAGGGAAACTCAACGACCGCATCGCATATCTGGAAGAGAACCGCCGATACATTCAAAATGCACTGGAGACGGTTCTATCCCTGGGAGACTTCCGGACCACCGATGAAAATGGCGCGGGCGACCTGGGCAGCCTGTTTGACCGGGCCGCCGGTAAGATCAAACGCATCATTCCGTTTACCAGCTGCACCTTCTACCTGGTGGATGAGGAGAGTTTTCTGTTTTCCCCTAAGTTTTGCGACGCCCCCGGTCAATTGACCGAAATCGAGGAGGAGGTTGATTTTATGATCGACCAGGGCTTCTTCGCCTGGGCCGTAAGGGAAAACAGAGGTGTCCTGATCACGTCCCGGGATCACGACCGGCAGTTTCTTCTGCATGTGATCAGCTGCGACAGCCGCGTCAGGGGGATGTTTGTGGGTCACCTTCCGGAAGAAAAGCATGCCATTGCCGATACCGCCCTGACCCTGCTGTCGATCATTCTAATGCGCGTGGCTACCGCACTTGAGAACCGCGAGTATTACAATTTTCTTCAAAATCAAAAGGATATCCTCGAAAAGAAGGTGGTCATGCGGACCGAGGCGTTGACCCGATCCGAGCGTCGGCTTAAAGCAGCCATGACAAAGGCCACCCTGCTGGCCCGAAAAGCAGAGCAAGCCAGCGAAGCCAAGAGCGATTTTCTGGCCAAAATGAGCCATGAATTGCGCACGCCACTCAACGGGATCATCGGTATGGCCGAGATCGCCCTCTCCAGTGAAATGGACGACCGCCAGCGTCAAATGCTGCAGATCATCGATCGCGAATCCAATGCCCTGTTGCGGATCATCAACGATATTCTCGATTTTTCAAAAGTGGAAGCCGGCAAGATGGAGATCGAATACCGGCCCTTTGACCTGCGCGCCCTCCTGGACGAGGTGGCCGACACCATGGTTCTCCAGGCCCGTCAGAAAGGGCTCGAACTGATCACCGACCTGGCGCCCCAAATTCCTGCCCGCCTCAGGGGGGATGCCATGCGCATCAAACAAGTGCTGCTCAACCTGGCCGGCAACGCCCTGAAGTTTACCCACCAGGGCGAGATCCGCATAGCCGGGGCATTGAAGCAGAAAAACCACCGGCAGGTCCGCATCGAATTTTCGGTCAAAGACACCGGCATCGGCATTCCCATGGAAAAACAGGCGGCCATTTTCGAAGGCTTTACCCAGGCCGACCAGTCCACCACCCGCAAATACGGGGGCACCGGACTGGGCATCACCATCAGCCGTCAATTGGTGGCCCTGATGGGCGGGGAGCTTTCCGTTGAAAGCCGTGAGCACTCGTGGCCTCCCGGCACTTGAGGGACGCAGGATTAGAAGTGGATATCGCCGAAAACGGCCGGCAGGCTGTGGATGCCTGCCGGCAGCACGCCTATGACCTGATATTGATGGATGTGCAGATGCCGGTCATGGACGGCTATGAAGCCGCCGGTGCCATACGGCAGCTGGAAGCCGCAACAGCGCCGCCATCTCCTGAAGCGCCCGAACAGCAGCAGCGCACTCCAATCGTCGCCATGACGGCCAATGCGCTCAAAGACGACAGGGACCGGTGCCTGGCCGCGGGCATGGACGATTTCATCACCAAGCCGATCAAGCGACAGGCCCTGTTGAACACCGTGACCAAATGGGCCGGCAACGGCCATACGCCGGTGGCGGAGGTTGGCGGCGCACCGACAAGCGGAGGGGGCGCGCCATCCAAAGCGCCCCCCCTCCCCATGGATCTTCAGACCGCCGTTGAAGAATTCGGCGACCGGCCCCTTGTGCTTGAAGTGGCCAACGAGCTGCTTTCCAATGGACAGCGGCAACTCAAAATCATGGAAGAGGCCCTGAAGAATGGGGATCTGGACCGCCTTCGAAAGGAAGCCCATGCCGTCAAAGGCGGTGCTTGGACCATCGAGGCGCGGCCCCTGGGCGATCTCGCCGAAACCATTGAGCACCACAGTCGGGAACGGGAATCGGATCCCATCGGCCCGCTTCTGGAACGATTTGTGAAGGAGCTCGATCGGTTGGAATCGTTTCTCCGGCAGCAGACGGGATAGGACGGCAGGGGACGCCGGCTGCACGGGATTAGAAAACAGGATCATTTTAAATCAATTGAAGATCAATATCTTTAAGGAGATGAAGCATGCGCATTCTGGTAATCGACGACGAATTTGCCGCGCTTAAAAAACTGGAGGTGCTCTTGTCCAAGCACGGCGACTGCGATGCGGCCACCAACGCCAAACAGGCCAAGGAGATGTTCGCCCAGGCCATCAAAGAGGGCAAACCCTATGATCTGATCACCATCGATATCGGCCTTCCGGATGCCAGCGGATTGGAATTATTAAAGTTATTCAGCTCCCTTGAGAGCAGAAACAGCAAGCTCGAATCCAAGAAGATCATGGTGACCGGCAGCGCGGATGCGGATGACGTGCTCGATGCCTCCAAGTACTGCAACGGCTATATCACCAAACCGATTAAAAAAGAGGTCCTTTCGCAGAAACTCAAACAGCTGGGCATCGAGAAGGGATAGCCCCACCATATTGACACCCCATGCCCCTTCTGCCATATTCATGCGGCAATTGCCCTAACCCCTTGATGGCCCCGCGCCGTCGAAGCATGGCGCGCCAAAACGCTTGCTGAGACGGTACTTGAATTTCACACCGGCCACCCCCTGAACAGAATTGGGATGGATCTGATGGAAGAGCGGTTAAAAGCGGCGATGGTTCGAGGCTATGAGCGGATGGCGGCCTGGTCCGATCTTCTGGACGATATCAACGTCTATCCGGTACCGGATGCCGACACCGGGCGCAACCTGCGCATCAGCCTCGCCCCCTTGAAATTCATCCCGGAAAAGGAGCTGGCCGAACACCTCCTCATGACGGCCACCGGCAACTCCGGCAATATTGCCGGAGCCTTCTTCTCCCGGTTCATCCAGGCGGAGGCGCCGGGTGGACTCCCGGATGCCGCAACGAAAGGCAGAGAAGCGGCCTGGGCCGCCCTGCAGGAACCCAAACCCGGCACTATGCTCACTGTTTTCGATGCCCTGGCGCGGGTATTGGGCCCCACCAACCTCGCAACCACTTTGGCCGCTCCGGAACTGGTGTTGGAGCAGATGAAGATCGCCGTGCTTTCCACCTCAGGTATGTTGGCCGAACTGCGCCAGGCCGAGGTGGTGGACGCCGGGGCCCTGGGCATGTTCCTCTTTTTCGAGGGGTTTTTCAGAAGCCTGGCCGAACGGCCCGAGGCTTTAAGCAACCCCTTTGAGCTGTTCGGCGAAAAGATCAGGCTGGCCCGGCCGGTAAAGGCCGCTGCGGAGAAGGGGTATTGCATCGACACCGTGATCCAGCCGTCCAATATGGAAACTGCGACCCGGCAGCTCTCCTCGTTTGGGGAGAACGTGGTGACCATTGCCGACGACCGGCACTTGAAAATCCACCTGCACGCTGTAGACGAGCACGCCGCCAAATCAAACTTGTCGGCAGTGGGACAAATGGTCCGCTGGAAGAGCGAAAAAATAGAAAATGCCCCATCCCGGGCCCCCGTCAGGTCGGCTGCCGTTCACATCGTGACCGATGCCGCCGGCTCCATGAACCGCAAGGCCGCCGGCGAACTGGGCATCACCTTGCTGGACAGCTATATCATCATGGGGGATCAGCACCTGCCCGAGTCCATGGTATCGGCCGAGGGACTCTACGATGCCATGTCCAAGGGGGTCAAGGTCACCACCGCCCAGGCCTCGACCTTCGAACGCCACCAGCACTACCGCTACCTGACCCAGCGCTTCGAGGAGCTGCTCTACCTCTGTGTGGGGTCGGCCTATACCGGCAATTATGAAGCAGCCCGCCAATGGATCGACCGGCAGCCGGCGGGTTGCCGTATGCAGGTGATGGATACCGGCGCAGCATCCGGACGACTGGGGCTGATCGCCCGTCAAGTGGCGCGATATGCCGCTGCCGGCAAGTCATCCGGCCAGGTCTTCCGTCATGCCGGCAGCGTGGCCTGCCAATGCGATGAGCTGGTATTTCTGGACCAGCTCAAGTTCCTGGCCGCCGGTGGACGCATCTCCAAATCCAGCGGGTTTTTCGGCGATCTGCTCAGAATCAAACCCATCATCCGGCCCGGGGCCGAGGGGGCGCAAAAGGTCGGCGCTGTGAAAAAGCACACCGACCAGGAAGCCTTCCTGCTCAACCACCTCGACCAATGCCTGGACCGCCGCTCGCCGGTGGAAATCCTGCTGCAATACACCAACAACCAAGACCGGGTGCTGTCGCGCATCCGCCCGCTCATACAGGAACATCTGCCCGGGGCCCGCATCAGCACCCACCCCATGTCCCTGACCGCCGGCGTCCACATGGGACCGGGGACCTGGGCGGTGGCGTTTATCACGAAGGCGCAGCGGCAAGCTTGTGAGCAAGAAGAGACAGGTTAGGCAAATTGCCAGCAGGGTGGTAAATGAGATTGAACGTCGAACATCGAACATCCAACTTTGAACATCGAATAATGAGATCGCTGCGCTCCACCATTGATTAAATTTGGTAGAATACCTTCTTCAGCGTTGGACGTTCGATGTTCGACGTTCAAAGAAAAAGGGATATGACCATCAATACAAAAACAAGCCCCTCCCGATTCGCCGTGGTCATTCCGGTGTACAACCACAGCGCCACCGTGGCTGCAGTGGCCCGCAGCGCATGCCGCCACGGCTTCCCTGTCATCGTGGTGGACGACGGCTCCTCCGATGCTACGGCCCGAGAGCTTCAATCGATTCAGGAGGTTCGCGTATTGCGCCATCCGCAAAACCGGGGGAAGGGAGCCGCCCTGCTCACCGGCATGGCCGAAGCCGCCAAAACAGCCGATTGGGCGATCTGCCTGGATGCCGATGGCCAGCATGATCCCGGTGACATAGCGGCACTGGTGCGGGCCATCCCCCCGGCAGAGCGCCCCATCGTCATCGGCCGGCGCGAGATCATGGCGGACGCCCCCTGGACCAGCCGGTTCGGGCGCAAGTTTTCCAATTTCTGGGTATGGGTCTCCAGCGGCATCTATCTGAACGATACCCAGAGCGGTTTCCGCATCTACCCCCTTCCCGAAGTACCGGATCTCGATGTACGGGCGCGACGCTATCAATACGAAGTCGAGGTGCTGGCCAAAGCGGCCTGGGCCGGTATCCCCATTAAGGAAACGCCGGTGGGCGTCTCTTACACTCCAGGCGGACCGCGCATCTCCCATTTTCGGCCCTGGCGGGATTTTCTGCGCAACAGCCAGACGTTCAGCCGGCTGATCGTCCGTAGGGTATTCTCACCAGGCCTCTGGCGCATCCGGCGTCCAGCCAACCGGCAGCAGCGACCACCTGCATAGGAGACGGTTTTGAAATGTTTGCAATTGCACGCCCAAATATAGTATGGTCGCCTCTTAACGTATTCGCAGGATAAAGGACCTGGCTGCATGACAAAATCGGACATCACAACAGCGATATTGAATATATTCAATGAACAGTTCGAGATCGAAAATCCGTCCCTGGATGATGATCTCAGAGAGGCATACGAGTTCGACAGTATCGACGCCATCGAGCTGCTCAGGGAAATCGAAGTCCTGCTCAACACCCAGCTGACCCGGGAA
>JARRKU010000058.1:32706-36388 GCA_037387725.1 Desulfobacteraceae bacterium
CGCACCATCAACCACATTGTGGATTACGTGGCCGATCTGGCGCAACAGCGCGCCGCTTGATGATGATCTCCTGACAGCATCCGATCCCAGATTCCGAAACCGACAGGACCCCGCCATATGGAAAGAAGAGTCGTCATCACCGGCAGTTCGGCCATCACCCCCATCGGCCACACTGAAGAGAGCATCGTCCACAGCCTCACCCACGGCGTCTCCGGCGTGAAGCCGCTCAGAGACGACGCCCTGCTTACCCAGCATATCCACTCCGGCGTTTTCGGAACCGTGGACTACCCCATTGACTACGACTTCAAACGGCGCGACCGCAAAACCATGGGACCGGTGGCCTATTATGCCTGCGAAGTATCCAAAAAAGCGATTGCCCAATCAGGCCTTTCCGAAGGGGTGATCACATCCGGCCGTATGGGGGTGGCCTTTGGCTCGACCCACGGCAGTCCCAACGTACAGCGGGACATCTACCGCACCTTTTTCAGCAACGATGCGCAGAAGCTCAACAACGTGGGGGCCGTGGATTATCTCAAATCCATGGTGCATACCACCGCCGTGAACATCACCAAGATGTTCGGCATCACCGGGCGGGTGATCTCCTCATCCACCGCCTGCACCACCAGCAGCCAATCCATCGGCTTTGGCTACGAAGCCGTCAAATACGGCCTGCAGGATGTCATGCTCTGCGGCGGCGCCGACGAATACGACACCACCACCGTGGCGGTGTTCGACAACCTGCTGGCCTGTTCCGTGGACTACAACGACACCCCGCACAAGACCCCGCGCCCCTTTGACAAAAAAAGGGACGGCCTGGTGGTGGGCGAGGGTGCCGGCGCCGTCATCCTGGAAGACCTCGACCATGCCAGGGCCCGCGGCGCCCAAATCCAGGGAGAGGTCATCGGATTCGCCTGCGGCAACAACGGCGGCGACCTGATCCTGCCCAACATCGACGGCATCAGCCGCACCATCCGCGCCGGACTGGACAATGCCCGCATCGACCGCAGCCAGGTGGACCTGATCAGCGCCCACGCCACCGCCACCAAAATGGGGGATGTGATGGAGGCCCAGTCCATCGGCCGGATATTCGGCGACGCGCCGGCCGTCACCGGGCTGAAGAGCTACATGGGCCACACCATGGGCTCGTGCGGCGTCATCGAAACGGTGCTGGTCCTTTACATGATGTCCCGGGGATTTATCGCCCCCACCTTGAACCTGGAAGAGATCGACGAGCGCTGCAATATGATCCGCCACATGACCCGTCTGGAGGAGGCGGCCGTCAACATCGCCGCCATCCAGAATTTCGCTTTCGGCGGCGTCAACACCATGCTTTTTATCAAAAAGTTCGCATCGCCATGAACGCCTATCCCCCCGCAGATTCGTCCCCTTCGCCGCAATGCAGTTCACGGCTGATGCGGCTGAAAGACACTGTGGTCACCCTGACGCTGTGGGGATATTTCACCATCGGCTTTGTCCTCTTTTTCTCCCCTTTTTACCTGCTGGCCTTTTTCTTCGCCAAAGAGCGCGCCGCCGTCTTTCAACGACTCAACAGCCGGTTTTACGGCGGCTTCTTCCGGCTCTGCCGGCTTTTGATGCCGCAAACGCAGTGGGAGATCGATCCCAGGGTCAGGGAGATCCGTTCGGCCATCGTGGTCTGCAACCACATCTCCTATCTCGATTCCATCCTGCTGGTCTCCCTGTTCATGCGGCACACCACCATCGCCAAAGACCGATTGTTTCGCATCCCCCTTCTCGGCCGCTTGCTGGTTTTATCCGGGTACATCCCGTCCAGCGGCGGCGGGCGGTTTGCCGATCTGCTGATGGACAGCTTTGACACGATCACCGCCAACCTCGGAGCCGGCGGCAATATCATCGTTTTTCCGGAAGGCACCCGCAGCCGGGACGGCCGGTTAGGGGCGCTGCAAAAAGGCGCTTTTAAAATCGCCCGCTATTGCCGCGCCCCCATCAAAGTGCTAAAAATCCAGAATACGGATCAGCTGTTCACACCCGGTAAATTCCTTTTCAACACCTGCACCCCGGCGACCATCGTGCTCGATCTTGTGGCCGAGATCACACCGGATTACGAGAGCAGCGATTTTTCCATACCGCAATTGATGACAAGCGTTCAAAACGCATTAAAAAGCGGCGTGCAGGACCTTCGTCCGCCGTCATCCCCATAAGGGACGGCGCCTAATTTCCAGGCAGAGGAGCCTGTCCGGTACAGCAGCATGCGTTAGAGCCACCGGCCGGCGCATCTCTAATCAACAGAGCGGAGTAAAACAGCCATGAAAGTCATCCTGATTTCCATGCCCGATGCCGCCCCCATTATTATCCATGAGGCGGCGGTCCACATGCCGGCCCACGGCATCGCCTGCGTGGCGGGCAACATCGACTCACACCATGACGTTTATATCATCGACCTCATCCGCAAGCGCCGCTCCATCCGCAAATACCTGACCCGCACATTGAGCCGCATCAAACCGGACCTGATCGGCCTCTCCGCCATGGCGTGGCAGTTCGAAACCTGTACCAAAATCGCCAGACTGATCCGCCGGCTGCTGCCCGGCGTCAAAATCGTCATCGGCGGATACCATGCCACCTTGATGAGCGAAGAGATCGCCGCATCCGAAGACGCCCAATGGATCGATTTCATGATCCGCGGTGAAGGGGAAGAGGCGTGCCGCCGGCTGGTCAACGCCCTGGATGGCACCGACCGTATCGAAGAGATCCCGTCGCTCTCCTACAAAACCGCCGACGGCTGGGTGCACAACGAACGCCACGGACCGCTGGATCTCTCCAAACTCAAGCTGCCGGTGCGCGACAAGCGCCGGCTCACCTGGGGGTACCACATCCTCTACTCCAAGGTAGAACTTCTGGAAACCTCGCGGGGCTGCACACGGAGCTGCAACTACTGCAGCATGAAGCACATGTACGGCCGCACCTTCCGCACCTACCCCGTCGAACGGGTGCTGGCCGAACTGGACGACATCTATTACAAGCGAAGGACCCGAACCGTCTTCATCATCGATGACAACATGGTGCTCAACCCCAAACGGGTCATGGAGATCTGCGATGCCATCATCGAACGCAACTATCCCAAACTCAACCTGATCGTCCAGGCCGACTGCATCTCCATGGCCAAAAACGAGGAGATGGTGAAGAAGATGGCCCGGGCCGGATTCCGCTCCGTCTTTCTCGGCATTGAAAATGTCTCCAGGAAGAATCTGGAAGCCGCCCACAAGGGCGACATCGTCACTGCTTCCCAGCAGGCGATCGCCATGTGTCACAAATACGGACTCATGGTGATCGGCGGATTGATCTTCGGATTTCCCGACGACGGCGAAGAAGATATCATCCGCAATTACCAGTTTCTAAAGCAGATCGACGCGGACTCCTCCTACTGCCAGATCCTGACCCCCTACCCCAAGACCGGCATGCGCGACGATCTGATCGCCCAAGACCTGGTCACCAACAAAACCGACTACAAACGCTACAACGGATTGTGGGCCAACGTGCGCACCCGGCACCTGGACCAGGAGCGGCTCCAGTACCTGTTCTGGTACCACCGCCAGGTCACATTAGGCTGGTGGAACCCGTCCGTCCACGCCAGAAAGCAAGGCGCCTGGACCCGCATCTGGACTCATTTCTTCAAACCGATTCTGAAACTGCGCTACGACCGCAT
>JARRKU010000059.1:0-19578 GCA_037387725.1 Desulfobacteraceae bacterium
ATTTGGTCGAGATCAAGGCGCGCGGAAAATTTAACCGCAGGCATATGGTTGATATTCCGAGGATTAAATTTTTCGTGCAACGCCGATATCGGGCAAATTAGCCATTTGTGGATGGACACGAACTAAGTTATTTTGGAAAAGCAGCGGTAATAATCCTTTTGGTGATTCCTGTTTTCTTTATAACCGTCCGAAACATTATTATTGGTGAAGTCGCTAATCCTTATGCATTCGCCATTTGTATCGTAGGATTCCTTTTATTCCTTATTTCTAAAATATCTCTTTTTCGAAAAGGGGTCTATGTCAGTTTTGGGACAAAACGGCTATCAGAAAATATGGGGAATCTTTATCGTCTTGGTTATTGGCTCATGGCTGTGGGTTTGATTTTCACCTTCTTTTAATGAATATGTGTTCATAACAACCGCATAGATAACGGACCGGGAAAACGATGCCATTTTTAGCATTTTCGAAGTCATCATTGAACGTTACATTTGCGTAGGCATCGTTTCGTTTTCCCGTCCGGTCATGCAGAACGTTCTGCCGGCAATAAAGTACGGAAGATTATTAAATGAGCAGCGATCTAAATATTGATATTAGTAAAATGACAGAAGAGGCACTTCTTAAGTTTTTCGAAATTGAATGGAAGGATCATTTTCAAACAAGAGAACAGACCTGGAAGGCACTTCAAGCTTCAGGTTTAATTGCAGTCGCTATAGTAGGAGCACAGTGGGATTCGAACAATGGGGGTAAAGGGGTCAGGTCTGCCCTTGACGCATTATAGTTTTGGGTTGAGTCAAGAGCAGACTATACCCATTGCTCCTACTCGAGCTCTTAGAGCCAAAGATCTCATCTTTACGCCAATGAGCTGTAATACCGAGCTTGGCGCGATCACTATTGCGGTTAATAGGAATATGGCATAAGCGGCGAAATAGCACTCTTATGAAAACGGACGAGGGGGGATACATGAAGCAACTAAAATGGTTTTTCGACAGGCATTTCGGATGGCTTTGCGTCGCCGCGTTGATGTGGGCGTCGTTCACTTCGGTACCAGCTCAAGCTTTACCGCCATATTTTCTCGTTGAAACTGTTCAAAGCGGCTTCAATAATCCCACCGACGTTGAATTTGCCCCGAACGGTCTGGTGTTTATCGCTGAGCTGGGCGGCACTGTCCGGGTAATGGACAATGGGCGGTTGTTAACGACCCCGTTCATCGATATCAGCGAACAATGCAATCTATCGGAAAACAGGGGGTTGCTGGGAATGGCCGTTCACCCCGATTTTCCGGCGACGCCTTATGTATATTTGAATTATACCTATGACCCCCCCAGACCGCCGGTCTCTCGGGCCTGGCTGGCCGGGATGGGGATGGCCAGCGTGTTTCAAGGCTCTCCCGGGTGACTGCCGATGTAGATACCGGCTATGTCACAGCTGTTCCCGGCAGCGAAGTCGTACTGGTCGGCAACCAGAGCACTTGGGAGAACATTGCCAACCCCAATGCTGCACAGGAGGATAATTCCGACGGCTGGACCTGCTACGAAAACCATACAGCCTTCGGTATACCCGTACAAGACTGTATGCCGGCTGACGGCCGTTCGCATTCCGTTGGCGCCGTCGAGTTCGGTACGGATGGATCATTGTTTTTCGCCAATGGTGACGCTTCATCCTTTGTTATCGTGGACCCTCGCGCAATGCGGTCCCTTGATCCGGATAGCCTCACCGGAAAGATCATGCGCATCGATTCCATCACCGGAGAAGGCTTGCCCGACAACCCGTTTTTCGACGGCAACCCGAACAGCAATCGATCGAAGATATACAATCTGGGGCTGAGGAATCCGTATCGCTTCACCATTGATCCATACACCAACATGCCATGGATCGGGGACGTCGGATGGACGACCTGGGAAGAGGTCGATTCCGGCAGGGGTCAGGATTTCGGATGGCCCTGCTACGAAGGCGGAAACGGCCAAAATCTTAGAACCGACGGCTACGAAGCATTGACCCAGTGTGTAACCTACTACGCCAACAACAATGCAAACCCCCCTGCTTTCATGGAATCGGGCCGGTACTGGAGGGGCCGCACTGGCGGGGCCGATTTACACCGGGGATGCCTATCCGGCCGACTTCGCCGACGCCCGTTTCTATGCCGACTATGTGAAGGGCTGGATCAAATATCAAACGCCGGACGATCAAATCTTCGATTTTGCCGCCAACATCCAGGCGCTTGTCGATCTTGAGCTTGGACCGGATGGCAACATCTATTTCATAGAATTTCTCAGCGGTTCACTGAAACGCTTTGTATATGATTCGGAAAGTGCAGGCCAATCATTTTCCGCTGCCCTACGGTCGGTGAACAGCGATAAATGCGCTTCCGTGCCTGGTGGATCGAACGTCGATGAGACGCAGTTAATCCAGGCGGACTGCGACGACGCGGACGGGCAAATTTTCAACCTGATTCCCACCGCCGGCGGATACAACATCGTCGTTGGGAACAATGGGAAATGCCTAGATATTTTTGGCCACCAGTCATCCACCGGTGCCGCCGTCATTCAATGGCCATGCAATGGCGGCGACAATCAGATCTTTCAATTATCTGATCAAGGCGACGGCACGTTTGAGATCATTGCCGAGCACAGCGGGCAATGCATGGATGTGTCGGGAAAATCACGCGAAACAGGCGCACCGCTTATACAATGGACATGTCACGGGGGGACGAACCAATTATGGTACCTCGAAGTCAATGACGCTGACAATCAACCGCCGGTCCTGGAAACGCTGGATTCGCGGGAAGATACGGTCGGGGACTCGATCCTGCTGAATCTGTCGGCATCGGATCCCGATGGCGATCAGTTACTCTTCTCAGCCATGGGCCTGCCCCCGGATTTGCAATTGCGACCTCGGGTCGGAGAGATCGGTGGGCCACTGCTGCAGCCGGGAACCTTCAATGTCACTATCAGCGTATCGGACGGCAGAGGAGGGAGCGACAGCGCCACATTCCAATGGATCGTCAGACCGGCTTCCGGCGATTCTCCGGTTGTCGGTGAATTCGTGTCGGTCAACAGCAACAAGTGTCTCGATATTAGCGGTGCATCGACCACCCCAGGCGCAATTTCCATCCAGTGGCGATGCCACCAAGGCATGAATCAACAGTATGAACTGCGGCCTTCTGGTACGACTTATCAAATTGCCGCCGTTCACAGTGGGCTTTGTCTCCAGCCTGCCGGAGCCGGGACCGGTGCCGGTGTACAGCTTGAGCAGGCCGTTTGCGATGATAGCGCAAGCCAGCGCTTTGATTTTATGCCGTCCGGCGACTACTATGAAATTATTTCGGAGAGTAGCGACCTATGTCTGGATGTTTCCGGTGCATCAACATCCGATGGCGCCAGTATTATTCAGTGGCCATGTCATGGACGTAACAATCAATTATGGCGCATCAACACAAATGGGACTGCACTTCCGTAGTCCCGACGGTGATTACATCTATCCGGTTGTAACGTGTAACGAATGCGTGTCACCGTGATCCGAATAGGGTGCAAGGACGAAAAGGACGTCTATGATTATATGCTTTTCCGATAAAAACATATGTGTTGTTGAATGAGTTATGCCACGAAAAGCAAGAATAGATGGAGAAAACAATGGGGTCACCCATTAAAGGGGCAGTCAAGAGCAGACTTGACCACTTGCTCTATAGCAGGAATTGTAAATGTTTGGGGCATCCTGAAAAACCGCCGCGCCATGGCCGACGGACTGCTCACGCTCAACAAGGCCCGCGCCATCTCCCCCCAGCACGAAAGCCGCTGGCTCAACCTGGCCGGCTTTTGCCTGCGCCCCGGATTCGCCGACGCATCTTTAGGGACGTTCCGAATTTTTGATTCCTGAGAAGTAACTCCGGCTTCGGAAAATATTGCGAAAGACATAGTAGTATTTCACAGTATTTAAGCGCATATCGGAGGTAATTATTATCGCAAATCGGTGTGAATTGCAAAAATGTGAGTTACTTCTCACGAATCATTTTTAAACTTTTTGCGTTCAATGTTCAAATGTTGGGAGTCCCTAAAGACACAAATTCTTCTTAGGGAACAATTCTCTATGCGCACTAATTTATTTTTTAACTTATTTATTGGAATATGCATTGTAGTAGGAGGTATTAGTACCTATCATGATGGTTACCTTAGGGGAGCTCCGATTCCTAGATTAACAACGATATTTATAATTGCATTGGGTGCATTTTATATCATATATAACATTTACAAATACTATAGAGACGGGAAGAAATAAGGGGATCTTCCGGGGCCATTGATACTCCTTATGAGGTAAAGGGGTCAGGTTTTTTCTGGGAAAACAGTGGGGTCAGGTCTTCATTCTTGACAACAGAATTGGAAACAACGTGCTTTCCGAACCACAAAATGCACAGGACGCCAAACTGCTGGCGCCTGTGATTTTCATGTTCGGAACCTTAAGAGGATGTGAAAATAATAATGGACAAGTATGTTTTTCATATATCTATCGCTTTATGCCTTATCCTTTTTTTCTATCTTAGAAAATCTGCCGGTTCTAATAAAAACGAAAATCTCAGAAAGTTAGCTTTTGCAAAAGCTATTAACGATTATGAGACTACATCACACTACTTAATTAAAAAATCATTTAGCTCAAAAGATGCCGCAAAAATGAATGGCGGAAGCAAAATAATTGATGATCAAGGGCTAAGATTATGTAAGGACAAGTTGAATGATAGTTCAGTGATATCAAATCCGAAACTGCATTTTTACATTCTTATGAAAATCTCGAAATTTTTAATTATCCAGTATCATTTTAACAAAGCAATACACTATTTGGAGGAGGCCGTTAAGATTGAATCTGAAAATGTGGTTGCATTATTATTTTTAGCGGAGGCTTCCGAATATAGTGGAAATAAAGAGAAGGCTGTAAAAGCCTACAATTCAATAATAAAAATAGGTGAAAATGCGGTTGGCGTGAAGGATTTTGTGGATATACAGTTAGCGAGAATTGAAAAACAGGGACTTAAGAAGCCGATGCAACTCGGGCTTAAATACATGAGTTATTAACAAATACGAAATTTGGAAATTTAGGGTCGGACCAAGGAAAATTTAAGGTCGGACCAAGTTAACATCCTGAATTTATACGCATACAATATAATAAAGGCTCTGTTCAGGGGCAATAACCTTCATTTTAGTACTAAAATTGAGCATATAGGGGGACAGCGGCAAGAGAAAATCGTCATATTGTTCCAGGTCATGTTTGGCACCTGACACATCGTTGCCATAAGAGAGAATTTTTGCTCAAATTCAGTAAAGTCCGGAGTATCCCACCAACCCCTCATGCTCTTCAATGTTGACGGATACTGCATGATCCATGGTTGCGGTATATCGATAACCGGCTTGTAAGTTTCGCCATCTTAGCAAGACGATTACATTGTCTACATTACAACGTATTAAAAACTATCGGATCGGTATGCTGGTAAAAAAGCAGGGGCCAAACCTTTTCGTTCGGCGGCATGGGCCTGTCTTTAACGCAACGGTTAGGGGAATGATGTTTGGGTTGACATATAAAATTATCATAGGAGGTTGGTATGCTGTCATCAGATCAGGAACGACTAAATTGTTTTATGGTGGGCTTGAAGCGTCGCAATCCGGATGAACCCGAATTTGCGCAGGCGGTCTATGAAGTTGCCCTTGATATCATCCCTTTTATCCGCCAAAATCCTGTTTACGAGGAACATAGAATTCTGGAGCGATTGACCGAGCCGGACCGGGTCATCATTTTTCGGGTGAGCTGGGAGGATGACCAGGGCAATATGCGGGCAAATCGGGGCTATCGTGTTCAACAGAGCAATGCCATCGGTCCCTATAAAGGGGGGATCCGTTTTCATCGCGATCTGCGTTTGGATACATTGAAATTTCTCGCCTTTGAGCAGACGTTTAAAAACAGTCTTACCGGGCTGCCAATGGGAGGGGCAAAAGGGGGCGCTGACTTTAACCCAAAGGGCAAGTCTGAGAGAGAAGTCATGCGATTCTGTCAGCGGTTCATGTCGGTTCTGGCACGGGATATTGGTCCCAACACCGATGTGCCGGCCGGGGATATCGGGGTCGGTGCCCGTGAGATAAGCTATATGTTCGGCCAATACAAACATATGGCCCACGAGTTTTCAGGGGTCCTTACCGGCAAGGGGCTCTCTTTCGGTGGGAGTCTCATCCGTACAGAGGCTACGGGCTATGGTGCGGTCTACCTTCTTGAAAATATGCTGAAGCATCATAAACAGGGGCTTGAAGGCAAGGTCTCCCTGGTATCGGGGAGCGGCAACGTCGCCCAGTACAGTGTCGAAAAACTCACTGAGTTGGGTGCAAAGGTTGTCACTATGTCGGATTCTTCGGGAACCGTATATGATCCTGAAGGGATTGATGAAGAGAAGCTTGCCTTCATAAAAGAGCTGAAAAATGTCCGTCGCGGACGTATTGACGAATTTGCAAAAACCTATAACGTGCGGTTTGATAAAAACAGCAAGCCGTGGAATATTCCCTGTGAACTGGCGGTGCCCTGTGCCACCCAGAATGAAATAAGTGAAAAAGATGCCGGAACGCTGATCAAAAACGGTTGTATCGCCGTTGCGGAAGGGGCCAATATGCCAACAGTCCAGAAGGGGGTCGATGCCTACCTGGAGGCGGGAATTCTCTATGCCCCCAGCAAGGCGGCCAATGCCGGCGGGGTGGCGGTGTCCGGGTTGGAAATGACCCAGAACAGCATGCGGATGTCATGGTCAAGGGAGGAGCTGGATCGTCGTCTGTACGGCATCATGCAGGATATTCATCAGAAGTGCGTGCAGTATGGGGAAGAAGACGGAAAAATTAATTATCGCAAGGGGGCAAACATCGCCGGTTTTATCCGTGTTGCCGATGCCATGGTGGCCTGCGGTAATATTTAACCCCAATGTTGCTTAAAACAGACAGCCTAAAAATAGAAATCACCTTTCAGGGAGGAGTGAACGATGGGTCACGATAAGTCTGATGAAGAACAGGTGTCTCTGAAACGTTCGGAACTCACGGAAATATATAATCAATTTCGGGCAATTGTTGATCTTCAAGATCGTGAATACGGTTTTCCATTGAAGAAAACCTATCGTCATTGCTTTGTCGGAAGTGAGGCGGTGGGTAAAATGATTGAAGAGGGCCTGGCAGCCGACGAGGCGGATGCCGTTCGACTGGGAAATGTCATGTTGAATAGCGGTATCTTTCATCATGTCCAGCGGGCCCATGCCTTTAAAAATGACCTCCTCTTTTACCGTTTTTCCTCGGATGAAGATCACGGTGGACTGCCCGAGGAGGTCCCTGACAGCCTTTCCGTTAAATGGTCTGACTTTCTTGGCACCCTGACCCCGGCCGGGCACAGGGATGACGATTTGCAGCCATCCATACCGGAACCCGATGCCGATTTGGGCAACATGGCGCAAGTTGATCTCGATCGTATCGGCGTTACACCCCTTGACGCGCACAATGCCAGACTGCTGGACAACGTACACCCCAAAAAATGGCAGGATCCCGCGCCGAAACCAACCTACAATCTGGTGGTGATCGGAGCCGGCGCCGGCGGCCTGGTCTCCGCCGCCGGTGCAGCCGGTGTAGGGGCCCGGGTTGCCCTTATTGAATCCCATCTTCTTGGGGGCGATTGTCTCAATGTCGGCTGCGTCCCATCCAAAGCCCTGCTTCGCTGTGCCAAGGCGGCCGCCGCGGTTCGCGATGCCGGCCGGTTCGGGGTAAACATTGCCGGAGATGTCTCGGTTGATTTCGGCTATGTGATGGAGCGTATGCGCCGCCTGAGAGCCGATATTTCTCCAGTGGATTCGGCGAAGAGATACGCGGACCAGCTCGGGGTTGATCTCTTCATGGGCAGAGGCATATTTACCGGAAAGAACAGCATTGAAGTAAACGGCAAGACCCTGACGTTTGCCAAAGCGGTCATTGCGACCGGAGGAACGGCCGCCGTTCCGAACATCCCCGGCCTGGCCGACGCTCCCTATCTCACCAACAGTACGGTGTTCAACCTGACCGAACGGCCGAAACGTTTCGGGGTCATCGGTGCGGGGCCCATAGGACTCGAGCTGGCCCAGGCCTTTCAACGGTTGGGGGCGCAGGTGACCGTCTTTTCCCGGAGCGAGAAAATCATGCCCAAAGAAGACCCGGAAGCCGCCCTGATCGTAAAAGAAACGATGCAAAAAGATGGTGTTCACTTTGCGTTCAACTCCAGCTATAAACGCATCGAAGGACAGGGCAACGAAGGGCCGGTACGGGTCGTTCTCGATGCGGACGGTACGGAAAAAATCATGGAATTCGACGCCCTGCTGATCGCCACCGGTCGAAAACCGACTGTCTCGGGTATGGGACTGGATAGCGCCGGTGTCGAATTCGATGTACGCAAAGGGGTTACGGTAAACGATAAGCTGCAGACAACGAATCCTGATATCTATGCCGTGGGGGATGTCGCCGGCCGGTATCAGTTTACCCACATGGCCGATTTTATGGCGCGATTGGTCATAAAGAATGCGCTGTTCTTCGGCCGTGATAAAGTCTCCGATCTCCTTGTTCCCTGGGCCACCTATACCGATCCGGAAGTCGCTCATGTCGGACTCTATGAGAAAGATCTTTCCGACCGAAACATCGCCTTTTCCACTGTTACCCGTGAGTTTAAGGATGTTGACCGGAGCATTGTTGATGGGCAGGCAAAAGGTTTTGTCAAGATTCTTCTGGCAAAGGGCAAGGATAAGATTCTGGGGGCGACCATCGTCGGTGACCATGCCGGCGATTTGATCAGTGAGATCAGTGTCGCCATCCAGGGCGGAATGGGGCTTGGCCGACTGGCCGGGGTCATCCATCCCTATCCGACAACGGCCGAGGCCATCCGGCAATGCGGCGATGCCTATAATCGGGAGCGACTGACCCCGACTGTCAAGGGCATTTTCCACAAGCTCATGGCCTTGAGACGCTAACCTCGATTTCTCATCAGACGATGTCGCCCGAATAGAAAAGTTCATACGTTTTACGGGCTGATTCCTCTTTGCCTTTGCGAAAATCCCATGACTTGTTAGTTTTATTTCAGGCATCTGCTGTTAGTGCACGAGGCGTAACTGGCGGGTGTATGGCTGGGTGGATTTCTTTGGGCTTTGAGCCTGCAAAAGAGGGTGACGCCAATGTTTATCAGTGTCCTGGAACTTTTCAAAATCGGCATTGGGCCGTCGAGTTCGCATACGATCGGGCCAATGGTGGCGGCGGGAGATTTTATTTCTCGCTGTGGTGAGCTGTCGGCCAGGCGAGGTGACGGCCCGGTGGCTCGGGTTCGGTGTATTCTTAAAGGGTCTTTGGCTTATACGGGCAAGGGGCATGCTACGGATCGTGCGGTGGTTTTGGGGCTTCATGGCCATAAGCCCGAGGCGGTGGCGTTTCAGGATGTGGATGCGGTTGTTGACGGCGCGATGCAGGCTGACGCTATTGATTTGGGAGATGGCGGTGGTATCGGTTTTTCACCCCGTGAAGACATTGTTTTTGACTATGACAGTCCGATCGTGGCGCATCCCAATGAGATGGTATTCGAGCTGGTGGGGCCTTCGGGCGAGATGCTGTTGACCGAGACCTACTATTCCATTGGCGGAGGGTTTATCTGCACTGGGGCTGATATCCATCTGTTGGAGGCACCGCTCAAGATGGTGGCGGCGGTGTCGTGCCGGTATCCTTTTGACTCTGCTGAATCGATGCTGGAGATGGCCTTGGATAGCGGGTTGTCCATTGCCCAAATGAAACGCATCAACGAACGCGTTCACCATACCAAGGCCGATCTGAAATACGGCATGGAGACCATCTGGGAATCCATGCGGTTGAATGTGGAAAGGGGATTGGTTGCCGAAGGGGCTTTGCCCGGTGGGCTGGAATTACCGCGGCGGGCAAAAGGACTGCATGACCAGCTGGTGAGCGATCCTGGCGGCGCCAATGTCAATGAATGGCTGTGTGCCTATGCCATTGCGGTGAGCGAGGAGAATGCTGCCGGGCGCATGGTGGTGACGGCGCCCACGAATGGAGCGGCCGGTGTAATTCCGGCGGTGCTGTACAACCTGGTGACCCATGAAAAGGGTACCGTGGAGCAGGTGCAGACCTTTTTGCTGACGGCGGCGGCTATTGGAGGTATTATCAAGCATCGCAGTTCCATCTCCGGGGCTGAGGTGGGGTGCCAGGGTGAAGTTGGTTCGGCCGCCGCCATGGCGGCGGCGGGGTTGTGCGCGGCGCGCGGCGGCAGCCCGCAGCAGATTGAGAATGCGGCGGAGATCGCATTGGAGCATCATCTCGGTATGACCTGCGATCCGGTGAAGGGGCTGGTTCAGGTGCCTTGCATTGAACGCAACGGATTTGGTGCCATCAAGGCGCATACGGCGGCCTCTCTTGCGTTGCGTGGCAGCGGCCGGCATTTCGTGCTGCTGGACAATTGTATTGCGGCCATGAAGCAGACCGGGTTGGAGATGTCGGATAAGTTTAAGGAGACGTCGCTGGGGGGACTGGCTGTCAGCCTCTCCGAATGCTGATTGAAAGTAAAATAATGCAACATCTAAGAAGGTTCCGGCTTTGTCTCCGGAATTAGGCATTTATCGAGAATTGATTTTTTGGGGAGAAACCTATGAGCGATGAAACAAATGTAAACTCGGATGGCCTATCCTTGGAAGAAATGATGGAAATGTCCAGGGCATTTCAGAGAAGCCGAATTTTCCTTACGGCCTATGAAATGGACGTATTTAACGTGTTGGGCGACGAAGCGAAAACTTCAGAGGAGATTTCCAAAGCCATTTCTGCGGATCATCGGGGGACGGATCGTTTGCTGAACGCCCTTTGCGCCCTGAAGGTTCTGCAGAAGTCCGGCGATAAGTATAAAAATTCCCCAGACGCAGCCCGATATCTGGTAAAAGGAAAGCCCGGCTACCAGGCCGGCCTGCTGCACACGGTGCATCTCTGGAGCTCATGGGATACGCTGACCGATGCGGTTCGAAACGGCGGATTGGTTCGGCAAAAACCGGTGGAGGGGAGAGATGATGTGTGGTTTGGCGGGTTTATTGCCGCCATGCACGGCCGGGCGGCCAAAGAAGCGCCCGAACTTATCGGCAGGCTTGACCTCTCCGGGGTATCCCGGGTATTGGATGTGGGCGGCGGCTCCGGTGCCTTTTCGATGGCCTTTGTACGGGCCAGTGAATCTATCCGGGCAACGGTTTTCGACTTGCCGAATGTGGTTTCACTGACTCGGGATTATATAGAAAAGGAAGGGTTGGGTCATCGAATCGACACTGTTGCCGGTGACTATAATAAGGATGAATTACCCCAGGGATACGATTTGGCCTTTCTTTCTGCCATTATTCACAGCAATTCTCCGAAGCAGAACCAGGCGCTGTTTCATAAAATAAGCGATTCGTTAAATCCCGGCGGGAAAATTGTTATTTCGGATTTTATTATGAATGATGACCGCATCAGTCCGCCGTTTGGCGCTGTTTTCGCCTTGAACATGATAGTGAATACGCCCAGTGGCGACACCTATACCGAATCGGAAGTCAAATCCTGGATGGAGGCAGCCGGCATGTCATTTGTTGAAAGAAACGAAGGCGTCATGATCGGGAAAAAAGATTAGAAGTGGTTTCAAAACCTCCCCTCGAGCCTAAATCCGTTTTTTGAGATAGCTTCTAAATGTATTCTTCCGGTTGAACGCCACGCTCCGCCTATGCCTTATGCCCGATGGAAGATTTTGAAACCACTTCTACAAAAGATCTTCGTTTCACAGTCAGCCCCAATGCCAGAATCTTTTATGAAGTTAGTTGAACCCTTTAAGTCATTTTTCATTGAACCTTTTGATCGATATGAGCCACACATTTGCAAAAGTTGAATGGGCCTGGTGCATCAGTGAATGTATCCGGAAGTTGACCTGCCCGAATAGCTGCATTTTGGGCTGCTGTGCGGTGGCCGTTTTGAAATAATTGGATTAAGCTTATGGAGGTGACAATGAAACGCTACACAATTCTGACCCTGATGTTGATGTTGACGCTAACCTTTGCCGGACAGTTTGCCCATGCGGCCGATCTTAAAGTTAAGAAAACCCAGAAGCCCCTGATAAAATCGACGCCATCGACAAAACTTCATAGCAGCACCGCTCCGCTAAAGGGTATCGTTAAACTGACCCCTGCTCTTCGCATGCGCGCTAAAGCCAATAAGCTTCATTTAACGGTCAAGCTGGAGCAGTTGCGGAAACAGTTTGCTCAGATGGATCAAATCGCCCAAGCGTATGAGACGGGCGTCGCCACCATGCCGGAGATTCAAAAGCAGTGTGCGGAAAAATCGTATAGCGTGCAAGATCAAATGGAGGCCGGATGTAGCGGAAATGAGACCCTTAACCAATGCATGGAAAAGCTGGTGGCCCATTGTATGGCCAATTTCAGCACGCCTGGTGTATCCATCGGTGGTTGGTCAGGGACAAATATTGGAGGGACCAACGTCGGCGGCACAGAGGGGGTATCTGTCCCCTCTGTTTCCGTTGAATCCTTTCGCCAGGCAGCAAAGCAAACGGCTGCCCAAGCAAAGGCGCTCAGCCAGAAATTGAACCAATATGCCGGCCAGGCAGAACGCAACGCCAACGCCTGGAAGTAAAACGGCCGGAATGCATCTGCGGCAGATTGCCAAAGCCAACATCGTCACCATTGTCTTCAGGGACAGGGTGACGATGTTTTAAGACGATATAGGGGGCGGGTGCGCCGATCTATTTCTCGATGATATTCAGATGGATCATCCGATCCTCATCATCACGTGTTTCAAAAGCATACTTGTCCTTTGTGTCGACGGATTTACGCCGGGTCCAGCGGTCAGAGGGTTCCGGGTTCTTCGGGCTCTGCATGGCCTGGAGCAGATGGCTTTTGACGGTTTCCGCCGTTGGCGTCGCCGCAGGCGCGGTTTGCGGCTTTTCCAGTGCCACAGCTTCGTTGGCTGCCGCCTCGATCAGTTTAGGCCACAGCTTTTGAAACAATGCCGGCGTGCCGTAGATATCCGCTGTGGTGAAGCGGCCGTTGATGGCATAGGCAAAACCGACGGCTCCGTTTTCAACCTGCCCGACGGGCAGGAGCGCCTGGCGATAGGCAGCGCTCTTTTTCTCCAGGGCTTTATCTTCCAGACTCAGCTGCAGGCTGGTTTCTGAAGCCTCGCTTTGCACTGATTTGCCCACCTTACGGCTCAGGCGCGCCTGTTCGTCGGCCACCGCTTTCCACACCTCGCCCTGGGATTTCGCTTTTTTTGCGGCCAGCTTCAGCTCCTTGGAACTGAGTTGTTTTTTGGAGCTGGCAAAGGTTGCCGTACGTTCCTCGCCGCGCCGATTCCAGCGCCCCTGTTCGATGCAAAAAGCAGCAAGGGCGGTTTTTTTCGATTTTGGCGGCAGAATCATGTCCTGTCCCACGGTGCGGTCCTGGCGTCCGCCCTTGAGCATATCCCCCGACTGAATAAAAACGTAGGTGTCTTCCGAGTGATTTTGAGCGGTCAGGTGGTTGACCTCCCCGGTTTCATCGATGGTCACCCATCCTTTGTCAAGGGCTTCGGACAAGTCGACGAACCGCTTGTGGCCGGCATCGGCGCTGCCGTGAACCAGGAATATGGCCAGGTTCCGAAACACATAAGGCCCTGAGAGCAGATATTCGCCGTTCATCCGCACCTTCTGCGAAGACGCTGCCTGACCTGCAACGGCCTGGCCGGCAAAGCAGATCGTCAATGTCGCGGTGAACATTAAAAACAATTTTCGAAAAAAAGACGACATGGTGGCACCTCCTTGTTCTGTTGAATGAATGACTGTTCCTTTTCCGCAAAGGGTAACACGGAGGTGGCCGGCAACAAATTCAAAGAATTGTAAATGGTTAGGCGCGAAATTTTACAATTTTTTTACCGAGTCCCGATGAAATCCCAAGAAGTCAAACAAAGCCATCCCTATGGATCATGGCAGCCAAGGTATGCTGCCACCCGAATAAGACCCGGACATTTCCCTCTCCCTTTTGAGATATTTCATAAAAAGAAGGGATTCAGTTGTATCCTTTTTCGGGACCGATCCGTCTATGGGGGTAAATGTTACCGATAAAGCAAGGAGGTAAACCCCATGTATGGATCAGAGCCAAGTTATTTCACGTTCTGGTGGATCATCCCCATCGCCATGATGATCCTGTGTTTTTTCATAATGCGTGGACGCAGGGGAGCGATGATGAATGGTTTCGGTTGCTGCAGTCGTGACTCGCAGCAGGCAAATGGCACGGAATCATCCATGGAAATACTCGACAGGCGTTATGCTTCGGGGGATATTGAAAAAGCTGAATATGAAGAAAAGAAGAGAACGCTTGCCGGCCCGGTCAACCCTGAACAGAGTGAGTAAAACGACCTGGAGGAGTTGTATGAGCGGAAGGAATATCAGCGATTCGAAGATCCCTGTCCTGTGAGGGCGGCTGTATGCGGGGGGAAATTGCCAGGCTCGCGGCAGGCGTCGTCTCAAAAAAGAAGCCCTATGGACGGGGGCGCCACAGGGAACAGATCACGGTTTCGGACGCTGCTATTTGCCGGTGGATCAAAACGGCCGAAAAGGAGATTTAAAATGCCGGTTTATCTGAAAGACATCCATGATTTTAAACAACTCGAGCAGTTCCAATCGGTTCTCATCGTGCCTTGTCGATTCTGTCCTGCGGCCAGTCTTGCCCTAAGAAACAATGAACCCTATTTCGAGTTCTTCCGACATTTGCTACAGACAGCCGCTTATGAACGTTACATTGAGACGATGAGATCCGAGTTGGGTAAAAGAGGCGTAATGGCTGATGTGTTCAGGAGTCGCTTGCCCCACCAGTTCGTCGTGTGCATGTGGACTCGCCGGCGCCGGAAACAACTGATGAGATGCGCAAAAAAATATGATGCGTTGGTGGTGTTAGGCTGCGAGGCCGCAGTCCGGACAATCCTGGATTCGGGCGAATCCTCGTCTTTCCAAGTGGTCCAGGGGATGCGGACCGAAGGGATCATGAGCATTCTGCCGCGATTCCAATGGCCCGATAGCATCACGCTCCAACTCAACAGCATAACCCCCCTTCTTCACCAGAAGCAGGGTTCTGAATCGTGGATGGCCCTTTGATTCAGTCATAGGGCCCCGGCACCATCAATGAACTTAACGGATCCAAGGAAGTCAACGCGTTGGCTTGCGGAAAAACATCGGCTGGTCCATGTCGCTGCTGACTGCCCATATTTTTGTTGATCCGTAAAAGAAAAAGGAGAAATCAAAATGAACAATTGCGAAAAGTGTAAGTTCAGAGGACGATACGATAAGAGTCCTGAATCGGTGTTGGGCAAAATCTGGAAATGGCACACAGGATGGTGCCCAGGATGGAAATCCTATTTGAAGTCGTTGCCGGAAGAAAGACGCTTGGAGGTTCTTCGGAAATATAGCTGTAATGTGGGGAACTGAAAAACTGACGTACGCTCCATAAAAAACGCGTCCCATGACACCGCTCATTGTAGATGATATTTAAGCGCAATACGTCTGGATAATGGTTTCCAGTTGAGCCAAATCAATTGGCTTTGCCAGAAAGTCCGTCATTCCGGATTCCTTGGCCTGTTTGCGATGTTCGTGCATCGCATTGGCCGCCAGCGCGATGATGGGCAGTTTTTTATCGATACCTTTGCGAATGATTTTTGTCGCCTCGACACCGTTCATTTTTGGCATTTAAATGTCCATTAAAACAATTTTGTAGCTTTTGGCCTTGATTTTTTCGACGGCTTCCTGGCCATTTACGGCTTTGTCCACGCACATATGGAAATTGGCCAGAATGTGGGTAATGAGTTTCATGTTGATAGGCTTGTCCTCCACAACCAGTACATCTGTTCCCTTGAAAAAATGCGCGCTGGTAAAATGGCGCTGTGGCAATTGTTCGCTTTTTTCACAACAGCCTCCCATAACCGCTTTCACAACGCTGGACAATTCGGAACGAATAAACGGTTTGGATACGTATCCGTCGTAGCCCCGGGCCCGGTAAAAAGGCTGTTAATGGCCCAGAGCTGATTGCCGGACCCTACAGCAAGTCTGCGCTCAAAATTGGCCAATTGGAGGTTCATCACAAGGCCAGACCGGTCTGTTCCAATGCCAGGCTACAATACGTCTTAATCATGTTGCCTGCCGAATTCTACGTCATACAAGATGCTGTATTAACACATGGTTTGACTCACAAGCATCGTTTTGGCATACTCACTAACGTAAAAAGCAAATTCCTATCTTTTTCGATCATTTCAAGGTATATTTATAGAGTCGCCTGCAGATTTGCCGACTTAAAGAGATCGTTGGCGACGATATGGTTTTACATGGAGATGATGTTGCTGGACAAATTAAATGTGCCATTATTCAGTTTTCCATTTATTTGGCTAAAATTAAAATCGGAGTTTGGGTGAATTCAACATTGGAATCCACTTGATTTTTCGAAAAAATCCTTTGCGTAGATTGGCTCATGACAAGGAGTGCGCCATGAAGCAGAGAACGAGACAACGGATGGTCAGTCTATGGATGATTGTGGCTCTATTTGTGGTCGCGTTACCATCTCCGAGTGTCGCCGCAGAAAAGATTGTACTGGTCGGCTCAGAAGGGACCAAAGCATCATTTACCGGAAAATGGCTTAACTTGATCTATACCGAAGTCTTTCGGCGGCTGGGTTATGAACTCGAGTACAAAGGCTACCCTAATGAACGTGCGAACGCGATGGCAGAATCAGGGGTGGTGGATGGGGAAATCCAACGTGCTGCAAGTTATCAGAAGATATCGAAAAATCTCATCAGAGTCGAAGAACCGAGTTTTTCAGGCAACGTGTCCGCATATGCCGTTACCCCAGGGATCGTTGTGGATGGCTGGGAGAGCTTGAAAAATACGAACTATAGAGTTGAATACAGGCGAGGGTCAAAACTTCCCCAAACTGTCTTGCCGAAAGTTGTCAGGCCAGAAAAATTATCCACCATCTCGACGGTGGAGCAGGGGTTGAAGAAACTCATCGCGGGACGCACCGATATCTTTATAGAGCAAGAACTTGTTGTCGATGAGGCCCTTAGGGAATTCGATAAAGCTGGATTCGATTACTCCTCCCTGTATCAGGCCGGCATCGTGTACACGGGAAACAGTTATTTATACATGCACAAAAGGCACGCAGCGCTTGTACCGAAAATCGCTGAGGTCTTAAGAAACATGAAACAACAAGGAGTGGTCGAACGCTATAAAGAAATTATCCAGAAAACACAGTAATATGAGGATTCTCTCGGTTGTTTCACAGAAGGTGGCTCACTGATGACCGAATCCTCACGCGGTGGCAATGGCCTTGCTCATAAGCCACTAGCGGACAAGAAAGCTGGGGCCTCTATCTCCAGACGTCTCGCTTTCGGTTTGACAGTCGCGGTCGGACTGGTTTCAGTCTTCACCTTTCTGGCCCTCTACCACAGTGCGATTCAAGAGCAGGAAGCCGAACTGCTGAGGAGCGCCGACGCATCGAGGGACTATCTGGTCGGCGCCCTTGCGCTGCCGCTGTGGAATTTCGACATTGAAGCGGTAGAGGCCATCTGCCGAACACTGCTTCAGGATGATCGCGTCTTGGGCTTGATGGTCAAGGATTCCTATGGAGCGGATGTCGTTGATATAGGCAAAGAGGCCATTCCGAATGGATTCAGCAGAACTGGCAAGATTTTTTATCAGGAGGAATTGCTGGGAGAGGTGGAGGTCCATTTTTCCAGGCAATTCATTCAGGCCGCCGGCCGCCGCTTGTTTTCTGCCTATGCGTCGACCATGCTGATTGTCTTGTTGTCTCTTGCGATTCTCACCCATCTTCTGGTGCGCAAATTCTTACACCCCCCGCTTGCGAGGCTCAATGAGATTGCCCGCCCCTATGCGGAAGGCATCTTTGACTCCCCGGTGGGCGTCTTGCCCTATGCCGAATTCCAGCCGTTCGGGAAGGTTCTGATCCAGCTGGGGGAAACGATCAGCGCGCAGATGAAAGAGCGCCGGGCGGCGGAAGAAAAGTATCGCGGTATCTTCGAAAATGCCATCGAAGGGATTTTCCAGAGCACGCCCGAAGGCCGCTTCCTGAATGTGAACCCGTCTTTTTCCCAGATCTTCGGTTATGCATCTCCGGAGGAATTGATTGCGAACATTAACGATATCGGCCATCAGCTCTATGTGAACCCTACGGATCGGGACAGAATCCTGCAGGATCTGCAAAGCCGGAACCTCGTGCAGGAGGCCGAAGTTGAGATGTTTTGCCGAGACGGGGGGAAGGTGTGGGTGTCCATTAATGCCCATGTCGTCCGTGATCAGGAGGGCGTAATCCAATATTTTGAGGGGTCGTTGGTCGATATCACCAAGCGCAAAAAGTACGAAGAGGAACTTCGCCAACTGAATGAACAACTGGAACAGCGCGTCGCAGAGCGTACCGCCCAGCTGCAGGCATCCAACCGGGAACTGGAATCATTTTGCTACTCGGTATCCCACGACCTGCGCGCGCCGCTGCGGCATCTCGATGGCTACGCCGAGTTGCTGGCCTCACACTGCCAGGCAGGTTTGGACGATAAAGGGGTGCACTACCTGAACACCATTGCCGCTTCTGCGCGCCAGATGGGGGAGTTGGTCGACGCCCTGCTGCATTTCTCCCGTACCGGCCGGGCGGCGCTGCGGAAGGAGGAGATCGACATGAACCGCGTGCTGCAGGAGGCACTGGGATCAGTGCAGGAGGGGTGCGACGGGCGTGACATCGAATGGCTCATCGGCGAACTGCCGACAATCCGAGCCGACTATGCCTTGCTCCGTCAAGTCTGGGTCAACCTGCTGGAAAATTCAGTCAAATATACAAGACCCCGGGAGATCGCGCGGATCGAGGTCGACAGTCGTGAAGAAGATGGCGAGATTATCTTCAGCGTCGCCGACAACGGGGTCGGGTTCGACATGCAGTATGCCGCCAACCTCTTTGGCGTTTTTCAGCGTCTGCATCATCAGAAGGAGTTCGAGGGGAGCGGCATCGGCTTGGCCACGGTGCAGCGCATCATCGACCGCCACGGTGGCCGGGTCTGGGCCGAGGCCGAACCGGACCGGGGCGCACGGTTCTTTTTCAGCTTACCCCTCTAACCGCATGGCTGAACAGATGCCGGTTCTGCTGGCGGAAGACACCTTCCATTGAAACCGAACTGACCTACGATTACACATACTCTCAACTACCGCCCATCGATTATTGGACCCGGTAAAAAGGCTGTTAATGGCCCAGAGCTGATTGCCGGACCCTACAGCAAGTCTGCGCTCAAAATTGGCCAATTGGAGGCCCATCACAAGGCCAGACCGGTCTGTTCCAATGCCAACCTACAATACGATTTTGTCCTGTTTGCGCAGTGGATGATCCGGCAGGGTTTTTCGATCAACTCGCGGATATCCTTGGCCTCGTACTCTGGAACCTTACTGTCCGAATACGGCTGGGTTTTCTTTTCTGGCTCCCATAGGGATCGGCGCTCCTGCCCTGACTGAGTTGGTCTCTGA
>JARRKU010000060.1:0-21182 GCA_037387725.1 Desulfobacteraceae bacterium
TATTTATCTGTTTGCCGGTATCACCGGGGACTTGAATCCCTTTCATGTCAATGAAGCGTATTCCAAAAATACTTTCTTCAAAGGGCGCATCGCCCATGGCATGCTGCTGGCCGGCTTCAGCAACGACGGGGTGTATGCATTGGACAGCCGGAGGACTCCAGATCCTGTGTTGCCGAGGGCTTGCAGTAGGTGGACTAAGGCTGCGCCCTCGGCGGGGCCGTGCTCTGGAGCCCTCCGGCTCTTGCAACGGTAGCCGGAGGACTTTGTCTATTCCAGAGCGACAAGGTGCACGTCATAGACCAGCGTTTCACCGGCAAAGGGATGATTGGCATCCACCGTGACAGTTTCTTCGTCAAAATCACGGATCAGCAGGTTGACAACTTCCTGGGTCTCGCTGCGGTATTGGACCACCCGGCCTTTTTCCAACATCACGTTTTCGGGTAGTTTGGTTCGGTCAAGGCGCATCACCAGTTTTTCGTTACGCACGCCATAGCCTTGCTCCGGGGCGATCTCCACTGCCCGCAACTGGCCGACCTCCATGCCGATGATGCCTTGTTCCAAGCCTTTGAGCACTTTGCCCCGACCTATGGTAAATGAGAGCGGTTGTCCTCCCCGGGAAGATCCCACGACCTTGCCGTTGGTCAGTTTGGCGGTATAGTGAATTCTGGCACGCAGACCAGTTTTGGCTTTTTGCATAAATGCTCCTTATTGTTATTAAATCGAAACCGCACCCATTATATGCTTGATTTTCATATTTTAGCATGCAATATTGCATACAATAATTTCAATATCGGATTCTCAGTCCATATTCAAGCATAAAATTTAAACCCCATACCCCAAGTAAGGAGGGAACCGGTGACACAGGAACTTACTTCAATGATAAAGAAAATTTATGATGAGGCCCACAACAAAGGCAACTTGTCCGTTTTGGATGACATCATATCCCCCGATTACCAGCGAAATCAGCCGCCGATGAAAAGCGTAAAAGGACTGCCGGCCTACAAGACGTTCATTACGGATGTGCGCAGCGCCTATTCCGATTTTGAAATCACCGTCGATGACATTATCGTTGAGGGCGAAAAATCGGTTGCCCGCATCACGCTTAGAGGGAAGCACACCGGACAGGCGCCAACCCTGCAGGCCCCGCCAACGGGCAAGCAGATCGAAATGACGGCGTGCGTCGTATCTTATTGGAGGAAAGGCAAGGTGGCCGAAGAATGGGTCTATAACGACTACCTGGGGCTGCTGCAGCAATTCGGTGTCATCCCATTGCCGGGGCTGTTTGCTTAATTCGTCAGCATAAAAATCTGGCAAAACTAAGGAGCACTCTTCACTTAGGGGAGTGCTCCGTTGTTTTGGGAAATGCCGATTGCATATTTGTACCGGCCGATCACCAAAGATGCCCGATGACGGTATTTTCCCTGAAAATAGGATTCAGCAAAAACGGAAGGATAGGACAGGAGGTAATTGCCATATTTTTCCTACTAGTACGAAGCGACTGGCCGCATCAAATCTGCCTGAGGCGCGTATGCGTTGCTTTCCTTTAAAAAGGCACTATTTTTTCAGCCAGGCAGGCAACTTTGAAAGGTCAGGGCGCGGCGCCGCCAACCCTTTGACCGGCAGATGAGCTGGATGCTTCAACCACGCTTGAATCCGCCGGACAGTGCGGGGATGAAACCGGTGGCTGACGTTGATCCGGCATGGCGGAAAGGGCTCGACGGCCGTATGCTCCGTGGCGAACAGCTTGCCCGTACGCCCGAAACCGGTGGCGATCTCGTCGAAGATCAACAGCACGTCGAATTGGTCGCACAATTCCCGGGTCCGGTAATCCATCGGCATGAAAGCCATTACCGACGGTGAATTTCGCCGGGAATACTTCCATCTCGATTTTTTGAAACAGCTCGACGGCGTGACAGTCAAAGGCCATATCGCGGCCAGTTCCGATGCCCGGGAGAAAGTGGGCTTCACGCCGCCGTCTTTGAGCGTTACAGGCCAATTGCGCCATGTGCGCGACATCCAGGTGGATGACTTCAACTTTCTGAAATCCATCACCCGGCAAACGCCCAAAGTCAGCATCCCTTCCCCCACCATGGTCCATTTCCGCGGCGGCCGGGCAGCCATCGACATTGAAGCGTATCCTGACCTGGATCCATTTTTCGAGGATTTGGCCCAATGCTACCGCGACGAAATCGCGGCGCTGTACCGGGCTGGATGCCGCTATATCCAGCTGGATGACACCAACCTGGCTTATTTGTGCGACCCGAAGATGAGGGCCGCGGCGGCCGAGCGCGGCGATGACCCGGATGAACTGCCGCGGACCTATGCGGCGCTCATCAATGCCGTGATTGACGGCCGTCCGGAAGACCTGACCGTGGGTATCCACTTGTGCCGCGGCAACTTTCGCAGCACCTGGTTCGCCGAAGGCGGCTATGAACCGGTGGCCGAAGTGTTGTTCAACGATCTGAACGTGGATGCCTATTTTCTGGAATATGACGACCCGCGATCCGGCGATTTCACACCGCTGCGGTTCGTACCGGCCGATAAAATAGTGGTGCTGGGGCTGGTTTCCACCAAGCTGCCCCAAATGGAGTCCCAGGGGGATCTGATCCGCCGTATCAATGAAGCCGCCGGTTTCATGCCCCTGGAAAATATCTGCCTAAGCCCGCAATGCGGTTTTTCGAGCACGGTACATGGCAACGAAATTACGCCGGAAGTCCAATGGGCCAAGCTCGCGCTGGTGATCGACACGGCCCGCGAAGTTTGGGGCGCCGACTAGACCCCGCAGGACCGGGAAGATCTTTCGAGCACAAACCGCCGATTCATCGGCCGCATCTGATAAACATGGGTAAATCAAAAAGGAGTCTATTATGGCGAAAATAATCGGTGGAATTGGCGCATCGCATTCACCAACAATTGGATTCGCCAGAGATACGAACAAGCAAGACGATCCTGACTGGAAACCCATCTTTGAAGGATTCAGACAGATTCAAAAATGGCTGAAGGAAAAAGATCCGGATGTCATACTCCATATTTACAACGACCACATCTCTTCCTTCTTTTTCGACCATTATTCAACCTTTGCGCTCGGTGTGGACGATTCCTACGAACCGGCGGACGAAGGGGGCAGCCCTCGTGACCTGCCGCCAATCAAGGGGCATGCCGGTCTTGCCAGGCATATCGCAACCTCGCTGGTTGCCGATGAGTTTGACATGTCTTTTTTTCAAAAGAAAGGGTTGGATCATGGCTGTTTTTCCCCCCTTTCCATGATGTTCGAAGACATCTCCCAATGGCCCTGTGCAATCGTACCGCTGCAGATCGGGGTTTTGCAGTTTCCCATACCGTCTGCAAGCCGCTGCTACAGATTGGGGCAGTCCCTGCGCAAGGCCATCGAAAGTTATGAGGAGGATATTTCGGTCGTGGTGGCTGCAACGGGCGGATTGTCCCACCAGGTCCACGGTGAACGATGCGGATTTAACAACACCAAATGGGATAAGAAATTTCTTGATTTGATTACAAACGATCCCGTTAAATTAACGCAAATGACCATCGCCGAATATGCAACCCTGGGCGGCTTGGAAGGGTCCGAAATCATCATGTGGCTCGTCATGCGCGGCGCCCTGTCCGCATCGGTTCGAAGGGTGCACAAGTCCTATTATCTGCCATCGATGGCCGCCATTGCGACGGCGATATTTGAGCACCAGCCGGAGCCTTTCACACGAAGAGAAATTCAGGATCACCTGAATCACATGCACCATCAGCTCAAAGGCGTGGAAAAACTGGAGGGGACCTATCCATATACGCTGGAACGCAGTCACAAGGGGTATCGCATCAACAAGTTTCTGCATCAACTGACCTCGCCCGAATACCGTGAACGTTTTTTTGCGGATGAGCCAGCGCTGTTGGCCGAAAGCGACCTGACCGAAGAGGAGTGTGATCTGATTCGCAGGCGGGATTGGCGGGCGATGATTCATTACGGCGCCACTTTTTTTGTATTGGAAAAACTAGGTGCTGCCGTGGGGGTTTCCAATTTGCATATCTATGCTGCCATGCGGGGGCAGACGCTGGAAGAATTTCAAAAAACCCGAAATGTCAGTGTTCAGTATTCCGTTGCCGGTGGAGAAAACGCAGCGAAGCTGTCGGAGTTTGCCGACAGCTAATTTAGTCCTCCGACTTTCATCCCGTGACCAGTTTGAGCCAGAGCATGAGGGTTCCGGCTGAAAGCAGGGTGCTTGCGGAAATGGTGGCTGCAGCCAGATCGGTGCTGCCTTGCATCTCCTTGGCCATCACATAGGATACCGTGGCCGTTGGCGAGGCCAGCAGGATCAGACCGGGAATCATGTCGGCCGGGACCACCTGGAACAATCGATACAGCCCCCATCCTAAAGCGGGCATCACCAGCAGCTTTATGGCTGCCGCGCTTGCCGCGGTGATGGTAAACTGCCGGATCCGCTCCAAAGATAATGAGGCGCCGATGATCAACAGGGCGGTGGGCAGGGCCAGGCCGCTGATGATGGACAAGCTGCGTTTGAGAATCAGGGGGATGGTGACGCCGCCCAGTGAGACCAGCAAACCGGCGATAACGGAAATGATCACGGGATTGGTGATGATGCTCATCACATAGACCCTGACGCCGGTGGTTTTGTCCGTATGAGGCGCGAAATATTGAAGGGTCATCACCGAAAGCACATTCTGTTCGATGATCATGAATCCTGCGATGAGGCTTGCCTGGGCCAGGCCGCTCTCTCCCAGGAAATAATACGCCACGGCCAGACCGATATAGCCCAGGTTGCCGTGACCGCTGCTCTGGATAAATGTGCCCGAGAGGGAGCGATCCTGATGGACGACGCGTACGGCGGTCCAGGCAATCGCATAGGCGCCCGCAAGGGCGATCAACGGTAAGGCGATCACCAAGGGATGAAACCATTCTTTGAGGGCGGATTTTGCAATGGACTGAAAAATCATGGCCGGGATGGCCACATAGTAGACCAGGCGGTTGGCCGGTTCGATGAACCCGGCAGGCAGAAATCCCCGGCGATGTACGCCCCAGCCCAGCAGGACGATAATGAAAATAGGGACGATGGTGGTGACGATCGGCATGGTTTACGATTTTCTTCTACGCATACAATGTACCATCCATTAGCTTGCGCGCCGTGCGCAGGATGGCGGTCCGTTCAACTTCCCCGGCCGCATTCATCGAGGCGACCACCGTCATCTCGCCGGTGGGATGTTCAATGGAAAGACTTCTTTCCGGGCCACTGCCTGTATCGGCCAGTTGATGGGCTGGGCCGTCCGTTAGAAGGCATGCGGTGGCCACGCTGACCGCACCCAATACACCGATGGCCTTGTGGCAGCGATGCGGGATGAAGGTCCGCGTGGCGATGGCGCCGCCTTGTCTGGCCGGGCTGACCATGGTCATTTTGGGGATGGATTTTTCGGCCACATCACCAAGGTTCATCAGGGGGCCGCATTGCAACCGGATGGTCTCCAACCGGGTGAGCAAGGCGTCATCGGATTCGAGTGCCTCCGGTGCCTCGTCACCGGCGATCTCCAGGTCATGGGCGCACATCACCACGCAGGGCATGCCGTTGTCGATCATGGTTACTTCGACCCCGCCGATCACATCGACGGCATGGCCGGTGGGCAACAGGGCACCGCAGGATGATCCGGCCGTGTTTTTGAATTCGATGGGCACGGCGGCGGCGGTGCCCGGCACCCCGTCAATGCGGGCATCCCCATGGTAAGCGACCTGTCCGCCGGGTGTGGCCACCTGGGCTACGGCGATTTGACCGGTATTGGCCATGAAGATGGTCACCGGCGTAATACCGTCCCGGGCGGCAACAAGGCCGCGTTCGATGGCAAAGGGACCGACGCCGGCCAGGATATTGCCGCAGTTCTGGGCATCGGTGACGATGGGCTGATCCACGAAGACCTGGAGAAATAGATAATCCACATCCACCCCCTCCCGGGCGGATGTGTTGACCACCGCCACCTTGGAAGTCAGCGGATCGGCGCCACCCATGCCGTCGATCTGGCGGATATCGGGCGATCCCATGGCGCGCAGAAGAAAAGCATCCCGCCCGGCCGTGTCGGCCGGCAGGTCATCGGCCAGGAAATACCCGCCTTTGGAGGTCCCGCCGCGCATCCACATGCACCGCGCCTGTTTAAACATATTTCAGCCCCTTTTCTTTCAAGCGCCCGCGCATCTTATACATATCCAGGCCAAGTTCACCGGAGGCCAGCCGCCGGCGTTTTTCTTCCTCTGCCGCCATACGGGCCCGGGCCTTGTCCAGAACGGCCTGGGCCTCCTGGCGGCGTACGACACAGACACCGTCATCATCGGCAACGATCACATCGCCAGGGTTCACCAGGGCGCCGGCGCATACCACCGGCACATTCACCGATCCCAGGCTTTCCTTAACCGTACCCAGGGCGTGAACCGCTTTGGACCATACCGGAAACTGCATGGCGGTCAAGCCTTTTACATCCCGCACACCGGCATCGATCACCAGGCCCGTACCGCCCCGGGCTTTCACCGAGGTTGCCAAAAGTTCGCCGAAATACCCGGCATCGCTGGGCGAGGTAACAGCCGCCACAAGGATGTCTCCCGGCTGAACCTGCTCCACGGCCACGTGGAACATCCAGTTGTCGCCGGGCGGTGCAAGAATGGTGACGGCGGACGCCCCCAATCGTGCGCCCGGGTAGATGGGCGTGATGTAAGAGGCCAGAAGCCCTGTGCGCCCCTGGGCTTCGTGTACGGTGGCCACGCCGCACTCCCCCAGTGCTTTGACGATATGGGGATCGGCGCGCTCGATATTCTGGACGACGACGTTCATCGCAAGCCTCCTTGTAATTGTATCGGTTCTAGAGCTGGTCCACCGTCCTTGGAAACACCGACTGGAACCCTTCAGCATAACGCGCATCACGCCCGCCGGCCATGCCGCCGGAGTTGCGCCGGAAGTGGTTTCCCCGGTTCTCGGCGACATTGGTGTAGTAATTCCACAGGTGTTCCTGTCCCTGCATGCACTCGATAGCGGCCCGTTTTTTATCCCACACCTCGGTGATATCCAGAAAGACATCGGGTTTCCACTGCATCTGCTCGGTCTGGTGCGGTTCGAAAAGATAGACCTGGGGCGCGCCGAGCACCTTCTCGCCTGGATTGTGGCCCCAGGCCTGGGCAATCATCCGGCATTCCAGAACCATTTGGGTCACATAGGCATGGTCCGTGTTATAGGGGTCGTAAAAAGAATGGCTGAGGAAGAACTTCGGCTGCACACTGCGGATCACATCCACCAGACGGAACTTGGCCTCACGATCCATCTCCAGGGGGTAGTCGCCCAGATCAAAAAACTGGATATCATGAACATCCAGCGCTTTTGCCGCTGCCTCGGATTCTTTGCGGCGACTGGCCTTGACTTTTTCCAGGGTCATATCTCCCTGTTTCCAGAGTTTGGCGCTTTCACCGCGCTCACCATAACTCAGGCATACCACGGTAATGTCATAGCCCAGCTTGGCATGCAGCGCGATGGCGCCTCCAGCGCGCCATACAAAGTCGGCGGCGTGGGCGCTCATGACCAGGGCGGTATTTTCTGTTTGGGTATCCGTCATGCTGCACTCCTTCCTATATCCTGGGATCTTGGTCCCTTTTTATCCGGCCGATATAGCGCAAAATCCTGTTGATTTGACCTATCACCATTGCTGCTAAAATAAGCGGCCGTCTAGTTATTCCAATAGAGCCGGGTGGGATTGTCCACCAGCAGAGCCTGGCGTTGGGCTTCATTTTCGCAGATAATGCCAACGCGGTCCACCAGGGCCCCGTCATCGGGGACATGGGGGGTCATATTCGCATGCGGCCAGTCCGTATAGATTTTCGCGGCTTTCCTTGAAAACCCATATTCCGATCAAGGCATGCGCCACTGGTTCGGAGAGCATGGACCGCACAATTGTAACGGCAAATCATCGAAAATGGGATAAGCGACCATGGCCGTCATACCTTGGACTGACCGAGAGAAAACATCAGAACGGATAAGACGGCCAGCGCCATGGAAATCATGTGGTAGGCATTAACCGTCTCTTTCAACCAGAGCACGCCGACAAGGAGCGTCGTGGTGATAATGGAGATGACAGCATAAAGCACATATTGGGTGGCGCCAAACTTTGAATACAACAGATTAAAGCCGAGAAAGGTAAAAAACAACCCGATCCCGCTTAAACAGGATGCTTTCCAATTGCCTTTCAATGTGTTGATGATGTTGAATTCGCCGATAAAAGGCGCCGTACATAAGGCCGTTAGAAAGGTGATAAATACGCAGATGCTGATGAACAGCAGTTCGTTTTCCACATTGGCGGATTTCTTCTGACCAAGGGTAAACAACGCATTCCCAAGGGCGGCGATGGTCGCAAAAAGAACCGGAAGCAATATCTTCATCTTGGCCTCGTATGCATATAGACCTCAATGCTTTTAAATCTTTGTATATCCCTTTTATGCAACATTGGGGTAAACCTGAATCGGGTCAACGGCTTCAGGAGTACATCAGATTCGGAATAAAAGTTGCGATCTGCGGAAAGATCAAGAGCAAGGCCGTCAAGAGAATAATCGCTCCCAGGAATGGGAGAATGCCCATATAGATGACCTGCAGCGGTACCCGGGGGGCGATGCCTTTGATCACGAAGACGTTGACGCCCACCGGAGGGGTGATGACGCCCATTTCGCCGACCATCACTATGATGACGCCAAACCAGATGGGGTCGAAGTTGAATTTCAGGACGATGGGGAAGAAAATCGGAATGGAGACGATAATCAGGGCCATGGAATCCATGAAAAAACCGCCGACGAAATAGATCAATACGATGACGCCCATAATGGCCATGGGCGGGATGGGCAAGGACCCGACCCAGTCGGACAAAATGAAAGGGATATTGGAGATAGCCAGAAAATGCCCGAATACGGCGGCACCTACGATAATGAACAAGACCATGCAGGAGGTGCGCAAGCCGTCTGTGAGAACCCCGATGGTTCGTCTAAATTCGAGCTTTTTCCTAAAGACCCCGATCAGAAAAGCGCCGAAGGCGCCGATGGAGCCGGCCTGGGTGGGACTGAACCAGCCTAGAAAAAGACCACCGATGGTGAGCAGAAACAGGAGAATGGCCTCGATAATGCCACCCAGCGAAACGATCTTTTCCATGATGGTTGTATTCGGACCGGGCGGTGCGAGTTCCGGGTTCCGCATGCAGAGGATGATCACCGTGAGCACGAAAAATACGGTGAGCAGGGCACCGGGAATGATGCCGGCAACAAACAGTTTGCCGATGGATTCCTCGGTCAGGAGGCCGTAGACGATCAGCACTGTACTGGGGGGGATCAGAATCCCCAGCGTTCCGGCCGAGGCGACGGTGCCCGTGGCCAATTTGTCGTCATAGTTGTACTTTTTCATCTCCGGCAGTGCGATGCCGCCCATGGTGGCGGCCGTTGCCGCCGTCGACCCGCAAATGGCGGCGAATCCTGAGCAAGCCAGGACGGTGGCCACTGTCAGGCCCCCGCGATACTGGCCAAACCAGGAGTAGCAGGTCCGGTAGAGCCGCTGGCTGATCCCGGAGGCATATGCAAAGGATCCCATGAGGATGAACATGGGGATCACCGAAAGGGGGTAGGAGGAGAGCGTTTCAAAGATATCCTGGGCCAGCAGGGTCAAAGCGGATTCCAGCCCATTCAAATAGGCGAAACCGACAAATCCCACGAAGGCCATGGCAAAAGCCACCGGCATTCTCAGCATAAACAGTACTAAAAGGACGACGATACCGACGATGCCAGTGGTTTCAGGACTCATGTTTGAATACCTCGATGATGGCTTGGATCCATTTGGCCAATGCGGCCAGGCAAGCTGGGATGAAGGCTACAGCCGCAGCATAGGTGAAGGGATATAGCGGAATTCTAATGGTTGAGCTGACTTCGCCATAGAGTTTCAGATCATTGCCGTACACGAAGAGTTGCCAGGTCATGACAATAAACAGGAGCAGCATTAAAGATCGGATGAAACAGCGGTTGATGCGCTGGACGAGTTTCGGCAACAGCGGGGTGAAGAATTCAACCTGCACATGCCGGCCTGTAATGTAGGAGGTGCCCAATGCCAGGCTCATGGCAACCAGCTGCAGGATCATCATCAGATCCAGCGATCCATCCACCGGCCGTAAAAAAAGTTTAGCGCCAATGACGTCCACGGTAGTGAGGAGCATCATCAAGAGAAAGGCCGCAAGCCCGAACCATTCGAAGCCTGTGCTCACCTTTTCATTAAACCGTTTGAAATTATCCAGAATTGCCATATCTGCCACCTTAAAGCGAGCCTGAGACTGGAAACCGGCTAAACGTTTATTTTCTTTTATCTTCTCGTTGCACGCCGCCTTCGAACGCTACGAAAACACATCGGGGCAGGCGCGGCAACACACCACGTGCCTGCCCCGAATTCAAGCCGTTTGAAAATGGCTAAATTACCGGACTTCTGGTGGACCTGTCGTTGATTTGATGTGGTACCATTTCTGCTGTTCCAGCCGCTCTTCCTTGCGTTTCTTCAAAAAGTCGATCCAGGAGCGGACTTCCGCTTCATCATATCCCTTGCCCACCATGTCTTTGACATAGGCGTCAAGCACTGGTTGCACCGCCTTGATCCAGCGGTCGAATTCAGCCTTGGGCAGCTCGATGTACTCGACCCCTTTTGACTTGCCGAATGCCTCACCCGGGAAGTCGGAGGCATTCCATGAGAGGGCGAACTTTTCTTTGTACTCGCCGCACAATTGGTTGAAAATCGGCTTGATGTCATCGGGCAGCCGCTCATAGCTGCGCTTGTTCATGGCCACATAGAAGGGATAGCTGGGACCGACGTTCCAGGAGTTGGTCACGCCCTTGACGATCTCGCCGAAACGGAAAGCCTTGATGCCTTCACCGCCGACAAAGACGCCCTGGATCACCCCCTTGGCGATGGCATCGTAGGTCTCCACAATAGGCGTGGGCGCCGGGGTGCCGCCCAAAGCCTTGACCACTGCGGCCATGCGGCCGGGAGCGCGGATCGTTATGCCTTTAAAATCTTCCAGGGTCCGCAGCGGCTTTGTAGAGGCCAATACACTGGGCGTGTTGGCGTGCAACCAGAGCACTCTGACCTTGTTCCACTCCTTGGGTTTGAATTTTTCATAGAAGTCATTCATGACCATGTTGGCCACCCATCCGGTGGGATAGCCGATGGGCAGTTCGCAAACCTCGGTCACCGGAAAACGGCCCGGTGTATAAGAGATATGGGACAGACCGATATCGGTGATGCCGGTTTCGATGGCCTTGATCATGGCCGGCGCCTTGGCCAATGAGCCGCCGGGAAAGAATTGAACCTTGACCCGCCCGTTGGTTCGCTGTTCCAATTCGGCGATAAATGCCTCGCTCGTCTTGTTGCAATGTTGCGGGCCTGGCAGATAGCTGGCAAATTTGAGGTTGATAACCTTGTCAGCGGCCAGTGCGCTGCCGGATGCGGCGAACGTGAAGAGCAAAAGCACGATCCCAAAAATTAGCAGTACATTTTTCTTTCCCATGCGAAGCCTCCTTGGTTGGTTGAAGCGTTGTGGGAATCCAATATGGGCGCGAACCGGACCGCCCACTTCTTTGGTCCCCGGTCCCTCTATCGCTTATAGGACTTGCAAAAGTCCATCATGGCCTTAACGTTGGCGGGCTTGGAGCCTTGTAATCCCGCGCCGCTGGAAAGAATGAACCCTCCGTCGGCGCCCGCCGTCTCCATCAACTCCCGGCAGTAGTTTTCGATTTGATCCGGCGTTCCGGTGCACAGCAGCGACAACGGGACGTTGCCGGCAATACAGGCCACCTGTCCCACCGTCTTTTTCGCCTGCGCCATGTCGGTGCGGTCGAACCACCAAACAACCTTGCCTTTGGGGATATCGGTAATCATATCCAGACGATCGTTGTAAGATCCTTCTGCAAAGAGCAGGGGCACCATCCCCTCGTTGACCAATCCGATAATCAGCTTTCTGAGGCTGGGCCAGTAAAATGTGTCGAACTGCTTCTTGGACATAAAGGTGTCGGCGCCTTTGTGGAGCGGAATGAAAGGCATGAGATGGCCGGTGACCCGGCAGCCGGCCACACCGTTTTTCACCATGATAGGGACAAGCCGTTCGCAGGCCTCCAGGAGCAGGTCCGGGCAACGAAACATATCCAGCATCACCCCCCGGGTCCCCCGCAGGCTGTCGCCGATGACATCGAAGGGGGCTTTGGTGAACCCCCCGGAAAATGCGGGAAAACCCCGGCCCATGATCTTGCCGTTGATCTCGGCCGATGCCTGCCGCCATGCCAACGCGGCTTCGCCGGCCCGGCCCAGGACCTGCAACGCTTTTTGCATTGCTTCGGCACCAAAGGGCATCATGCAGCTCGGAACGACAGGCAGCTCATGGACGGGGGGCAGGAGAGGAAAGGTGGTAAAGGGTTCCAGGGCGCCGAAGATACGCGGGAAATAGACATTGAGAAAGAAGCCCGTGGGATCGTCGATCAGATCCTGGTACTCTTCCGCCTTCATGTAGTCGTTTTCCACAAACTGGTATTCGCTCTCCTTGTCCACCCCATGGCCCGGCCATTGATAGAGCTTCAGATCAAGGATATCCAGCACCTTGCCGGGAACGATGTTGACGGGGCTGTTATAGCCGTCCGGCTCAAAGTCATTGTGGTACTTCACCCAGGCGGTTTCCAGATCGGCGTAGTCGTACATGCCCTGGTACATGCTGAACCCGGCATAGGCCAGGGGGAAAAATCCCGCCGAAGGCGCAACGGGAATCCGCTTGGGGGGCTGTTCGAGTCGAATGGCATCCCTGAACAGGGAGACGCGCTCCCGGTAGGATTGTTCTGCCTGTGCGTCGACAAAAGGAATCCCCTTACCGGAACTCCAGATATCGAAGCGTTCCGCCTGCTTTTGGTCCGCATCCGCGGCAACCTCGGTGAATCGCTCGTTCAAACGCTGTCCTCCTTTTCATGCCGCCAGTGATTGAATTCAGCAATGGCATTCCGGTGTTTCCACTTTAACTTTGCTTTCAATATCCTTGCGCAATGCCATCTTATCCAGTTTCGCCGCCTTGGTCAGCGGCATTTTTTTGATAAATTCGATTCGTTCGGGGAGCTGGAGCACGGCCGCTTTCTGTTCCGTGTGGAAAGCAATGACGTCTTCGAAGGTCAGCGTAGCATCTCCCTTGGTCTCGATGTAGGCGCAGGCCCGTTCCCCCATCAAGGGGTCGGGCATGGGGACAACCGCCACTGCGGCGACCTGGGGGTGGAGATTGATGAGCTTTTCGATCTCCGTCGAGCTGATGCTCTCCCCGCCCCGATTGATCATCTCTTTGCATCGGCCGGTCAGGGTAATGTAACCGTTTTCAGCGATCCTGGCCAGATCGCCGGTCCTGAAGAACCCGTCTTTGTCAAATACCTTGGCATTCTCTTCCGGATTGTTGTAATACCCGGAGAATACGCTGGGGCCTTTAATCAGCAGTTCGCCCGTCTGGTTCGGCGGCAGAGCATTGCCTTCGGCGTCCACAACCTTGTAGATGTCGTGGGGTAAAGTGGGTCTTCCTACAGTACAGCAGATCGTGTCGCAGTCGTCAATGCTGCGCGTGATGCAGGTCATGCCTTCGGTGCCGCCATAACCGTTATAAAAGCACATCTTGAACCGTTCCATGATGCCCTTGACCAGGTCGGGGTGGCTGGCGCCGCCGCCGCTGTGCATTTTTTTCAGGGAGCTCAGGTCGAATTGATCGGCCTCGTCGAACTGCAGCAGTCTTTTGGCGAGGGTGGGGACCCAGACGATGGCGGTGACTTTTTCCCGCTCGATGGTTTGGCATATTTCGGCATTATCGGTGGACTCCTGAAACACAAGGGTTCCCTGGGTAATGATGCTGCCCAGCAGCCCTTTGGTGAACGAGAGGTCATGCCCCACCGGGCCGACGATCATATTGATGTCTTCGCTGTGCTGATTCCATGACAGGGAGCAGAACTCGACGCAGCTTGCCAGGCTGTTATGGGTCCGGGGAACGATTTTCGGCTCTCCGGTGGTGCCGCCGGTGGGCCCCATATGGGCGACCTGCAAGGGATCCGGGCTGCGCTGGGACAACAGGGAGAGATTGTCCCGGGTCAAGTCGTTTTCTTCGATTAACGCTTCCATGCTGGCGAAACCGGGCTGATCGATGCCACCGCGCACGGTGATGACGTTCTTGAGTTCCGGATGATCTTTTAAAACATCCTGGATGATGGGGACGAAATCAACCTTGTGGGTCTTTTTAGGCAGAATCCATGCTTTTGCGCCTGTGATCTTGATCAAGCGGTCGATTTCAAAGGGGCGGTAGCGCTCGATCAACAGTACGGTGATGGCGCCGATCTTCTGGCAGGCAAAATAAGCAAAAACAAATTCGTTCCAGTTGGGCAACTGGACCAGAACGCGGTCCAATGGTTTTATCCCTAATTTGATCAAACCGACGGCCAGCCGGTCGACTTTTTCGCGGGTTTGACCATAGGTATAGCGGCTGATGCGATCAATGAACGCTTCCTTGTCAGGATGCATCTCCGCAGCCCGATCCATATAATCCCCCAGGGTCATGCCGCGCCACCAGCCTTTTTTAATATAGGCTTCCACATCCTCCTGCCTATAGGGCACAACACCTTCCAGCAGCGTGGACATCGCGCTCCTCCTTGGCTGCTTTGAAAATTGATTGTATATTTAATTAAATGTAAAATGACATACCATTTAAATACTGCTCTGTCAACCAACCTTTGGCTATCGTTTAGGTATCGGTCTGCCCTGTCGCAATATGTGTAACAATATGAAATTAAAAGTATTTGTGAAATATTATATGTCAAATGCTCAAGGAGAGTGCAGACCAGGTTGGGGCAAAAATACTTGACAAATCGTAATATTTAATTAAATAAAGGATGAAAATTCCAGCGTTATGAGCAATAAATCCTTTCAGAGTAACCTGTCGCCATGGTCGTTAAAAAAGAGACATTCACATACACGGACGAAGCTTTTCGCAGCATCAAGCAACTGATTTTAAATCAGGAAGTTGTTCCCGGTCAAAAACTCATCTACGACGATCTGGCCAAACGGCTGAAGATGTCCAGGACGCCTGTCATTAACGCGCTCAACCGGTTGGAGCAATTGGGCCTGGTGGTATCGGAGTCCAACCGCGGATATACGGTAAAACCCATGGAGACGGCAGAAGCGTGGGAGACCTTTGATTTCCGTGAAGCCATTGAGATTTATGCCGTTGAGCAAGTGATATTAAAGTCAAACGGCTCGGATATGGATGCCCTTGAAGAAAAGCTCTTAGCATATGAAGATTATAAGCCCAACTATTATGACCGCAAAAAGATATTCCTGGATGCGGGGTTTCACCTGCAGATCGCAGAGATGACCGGAAACAGCGTGCTGAAATGGCATCTGAAACTCGATTTGCAGCATCTCTACCTGCGCACCAATCTGAACAATTACAACCTGGATCGCGAAAAGAAGGCAACAGCCGAACATCGACAGTTGTTCCGGAAAATAAAAGACAAGGATGTGATGGGAGCCGTCGAATTGATGAAGCACCACATCCGCAGGGACAAGGAGTACACGATCGCCTGTCTGGCCGAAGATAAGCTGGCCGGCGAAGGGATTGATTTTTAGAAACGAGTTCCAAACCGAAGATTTTGAAATCGTTTCCATGCACGAAACAGCTTCATCGAGGAAAAACAGAAGACCCGGTCGGACATCCGGGTAGGATTCTTTGGATCAACCGGACCTGGAAACCAACAGATTGCCCACCAAAGTGATGGCGACCCCCGTAAATTCGGCCGCGTGCCACTGGAAGCCTTCAAACAACGTCGACAGAGACAAAGCGACCACCGGAAACAAAACAGTGGCGTAAGCCGCCCGCTCTGTCTCAATGCGTTTCAACAAGGCAAAGTAAGCGGCAAAAGCGAGAAACGAGCCGATGACGGCCAGGTACAAAAGGGACAGGACATAAGGTGCGGCAGGGTCAAACTTAAAACGGTGGCCATTGAAAAAGGCCATGGCCGTCAGCAGCAGGACGCCATATCCCATGGCCCAGGCAATGCATCCTGGACCGGTGATCCCCGCCGATTGGTTGCGGGCGGTGACAAGGCTGCCCAGAGAAAAGGAGATGGTTCCGCCGAGGCTGAGCAGCAGGCCCTTACCGGCACCGGTTGAAACAGTCAATGTTGAGACTTGGGGCCAGAAGAGGATGCCGACACCCACCACACCGAGCGCGGCGCCGCAAAGCGCCAAAGGTGCCGGGCGGCGCCCCATGAAGAAGAATTTGATGACCAGCGTTACCGTTGCGGCCGTGGAAAACACCACTGAGATGACGCCCGTTGTCAGGTGGGACGCCGCCATATAGAGCAGGAAAAAATTGGTTGAAAAGATAAGTGCACCCTGCAAGGCCATGAATGCATGTTCCGGAAAGGGTCGCCGCAGCGGCTGGCGTTTTGCCCATGCCCAGCAAAACATCAGGGCCGCGGCAATGGCGATGCGGTAAGTAACGGAAATTTCCGGGGGGACAACGCCGACCTGGTATCTGACCATGATCCATGTGGAGCCCCAGATCATCACCACCGCAGCGTAAAGCAGAAAATTTGTCATTATTCCGGCCCCTGTCCCTTGAACTGCTTCCGCTGCGCCAGCCCGTAGGGGATCCCCAGCTTTCTCATCCGGTTGCGAAGGGTGTTGGGATGGATGCCGAGCAGGGCGGCTGCGCCGTCCGCACCGTTGACCTTGCCTTTGGCTTGATGAAGCACCGCCTCAATATGGGTCCTCATGACCTCATCAAGCGGGACAACCGTATTGGCCTGTTTGTTGTCGGCAAGGGGGATGTCGTGCGGCCGGAATTCGTCGGTAAACATCTGAAAGCTCAACGGTCCCGAACGATGCTGGATGAGCGCCCGCTCCACGGCGTTCTCCAGTTCCCTGACATTTCCCGGCCAGTTATGCTCCGTCAACTGGTGGATGGTTTCCGGTGCGATTTCCGGGGGAGGGAAGATCCCCATTTCCCGGGACTTTTTTCTCAAAAAATACACGGCCAGCAGCGGAATATCGCCAGTGCGGCGCCGCAGCGGCGGAATCAGGATGGGATAGGCATTGATGCGGAACCACAGGTCTTCGCGGAAGCTCCCTTTTTCCACCATGCGCTTCAAATCCCGGTGGGTGGCCACAATCACCCGGATATCCAGTTTGATGGGAGGAGAGCCGCCCACGCGCTCGATCTCCTGGGTTTGCAGGACGCGGAGAAGACGGACCTGGGCCCACGGCGGAAGTTCTCCAATTTCATCCAGGAAAATAGTGCCTTTGTGGGCCCTTTCGAACCGCCCGCGTTTCTGGGAGACGGCGCCGGTAAAAGCGCCTTTTTCGTGTCCGAACAGCTCGCTGTCGATGAGATTTTCCGGGATGGCGCCGCAGTTGACTTTGATGAAAGCATCATCTTTGCGCGGCGACAGCCGGTGGATGGCATTGGCGATGACCTCCTTGCCCGTTCCGGTTTCGCCCATGATGAGGATGGTATTTTTCAAGTGGGCGATACGGGCGACTTTGTCCATTACCGTTTGTAATCCTGCCTCAGCTCCCACGACTTCATCTCCGGATTGGGAAATCAACTCGCTGTTCAGATAGCGATTGTCCGATGCCAGCTTCTCCTTCAGTTCCACGACCTCCTGATGTTTGAGCGCATTGGCCATTGCGATGGCGAAGGGCTCGCGCAGCAGGGCGAACAATTCGGCATTATCTTCGCTAAATCGGTCGTGGCCATGGGCAAAGAGATCGATCACCCCCAGGCGCCGGCCCTCGATAATCAGCCGCAGGGCGATGAAGGATGATTCCGGCAGGTCCAGTTCGGCCGTGATGATGCGTCCCACCGGGTCCTCCTGGGGACGGTTGATGATCAGATGGTCTTCGAGCCTTCGACCGCTTTCGATGGCCTGGATCAGGTCGCCGGGCAGCTGGATGGACCGTTCCATTTTGCGTCCGCCGGCGGCATCGGCCCGGGCGATATAGCGCAGTCCACCGCTGGCGGGTTCATAGATGTTGAGAAAGAGCTCGTCGGCCGGTAGATATCGGGAGATGAAATCGCGGCAGCGCCACAATGCGATTTCGATGTCCAGGCTGCTGCAGATCAGCAGCGTGGCCTGCTTGAAAAAAAGGTTTGCATCGATCCCAGCCATTAAATTACCTTATTTCGTAAGTACACCATTAAATTATCATATTTGATAAGTATAAATTACCAAATAAGGTATAATTGCGCAAGTTTAATTTTAACTCTTTGAATATACATAAAAATAAGCATCGGCATGCCTTTTGCTCCTTTATTTTTGAATTCACTTACAGGAGCATTCAATGGTTTCATTTATCGTCGATCGTGTACTGACCCGATCGGAACGCATTTCCAACAGGTTGTTCGAAACCATGCTGCTGGGTATCGGCATCATCCTCAAAACCAAGCGGCTGTTGATCCCCTCGTTCAGGCGCCGGTTGAAAGAGAAGCAGTTCACGGCACAGATAAAGGTCCGCGGCGATGCCATCGGGCGCACCTTCACGTTCCGGGGCGGAAAAGTCACATCAACCGGCCGGGTTGTCCCCGATCCGGATATCTGTATGATTTTCAGGGACACCGCCGCCGCCGTTCAGCTCATGGCGGCCCCCGCCAACTACCTGAAGCAAATCAACGCCATGAAGAATTTCGTGGTGGATGTCCAGGGCCCGGACGATTACGCTGTATGGTTCATGCAGACCCTCAAGATGCTGCAACGGCTCCGCAGCGAGCCGGCCTGCGGCACCCCCATGGGCAAGGGCGTGGTGCGCTACGTCAACAATACCAACGGCGGTCCGGTGTTCGTCTATGTGAAAAAGGGAAGGATTATCCGCATCACTCCCATCGAATTCGACGACCATGACGCCCAGCCCTGGACCATCCGCGCCCGGGGCAAAGACTTCACCCCGCCCCGCAAGGGCACGGTCAACCCGTATGTCCTTGGATTGAAGTCCCTTATCTACTCGCCGGATCGCCTGCTTCACCCCATGAAACGCGTGGACTTCGACCCGGATGGGCAGCGCAACTGCAGCCAAAGGGGGATCTCCGGCTACCAGCGCATCAGCTGGGACGAGGCCCTGGACATCGTGGCCCGGGAGATCCGGCGGGTCAAAAAAGAACATGGGCCCGGCGCCATCATGAACGGCAGCGGCTCCCACCACACCTGGGGCAACCTGGGATATTGGCTCAGCGCCAAGACACGGTTCATGAACTCCATCGGCTCCAGCCATGTGATCCACAATCCGGACAGTTGGGAAGGATGGTACTGGGGCGCCATGCACCATTGGGGCAATAGCATCCGCAATGGCGCCACCGATACATACGGAACAGTGGAAGACTGCCTCAAGGAGGCCGAATTGATCGTTTTCTGGTCCAGTGATCCCGAATCCACCAGCGGCGTCTACGGCGCCTTCGAAGGCACCCTGCGCCGGCAGTGGGCCAAGGAACTGGGCATCCGGATGGTGCACATCGATCCCTATTACAACCATACCGCCGCACTGCTGGGGGGCAAGTGGATCGCACCCCGGCCGGATACGGGAAATGCCATGGCCCTGGCCATCGCCTACGTGTGGATCACTGAGGAGCTGTATGACAAGGACTATGTCGATCGCCTGACCCAGGGATTCGACAAATGGCGCGATTATATCCTCGGCAAGCCGGACGGGATCGCCAAGACCCCGGAATGGCAGGAAGAGGAAACCAATGTTCCCGCCAAGGACGTGCGCGCCCTGGCCAGGTTGTGGGGGACCCGCAAAACCTATCTCTCCCCCGGCGGACTGGCCGGCTTCGGCGGCGCATGCCGCTGTGCCACCGGTATCGAATGGGCCCGCTCCATGGTGTGTTTGATGGCCATGCAGGGGCTGGGCAAACCGGGGATCAACATGGGATGCCTCCAGCAAGGCGCACCGGTGGACACCAATTTCTACTTTCCCGGGTATGCCGAAGGCGGTCTTTCCGGGGATCTGGACTACACCGGTCTGCGCATCAGCATGTACCAGCGCATGCCCCAATTGCCCAGCATGAACTCGGTGGCCCAGATGATTCCCCGGCTGCGCATTCCCGAGGCCATCTTAAACCAGGCCTGCGAAGGCTATCCCACGGATCCCAAAAGCATCGAAGGCCAGTTCAAGAAGATCACCTATCCGGCCCCGGGTCACTCACCGGCCAGAATGTACTACAAGTACGGCGGTTCACACTTCGGCACCATGGCCGATGCCAATAGATACGCTAAGGCGTACCGCAGCGACAATCTGGAGTTCGTGGTCAACCAGTCCATCTGGTTCGAAGGGGAAGCGAAATTCGCCGATGTGCTCCTGCCGGCCTGCACCAATTTCGAACGCTGGGACATCGGTGAAACCGCCAACTCGGGAGGCTACAGCCACCACCAGTTCATCCAGTGGAACCACCGCATCATCACCATGCAGCACAGATGCATCGAACCCCTTGGCGAATCCAAGTCCGACTACCAGATCTTTCTGGAACTGGCCAACCGCCTGGGATTGGGGGCGCCCTTTTCCGAGGGCATGACCGAGATGGAGTGGTGCCACCGGCTTTTCAGCGCCAGCGACCTGCCTGAAGTGATTTCGTGGTCCAAGTTTCTGCGCAAAGGCTACTACGTGGTTCCTGCGCCAAGGGAAGAGCACCGCGCACCGGTCTCCTACCGCTGGTTTGCCGAAGGGCGCAAAAAAGATGTGCCTGAGCTATCCCCACTGCCGTCGGACTATACGGAGGAATGGCGCCGCGGCCTGCAGACCCAGTCGGGAAAGCTGGAATTCGAGTCTTCCAGCCTGAAACGCTTTGCTCCGGAAGATCCGGAACGGCCGCCGCTGCCCGCTTTTATTCCCTCATGGGAGGGACACCATAACCGGGAATTGTACGCCAAATATCCCCTGAACCTGATATCGCCCCATCCCCGATACAGCTTCCATACCATGTTCGACGCCAAGGATGGGGTCATCAACGATGTCAAGGACCACCGGGTGCTGATCGACGGATACTATTACTGGATCGTGCGCATCAACTCACATGATGCACAGCAGCGGAATATTCGGACCAACGATCTGGTGGAGATCTTCAACGAC